>NZ_CM001439.1:3766642-4406820 GCF_000244955.1 Saccharomonospora marina XMU15 | reverse complement strand
CTCATATGCGGCGCTGACCACTGGTGGCACCTCGCTGGGGACGGCAGTAACGAGGACGAGATTCGTGATGAAGTGCTTTGCGCGCTGCGTGCGGTGATCGTTCCGAAACTGAAGGCCGAGCTGGCGGATCGGACGCCCGGTCCACGTGGCAGGTTCGAGAAACTTCGGTGCGACTAGTAACCGCGGGCTAGCTGCCGCGTTCCCTGTTGACGAGCTGCGGCGGCTGCCCCGGTGTTCTTTGCCCCGCGTGGCGCAGTGCTGCGGGTGCGGAACTTCCGGCGTCGCGTGTTCGATCCTGTGGTCGGTGACGTCGGGCCGTTGGGATTCCACCCCATGAGCCGCGGTACGCGGCGGCATCGCTGACGGTTTCCCCGGGGCGGAGGTGAAAATCGTTCAGCAGCTGCTGGGCACATAACCGCCACGATTGCGCTCGATCGCTACGGACACCTATTCCCGGACCCGTTTGGGACGAGAGCGCTGACCGGATTGACCGGGCGGTGTGTGCCTCAGAAATGGTCGCGAAACCAACAGTAACGCTCTGACCTGGGCGCCCTCGGCGGGACTACCAAAGGATGGGAACGGGTCTGACCAGGGACTTCTCATCGGCACGTTGACGGTCGAGGCGACCTTCGAGCTTCCGGGCTCGCGTGGGAGCACCTCATGAACGCCAACTCACAGACAGTTGCTCGGTTTGTCACGGTCACGATGGGGTTGGTCATCGGGCTCACCTTCCTCTTCGGGTTCGGCAATGTGTTGAACCTGGCATTGACGCTGCAGGTACCCGCGTTTGTGGCGCCGCTGGTGGCACCGGCTGTTGATCTGACGGTGCTGGGGTTGCTTGTCGGTACGCGGCACCTGGCGCTGTCCGGGGCCAGCGATGACGTGCTTCGGCCGGCACGGCGCCTCTTGGTCGGGGCGAGCGTGGTGACCCTGCTGTTGAACGTTGCTGACCCGGTGTGTGCTGGTCAGTGGGGTAAGGCCGCGTTCGACTCGGTCGGCCCGCTCCTGCTGATCGGATGGGCCGAGGCCGGGCCTGGCCTGCTCCGCGCGCTTAGCGCCGCAAGCGCTGATCCTGGACCAGGGCAACCGTCCGGCGCCTCGTCTTCAGAGCCGAAGCGTGACGATGCGGAGCCGGATGCGCGCAGGCGCACGGCCCTACTTCATGACCAGCGGGTAGGAGCGGAGCCTCGCCGGACTACTGCTCTCGACGAGGAACTCGTAGAGCGCGCTCGCCGCGCGGACGCCGACCACTGGCGACGTTACCGGCGTCCGATCTCCGCGGAGACGCTCCGGAAGCAACTTCGGGTTGGCGCAACAACATCGCGGGCTCTAGTGGCGGAGGTTCGGCCAAAGAACACTCCGCAAAGTTCGACGAACACTGAGGTGGCGAGTGATCGGCTAACGGTCTGACTGGAACCGGCAGTCAATGGCGTTGGATTCGGGCGGCGAACGTGGCTGCCGTGCCACCTTCGCCGCACCCGAAGCAGTGGTAGGTGCCGTGAGGCGGGCGGACCTGGAAGGTCGTCGACGTGCAGAACGGGCAGGGACCGTACCAGCGACCGGGAACGTGTTCGCGCAGCGCGACGTGGCGGGCGATCACGGTCAGGATGTCGCTGCCGTGGGACGGGTCCGGGGTTGCCGTGGAGGTGGTCATTTCTGCCACCGTAGCGGCGCTGACCGACAGCGCGTCGTCATGTGGACTCGGTGGCGGGTGGCAGATCGAGGGGCTCGGCGCGTTCGTGCAGGGCGGAATCCCGTCTCATCGCGGTACGGAAGAACGTTGTCGCGACGATCGAGCAGGGTGCCGGCAGAGCGGTCAGTGCCTTCGGCTCGGCCTCGCCCGTAGTGATCTGGCGGAGGTACCAGCGCACGCGATCCAGGACCTGGTTGGTGGCCTCGCGGACATTGGCCAGATGTCCCTGCCGGAGTTGCTCGTGCGCACGCTCGGTCGCGGTCTCGATCAGGTAGACCGCCTCCGCCAGCGTCAGCCTGTCGGCCAGGCGGCCCATGATGTCGCGTTCGAGGTCGTGGCGTGGTGCGGGCAGGCCGCGCTCGTGCAGCGCTCGGATCAGATAGCCGGTGTTCTCGGCGTGCAGCAGCTTGCGGCACTCCACGGCGCGCTGCCGGTGCCACCGCTCGGGCCATGGACCGGTCAACGCTGCCACGAGATCGGCGACGAGGGCTTCGTTGCGCGGGCCGGTCGGCCCCGGCCCAGGTGCGGTCAAGCGGGCCGTTTCGAAGTTGAGCGACACCTCCTGAGCCCGGCTGTGGACGGCGCGATACCCCGAGGGCGGGCAGTCCGGATGCGGGAACAGGAGTCCTGCTTTGATCAGCTCCCGCAACCGCGCGCGGGCGTCTAGTTCGGTTCCCGCGTAAGGCGGCACTAGTCTCCGCCGCCACCGTTGCAGCGGCGTGGTCGAGGTGAACGCGCTGTCGAAGGGCACCCGAAATACCGCCAGCAGGCTCACTGCCTCCCGCAGCGACAAGGCCGCGACCTTCACCGGCGGATGCTCGTCGTACCAGCCGTGGTCCACACGCCACCGCTTCACGGCGACCGCTCGATCTGCCGCGTCGACCGCGGACGCACGGCACGGCGCGCAGGCCTGAACCTCGCCTGCATCCAGCCGCTTGAGCACCTTCTGATAGTCGGGCCGGTTGTCGACATGGACACGAGCACCGCAGCCCGGACACGATGCCGCCGGGACATGCGCACGGACCCGCTTACGCAGGTAGTACGCCAAACCCGGGATCCGCTGCCGGGCTAACGCCGGACGCTCGTCGTAGGCCCGCCGCTCCAGGTCACCGACCTTGTAGACGAACTTCCCGTCGCCATCCACGAGCCAGTAGTCCCGAGCCAGCTGCTGCTCCCACGGATCCTCCGTGATGAACTCCAGAACCAAGCGCCGATCGCGTTGCCCCGACTCCTCCACATTGGGCATCGCCCGCTCACCTCGCCACCGACCATCACGGAGACCAACACCGACTGCCGTATCGCTTTCGACCCGCGCCCGTATCGCCCTCGACGAACATAGCCCAGCCGGCCTTCGACAACGCGTTTCCCAGGCCGTCGCCGCAGTGGTCACGCCAGGTCACGTGGGCGAATTCGGCAGCAGAGGGGCCTAAGGGATGTCTCGTAACCCGGTGTGGGTCGGTTGGGGGTGTTGGTTGATCATGGTGTGGTGCAGGTGATCTCGGCGTCGCGGTCGGAGTGGATTGCCCCGTTCACGGGGTTGGAACCGGGTCAATTCCGCAAGTTGGTGCGGGTCGTGGCGAAACGCGGCGGCGACGAGATCGCCGATGGCCGGCCTGGCCGTCAGTGGCGTCTTGATCTGGCTGATCGTGTGCTGCTGGTGGCGACGTACTGGCGGACGAACCTGACGATGCGCCAGATCGGACCGTTGTTCGGGGTGTCGCATTCGGCGGCGCACCGGGTGATCGACACGATCGGACCGCTGCTGGCGCTGGCCCCGGTCCGCACGCGGCGGATCGACGCGATCGCGATCGTGGACGGCACGCTGGTGCCGACGCGGGATCACCGGCTGGCGGAGCCGTCGAAGAACTACCGGTACTCGGCGAACGTGCAGGTCGCGATCGACGCGGACACCCGGTTGGTGATCGCCACCGGCGACGCGCATCCGGGCAACCGCAACGACTGCACCGTCTACCGCGACTGCGGTATCGAGCAGGGACTGGCGGGGCGTCCGGTGATGGCCGACGGCGGCTACCAGGGCAACCCGGCCGTGATCATGCCCTACCGCAAACCTCGTGACAGCAGCGATCTCCCGGACTGGCAGGAAGACCTCAACGCCGGCCACCGCAAGATCCGTGCCCGCGTCGAGCACGCACTGGCCCGGATGAAGTGCTGGAAGATCCTGCGCGACTACCGCCGCGCCGCCAGCACACTCAACGACACCGTCTCCGGCATCGCGCACCTGCACAACATCCTCCTCGCCGACTGATCCACAACGCCAGCCCCACCAACCACAAGATCAGTTACGAGACATCCCTTAGACTCGGTAATGTCGATATTGGCTGGCGAGTCGATATCGAGGGGGCTATGGCTGAGCGGGTGGGGATACCTGCGGCGCGAGACAGCCGCGGGCGAAGATACGGGCGGGCCGCCATCGACGCGGTTCCGCCTCCGTTCGAGGCGTACAAGCCGCTGCACTGCGGCGCCTGTACCACCGCTGTGATCGCGGTGCCGTCCTACCCGCGCCGCACACCCAATGGCGGGACGACCCAGGTGATAGCGTTCTACCGCCTGACAGGCAACGGCGGACACGACCCGGGCTGCGACTACGACTTCAAGAACCGCGCCGAGAACCTCATCCGCGACAGCCGAGGCACTCTGGTCAAAGACGGCGAGGATTACGAGCTGCGGCTACCGGACCCCGACACGATCGAACCGCCCGACCCCCGGCCACCCGGTAACCCTGGCGAGCCCACAGCCCGCTTGAGCGTCACCACCTCCAACCACACGCTCGTCCCGGCACTGAGTACCGCCGCCGCCATCCTGCGGCTCTTGCGTGAGTTCGACGATGACCCCGACGCAGCGCGCCGATTCCGAGCCCGCTACGCCGGGAAGAAACTGCGGTGGAACCAGTTCTGCCGCCACGCGACCGAGGCCGCCGCGATCGCCGCCCACCTGGAACGGCCACCGAAGACCCGGCACCCCCTCGCGGTCCACGGCACGGTCCGCGACATCGGCACTGCACACTCTGGCAACACCCAGCAGCTCCGCGACGAGCACGAGGACTACCTCGACCACGCCGGAGAACGACGACGCCTGCGCATCGTCGTCCGGTCCAAAAACCCCAACACCTTCACCGACGTGCACGCTGGTGATCGATGGCTCGGATACGGACACTGGCGACTGTGGCTCGCCCCGCGCGCACCCATCGCCGAAATACAGCTGTGGATCGAAGGCCCCTGGTCACTCGCCACCTGGCGCTAACGCGGGCCGCGGCGCTTCCCGACGGCAGCGCTGGGCCAGAGCAAGCTACCGAGCCCCGCACCGAAGGCGATACCGATGCCGGTGACAAACCCGGTGACAAGGCCTGGCCGTTCAACGGAGCTAGGGCGTGTCCTCAAAGCCAGATGAGCAGGGTGGCCAGGTCGAGCATGCCTTGGTAGGAGATGGCGGTCTTGTCGAACCGGGTGGCGATGGCGCGGAAGTGCTTGAGGCGGTTGAAGCAGCGTTCGACGATGTTGCGGTGTTTGTAGGCGATGCGGTCGAAGACCGGTGGGCGTCCACCGATTCGGCCGCGGCGCTGTCGGTTGGCCTGCTGGTCACGGCGTTCGGGGATGGTCGCCGGGATGTGCCGCCGACGCAGGTAGGAGCGGATCGCACGGCTGGAGTAGCCCTTGTCCGCCAGCACCCTGCTCGGCCGGGTCGGCGGCCGCCCGGGACCCGGCCGGCGGAACTCGATTCCAGTCAGCACGTCGGTAAACATGGTGCAGTCGTTGACGTTGCCGCCGGTGAGGACGACCGAGAGCGGTCGCCCGTGACCGTCGCAAGCGAGGTGGATCTTGGTGGTGGTCCGCCACGGGACCGGCCGATGGCATGATCATCTGGCTCGCTGTGCCCGCCGTACGACCCGGACTCCCCCTGTGTGAGGCGTGCCCGCGCGGCGGGCGCCGGCAGCGTGCTGGTGCGCCCGCACGATGCTGGAATCGACCGAGACCTCCCGGTCGAGCTCGTCGATCGCGTCGGCGATCACCCGCACCCGCGTCACCAGCATCGTGAGAGTCCCGTTGCGCGACCAACGCCAGAACCGGTTGTACACGGTCTTCCACGGTCCGTACCGCTCGGGCAGGTCCCGCCACGCCACACCGGTCTTGGCCTTGAACAACATGCCATTGAGCACCCGACGGTCATCAACCCGCGGACGCCCCTTCGCACCCGACACGGGAAGCAACGGTGCGATCACCTGCCACTGCTCATCGGTCAACTCATGCCTACGCACCACAACCCAAGATCAAAGCAGGTCACTCTCACCCACTTTGAGGACACGCCCTAGGACGGTTCGTGGTGTATATCCACCACTGGGCCTACGACGCCGGCACCGTCGAGGTCTTCGAGGTCTTCGACACCTTCGCGGCGGCACGCGCCAAGTTCACCCGTGACAGGCGAATTCGCGACGTCGAGTGGGATATTGCGGAAGAGAACCTGCGTGCGTTTCCCCGTCCGGAGCGCCTGGACATCTGACTCGCCCGCATCGGGCGATCTGTTCGCCGGCCAGAGCTGTCTGGTGGTCTTACCCGGGTGCGACGGCAGACCGCGGCTGTAACCTCGCGCTACGTAGCACAAGCCCTCGGCCTGCCGTGCCCGGTCGGGTTGAGCTGATCGTGGGCGCGATCGCGCGGGTACCCCCGTCGCCCCGCCCCGTCACGGCGAGGTAGACCCGATCGGCGCAGCCTGTACTCGACGACGCCGGCCGAGCCCCGGCGGGCCTGCGGCGAGCCGGATGCATCCCCGCGCCTCAGATCAACCAGCGACCGCGGGGCTCACTGACGATCGATGAGCTCACGAAGCAGGCTGGAGATGTCGGTCATGCCTGCGGTCAACTTGCCGAAGCCTTCGTCGACTCGACCGGCGAGGGTGTCGGTCTCGCCGCGATCTTTAAGCTGCGTCTCTCGCAGTGCGTTGAGCACGCGGGTGTGAGCCGCGAGGGTTTCGCTGACCTGGGTGACGTCCCGATCGGCACCGCCGGCCAGCACACGAGCGGCTGCAGCGTCCTGCGCGATCTGAGCCATGCGCTCCTCGAGGGCCACCAGCCGCCGTTCCAACTCTTCGAGTGTCGCCACGGTGTTGAGTCTCCTATCGAACGTGATTGGCCCGTATGGCCGTGAGTTGGGTTGTCCCTTGCCTGATTGGTGCAGCCTTGGTCGGTCCGGCTTCGCGGTGCTCGAGCGTCTGCCGTGGCTTTGGGGCACCGGCGCGGTGCTGGTGGGGTGGCTAGAAGGGCGGGTGGTCGGTGCTCGCGGGTTGGTGTTGTTCGGGGTTGTGGAGGTGGTGCTCGGGTATCGCCTGCACGGTGATTTCAGTGGAGCAGTGGTCGTCGGTGGCGATCAGTGCGTAACGGCGGCCGTGGGAGTGGACGAGGTGGAGCGCCGGCGGTGGGGGTTCGTCGGGGAGGGGTTCGGCATCGACGTTGTTGATCGCTGCTTGGACGAACCACGCAGCGACGGCGGGGGCTTCCCAGCCTCGTGTCCAGCCGGGGTCGTGGGGGTTGGAGGGGCAGAGCACTTCGATGTCGGTGGCGTGTACAGCAGGCCCCTTCGAGGGGGGATTACGTGGGATCGGTGTTTCTGGTTGGGTTCGCTGGCGTGCGGGCCTCGGGCCGGACCTTCGGCTTGGTTTCGGGTAGATCGCTTCCCGCGAGATGACCCACGGTCGTTGGAGGCGGTTCGGTCGGTTCGCCGATACGGGTGATTCCCGTCATCGCTCAGTCGGTGAGCAATTGTCAATACCTGTGGATCGCGGGCTTTCAGGATGCCCGTAGCCAGTGGTCGATGACCATGATGTCCTCGACGATGAGACCGCGGGACGGCGCGACGTGGTGAAGCAGAGCGCGGCCATGATGATGCGTGGACACCCACTCGCGGTCGGCATCAGTGACCTCGTCGTCGACCCAGATGAAGGGTCGTCCGTCAGCCCACTCCACCAGAGTGCGGGTCTTCCAGTGCAGACCGAACCACTGGTCTTCGCGCTCATGCTCAGCGGAGGGCTCCGGCAGTGCACGACCGGCAACGACGGCAGCCCTAGCCGGGGTGCCATCTCGGTGTTCGCTTCCTGTTCCCAGGTCGTGGCCCAGATCAAGTCACACGGCAACGCGGCCAGCCGAGGCCCCACTTGCGGGTTGAGCCGGTCCAGGTACGAATCGCCCCCGGCACCGGGTGGTTCGCGGGTGGTGTCGCTACCGAAGGGCAGCAGCGTTCCGTCAATATCGAGGAACAACAGGGCACGTTGCCGGTCGGGTGTCATGCCGCGGCGTCCTCCTCGCGTTCGACCAGGACACCCCGCTCGAAGCGGGCACCCGCGCGCACCAGCGCGACCAGGTGTGGGGCGTTGACCGCGCGCCAGCGGGCCTGGGCCGATTCGATCAGCTTGAACGCCATCGCCAGCCCGGCCGCCCGCGAGCCTGGTCCCTTGGTGACCTTGGTGCGGTGGCGCACCGTGGCGAAGGTCGACTCGATTGGGTTGGTCGTGCGCAGGTGAATCCAGTGCTCGGCCGGGTAGTTGTAGAACGCCAGCAACTCCTCGACATCGTCGGTGATCTTCGCGACCGCCTTGGGGAACTTCGCCCCGTAGACGGCGTCGAAGGCGTTCACCGCGTCCAGGGCGTGGCGGCGGTCCTCGGCGTTCCAGATCTCCGCCAGCGCCTTCTTCGCGCCGGGATGAGCGGTCTTCGGGAGTGCGGCCAGCACGTTAGCGATCTTGTGAAACCAACACCTCTGCTCCCGCGCGGCCGGGAAGACCTCGCGTAACGCGCCCCAGAATCCCAGCGCGCCATCCCCGATAGCCAGCACCGGAGCTGTCATCCCGCGTCGGGAGCAGTCGCGCAGCAGGTCGGCCCATGACTCGGTCGACTCGCGGTAGCCGTCGGCCAGGGCGACCAGCTCCTTGCGGCCATCAGCGCGCACGCCGATCATCACCAGCAGGCAAAGTTTGTGTTCCTCCAGCCGGACGTTGACATGGATGCCGTCTGCCCACAGGTAGACGTAGTCCATGCCGGCCAGGTCGCGTTCGGCGAAGGCACGTTGTTCGGCTTTCCACTGCTCGGTCAGCTTGGTGATCACCGGCGCGGACAGGCCTTCGCGGAGCCGAGAAACTGGCCTAGCGCGGGCACGAAGTCACCCGAGGACAGACCATGCAGGTACAACAGAGGCAGCACGTCGGTGATCTTCGGTGTCTTGCGGGCCCACGGCGGCAGGATCGCCGAGGAAAACCGCTTCCGCTCACCGGTGCCCGGCTCGACGCGGCGGTCGTTGACCCGCGGCGCGGTCACCTCCACCGCTCCGGCGCTGGTGAGCACCTCCCGGGGTTGGTGGTGGCCGTTGCGTACGACCAGGCGGTGGCCGTGCTCGTCGCGCTCGTCGGAGAACGCGGCGATGTAGGCGTCGACCTCGGCTTTCAGGGCTTCGGCCAGCATCCGGCGGGCGCCCTCGCGGACGATCTGGTCGATCAACGATGCTTCGCCGGTGGCCGGCCGGTCGTTGTCGCCGGATGCGGGGCCAGGGACTACGGTGAGCATGGGCGTGCCTTCCCGAACCAGCGCGCCAACGCTGGCCTGATCAGAACTTCGAACCTTTCAGATCATCCTCGGGAAGGTGCGCCCTCTCACGTCACCTCGCCGGGGACCATCCGCAGGTTCTGATCATTGCTCGTTGCGAGTTCTCGAGCACCGGAGGCCGATTTGCATAAATAGCACAATTGACCATCAATGCGACAGCGGGTGCGGCATTGCGAGGCAGAGGGGACATCGCTGTTTCGCGCGCGCCGCCGGACGAATACGCTGCAGCAATTGGAGCATTATGTGATCTGCGCCATAGTGCATCTGAGTGGTTTGGACCTTTCCGACCCCAAGGTGCTGCGTGAGCGAGGTTAGCGTTCCTGCCGTGACAGCGTCCGCTGCTCCAAGTGAAGCTGTGTGCTTCTGAAGGTGGGACTCTTCTTATGCAACGAAGATCGTTGCGCAGTTTTGCGTGTCGGGATCCCGTGACCTTGCTCGCCCGCGGCGTCGGCGCTCGCGATCGAGGACCAGCGGTCGACCTGTTTACCGAAGGCGTCCTGCTGGCGGGGGGCACCCGAGGGCTTCGGCGGCGTCGCGCAAGCTGGTGCGGCTGGTCGCGACGCGGGGCGCAGACGAGATCGCGGACGGCCACCCTGGCCGGCAGTGCTGCGTTGCCGCTGGCCGGCCGCGTGCTGCTGGTCACCAAGGTACTGGCGGACGAAGCTGACGATGCGCCAGATGGGGGCGCGTTGTTCGGGGTTTCGCATTCCGCGGCGCACCGGGTGATCGACACGATCGGCCCGCTGCTGGCACTGGCGCCGGTCCGCAAACGCCGGGTCGACGCGGTCGCGATCGTGGACGGCGCCCTGGTCCCGGCCCGGGATCATCGGCTGGCGACACCGTCGAGGAATTACCGGTACTCGAACGAACGTGCAGGTCGCGATCGACGCCGAAACGCGGCTGGTGATTGCCACCCGAGATCCGCAACCGGGAAGCCGCAACGACTGCACTGTCTACCGCGACTGCGGTATCGCCGAGACGCTCGCGGACCGGCCGGGCATGGCTCAACCCGCGATAGCAGCGCGTTGCCGGACTGGAAGGAAGATCTCAACGCGACCCACCGTAAGGTTCCTGCCCGTGTCGAGCACGTCCCGGCCCGGATAAAACCCTCAAGATCCTCCGTGACTACCGCCGCGCCGCCAGCACCCTCGCCGACACGGTGTCCGGCATCGCGAACCTGCACAACATCCTCCTCGACGCCTGACCGCAACACCAGCCCCGCCAACCACAACAGCAGTGACGAGACATCCCTCAAGGCGACGTCCCGCGTCGGAGCCCTGTGCGTCCGGGCGACACCTCCTGTCCGCCGGCATTTCAGGTGAAAAGTCAACGCGCTGGCCCTGGACACTCCCCGTGGGCTCGTGCAAACTCTCAGTGAGACCTCGGTTGTCTGTGATTTCGGTGCCGGGTCAGGGAGGATGGAGCATGCGGCTGTGCTGGTGTGTCCACTCGCCTGAAGGCGCAGATCGGCGAAACGGGCTCGCCGTGTCCGGTTGACGGCCCATGCGCACCAAGTTCCGAGAGTGGTTTGGTGATCCTCGGTCATTGAGGGCGGGCGATGGCGGATCCGTCCGTTTGGTGGATTCGACGTTGTTGCGGAGTCTGTCAGTCCGTACTGTCAGTGACAATTAATCTGCACGTGTCTCGGCGTGGGTGATCTGCTTCGAGATCCTCGATGACGCTGTCGGATAGCGCTTTCTGCCATCGCTCCGCGGTGCGCCGAAATAACTGCTGTGGCCGCCATGTTGGGCGCATCGGGTGAAGATTGTGATCTTCCTTGTTTCCGGCGGCGGCCGTTTGTACGTTGAACAGCGGAGCTCGTGAACTGGGAGTTGCCTATAGTGGGCCGTATCTGCCTTGTGTGATGGCGGGTTATTCACCCGACGGGTGGCCGATTTTTCTTGCTGTGGGCCGCTTCACGGGAATCCGGAAATGCGCGCTCCCTCCTGACTCGGGCAGCGCGAAGAAACTGGATCAGCAATCAGGGGGTAGAACATGGTCGGGCCCGGTAACGCACCGCAGGACTGGGCGTCCAGGGGCGGTGGTGGCCGTTGCGGTCTGGACGAGGAACTGGCCCGGTGCCGGCCGGTGCGCGTGGCTGTCGACGAGTTGTTGCCCGCCGAATCATTGCGCACGGACGGAGAAGACGCCGGGTACGTCCGGACCCTAGCCGACGTCGAGGACGGGGTTCCCGCCATCGTGGTGGACAGCGCTACCAAGCGGGTCATTGACGGGATGCACCGGCTGCGGGCGGCTGCCCTGCGCGGGCAGAAGTTCATCGATGCCGTGCTGTTCGACGGTAGCCGCGAGGACGCCTTCGTCCTCGCGGTGTGCCTGAACCGGGCACACGGGCTGCCGCTGTCGCCGGAAGACCGGCGGAAGGCGGCCGTCCGGATCATCGGCAGCCACCCGACGTGGTCGGACCGGGCCATCGCGGACATCGCTGGGTTGTCGTCCAAGACCGTCGGATCGCTGCGCCGGAACACCGCGGGGACGGGCGCCGTCCCGCACTCCCGCGTCGGAGTGGACGGGAAGGCCCGGCCGGTCGATCCCGCGGAGTCCCGGCGGCGGGTCCGGAAGGTGCTCAACGACCTTCCCCAAGCGAGCCTGCGGGAGGTCGCGCGGCGGGCGGGCGTGTCGACGGGAACGGTGCGCGATGTCCGCAAGCGCCTGGCGTCGGGGCAGGACCCCGTGCCGGACCGGCAGCGGAACGCCGAGCACAGGCCGAACGGCGACACCGGTGGCCTCCGGGCCGCGGCCGATCCTTTGCAGCTGCACGCGACGCACCTCGAGAACCTCAAGCGCGATCCCTCCATGCGGTTCAGCGAAGCCGGGCGCAACCTGCTGCGCCTGCTCGCGATCGGGACACTGCCCACCGCGCAGTGGCAGCGCTACGTCGACAGCGTCCCGATGCACTGCCTGGTGACCGCGGCGACCGCCGCGCGCCGGTGCTCCGAGGTGTGGACGAGCATCGCGCTCCATCTCAACGAGCGGATCCGTGATTCGGACACGGTGATGGCCGATGTGCCGTGAAGCCCGACGGGGCCGCTGTGCAACCAGAGAGTTTCCCCGGTTGAACAGCGATCGACACGACGTGGGAGGGGCCTGATGGACCGCGACCGCTCCATGGACACCGCGGTGGTCGGCATCTCGGCGCGCCTTCCCGGGGTGCACGGCCTTGACGACTGGTGGTCGGTGCTGACCAGCGGTCAGGTACGGACGAAACGCTTCGAACCCCGGGAGCTGCTCGACGCTGGGGTTCCGGCCGGGCTGCTGGACGATCCGGAGTACGTCCCCGTGCACGGCTACCTGGATCACGCCGACGAATTCGACAACACCCTCTTCCGGATGAGCGCGCGGGACGCGGAGATGCTTGATCCGCAGCACCGTCTGATGCTCCAGGGCGCGTGGGCCGCACTCGAGGACGCCGGCACGGGCTTCGGCGCCCACCGGCCGGTGACTGCCGTCTTCGCCTCTTCGAGCGGCAGCGGGTACCTGCGCCGGATGCTCGTCAACGGTGAACTCGATCCTGTGGTGCTGGAGGAGGCGCTGCACGGGACGGAACCGGACTTCGTCGCCGGCCTCATCGCGTACAAGCTGGGGCTCACCGGTCCCGCCATCGCCGTGCAGACCGCGTGCTCCTCTTCGCTGGTCGGCGTCCACCTGGCCTGTCAGGCACTGGCCGCCGGTGACTGCGACCAGGCTGTCGTCGCCGGTGCCGGCGTCGCCTTTCCCCAGGCCGGTTACTTGCGGTCCCCCGGGGGCATCCAGTCCCGTACGGGCCGGTGCCGGCCCTTCGACAGGGAATCCGACGGTGTCGTGGCGGGGTCGGGTGTCGTCTGCGTCGTGCTGCGCAGGTTGTCCGACGTCCTGGACCACGGTCCCGAACCCTACGGAGTGATCCTGGGCAGCGCGGTCAACAACGACGGTGCCGCCAAAGCCGGCTTCTACGCCCCGTCGGCGGCTGCCCAGGAAGCGGTCATCAGAGCCGCCCTCGACGCTGCCGACGTCAGTGCGGCTTCCCTCGGCTACCTCGAAGCGCACGGAACCGGGACCAGAATCGGCGATCCCATCGAATGGACCGCGGCGACGGCCGCCCTCCACGCGGGGGGCGCCCCGCCCGGCTCCATCGCTCTGGGGGCGCTCAAGGCGAACATCGGCCACCTGGACGCCGCGGCCGGGCTCGCGGCACTCGTCAAGGCGCTTTTCGTGCTCCGCAACGGGGTCGTCCCGCCGATCGCGGGCTACACCGGCCCCAACCCGCTGCTGGAAACGGCAGGCTCCCCGCTGCGCATCCCCACCGAAGCCGAGCCGTGGCGCGGCCCGGAACCCCGGCGCGCCGGGGTGAGCGCCTTCGGCATCGGCGGCACGAACGTCCACGTCGTGGTCGAGCAGGCGTCTCCGGCTCCGCTGCGGCAGGCCGTTCCGGACCGGCGGCCCCGCCTCGTCCTCCTGTCCGCCGCCGAGGAGGGCGTTCTCGCCACGGCGGCCACCCGGCTGGCCGAGCACCTGGCGACGACGGAGGTCGACCTCGCGGACGTGTCGACCACGCTGGCCACCGGCCGCGCGGCGCTGCCCGAACGCCTCGCCGTCGTGGGGCGCAGCATCGCGGAAGTCGCCGACCGGCTCAGGGCGGGCGCCGGCGCGGCGGGCCGTGTCCCGCAGGGTGGCAGCTCACCTGTCGTCTTCCTCTTCCCCGGGCAGGGAACCCAGTACCCCGGCATGGCGCTGGCCTTCGCGGAGGTCCTGCCGGGATTCCTCGGCGCACTGCAGCTCTGCCTGATCGAGTTCCCCGCGGACGTCCGCGCCCGAGTGCGCGCAGCCCTGCTCGACCGCGACTCGTCGGCTGCGGACCTCGCCACGACGGAGCTGGCACAGCCGGCGCTCTTCGCGCTCGGCTACACCGTTGCTTCCGGGCTGGCGGAACTGGGTGTCGTGCCGGCCGCAGTGCTCGGCCACAGCCTCGGTGAGATCACCGCGGCCTGCGTCGCGGGGATCCTCGACCTCCCGTCGGCCGCGCGGTTCGTCGTCGAGCGAGGCCGGATCATGCAGGGCTGCCCGCCCGGCGCCATGCTGGCCCTGGGCTGTGACGAGGCGCGGACCCGGGAGTTGCTGTCCGCGGGGGGTGCGCACCTGGACATCGCGGCGGTCAACGGACCGGACAACTGTGTTGTGGCGGGACCCGCCGCCGCGGTGGCGGAATTCGGGTCCTGGCTCGGTGACCGGGTGCACACCCGGCGGCTGGCGACCGAGCGGGCGTTCCACTCCGCACTCGTCGACCGCGCTGTCCCCGCGCTGGCCGAAGCGGCAGGCGACCTGGTACCTCGGCCGGCTCGGGTGGCGTTCGCCGCCAACTGGGTGGGGGAGGTGCTGCCGCCGGGCAGCGTCGTGGCCGCGGAGGACTTCGTCCGGCAGGCGCGTCGACCGGTCCGGTTCGCCGACGGACTCGGAGCCGTGGCTGCCGGGTACCCCGGCTGCGTGGCCGTCGAGGCTGGCCCGGGGCGGACCTTGGCCACGATGGCCACCGCACTGGGTACCACTGCGGTGCCGTTGTCCCCGCACCGCGGCGGGACCGACGGCGCTGAAGCCGTGCTGGCCGCGTTGGGGCGGCTGTGGGCTGTGGGCGGGAACGTCGACACCGGCCGGTTGTGCGTCGGCGGCCACCGCGCCCGCCTGCCGACCTACCCCTTCGCCGGCCGCCGGTGGCTGGCCCCCGAAGTCGTGGGTGCCTCCGATGCGGGCACCGGGAGCGGGAAACCTCCGGTCCCGGACGACGGGCCGCCCGATGTGCCTGCGGTCGTTTCCCGGCTGTGGACCGAGTTGCTCGGCAGCGAGGCAGCGAACGACCATGCCGACTTCTTCCACCTCGGCGGCGACTCGCTCCTCGTGGTCCACCTGGTGCGGCGGCTGCACCGGGAACTGGGGGTGACGGTGTCGCCCCAGGCTCTGCTCGAAGGCCGCACACTGGGCGGCCAGACGGCGGCCGTGCTCGCTTCGCTCGGTTCCGAGCGTATCTGACCCTGGGAGACTCCGATGACCGCATCACTGGTCTCCGACGACCGGCACATCATCGTGCTGTCACCGCATTTCGACGACGCGGTGCTGTCCTTGGGCGGGTTGCTGGCCGCGCACCGGGGGCCCAGCACCGTCGTCACCGCGCACGGCGGTCCACCCCCGGCCGGGCTCAGGGTGTCGGGCTGGGACTCCGACTGCGGGTTCGTCCGCCCGGAAGAGGCGTACACGATGAGACTCGGCGAGGACCGGCGCGCCTGTGCCCTGCTCGGCGCCCGCCAAGTCGTGCTGCCCAATGCTGACGGACCGTACGGAGCCGGGCGTCCGATCGCCGGGCTCGAAGAGTTTCTCACCGGCCTGGCCGCCGACGCCGCCGTGTTCGTCCCACTCGGCCTGATCCAGCCCGACCACCGGGCCGTCCGGGATGTGGCCTTGCCCGTCCTGCGGGGCGGCCCGGCGACCTGGATCTACGCCGATTTACCCTACACCGCAGCGGATCCCGGCTGGCCCCGCGTGCAGTTCGGTGGATCGCCGGAGTTCTCCGGTCCGGCCGACGGCGGGTGCATTGTGGACGCGAGCCACGAATTCACTCTGGACGACGCCACGTGGTCCGGCAAGCGGGACGCGGTCCTGTGCTACGCGTCCCAGCTCAGCCTCGTCGCCACGATGCTGGAAACCGACGGGACCGGCGCGCTGCTGGGCCGGCACGGGCCACTGTCCACTGAGGTCGTCTGGCGGGTGGCCCGGCCGTGACGGCGCTGGGGTCTTGTTTGCCAACACCAGGACGGGAACCTAGCCTCGGTGACGACGGTGAGCCGGCCACGCCCGGCCATCCCGTCGCTCAGCCGGGTACGGACAGGCTGCTCATTCGCCATCACAGGAATCGGGCTCGTCGGCGGCTGCCGCCGTTCGCCAATAGGGGGTGGATGCACGTGTCATCAACGGATCCAGCTGTGATGCCGGGTACGGGAACCACGACCGGTGGCCTCGGCGAAGCCGGGCCGCTGGGGTTGGGGGAGGTGCTGCCGTTCGCCGGGGAACCCGCCGTGCACGAGCGTGTTTTCCATGTGGCGGAACACTATCCGGACGACGTGGCGGTGGTGTCCGGTGGGGTGGTGACGGACTACCGGGGGCTGGTGCACCGGGCGCGGCTGGTCGCGCGGGATCTGGCCGGCGCCGGCGTGACTCCGGGCGGCCGGGTCGGTGTCCTCGTCGAACCGTCGACGGAGATGGTCGCTGCGGTACTGGGGATCCTGTGCAGTGGTGCCGCGTACGTGCCGGCCGACTCGGCGCACCCCGGCAGCCGCATCCGCGAGCTGTTCGCGGATGCCGGGGTCCGGGTGGTCGTCCGCGGCGAGGGGCACGACGACCGATGCCGCGGCTACGACACCGTCCCCGTCGCCGCGCGGCCGGCCGACGACGAACCGGAACCGCCTGCGGCAGCGGGTGTCCCGGTGCGGCCCGACAGCCCCGCGTACGTCATCTACACCTCGGGGAGCACCGGTGCTCCGAAGGGGGTGCTCGTCGAGCACCGGCAGCTCGCCGCGTCCACATTGGCGCGTCGCCACGTTTACCCGGGCAGAGCGGTGTTCCTCCTGGTCTCACCGCTGTGCTTCGACTCGTCGGTCGCCGGTATCTGGGGCACGCTGACCTCCGGCGGCTGCCTGGTCGTGGCCACCGCCGAGCAGGCGCGCGACCCCCAGCAGCTCGTCGGGCTCATCGAAGAGCACGGGGTCACGCAGATCCTGTGCGTACCCGGTCTCTACCGGTCCATCCTCGACGCCGGGGGCCGGGTGGGCCTCCAGCGGCTGCGCACGCTCACCACCGTCGTCGTCGCAGGGGAAACCCTTCCGGAGTCGTTGGTGCGAAAGCACTTCGAGGCGCTGCCGGCCACCGAGCTGGTCAACGAGTACGGCCCGACCGAGACCACGGTGTGGGCCAGCTACCACCGGTTCCGGGCGGCCGGCCGGGTGACCATCGGCAAGCCGGTGCCCGGGGCACGGCTTTACGTCCTGGACGCCTTGCTCGACCCGGTCCCGCCGGGGACCGACGGCGAACTGTTCGTCGGCGGCGTCGGCGTTGCGCGGGGCTACCTCGGCCGCCCCGGCGACACCGCCCGCGCCTTCGTGCACGATCCGTTCGCCGGGATACCGGGAGCGCGCATGTACCGCACTGGGGACATCGCCCGGTGGACGAGCGACGGCAGGCTTGAGTTCCGCGGCCGTCGCGATCGGCAGACCAAGGTGCGCGGGCACCGCGTCGAACTCGGCGCGGTGGAGGCGGAACTCGCCGGCATCCCGGGTGTGGAGGACGCCGCTGTCCTCGTCGACAGCGAGCACACCGCGCTCGAAGCAGCCGTGGTCGCCGCGCCGGGAACCACCCCGGAGTACGTCCGTGCCAGGCTCGCCGACCGGTTGCCGCCGGCCATGGTGCCCGCGCGGATCGTCCTGCGTGCGGACTTCCCGCGCACAGTCAACGGCAAGATCGACCACGCGGCGCTGCGCGCGGAGCTGAGGGCGGGGCGGCCGCCGGTCCCCGCGCCTGGGGCAACGCACCCCGCCCCCGGGCTCCCGGGGGACCTGACCGCGGAGGTCGCCGCAGCCTGGGCGGAGGTGCTCATGCTGAGCGAGGTGCCCGACGACACCAACTTCTTCGACGCGGGCGGTCACTCCTATGCCGTCTTCACACTGCAGGACGCACTGGAGCGGCGAGCGGGCGTGCGGCCGCCGGTCGTCGCGCTCTTCCGGCACACGACGGTGGCGGCCCAGGCCGAGCTGATCCGTGACCTCGCCACGTCGGACGGCCACGAGCAGGCGTTCACCGAACGCCGGCTCGCCGCCGCCCGGCACGTGCTCGCGGCCCGGGCCGAGCGGCTCAACCGGCGGCAGGCGGGCGCGGAATGACGGCCCCTCCCGACCCCTGGTTCCAGTGCGCCCAGCCGCTCGCGCATCCCCGCCTGCGGCTGCTGTGCTTCCCCCATGCGGGCGGCTCTGCCTCCTTCTTCCGCGGCTGGGGCGAGCACCTGGGCGCGATGGAGGTGCACGGCGTGTGCTACCCGGGCCGCGCCGAGCGCATCGGCGAACCCGCGCCGACGGATCTGCGGGCCCTGGCGGCCGCCATCGCGGAGGCCGCCGAGCCGTTGGCTGACCGGCCGATCGCCCTGTTCGGGCACAGCTTCGGCGCGGTCGTCGCCTTGGAGACCGCACGGGCCTTGGAGGCCGCAGGCATCGAGCCTGCCGGGCTGATCGCCTCGGGCACCCGGGCGGCGCCGTACCCCGGGCCGCCGTCGGCGGAGGACGACGACGACGCGCTCGTCCTGCGGCTGCTGACCTTGGGGGGCACCGACCCCGCGATCGTCGCCGACCCGGTGTTCCGAGAGCTCGTGCTGCCCTACGTGCGAAGCGACGGGCAGATCCTGCACGACTACGGTTTCCGCGCCCTGCCCCGGCTGCGGACCCCGGTCCTGACCATCGTCGGCGACGAAGACGAGGACGCCGACCGGCGACCTTGGCCGGAACTGACCGACGGAGGTTGGCAGGAACGCGTGGTCCCCGGCCACCACTTCTACCTGGTCGCCGAACCGCCCTTCGAGCTCGTGCAGGGCTTCCTAGCCCAGGGCGGTCCGGTTCGGGAACCTCTACCACCGCAGACGCCGAAGGGGTTGACATGAACCACACGAGGGACGCCGGCCACGCTCGCACCCGGGACCGGCAGCACGTCTGGCACCCGTGGTCGCCGCTGAGCGCCGACCGCTCGGAGCTCCTGCTGTCGCACGGCGCGGGCTCGGTGGTCTGGGACGTCGACGGCAAGGATTACCTAGATGCCTCCTCGCTCAACACCACCTGCGGGTACGCCCGGCCGGAGGTCGAAGCAGCGATCACCGCGCAGGTGCGGCAGCTGCACCAGTTCGACCTGTCGCTCGGCAGCCACGAGCCGGCGGGGCTGCTCGCCGAGCGGCTCGCTGCGCACCTGCCGCCGGACATGGCCAAGACCCTGTTCGTCAACAGCGGGTCCGAGGGCATGGAGGCGGCGGCGCTGATCACCGCCGATTACTGGTCGAACGTCGGCAAGCCGCGCCACCGGTTCGTGAGCTTCGCTCGCGGCTACCACGGCTCCACACTGCTGACCCGCAGCCTGTCCGGCCTGCCCCGGGTGGATCACGGATTCGGTGCGGTACTGGACGTGATCAAGATCGACTTGCCGCTTTCGCCGATCCGCATGGCCGGGCCCGAGGCACTGGATCCGCTGGTGGTGGCGTTCGAGCGCGCCTTCGGCGACGACGAGGACGACTGGCCGGCGGCCGTGGTGGTGGAACCCGTGCTCAACGTCGGGGGCGGCGTCGTGCTGCCCGAGGGTTTCCTCCGGGAGCTGCGGCGGCTTTGCGACCGCACGGGGACCCTCCTCGTCCTGGACGAGGTGTTCACCGCGTACGGGAGGACCGGGCGCATGTACGCCTTCCAGCACGAGGACGCCACCCCCGACATCCTCGTCGGCAGCAAGGCGCTTGCGGGTGGTTACCTGCCTATCGGCGCGGTGAGCGTGCACCGGCGTATCCACGACAGCTTCCGCGACGAGCCGAACATCGGCGGGGTGCGCTACGGGCACACCACCTCGGGACACCCCGTTTCCTGCGCCGCCGCGCTCGCCACGCTCGACGTCGTGGAGAAGGAGAACCTGGTCGCCCGGGCCGGCAGCCTCGGCAAGGACCTCCTGGACCGGCTCGGCCCGCTCGCCGGGCGGCACGAGGTGGTCGACGTCCGCGGTCGCGGCCTGATCGTGGTTGTCGAGCTGTCGACCTGGGACGCCGCCGCCCGGTTGGTCGAGCGGGCGAAGGAGAACGGCCTGCTGCTCCGCCAGCCGGGCGAGGCGGTCATCGTCTCGCCGCCGCTGACCGCCTCCGACGACGAGATCGCCGCCATGGCCGACCGGCTGGAGCGGAGTGCGGCCGAGGCCGCGGAGCCGGCCCCGTGAAGATTTCCGCGAGGACCGGTGCGGCCACCCGGCCCGGGCCACCGCCGCGGTTCGATCCGGAACTCGCCGGACCGGTGGCCCGGCTGCGCCGGGAGCTGGACCTGCCGCTGACCCGGGACAAGATCACGGCCAGCCGGGCCAGGGGGGCGGCGGGCACCCTGTCCGACGACGAGATCCGCCGCGGAGGGGCGTTCGACTTCGAGGAACACCACGCCCCCGGTCCGTCCGGCGCCGAGAGCGTCCGGCTTCTCGTCTGCCGTCCCACGCGCACGCCGCCGCCGCACCCGGTGCTCTTCAACATCCACGGGGGCGGCATGGTCGCCGGAGGTTACCGCGCCGTGGACTTGGCGGACGAGCTCGAACGTGCCGAGGAACTGCAATGTGCCGTCGTGTCGGTCGAATACCGGCTCGCGCCCGAACACCCCGACCCGGCCCCCGTGGAGGACTGCTACGCCGGGCTCCGCTGGGTGATGGGTGCCGCGGCGGACCAGGGCCTGCGCCCGGAAGCGGTGGTCGTCAGCGGCAACAGCGCCGGCGGAGGCCTCGCCGCCGGCGTCGCCCTGCTCGCCCGGGATCGCGGGGGCCCGCGCCCCCTCGGGCAGCTGCTCCAGTGCCCCATGCTCGACGACCGCTGCGACACCCCCTCTTCGGTGCAGCAGGCCGAGACCGGGCTGTGGGACGGCACATCGGATCGCACAGGCTGGACCGCCCTGCTCGGCGACCGTCGCGGCACCACCGACGTCTCCCCGTACGCGGCGCCCGCCCGCGCCACCGACCTCGCCAGGCTCCCGCCCGCATACCTCGACGTCGGCGCCGTCGAAGCGCTGCGCGATTCGACGGTGGACTACGCGAGCCGCATCTGGCTGGCCGGCGGAGACGCCGAGCTCCACATCTGGTCGGGTGCCTTCCACAGCTTCGACTGGTGGGTCCCCGACGCGGCAGTGTCCCGGGCAGCCCGCCGCAGCCGGGTCGACTGGCTTCGGCGGCTCCTGCGGAGGGCTTCGTGACCATCGCGTTGGTGACCGGGGCGAACCGGGGGCTGGGCCGGGAGGTTTCCCGGCAGCTGTCCGGGAAGGGGGTCACCGTCCTGCTGGGCAGCCGCGACCCGGCCGCCGCCGAACACGCCGCGGCCGGTCTGGGCGCGACGCCGGTGACCCTCGACGTGACCGACCCGGCGGGCGTTGCCGCGGCGGCCGAGCTGGTCCGCGAGCGCCACGGCCGCCTCGACATCCTGGTGAACAACGCGGGCGTCTTCCGCGGCTGCGGCGCCGAGGCCACCACGGCCGCGGTCGCCCGGGAGATGTTCGAGGTCAACGTGCTCGGCGTCATCACCGTCATCAACGCGTTCCTGCCCTTGCTGCGCCGGTCGGCCGCCCCGCGCATCGTCAACGTGTCGAGCACGACCGCCTCGCTGACGCTGACCAGCTCGGGGGCGAGACTCCCCGGGGACGCCAGTCGGCGCATGGCCTACTGCAGCTCCAAGGCGGCGCTCAACATGCTCACCGTGCAGTACGCCGCGGCTTTCGGCGAGGACGGGGACCTGGCGCGGATCCGGATCAATTCCGCGTCCCCCGGCTGGACGGCCACGGAGATGAACGGGTTCCGCGCCGACCGCACGGTCGAGCAGGGTGCGCGGGCCGTCGTGGCGCTCGCACTGCTGCCTGACGACGGCCCCACCGGGGGCTTCTTCGACGACAGCGGACCCGTCGGCTGGTAGTGACCGAGAGAGAGGAGGCACCATGCACTGGGCCGCTTCGAGCCTCGTCGCCGAGGTGTACGACCGGGGGCACCCGCCCGGGTTCTCCTACGGCGACATCGAGTACTACACGCGGGCGCTGCGCGACGTCACTGGGCCCGTCCTGGACGTGGCGTGCGGCACCGGCCGGATCCTGGTCCCGCTGCTGGAGGCAGGGATAGCGGCCGACGGGCTCGATCTCTCCCCGGAGATGCTCGCCATCTGCGAGCGGCACTGCCGGGCGCGCGGCTTGCGGCCACGCCTGCACCGAGGGGACATGGCGGGGTTCCGGCTCGATGAGCGCTACGAAGCGGTGATCATCCCGGCGGGGTCGATCAAGGGCCTCACCGGCCGGGCGGCCGTTCTGCGGGCCCTACGCGCCATGGGTGGCGTACTCCGCCCCGGTGGCCGGCTGGTGGCCGACGTGGCCCCGCCGCGCCTGGTGGTGGGCTCGAAGCCCCTGCGATCCTGGGCGGACGGCGAGCACCTGTGGACGGTGCAGACGGTGCACGCTGAGTACGACGCGGCAGCGAACCACGTGACCGAGTACCTGCGCTACGAGAAGTGGCACCGGGGCCGGGCCACCGCGACGGAGCTGCACACGTTCGGCGTGCAGTTCTGGAGCGTCCGGGAGTTCCACGGGCTGCTGACCGAGGCGGGGTTCTCGGACATCACGGTGGTCGGGGACTACCACGAGGACCGCGAACCCGGTACGCACGACGACGACTGGACGTTCCACGCGGTCTGGCCGGGCAGCCAACCGGAGCGGATCGGCGATTAGGGGGAAACCTTGCGGTTGGCGGTGGTCGGCGGCGGTTCCACCTACACGCCGGAACTGATGGACGGGATTGTCACCGGGAAAGCAGGCCTCCCGGTGACGGAGATCGTGCTGGTCGACCCCGATGAGCACCGGTTGGCGGTCGTGGGTGGTGTCTGCCAGCGCATGCTCGCGCACGCAGGCCACCCGGCGCGGTTGCGCACGACCCGCAACCTGGATGCGGGGGTGGCGGGCGCGACGGCCGTCCTGCTGCAGCTGCGGGTCGGCGGTCAGCGGGCCCGGCTCTCGGACGAAACGTTCCCGCTGGCCTGCGGCTGCCTCGGCCAGGAGACGACCGGCGCGGGCGGGCTGGCCAAGGCCCTGCGGACCGTACCCGTGGTCCTGGACATCGCCTCCCGCGTGCGCACCGCGGCCGCGGACGCTTGGATCGTCAACTTCACCAACCCGGTTGGGATCGTGACCGGCGCGCTGCTCGGCGAAGGGCACCGCGCGGTGGGGTTGTGCAATGTCGCCATCACCTTCAAGTTGTGGACGGCGGCGTTGTTCGGCGTGCCGCCGGAGCGAGTGGACCTGGATCACGTCGGTCTCAACCACCTCACGTGGACCCGCAGCGCACGGGTCGACGGCGAGGAGCGGATCACCGACCTGCTCGGAACGCACGCCGAGCGGGTCGCCGAGCACATCGGTGTGCCCACGGACCTGCTCCGCCGGATCGGCGCGGTGCCGTCCTACTACCTGAAGTACTTCTACCGGCACGACGCTGTGGTCGCCGATCTGCTGAAAGAGCCCCCGCGCGCGCAGACCGTGGCGGAACTGGAACGCGAATTGCTGCGCCTGTACGCAGACTCTTCGACGGTGCGCAAGCCGGAACTGTTGTCCAAACGCGGCGGTGCGCACTACTCGACGGGAGCGCTGGAGCTGGTGCGGGCCTTGACATCGGGCAGACCGGCCGAGGACCACGTGGTTGACGTGCGCAACCGCGGCGTCCTGCCGTTTCTGCCGGACGACGCGGTGATCGAGGTCATGTCCTCTGTGGACGATCGCGGGGCCGTGCCGCACCCGGTGCCCGCCATGGAGCCCGCGCTAGCCGGGCTGACGTCCCACGTGGCGGGGTACGAGTTGCTCGCGTTGGACGCGGCGGTGCGCGGTGGTCGGAACCGCGTAGCCGCCGCACTGCTGGCTCATCCGCTCGTCGGCCAGTGGGACGTGGCCGAGCGGCTGGCTGACGAGCTCGTGTCCCGCAACCGGGAATTCCTGGCGTGGGCGTGAATGCGCGAACCGTGCTTGCGGTCGATGCCGGCGACACGAAGACCGACGTGCTGCTGGTCGACAGCGGTGGCACGGTTCTGGGGGCGGCGCGGGGCCCGGGGGCGTGCCACCAGACGATCGGGGCGCGGGCCGCGCTGGACCGGATCGAGGCACTGGCTGGCCGGGCGGCGCGGCAAGCCGGTCGGCCCGCCACCCCGCCCTTCGCCGACCACACCGCCGCATTTCTGTCCGGAGTGGACTTCCCGCGCGAGCGGGAGGCGCTGCACGAGGCGATCCGGGGACGGGGGTGGTCGACGTCTTCGGTGGTCGACAACGACACGTTCGCGCTGCTCCGTTCGGGAACGACCGACAACGTCGGTGTGTCCGTGGTCTGCGGGACGGGAATCAACTGCGTCGGTGTCGCCCCCGACGGCCGGGTTCACCGGTTTCTCGCACTGGGCAGGCTTTCGGGAGACTGGGGCGGCGGGCAGGACCTGGGCAGCGAAGTGCTGTGGCTGGCGGCCCGGGCGGCCGACGGCCGTGGGGAGCCCACCGCGCTGCTGGACGCCGTCCTGGCGCACTTTTCCCGTTCCAGCATGGCCGATCTGCTGGAGGCGATGCACTTCGGCGAAATCCCGGCGAACGCCGTCGATCGGTTGGCGCCCTTGCTGACCCGGGTGGCCGGGACCGGGGACGAGGTGGCGGCGGAGGTCCTGCACCGGCTGGCAGGCGAACTCGCCACCTTGGCCACGATCACCCTGCGCCGCCTGGATTTCCTGGAGCGGCCCGCCACCGTGGTGCTCGGCGGTGGCGTGATCGCCGGGGCGGGTCCGGGTATGGTGCGGGAAGTGGCGCTGCGGTGCGCCGCGGTCGCCCCGTTGAGCACGGTCCTCGTGCCGGAAATCCTTCCTGTGGCCGGGGCGGCGCTGCTGGGGCTGGAGGAAATCGGGGCGCACACCGCCGAAACCCGGTTGCGCGCGGAATTCGCGGCGCGCTGGGTGCCGTCGGCCGGTTGACGCCGCGCCTGCGTGTTTCGGGGAGAGGAGAACACCATGCGGACGGAGCCAGGCCGGGGCTCGCCGGCTTCGGCCGGGGACGGCTGCCTGCACGAAGGGGTCGTGCGGAACGCGCGGCGCGCTCCCGGGAGTCTCGCCGTCGCGGGCGCCCAGCGGCTCACCTACGCCGAGCTCGATGACGCTTCCGGCACCTGGGCTGCGCTGCTGGCCGCGGCTGGCGTGGGGCCGACCTGGATCGTGCCGATCGTGCTGCCCCGGTCCGCCTCCCTGGTGCTGGCGGCCCTCGCCGTGCTCAAGACCGGGGGCGCCTATGCCCTGCTCGACCCCGGCTGGCCGGAGGCCCGGATCCGGGAGGCGGTCGCCCGGCTCGGCGCGAAGCTCGTGGTCTGCCATGACGACGTCTCCCTGGCCGGTGACGTGGCTCGGTGGGTGCCGCCCAGCCGGCCGGTGCCGGTGCCCGGCTGGCGTCCGGTGCCGGTCGATCCTTCGGCGCCGAGCACCGCCTTCCTGACCTCGGGCACCACCGGAACGCCGAAGTTCGTGGTGTCGCCCCACCGGGCGACCACGCGGCTGTTCGGGCCACAGTCCTTCGCGAGGTTCTCGCCGGGGACCGTGGTGGCCGTGGCGTCGCCTGTGTCGTGGGACGCCTTTTCGCTGGAACTCTGGTCGGCTCTCGTCAGCGGGGGCACGGCCGCCATCGTCCCGGAGCCGTTTCTGTCCGCGGAGGCGCTGCGCACGACGGTGGCCGAGCACGGGACCGACACCGCGTGGCTGACCAGCAGCCTGTTCAACGTGATCGTGGACGAAGATCCGGGCGCTTTCCAGGGCCTGTGCCAGCTCATGGTCGGCGGGGAACGCCTCTCGCCGCCGCACGTGGCACGGTTCCTGCGTGCCCATCCCCGGATCGTGCTGATCAACGGCTACGGCCCGGTGGAGAACACGATCTTCATGACCACGCACCGGGTCGAGCCCGGTGACTGCGACCGGCCCGGGGGCATTCCGCTCGGGGTGGCCGTCGGCGGCACCCAGGTGCACGTCCTGGACGGCGACCGGCCGTGCGCACCGGGGGAGACCGGCGAAATCTGCGCCTCGGGAACGGGGCTCGCCCTGGGGTACCTGGACGACCCCGAGCGGACCGCGCGGTCGTTCACCGCAGTCGCGATTGACGGCGCTGCGGAGCGCGTCTACCGCACCGGGGACCTCGGCGTGCTCGACTCCGCCGGCCTGCTGCACTTCAAGGGCCGCGCGGACCGCCAGGTCAAGGTGCGCGGACACCGGGTGGAGCTCGCCGAGATCGAGCGTCAAGTCGAGCGAGTGCTTCCGTCGGTGCGGTCGTGCCGGGTCCTGGCCCGACGCACGGCCGCGGGCGACACCACCGAGCTGGTCGCGTTCTGCGTTCCGATCCGGGCAGGGGACACGCTGGCGGATGCCGTACCCACCCTGCACGCCGCGATGCTTCCCCACCACCGCCCTGCCGCCGTCGTCGGCGTCGGCGGCTTCCCGCTGACCGAACGCGGGAAGCTCGACGAGCGGGCGCTCTGGGAGAGCCTGCCCGCCGCGGCCTCGTCCGCACCCGACGCAGATGCCCTGTCCCCGGGCGGAACGGCGCAGGTGGTGGCCGGTGTCTTCGCTGCGGTGCTCGGCGTTTCCGCGGTGCCGCGTGACGTCCCGTTCACCCGGCTGGGCGGGACTTCGCTGGACGCGGGCCGGGTCTGTGCCCGGCTGTCCACGCAGCTCGGCCGGCAGGTACCGGTGTCCGTTCTCTACCGCTACGAGACCGCCGCGGCGCTGGCCGCCTGGGCGGCTGAGACCGCACCGCCGGAAGAATCCGGGCACGACGACCGCGGCGACGTCCCGCTGACCCCGCAGCAGCTGCTGTTCCTGAGCCGCGAGCTAGCCGGCCCGCAGGACCGGACTTCGCATTGCCTGCTGGTGTGGGCCGTCGAAGGCCCACTCGACCACACGGCGCTGCGCAGCGCCATCGCCGCCCTGCATGCCAGGCACGAGCCCCTTCGCTCCGCCTACCTGGCGGATCCCCGCCCTTGCGCGATACCGATCGACGTCCCGCCGCCGGACCTGGTGGTCCTGCCTGCCCACCGGACCGAAACCGAGGCGCTGGTCGCGTTGCGCGGCGAACTGGGCCGGGAGCTGGACATAGCCGGCGCGGCCGTGTGGCGGGCCGCGGTCGTGCCGTCCGCCGACGACCACACGAGTGCCCTGCTCGGCTGCGCCGTGCACCACATCGCTTTCGACGGCTGGTCGGAGTCGGTGTTCGCGCGGGACCTGGCAGCGCTCTACAACCGAGCTCGCGAGCTGCCGTGGACCCTGCCGGCGAAGCCGCCTTCGCCGGCCGCCATCCGCGCCGGGGACGTGTCCTACGCGAGCCAGGCCGACCTCCCCGCCCAACGCGCCCGGCTGGCGCAGGAGCTGGCTGGCACGCCCGAAATCCGCTGGCCGGGCGCGCCAGCAGGAGGGCAGGCGGGGGAGCCCGGACTGGTCACGGCGACCATTCCGGCCGAGACCGTCGTGGCGGTGGATGCGGCTGCCGTCCGGGCGGGCACCTCCCGCTTCGCGGTCCTGCTGGCCCAGCACGCGGGTGCGCTCGCCGAGCTCACCGGGCAACAGGACTTCGGGATCGGGGTGCCGGTCGCCTGCCGGGACCGGCCCGGGCTCGAAGACGCCGTCGGGTGCCACATCACCATGGTCTGCGTCCGGTTGCGCGACGACGCGGTGAACGGGGGCGGCCGGGCCATCGAGGAGACCGGGCGGGCCCTGCGGCGAGCCCTGGCCGCCCAGGACGTGCCGCTGAACACCATGCTGGCGTGGGGAACCAACCGGACGCGGGGCAGGGCGCCGCTGTTCCAGACGCTTTTCGCGTTGCAGGACAACGACGTTCCCCGCCTCGAACTCACGGGCGTGCGGACCCGCTTCCGCCGCCAGCGCTACCTCGACCTGCCCTTGGAACTGCATGCCGAGCTGTGGCCCGACGCGGACGGCGGGCTCGGCCTCACGGTGTACTTCCGTCCGGAGGCCGTCGCGGAGCAGGATGCACGGAACCTGGCGCTCGGCTTCACTCGCCGGCTGGAGTCGATCGGGTCGGAGGTGCAGTCTTGAGCACGCGGAGCGTCTCCCCCGACTCCCTCGTGTCCGTGGCGGCGCACTCCTCGGGCGAGGTGCTGGAAGCGTGGCGGTGGATGCGGGCGCACGACCCGGTGCACTGGCACCCGGGCGGCGAATTCTCGGGGTTCTGGTCGGTGACCCGCCACGCGGACGTCCGCGCCGTGTACCAGGACGCCGCCATCTTCACCTCGGCCGCCGGAGTGCTCCTGAGACCCGCGGACCGCGGCGGCGACCCCGGTGGGGGGATGACCCTGGCGTTGACTGACCCCCCTCGGCACCGGGATCTGCGAGCGGTCGTCGCGGAGTGGTTCGGTGCGCGCTCGGTGCGGGCACTGGTCGGCCTGATGCGCGAGACGACACGCGCGCTGCTGCGGCGGGCGGTCGACCGGGGGGAGTGCGAATTCGTCCGCGACGTGGCCGCTCCGCTCTCCCATGCGATGATCTGCCGGCTCATGGGTGTGCCCGACGCCGACCGCGAAAGCGTCTTCGAGTGGTCGAGCGAGGCCTTTCACCGAGGCACCTCCCTCACCACCCACCACGAGCTCGCCCGCTACTTCGTCGACCTCATGGAGCGCAAGGTGGCCGAACCCGCGGACGACATCGTTACCGCCTTGGTCACCGGCGCCCCCGCGGGCGCGCTCCTGTCGGCCGAGGAAGTGCTGTTTAACTGCGAAAACCTGCTGGGCGCCACGGAGAACGGGCGGCTCGGGCTCGCGGGAGCCGTGCAGGCGCTGGTCGAGCACCCCGGCCAGTGGCGCCTGCTGCGAGCCCGGCGCGACCTGATCCCGGGCACGGTGGAGGAGACGCTGCGCTGGACGTCCAGCGCGGTGCACAGCGTGCGTACCGCCGCGACCGCAGTCGAGCTGCGAGGTAGGCGGATCGCGGCCGGTGACAAGGTGGCGCTGTGGCTTCCGTCGGCGAACCGGGACGAGGAGGTCTTCGCCGAACCGGACCGCTTCGACGTCTCCCGTACCCCCAACCGGCACCTGGCCTTCGCGGCGGGTGAGCACTTCTGCATCGGTAACGTCCTCGCGCGCGCCGAGACCACTGTGCTGCTGGAAGAACTGGTGGTTCTGGCCGCCCGGCTGGAGCCCGCCGGGCCGGTGGTCCCGGTGCGATCGATCGCCGTCCGGGGCCCGGAACGGCTGCCAGTCCGCCTGGTTCCTGCGTGACAGAAGAGAAAAGCCCGGTTCCCGGTGTCGGAACACCGGGAACCGGGCTTCGGGCGCCCGCGTCAGCGCTGGGCGGCCAGGTCCTCCTCGTACAGCCGCCGCGCGTCGGCCTCGTCCAGCACCCCCAAGTAGATCCGGACCGCGCCGACCGAGCCCGGCCACTGGTCGGCGACCGCGTCGAGGTACCGGGCCTGGCCGATGCCCACACCACCTTCGGCGCGCCACGCCGGCCAGTTGCCGGGCAGCTCGCCGACCCCGTGGTCGCCGGTACCCGGTACGAAGATCCGGACGGCCGCGGACTCGAGGTCGTACACGCCCACCAGCAGCTCCCACCGGTCGAGTTCGGCCGGCCCGACCGGCTGGGCCGACCATGCCTTCTGCCACTCCACCGGCCCGGTCGGCCCGCCATCCACCGGGGCGGCGGTGAAGCACCAGCGTAGCTTCGGGTCCGTACTCGCCGGGTCGGCGTCGCCGATGCGCGCGCCGAGGTAGAAGGGGCTGTGCGAGGGGCCGTCCATACTCACAGCGGTGACGGCGAAGTCACCGGGTTTCAACTGCGCCTCCGCGCCGATGGTGGCGCTGTCCAGGCGGACCCAGGCCGCGACGCTGAAGCTGCGGTCGCTGGCCACGACGGGCGTGGTACCGGACAGCCACTGGGTGGTTCCGTCGAGAGCGATCGCGCCGCCTGTCGGCCCCTCCGTCCACTGTGGATTTCCAATGGCCGTCAGCCGGTGCCCGTTGCCCGTGCTGTCGTCGGCGGTGGCGCCCGTACCCTCGTCGAACTTCCACCATCCGGCGAGCCGGACCGCTCCGGGCTCGTCGCTCGTCACTGCTGCGGCTGAATTCGTTTCGGTCACGGAGACTCCTTGTCTGGGGGCACACGCAACGGGAAGACCGGCGCCGGGGCGCGATCCGGCACCGATGCTGCCACGCCCGGCGGGTGAGCGACACCTCCCGCCGACGTGTCGCTCGCCCGCCGGATTCCGTTGCCTGCACAGCAGATTCGCGCCTGGCCACGGGGAAGAAGTCCGTGGCATACTCCCTGGTGCGGCTGTCCCGCTTGTCCACTGTGGTCACCGGGTGCTGGGCCGCTGCGTGACGTTGCCGCCCGGGAAGGGCGCGTCGATCCCAGCACGGGGATCTGGCCCGGCGTCCGCGAACCGATGCACCCGATGCCGGCACGAGTGACCGCCCTTGCCTGCGGCGTAGACGGTGGCGGGCCATCGACGGAGGAGAGAAGGGGAGTAGACCTCTTGCCCAGACTGCGCACAGCCCTGATAGGTGTCGGCCGGCACGCGCCGAAAGACTACGTCCCCGCGTTCTCCGAACTGGCCGAGGAGGTCGAGCTCGTCGCCGCGTGCGACGTGGACCCCGCCTCACAATCGCGACTGACCCGCGCGCTCGCTGAACACGGAACCTCGTCGTCGCCCCGGTTCTTCACCGAATACGAGTCCGCACTGGACTGGGCGTGGCCCGACCTGGCGATCATGGCGACGCATCACACACACCTGGAGATCGCCCGCGAGCTGCTCCTGCGCAAGATTCCCTTCCTCAAGGACAAGCCGTTCGCGATGGCGCCAGCGGACACCGAAGAACTTGCACGCCTGATCGCCAAGAGTGGGTACATGCGCCTGTGCCCGCAACGCAGACGCCATCTCCTTGAAGGCTGCTCGAACGCCCACGGCGCGCGCTGCCGCGGCCGCCTTCGGTACGTTCGGTGTGGCAGGTGCGTGGTGCCGGAAGACCTACAAAATCATTGCCGCGGGCGAGGACGGGGTGCTGTCCACCGGCCGGCGCGACGTCTACGACCGCGCTCAGCACGGGTACTTCAACAATCGGGCCGTCCGGGTAATGGATCAGGCCGGGCCGCCGTAACCGTACGCCCCCACCGGGCTGGGACTGAGTCACCGCGCTTACCCGCCGGGAATCCCTTTAGCCGCCCCGCAGATCGCCGAACTCGGGCAGGGGATCGAGTCGAAGCAAGACTACCCCCGGCGGATCACCGGGTACCTGGAGCGCATCGACGGCGTCCAGGTGATCATCGCGTCGACTGCGGGCCGCATGTCGGCGCACTACGCCCAGCTATTCGATGTCGACACGGAGCTGGTGCGGGGCGGGCGGGGCCGGCTTGTCCGGGGCTTACAACGCCGAGGGCATCGAGGACGTGGACGTGCGCTAGTCGACCGCGCCGCTGCACATGCTCCATCTCTTCCATCGCCCACTGTCCGCGGTGACCGGTTACGACTGGGCGTCTGTCCGCTCCGGTCACACTGTCGCAGACCGCCTCCACGGTCTCGGTCCCGGCGCGCCGCGGGCTTCAAGGCGGATCACGACCGCTACCGCGAGGGAGTGCATCTTGCCAGCGAAGATCGGAGCCACCTTTCCTTTCAGCGCGGCCGCGCGGAGGCCCTCTCCGGGCGGCGACCCGGCCGAAGCTGGTGCGACCGGCAGAGTATTCCAGCTCAGCGAACGTACCGCTCTGGAGGCATGACAATGGCGCATGGCGGCAACACGATCGGCAGCTTACCGACGGAGCGCACCTCAAGAGCGGCCGCGTCGGCGCGTGTCCTCGCGGCCATCAACCGCAAGCGTGGCGGCGAGGCCTTCGCCGGCGATGAGATCGAGGCAATCATCGCCGACTTCGTCGCGGGGCGCGTGCCCGACTACCAGATGTCGGCGTGGCTGGCCACGGTCGCTTGCCGAGGGTTGTCGGTCGACGAGAACCGAGCGCTCACCCGCTCCTACACGACCGGCGGCAGTCGGATCGACCTGTCCATGCTAGACGGCCCGGTCGTGGACAAGCACAGTACCGGCGGCGTGGGTGACACCACGACCCTCATCGTGGTGCCAGTGGTCGCCGCCTGCGGCGTCCACGTAGTCAAGATGACCGGACGGGCGCTCGGCTACGCAGGCGGCACCCTGGACAAGCTAGAGTCCATCCCTGGCCTGCGGGTCGAACTGCCCGTCGACGAAGTCGTGCCGATCCTGCGCGACGTCGGGATGGTGATCACCGGCCAGAGCGCGGGCCTGGCACCGGGCGACGGAGCGACCTACAGCCTCCGGGACGTCACCGGCACCGTGGAGAGCCTGCCCCTGATCGCGGCGAGCATCATCAGCAAGAAGGTCGCCGTGCACGCTGACGGGCTGGTCCTCGACGTCAAGACAGGGGAGGGTGCGCTGGTCCCGGAGCGCGACGAGGCGGGCGCCCTGGCACAGCGAATGCTCGACCTCGCGATCTCCTTCGGGCTGCGCGCCCGAGCGGTGATCAGCGACATGAGCCAGCCCCTGGGCCGCGCGGTCGGCAACTCGCTGGAGATCAAGCAGGCACTGGCCGTGCTACGTGGACACCGGGTGCCAGGCCTGTACGACTTGTGCGCAGTCATTTCCGCGTTGATGCTCCGCGTGGCTCAGCCGGAACTGACCGAGGAGGAGGCGGCGGCGAGGGTCGAGCGGGCCATCGATAGTGGCGCCGCGCACGAGGTGTTCCTGCGCTGGGCGTGCGCCCAGGGGGCAGATGGCGCCGTGCTCGCCGACCCCGCTTCGCTGCCTCGGGCCCGTCACTGCGTCCCCGTCGCGGCTGCGCGTGCCGGGAAGCTTACCTGCGTGCACCCCCGTCCGATCGCGATGGCCGCGCTGCTGGTCGGTGCAGGCAGGCTGACCCAACGGGCGCAACTCGACCATGGTGCCGGAGTCGTGGTGCACCGCCGGGTCGGCGAGGAAGTCGCCAAGGGCGATCTCCTCGCCGAGCTGCACCACAGCTCGGGGGACGCCGAGAGCGCCTGGTCCCTCGTCCGCTCGGCGTTCGAATTCGGCGACGACCCCGTCGCCGAGCCACTCATCCACCAGATTCTCTGAGAACCGGAGGTTCCCAATGACCGTGGCCGTCCCACAGGACGTCCTTCGCCGGGCTATTACTGCCCGGCCGACCACCTTCAAAGGGGTGCCCGCCGAACCGGTCGCTTGGACGGGCACCGAGGCGGTCACCGAGACGTTGCGCCGCTACGACCGGCATGGCTTCGCCGTCGTCCGTGTCCTGGCCGGCCCCTTGAATGAAGACACCGTCCTGCGGCTCGCGGGTGAGCTGGGGCTCGATAAGCCCTTCATTCCGCCGCTTTACACACGGGGCGGGCGCGCTGCGCCACCGGTGTCGCGCATTGCCACACCGCCTGTCGCGCCGCCCTCGGGCGCCGTGCACCCCGGGTTCGAGACCAGGAACGGGCAGGACCTGCACTGCGACGGGACCCTGCAGGACATCGGCCAGGTCAAGGCAGTCATCCTGCTCTGCGTCGCGCAAGGGCTTAGCGGCGGCACGACCAGCCTCTTCAACGCGCACGGCGCCGTTGCTGAGCTGCTCGACCACGACCCAGAGGCGGCCAAGGCGCTCACTGCGCCTGGTCTGCTGCAGCGCCAGGCGACGATCAACGGCTCGACCGAGGCGGTTGCGACGCCAGTATGCACTGTTCAGGACGGTCAGATCGTCTGCCGATACTGCGTGAGTACCACCGACCGATGGGTGCTGCCTGACGGGCCCGAGCTACGAACTGTCCAACGTGGACTCGAGTTTCTCGACCTAGCGCGCCGAGAGAGCAGTCCACACCTCCTGCGGTTTGTGTTGGGGGCGGGACATGCGCTCATTTTGGACAACACCCGGCTCTCACATGGCCGAGACCCGTACCAGGACGACGATCGGCACCGGCGCTTGCTATACCGCAGCCTGCACCTGAGCCATCCGGCCGCGCCCCGAGAGCCGGCGGCGCCGTGAAGCCCGCCCGACCAAAGCTGAGCCTGGTCATCCCGTACAAGCGGCGCCTCAGCAACCTCCGACTGGCGTTCGAAGGGCTCGCCCACCAGACCATGGCCGCCGATCGATTCGAGGTCGTCGTCGGCGCCATGGAGTACGACGACGGCTACATCGCCGCGTGCCGGGAGTTCAGCAACCGGGTCAATGTTGTGAGCGTGATCGCTGACGGGCCGTTCTCTATACCCCGCGGCCGTAATATGGCCATGCGCCAGGCGAGCGGCGAGGTCATCGTCAACATCGACGCAGATACGCTGCTCCCGCCCGACGCTCTGGAGAACCTATACGACGCGCACTACGCCGCCGGGCAAAAGGATTGTGTCGTTGGCCAGGTAGCGGGGTACGGCAACAACTACGAGGGTGACGTAACACACAGCGACACCCTGCCATTTGCAGTGTGGGACGAGCGTGTCCGGGAGCTGTCGACGGCCCGGGAGCAGCCGGTCGACCCGCGCTTCCAGGTGGAGCACATCATCCCTTGGGCGTTCGCGTGGACCGGCTTGATCGCTATCCCCACGCGCACGGTCCGCGAGCACGACTTGTACTTCGACGAGTCGTTCGTCGGGTGGGGCGTCGACGACATCGAGTGGGGCTACCGCATCAGCGCGAGCGGCACGCCGATCGTCCTGCGTAACGAGGTCTACGCCCTGCATTTGCCGCACACTCGGGACTCGGCGGCCAACTTCGTCACCGAGCGCAGGAACTATCGGCAGTTCCTGCGGAAGTGGCCCGGCCCCGACGTCGAACTTGCCGCCGCGTTCAGCGACCTCGATGCAAACGAGCTGTATCGGGATTTTGTCACGGAGCTGCGAAGCGCTCTGCCCGCCGGCGCGGACGCACTCGGCACCGTGTTTGCCACGATCTCGGGGGTGCCCACCCTGCTGCTCGGCGTCCCGCTCAGCGGGGACGGGCACATCGTGGATGAGGACGTACAGCGCGCGCTGGGCAGCGCGGATATGATCGAGGCGCTCCCCCTGGTGGGCCTCGCGCTGCCGTACGACGATGAAGAAGCGGTACGAGCCATAGTTCTCGACCCTGTGGAACGTTTTTCCCTGCGGTACCGCGAAAAAGTCCACGCCACCGCCCGGCGGGTCGCCCGGTCGGTCACCAATGGGCTCAGCCAGTGAGCGTCTTCGACGTCATCGGCTGCTCTGCCGACGAACTGCTCAACGTGGGAGTAGCGATGGCCGCTCGAGGTGCCAACGTGATCCGAGATCTCCATGGGGAGACCGGCACCATCAGCTTCAAGTCGTCCCCTACTGATGCTGTCACCGCCGCCGATGCGGCCAGCGACACAGCCATCCGTGGAGTGCTCGCGGCACGCCGCGTAGGGGACGGCCTGATCAGCGAGGACGGGCCGCCAGCCGCGTCGTCGACCGCCCTGCGCTGGGTGGTGGACCCGCTGGATGGGACTACCAACTACGTTCACGGCCTTCCGCACATCGCGGTGAGCGTTGCGTGCGAAGCGCTGGTGGACGGCGCGTGGCAGGCAATTGTCGGGGTGGTCAGCGACGTGCTCCGGGACGAGGTCTTCTCCGCTGTGCTCGGCTGCGGTGCGCGGCTGGGCGAGGCGGCGATCTCCGTAAACGAGCCGGTGACGCTATCGCGGGCGGTCGTTGCGACAGGATTCGGCTACCGGCCCGCTGTGCGGCAACGGCAGGCGGATGCCCTGCGTCGGGTGGCCCCCATCGTGGCGGACGTACGGGCCACCGGGAGTTCGGCGCTCGATCTGTGCTGGACCGCCGCAGGACGAATCGACGCGTACTGGGAGGACGAACTGTCCCCTTGGGACTGGGCGGCGGGGCGGCTAATCGTACGCGAGGCAGGTGGCTGGACGTCGGTGCTGGGAGATGGAATCTTGGCTGCGGGACCCCACCTACACGCGGAACTGGACACGCTTCTCACTGGCTGAGCGATGATTACCCGTTGGCGCGTTGCTCAGCCAGGACGTCGGCTACCACCTCCAGCGCAGGCTGGCGCCAGCCGAACTGCAGCCCCGCTTCGCTGAGGCTCTCCGAGCCGCCGCGCAGGGCGGCCACTGCGGTGATCGCGGCCTTCCATAGGGCCCAGCCGCGGCCTCGGGCCCAGGTGCCGTCGTCGAGGCCGACGGCGTCGCCGAAAGCCGCGCGGCTCTCACCGCCGAAGAACGTCCACGCCATCGCCAGGTCGCACGCGGGGTCGCCCACACCGGAACAGCCGAAGTCGATCACGGCGGTCAACCGGTGGTGCTGCACGAGCAGGTTGCCCGGGGCGACGTCGCCGTGGAACCACACCGGAGGACCGTCCCAGGTTGTGCGCCGCGCGGCGTCCCACGCGTCGATAGCCGTCGGGGCGTCGATGAGGTCGCCGAGTTTTTGGATGGCCGTCCGGGTCTCCTCGTCGTAGATCGCCAGGTCGCCGCCGCGGTGGAAGTTGTGCGCCCCGGGTTCCGGGCCTCCCGCCGCGTCGGCCGCGCGCAACGCGACGAGGAACCGGGCGAGGTCGGTGCCGAGGGCCACGAGGCCGTCGGCGCCGAGGTCGGTCACCGGTTCGCCGGGCAACCATTCGTACACCGACCAAGGCCGGGGAAAGTCGGGGCCCGGCTGCCCCTTCGCCAGTGGCCGGGGAATCGCGAGCGGGAGCTGCGGGGCGAGGACGGGCAGCCAGCGGTGCTCCTTCTCCACCTGGACGGAGTACGCGTCCGCGCTGGGCAAGCGGACCGACTTGTCGTCACCGAGCCGGAGCGTCGTATTGTCCCAGCCGTCCTTCTCGACCAGGCGAACCGGCAGCGCGGCCCACTGGGGGAATTGGTCGGCGATGAGCTTCCGGACGAGCTCGGGCGTGATGTCGCTCTTGCGCATTCGGTCATGATGGCAGTGATCGAACCTACGTCAAGTCGGTGTCAGCCCACCTCGGCCTTCGCTTGTGCCCGCAAGGTTTCCGCCGTTCCCGGCTCGCGGTGCGCGGGTTCTCGCCGCTGCGGGCGATGTGGTCCAACCGGGTTCGCGAACCGTCGGCACGGCACACGTGTCGCGTGGACATCCGGGCTGGTGATGGTGAGGCTGGCGGTGTAGGTGAGGCTGCTGGCGCGTCAGCCGGAGGTGTTCGTGCGGTCGTTGGGGCCGGAGGAGGCGCAGCGGGTGAAGATCACGAGGTCGGCGAAGGACCGGGTGCGGCTGCGACGGTCTGGGATTGTGCTTGCCTCGGTGCAGGGCCGGTTCGCGGGAGAGATCGCGGCGACGTTCGCGGCGACCGAGGGGTGAGTGCGGGAGATGATCCACGCGTTCACACCTCCGGGTTCGCGGCGTTGTCCCCAAAACCCGCTTGTCCGGCCGAGTCAGATTCTTCCGCCGCTTCTTCGTTCGGGCGACCAAGCCTTGGCGGGCCATCGAGTTCGCCACCGTCTTCTCACTCGCCACCCACCCCGCAGCGCGTAAAATCAGCGTGAATACGCGGTGAGCCATGCAAGCCATGGGAGGCCTCGAACGCCCCCGCGACGGCCGCGTCAACCTCCGTCTGCCGCTGTTCGGCCGGCGTCGGCGTCTGCTGGGGTCGACGAGAGTTTCACTTGTAGAACCACGATTCCGACACAGTCAGAGCCCGGCAAGCGACAGCGTGCGGCACGTCGTGGGTGGTCCTCTGGTCGGCGATGAACGCGGCCAGGCTCACCGCGTCGCCTCCTTCACCCACCCGACCACGGATCGCTTGAGGACATCGCGCTCCATCCGCAGCTCGGCGTTCTCCGCCCGAAGCCGGGCCAGTTCAGCCCGCTCGTCGCTGCTCAGGCCTTCACTCTCGCCACGGTTGATCTTGTCCTGCTTGACCCAATTGGCCAGAGTTCCGGCATGAATCCCCAGGTCAGCAGCTACTTGGGCGATCGGTTTGTTCGTCTCGCGGACGATCCGGACTAGGGACACGGCCGGATGCCCGGAAGACGCCGTGAATCTCGTGCGGTGCGGCCGGATGGCTTCCTTCGCGTCTTCGCAGAAAAGTCCCTCGGCACACCGGGTCCTAGACCGACGACGACGACCCGGCGCCGCGGCTCGGTCGTTACCTTGCGCTCCCCAGTTTCACGATCAGCTGCTCCAGCAGGACGAGGAAGTCCCGCACTCCGTGCTCTGTGAACCGGTGCGGGTCGAACTGGCAGTGCAAGTGGCAGCGTCCCCGGTCCGAGACGGTCATAATGAGCTGGAATGTGCCCACCTCCGCCCGGAACCGCCGGAACGGTGGCGGCGCCGACTGCCCGCCGAGCATGGGCCACGGGATGAAGTTGACGAGTACCTGAGCGGGTCTGGAGAGCGTGGAGGCTCTGCCCGTGGGACTGGCGACTGCGAGAACGTAGTCCCAGGGCGTGGTCTGGTGTTCCAGTACCTGCAGCCAGGCCGTCATCGTCGCGCGCACAGCGGCGTCGGGTTCGTCCAGCCTGGGCGAGCGCACTCGCACGGGGACCGTCTCCGCGAAGTATCCGAGCGTGTCCAAGTACCCGCCGAGCCGAGCGGGAGTGTTGACCCGGAGGGTGACGTCCCGTACGGCGGAAACGGTACCGATCGTGCAGGACACCGCCGCGAGGAAGATGACGAACGGCGAGGACTTCAGTCCCTTCGCAGCCGTCCCGAGATCGGCGATGGTGATCGGCAGCTCGAGGTGGATTTCGTTGACGACGCCACTCAGCTCACCGTGCGGTTCGGCGCAGAACGGCAGACCCGCGGGCCGGTCCGGGGCGGTGCCGTCCAGGTAGGCGCGCCAGAAATCCCGGGCCGCGGCGGGGGCCCCCGCGGCGTCCCTCGGATACCGGTGCAGCTGCCAGTCCACCCAGTTCCGGTACTTGCCGCGTTCCCGGGGCGATCCAGCCCGCCGGTCGATCAGCTCGTCCAGGAAAAGCTGCCGGCTGCGGCCATCGGTGACCAGATGGTCGAATACCACGCACAGGCTCCGCACCGGTGCTCCGTTCCGGTCCGGGTGGGTGACAACGCTCACCGACCAGAGGGGGCCGCCCGAGCGTGGGAAAGGCCGTTCCACGGCGGCGGACACGAGCTCGTCGAGTTCCTCGGCGGAGTCCACTTCCGACTGACGCAGAGGAAGCTCGACGTCGGCGGAATAGGTCACCGAGTCTCGCGCGTAGCTGAATTCGGTAACGCGCAATGACTCTTCGCGGCTGACGATGGCCGCGAGGCGTTCGCGCAGCTGCGCGAAAGACAGATCCGACGGCAACGCGACCACCGCTTTGGGGTTGACGATCCGCTCGTGACGTTCGTGGTCGCGCTGCAGGCGGCTGCGTTGCTGCCAAGACAAGGGGCCCCGGGTATCCGAAACAGGGGAAGGCAATGCGACCACATCCTTCCGCGGTGCCACGGGTAGTCGATGGGCCTGACCGGACGACCCCGTCGAGTACGGCGATCGCAGAGGGGATGCTACGGCGACCGCCGTCGAGCGTAAAACCCGGTTGCGGGGGAGTGGGCGGGCTGCAACGCTGTGTTCAGTGCGCGTCTTTTCGTTTTCCGGAGGTCGGGCCACTCGATGAGCACGGTGAATTTCGGGATTCTCGCCCACGTCGACGCAGGGAAGACCAGCCTTACCGAACGCTTGCTGTACAGCGGTGGGGCGATTCCCGAGATCGGCAGCGTTGACCAGGGCACCACTCAAACGGATACGCTGGAACTGGAACGTCGGCGGCGCATCACGATCAAATCCGCAGTGGCGTCGTTCGCCCTCGGCGACACCAGCGTGAACGTGATCGACACACCCGGCCACCCCGACTTCATCGCCGAGGTGGAGCGGGTGCTCAGCGTGCTCGATGGTGCGGTGCTCGTCATGTCGGCGGTCGAGGGTGTCCAGGCCCAAACCCGCCTCCTCCACCGGGTGCTGCGCAGGCTGCGCATCCCGACCTTGCTATTCGTCAACAAGATCGACCGCCGTGGCGCCCGGCCTGCCTTCGTTCTGGCCGACATCGCCGACTCGCTCACTGCGGACACCGTCCTGGTGGGGACCGTCGCCGACGCGGGGGGCCCGGACGCGGCCGTTGTGCCACACCGTTATGACGACCTGGCGTATACCACCGGATTGGCGGAAGTGCTTGCTGAACACGATGACAAGCTGCTCCCGGCTTTCGTCGACGAGCGGTTGCCCGCCGACCGGCCCGAACTGCGCCGCCAATTCGCCGATCAGGTGAAGCGCGCGCTTGTGCACCCGGTGTACTTCGGGTCGGCCGTGACAGGCGCAGGGATCGCGGAGCTGTTGTCGGGGATCAAGGATTTCCTGCCGGCGAGCGAGGACGATGTCTCCGGTCCGCCAGCGGGCACGGTGTTCAAGGTCGAGCGAGGCGCCAGGGGTGAGAAAATCGCCTACGTACGCATGCGGTCCGGGCTTTTGCGGGTGCGTGACCGGCTGCGTTACCGTGGCTGCGTCGAGGGGAAGGTGACGGCGATCGAGCCGTTCGGAGGGGCCGCCACGCGGCGGCGGGATGGGGTGGCCGCGGGAGAGATCGCCAAGCTGTGGGGGCTGCCGGGCATCCGGGTCGGTGACACGATCGGCACCGGGCCCGAAACCGCACGCGACGAACAGCAGTTCCCGCCGCCACCGCTGGAAGCCGTCGTCGAGCCGCGCGTGCCCGAACAGGCCGCGGCCTTGCGTTCGGCGCTCGACCAGCTCGCGGAGCAGGACCCGCTGATCAACCTCCGAGCCGATCCGCGCCAGGGAGCGACGCTGATCTCGCTGTACGGCGAGGTGCAGAAGGAGGTCATCCACGCCACACTGGGCGCGGAGTACGGGATCGACGTCGCGTTCCGAGAGACAGTGGCGGTGCACGTCGAGCGTCCCGCGGGAACCGGGTCGTCCCTGTCGGTTCTCGGTGAGCCGGACAATCCGTTCCTGGCCACCGTCGGCCTCCGGGTGGAGCGGGCCGACGTTGGAGCGGACGTCGAAATCGGACTCGAGATCGAACTGGGCGCCCTGCTGCCGGCGTTCGTCAGGGCGGTCGAAGAGGCGGTACGGAGCACCCTCCGGGAAGGAGCGCACGGTTGGCAGGTCATCGACTGCCGGGTCACCCTGACCCACTCGGGGTATCTTGCCAGGCAGAGCCACTCGGCCGGCACGTTCGACAAGAGCATGTCCAGCACGGCGGGAGACTTCCGGAACCTCACCCCGCTCGTCCTGGCGACGGCGCTGAGCGAGGCGGGCGGGACCGTGGTTTGCGAGCCGGTTCACTGGTTCTGTCTCGAGGCCCCCGAGGACGCGCTGCGCGTCGTGTCCTCGGCCTTGCCCACCCACGGGGCGGTCCTCGAGACTCTCACCCGGAAGAACTCCTGGTGCCTGCTCGAAGGCACGATTCCCGTGGTGAGAATGCAACACCTCCAGCGGCAGCTTCCCTCGTTTACCAGCGGCAAAGGTACTTTCGAATCCGTCTTCCACCACTACCGCGAGGTGCGCGGGCCGCTGCCCCGCCGGGAAAGGGCAGGGAGCAATCCCTTTCACCGCAGCGAGTATCTGGCCAATCTGCGCCGGCGGTAGCCGACCGGAACGAAGGGGGATGCACACGATGACCGAACTCGTCATCCGGGCCGGCGGCCTGCGGAAGTCCTACCGGGTGATCGAACGCGACGCCGGAGTCCGCGCCGCGCTCAAGAATCTCGTCCGCCGCGAAGTGCGCACGGTGACCGCCGTGGACGGCATTACGTTCGCCATCGAGGCCGGGGAGGTTGTCGGCTTCCTCGGACCCAACGGCGCGGGGAAGAGCACGACCCTCAAGATGCTCGCGGGTCTGCTGCACCCGACCGCCGGAGAGCTGGCAGTCCTCGGGCACCTGCCGTGGAAGCGCAAGCGGGAATACCTGACCCGCATCGCGATGGTGATGGGCAACCGCAACCAGCTCAACTGGGACATTCCCGCCATCGACTCATATGAGGTCAATCGGTCGATCTACCAGATCCCGGCCGCCCGGTTCCGTTCGACGCTGGCCGAGCTCATCGAGCTGATGGACATCGGCGACCTGGTTCGCAAGCCGGTCCGGACGCTGTCGCTGGGCGAGCGGATGAAGGCCGAGATCGTCGGTTCACTGCTGCACGTCCCCCAGGTTCTCTTCCTCGACGAACCCACTCTCGGCCTGGACGTGACCGCTCAGAGGCGACTGCGCCGGTTCGTCGCCGAGTACAATGCACGCCACGGTGCCACGGTCCTGCTGACCAGCCACTACATGGCCGACGTGCAGGCGCTGTGCGACCGCGTCATCGTGATCGACAAGGGGACCCTCCGCTACGACGGCCCACTGAGCGCATTGGCCGGGCGTGTCATGACCCACCGCGAACTCGTGCTCACCTTGGCCGGCCCTGTGCCCGACTTCAGCCGGTACGGCGACGTGCTCGCGGTCGACGGCAACACCGTGCGGCTCAGGGTGCCCAGGGACGAGGCGGCCGCGGTCACCGCGCAGGTACTAGCCCGGCACGGGTTGACGGAGTTCAGTTCGGTGGACCCGTCGATGGAGGAGGTCATCGAGTTGCTGTTCGCCGTCGGGGTCCGCTCATGAGCCTGCGCGCCGTCACTGGCCTGTACGGCAAGCTCGTTCCGGTGACGGCCGGCACCGAGATGCACAACCGGTTCAGCCTCGTGGCCGTTCTCGCGGCCCTGCTGATCGAGCCGATGGTCTACCTGGCGGTCTGGACCACTGTGGCCGCGCAGGGCGGTGTCACCGGCATGAGCTTCGGTTCCATGGCTGCGTACTACATCTCATGGATGCTGGTGCGTATCGTGGTGAGCGCGTTCAGCCCGGCCAGCTTCGAGACACGGATCCGCCGCGGTGACTTCAACGGACATCTCCTACGGCCTGTGCACCCGATCCACTTCGATCTCGCCTACTTCATCGGGCTCAAGGTCCCGATGCTGGTCATGTGGCTGCCGGTGGCCGCTGTGCTCACCTTCGTGTTCGAACCGGACTTTACCCTGGGCGCCGCGTCCGGGCCCGCGTTCCTGCTCGCTCTGTGCCTGGCGTACTTGGTGCGCTCGCTGTACATGTGGATCCTGGGGTTGGTGAACTTCTGGACCACCCGGACGGCTGCCCTGTTCGACCTGGTGATGTTCCTCGAGGTACTGCTGTCCGGGCGTTTGGTACCGATGGCGTTGATGCCCGAGGGGGTGGAGACGCTGGCGCGATCACTGCCGTTCTACTGGGCTTTCGGGTTCCCGATCGACATCGCCTCCGGGCGCCGACTGTCCGGAGATCTTCTGCCAGGGCTGGCGGCTCAGGCGCTGTGCGTCGGCGTCTTGTGCGGGTTGTTGGCCGTCGTCTGGCGCCGGGCCGTCCGGCGGTACAGCGCCATCGGGGACTGATTCGACGGGAAGGCGGGCAACGTGGTCCTGCTTCGACTGATCGGTGTGCATCTGAGAGTCTCGGTCCTCACCGAGTTGCAGTACCGAGCCAACTTCTTCTTCAGTATCGCGCAGTCGTGCATGGCCGTGGGCACCGGCCTGGTGGTGCTCAGCCTGGTGTTCTCCCGGATCCACCGGATCAATGGCTGGAGCGAGCCGGAGCTGCTGGTGGTGCTCGGAGTCTTCACCATGCTCGGTGGCGTGGTGAAGATGGTCATCCGGCCGGCCATTCGCCGCTACATCGACGACGTCCGGGACGGGACGTTGGACCACATCCTGCTCAAGCCTGCCGACTCTCAGCTTCTCGTCGGCGTTCGGGCCGTCGAGTTGTGGCAGGGCGTCGACATCATCACCTCGGTCGTCCTGCTCACGGTTGGCCTATCCGGCGTACCGCGGCCGATCACGCTTGCGGGGGTGGTGCTGTTCGGCGTTTCCGTCCTGCTCAGCCTGGTGGTCGTCTACTGCGTGCTGGTGATGTGCGGCTTGACGGTGTTCTGGCTGGTGCAGCCTCAGAAGATCCTCGACGTGTTCGACGGCTTGTGGTCGGCGGGCCGCTGGCCGGTCGGCATCTACCCGGGATGGCTGCGGATCGGGATGACGCTGCTCGTCCCCATTGGGTTCGCGGTGACCGTGCCGGCAGAGGCCCTGTTGTCCCGGATGGCGGCGGGCGCTTTCCTCTGGCTGCTCGTGATGAGCTGTGCGCTGCTGGCCTTCACACGGTGGTTGTGGGGATTCTGCATGCGCCGCTACACCGGGGCCTCGGCTTGACCGCGGTCAGCCATTACCCTGTCCCAACGGGGATCGCACCCGTAACTGAACGCTGCGCCGACGCTGATCAGCATCGACTCCAGCTCGGCGTGGTCACGCCGCAACGAAGGCACGTTCCTGTGCCGATCCAGGTCGGGCCATGCGATGTCTTCCAGTGCCGCGCCCAGCGTCCCGTGGGCGCCGATCTCGACGAACAGCGTGCGTTCGGCTCCGGCCAGCACCGCCTGGCACGCCTGCGCGAACCGGACCGGCTCGCGCAGGTTCGCGGCCCAGTAAGCGGCAGTCAGCTCCTCGCCCAGCGCGGCGCGCGCCAGCACAGTCGAGTACAGGGGAACTCCGGCAGTCCTCGGTTGTACGTCCGACAGCGCGTCGACCAGCCTGGGGAGGATGGGGTCGACGCACGAAGAGTGGGACGCGACTCCAGCCCGCAGCCTGCGACAGAACACCCCTAACGCCCGCAGCGGATCGATCACATTCTGCATCGCCTCTTTGGGACCGGACAGCGTGGTGAACCCCGTGCTGTTGACCGCCGCGATGTCGACCCGGTCGTCGTCGATGATCAGCCTGCGAGCCTGTTGTTCACCGAGCTGCACCGCCCACATCTCGCCGCCGGAGGCGACCTCGCCCAGAAGCGCACTGCGACGGCAGATCACGGCAGCGCCGTCGGTGACGCTGAGGGCACCCGTCGCCACGGCGGCAGCCACCTCGCCCATGCTGTGCCCGATGCAAGCGTGCGGCTCGATTCCCCAGTCTCGCCAGAGCTCGGTCAGAGACACCTGCAACGCCCAGAGTGCAGGCTGGATATGTCGCTCGACGTCCATCGGGATCCGGCCTTCCAGAACGTCCAGTACGGACCACCCGGTCTCGACGCGAACCAAGGCCTCGCATTCGGCGAACCGCCTGGTGAAGGCAGGTTCGCTGGATAGCAGCTCCAGGCCCATGCCCGGACGCTGCGCCCCCTGTCCAGAGTAGACGAACACTACCCGCGGCTTGCCGCCGCTGGGGGGTGGGGTGAACCGGCGCGCGGCGAACTGTCGTAGCTGCTCGCTCAGAGTGGTGCTGTCCGCGCCGACAACTGCGTGCCGGAACGGGGGGTGCGGGCGGTTCGCCGCGGTGCGGCACAGCGCATCTAGCTCAAGTGCGGGTTCGCCGTCGAGGAGGCCCAAGTAGTGTTCCGCGAACGCATGGAGTTCCTCCGGACTGCTCGCGGACAGCGGGAGCACAGCCGACCTGTGCCTGAGTGGCACGCTCATGCGGTATCACCTCGTTGATCTGCCGATAGGGCCAACGCGGCCGGCCGAAGCGACGACCCGTCGCCGCGGCCGTGCTGTCGGTGGGCCTGAATCCATTCGCTGCGAGCAGCGCTTCCGTGAGATGGACGTGCTCATCGATCGCTGGTCACTGTCGCGCACGTCCGCTTGGGCAGTGCGTTGCCGACCGAGGTCCAGGACTCGCAGTAGGCCATAATCCAGTCGACGGATCGTGCGGCGTCCGGCTGACACGTCCAATCCTCGCCCTGCGGATCCGCAGTCCCCGACAGCCGAGGCGGTCGGGCGCTACCTGGCGAGCGAAGCGGCGAGTTCGTCCGCGATCTCGCCCGCAGTTCGCTTCATGAATAGAACCGATATCGGCAGTCGCACCCCCGTCCTCTCGTGCAATCGATCCAGCAGCGCCACCCCCTTGACGGAATCGCCGCCCTCCGCAAAGAAGTCGTCATCCGGCCCGAGGTGTGACACTTGAAGCACATCCCGGTAGGTGCTCACAACAATCTCCCGAAGCTCGGGATCAGACATGTCGAGCGGCCTCCTTATCAGTCATGGAGCACTTCGCCGAGACGGGTTCGGGAAAATTGGACCGAACGCCGGAGCCTCGTTGGCAATGATATTTGCTTTGCGGTTGGTGTCAACGTTGCCGGGACTGATGGCTCGCGCGGTGTTCCAGTGTTAGGATCGACTAATCAGGTCAGCCGCGGCGGATGAGCTTCTTGAGGAGGTCGAGGGAGTAGCTGTGAAGGCTGACTAATTTTCGAGTGCTTGGCGCACATTTTGCAGAATTGGGTGGTGTTCGATGAATGGTTCGGACTGTCCGTTCGACTCTCATATCAGCCTGCCTTCGGGCGAGTGGGCAGTGTGGAAGCCTTTCGCCCTGCGTGCGCCAGGTTTCCCGGCGTCCGGTGTGTCAAGGCTGGCTGCACCCGACCTCGCCCGCGCGGCTGACCTCGTCATCGGAGCCGATGCGACCAAACGGGATTGGGAGAGTTACCGCTCCGCCTTCGATGCCGGCATGCTCAAACTGAGCACTGAATTGCAGTCTATAGCTCGGGCCCCGGACTTCCAGTTGGCACTAACCTGGCAGAACCACCATGCCGCCAAGTCCGGACTCGGCTCCTTTCTTCGACGTAGGATCACGGTCGACGGCCGTAATCATCGGCACCGACAGAAAGAAGACATGCTTGCGAACTATTGGCAGCGATACTGCGTCAAGAATGACACAATTGGTTTTTTTGGCCCGGTTGGTTGGGGTCGCCTCGATGAGCGAAAGCTGTTTAGTGATGTGACGGTCGGCTCTAAACTGACCTCGAATTCTGAAGTGTTCTTCGAAACCTGGGCCATTGACAGCATTGCCGCGAAGATCAGCATGGAAGATGGGATGAAAAAGTGGCTTGCCCCGAAAATTATCCCTTTCGTCAAGATCGATGAACGATCTGCGCACCTGCCGGGTATGCGCGCCGTTCCTCTATCGCCGGAAGAGTCGGCAGTAATTCGTCGATGCGATGGCGTGACATCGGCGTATCAGATTGCTAAAGATGTAGACCCGGATTCGGTGGACAATGTCTATGAAATACTGGAAAGACTGGCCGGGCAGAGAGTTCTGACGTGGCGGCTGGATCTCCCGATCTCATTGCATCCGGAAACCGCTCTGCGTGAAATCTTGTCCGCTGTGGGAGAGCCCACGCTGGCCGCCGAAGGGCTGGCCAAGCTGGATCGACTGGAAGCGGCGCGCGACGACGTCCGGCTCGCCGGTGACGATCCAGTGAAATTGTCACACTCGCTCGATGCCCTTGACGAGATTTTCCGACAGATCACCTGCGCTGAGCCCAGCCGCAATCACGGCAAAATGTACGCCGGTCGAACTCTTGTATTTCTTGATGCCCTGCGTAATGTCACTCCCATTATGGGGTGCGACTTTCTGACAGCATTGCGACCGCTCGAGCTTGTCCTGCGTAGTGTGCGTTGGTTTACCTACGAAATTGGCAAGGAACTGATCACAAAGCTGCTTGAATTGATGAAAAGCGAGTGTCAGGTTAGCTTGGCCTGGTTGTGGATGAACAGCATGCCGATCATTCTCGGCCAAGGTAGCTCGATTATCGACCCGGTGATCACCGAGCTCCAGCGTCGCTGGCGGCTCGTGTTGGACTGTGCTGACAACGTGCGCAGCCTCGAGTACGGTGCTCGCGACTTGGAGGCGAGAGTAGCGCAGGCCTTCCCCGCGCCCCGGGCGGGATGGAATGCCGCGCGGTACTGCAGCCCCGATTTCATGATTTCGGCCGCTGACCCGTCAGCGTTTCGCCGTGGCGATTTTCGGCTGGTGCTCGGTGAGCTCCACATTGCCATCAATACGTTGCGCAGCGGAATTTTGGTGGCGCTTCACCCGTGTCCCGACGAGTTGTTCAAGTGCGTGGACGCAGAAGGGAAGGAGCCTCGGCTGCATCCTGTGTTGCCCAAGCAGTCCGGGCGTCTGTCCGCGCGGACACGCCCGGCCCTGATTCGCGAGACCGACTTCATGGTCAGTCTGTTCGACCAGACAACCGACCCGGCGAGGCCCCGAGTTCTGCGCGCCGCCGACTTGTCGGTCGAGCGTGCGGGTGGTCGGCTATGGGTGACCGCTCCTGGTGGGCATCGGTTCGACGTGCTGGATGTCTTCTCGGAGATGTTGATGAACCTGGTGGGTGACAAGTTCGATATCTTCGGTGACCGCTCGCATACTCCACGCCTCACGGTCGACCGGCTGGTGGTCGCCAGGGAGTCATGGGTCTTCAGTACAGAGCAGCTGCCCTTCACGTTGGAGACTGATGAGGCCGTCCGATTCGCTAGGGCACGGGAGTGGGTTCACGATATATCGCTGCCGCACCGGGTGTTCGTGAAGGTTCCCGGTCAGCAGAAGCCGTTCTACGTCGACTTCGACAGCCCGATCTACGTGAACTTGCTGTCGAAGACAGTTCGTGCTGCAGTCTCGGCGCACGATGCGGCGGAGCCCGCATGCCTCAAGTTCACGGAGATGATGCCGTCGATGGAGAATCTGTGGCTCAGGGACAGCGGGGATAACTATTACACGGCCGAACTGCGGTTGGCCGTGTTCGACCTTATGGAGCGATCATGACGTCGCTACCATCAGTTGCGGAGATCAGACCGATCACTCGCGACGGCAGGTGGAAATCGCTACCGTAGTGGATGTCCGCAGGCTGGCAGAAGTAGGCCCAGTTGGAGGCACGGCCCGCGCCGAGCACCGTCGCTCCGTGCTTTGGCGCGGCGCCTGCGTGCGTTGCTCGGCGGCTTCGCAACGCCGGGGTGGGCGAGCAACGGACGCCTCCTAATGAGGCCGGTGGGCGTGGCGATCTTCCTCGTGAAACGAGGAGATCATGCGCAAAGTCCTTCTAGTCGGTCTTGTACTGTTGCTGTCCGCCTGCTCCACTTTCAAGCGGGCCCCGGGGTCGGGACGATTGCCCCCGCCCCCGCGACCACACCGCCGACGACGGTGTGGTCAACACCGTTTGCGCCGCCGGACATGTCCGAGTACGTGCCGACCGAAGACGCAATGAAGCCGTTCGGCCTTGGCGGCGAGGCGGTGACGGCCAGGATCAGCCGCCGGAGGCATGGGACTCCACTGTCCGCGCTGGTGAGCAGGTGCACTGGTCCGACGGCGGTAAGACGGACAAGAACCCCCATTCCGTGGCGGCCTACCAGCGCGGGGGCCGCTACGAGGGGATCAGCGGGGCGCAGGTGATCGAGGGCATCAAGAAGGCTCTTCCCTGCAAACAGGGCACATTCCGCATCGTCGAAGAAAGTGAAGGCGTCGTCCAGCCGTACGCCGGGCAGCAGCGCGGAGGCGATCGCCAGCAAGTCCGGAGCAGCCTTGGGCATGGCCGAAACCTAGCGCATCGCTGACGACGTGTAGCGGGTTCTCGATAGTACGTGCGCGGCGGTAGGTCGCGGCGGGAACGGTCGTCCCCTGGCTTGAGGCGAACACCTCCGCGAGCAACGGCTCGATGACCTGCCACTCCGCTCATCAGTCAGCTCATGCCTACGCACAACAGAAGATCAAAGCAGGTCACCGTCACCCACTTTGAGGACAGGCCCTAGAGGCCGTCGTTTCGAGCGGGCTGCGCACTACCGCTGTTTTGGCTTACTGCCAGACGACGGTGATGGGGTTGTGGGGGCGGGCGAGGAAGAACCGGCCGCGTGTCGGGTCGGAAGTGTCGGTGCCGTCGGCGGGAATCTCGAACCGAACGCCACGGTGCCGGAAGTCCCGGTCCCAGGTTCGGATCTCGTCGGCGACGCGGGCTGCCAGTTCACCACCGTGGGGGCCGTGCCCGATAACGCCGGTTTCGGTGAGTTCGTGGCCCTCGCTGTCGTGGCCGCCGGGACGCTTGGCGAGGTAGGCCAGTTCGCCGTCGCCGGGTACGGCCATCCCGGTGCGGAACATCGGGGTGATGAGGCCGGAGTCGATCGCGGTTTGCTCCGCTGGCATGCTGCGCAGGCCGCCGGGTAGGGCGCAGGTGAGCCAGAGGTACAGCCATTCCAGGGATTCCATCCGGGCGAAGGTGACTCCGGTCCATATCTCGCTGCGGGGCTGGTCGAGTACGCCGGTCAGGCGTTCGGGGGCGAAGGGCTGGTCCTGGTGGGACTGGAGGGTGACGGTGTTGTCGCCGGTCAGGTCGATCCGGCTGCGGGGGTCGTCGGCGATCCCGCCGCGCAGCGGGACGAAGCCGCACATCGCGTGCTCGGCACTGCGCCAGCCGCCGTCGGGGGCTCGCTCGAACGCGATCGAGCGCGACACGCTCCCGCGAATCCGCAGGGGGATCACCAGCCGTCCGCCGGGTGCCAGTTGGGACAGCCAGTCGCCGGGGATTCCGTACGCGCCGACGGAGGCGATGATGCCGTCGTAGGGTGCGCCGGGCTCGTGTCCGCGGGCGCCGTCGCCGAGCACGACCTCGGCGTTGCCGATGCCGGCGGCAGCGACGCGTTCGCGGGCGTAGTCGACGATGTCGCCGTCCACGTCGATGGCGGTGACGCGGCCGTCCTTGCCGACGAGGTGCGCCAGCAGCGCCGCGTTGTATCCGGTTCCGGCACCGATTTCGAGAACACGGTCACCGGGCTGCGGGCGCAGCTGGTCCAGCAGGAGCGCGACGATGCCGGGTTGCGAGGCGCAACTCAACACCTCGCCGTCCGGGGTTCGCTTGGTGACCACGATGTCGTTCGCGTAGGCGTCGGCCGGCTCGGCGTCCGGGACGTAGTGGTGGCGTTCGACTGTCCGCAACGCGTCTTCGACGGCCCCGTTGCGGGCATAGCCGGCTTCCTTGACTTTGCCGATCAGGGCTTCCCGCAGGGCTTCGGGCGACATGTCGGTCGTGGTGAGGTTCATCAGCGCCTTTCGTGAGGGTGCCGGGTGACGTGGCCGGTCGGCGCCCGCGGGCACGCGGGCGAGTTCCGGTCGCCGATTCTGGGCCAGACCCCCGACAGAAAGCGGGCACGACGCCCGCCCCTGCGTCGCCCGGCGCTGTCTCCGATCGGCGCGGCGCGGCGGCAACGTCCACCTGCCACGAGTCGGGTGTAGTGAGTGCTTCTCGCTGCTTCGCCGCCCGCCATCAGCCCCGATGCACACGCTGTGACACTGATTCAGCACATTCGGTGTCAACGCGGGCAAGGTCTTCTAGGGATCGGAGCTACCCTGATGGGTAGTGGCGGGGGTGTCTCCGGGAGGGAGCGTGGCCGTGGCAGCCGAGGACCGCGGGCCGGCGGGTGTCGGGCGGCGAGTGCGCGCCGCGCGCAAGCTGCACCCGAACCTGGGCCAGCGGCAGCTCGCCGACCGGATGCACGTGTCGGTCTCACTGGTGCGCCAGGTTGAGCAGGGCCGCAAACCGGCGTCTCCGGCGTTCGTCGCGGCGGCGGCGCGGGCGCTGAACCTGACCGTGTACGACCTGTACGAGCAGCCCAGCCCGCAGTTCGGTACTGAACGCGAGGGCATCGCCGAGCTGGAGACCGCCGTGATCGCGGGGCCTGCCCTGGCCACCGACGACCCGCCGAGTCCCCTGGACACGCTGGCGCGGGCTGTGGCCACGGTCGCCGAGTTGCAGCGCAAGTCGCGTTACGACCGGTCGTCGGCGGCGATGCCCGATCTGCTCGCCGCCCTGCACACCACCGCCGCGCACGCCCATGCGGGAGCCGAGGCCGAGCGGGCGCACGCGTTGCTGACCCACCTCTACCAGTGCGTCACGATCTGCCTGCACCGCATGGGTTCACCGCTGGCCGGGCAAGCCGCCGAACGCGCCGCCACCGCCGCGGGCTCTTCGGGCGATCCGCTGCTGGCTGCGTTGTGCGAGGGCGAGATCGGGCTGCCCCTGATGCACCGCGGCGCCTACGGCGCCGCCGAGCGCCTCGCCGCGACCGGACGTCGTCTGGCCGAGGCTGAGCCCACCGGCCCGGCGGCGCTGACCGTGCGGGGCTATCTGCATCTGCGCTCGGCGATCCTGTCCGCCCGCTCCGGTGACCGCGCCACCTCCGACGCGCACTTGGCCGAAGCCGCCGACTGCGCCCGCATCCTCGAGCCTGGCGCCGACTTCTACGACACCGCGTTCGACCCGGCCAACGTGACCATCCACTCCGTGGCCGCCGCCGTCGAGCTCGGTGACGGCGCCACCGCACTATCCCGGAACACTCCGCTCCCGCCCAATACCCTGGCTTCCCGGAAGGGACATCACCACGTCGACCTCGCCCGCGCGGCCCTGCTGCACGGGCGCCGCGACCAGGTCCTGATCGAACTCAACAACGCGCGGGCCCTGGCGCCGCAGCTGACCCGTTACCACCCGCAGGTCCACGAAACCGTGATCACACTCGCCCACCAGGACCGCCGCCGCTCCGATTCCCTGGCCACCTTCGCCCGCTGGGCCGGAATCCAGCTCTGAACCGGGGAAGCGCCCGGCCCGCGGCCGGCACCCTAGCGGACGCCCTGCGCGACGGCGAGGGACCGTTCACACCGGCCCGGGGTCCTCGGCGGTCGGCCGCTTGCCGAGCACGAACCGCTCGATCAGCGCTCGCGGGCCGTCGAAGTGACACAAGGTGACCAGCAGGATCGCGGCGGGCCAGGCCACGACCGCCATGCCGGTCAGCAGTACCGCCCGCGCGACGTGCGACCAGTACCAGCTGCGCGTCAACCCCGGAATGTAGGCGCGCCACGCCATCCGCCACACGGTGATCCCGCAGCACACTCCCATCAGCAAAGCCAACCCGGCCAGCGTGCGCTCGGGAAAAGGGAAGACATGCATGTACAGCTGCGTGATCACGTCGTCCACTGAATTGCCGCCTTGTCTTCCGTATTTCGAAGGTGATGTTGTGCGCCATTGAGCACAACGGCGGCCGACAGAATGCCGCGGCACGGCAGCGCCGAAGTACCACCGCAATGCCACACCTCACCCGCGCCGACCGGCGACGATGCCGAGAACGAAGCTCAAGGAGGTGACTGGCAGGATCGCCGGAACGGGCGCATGCTGAAAGTTCCAGTCGACGCACACAAGGGGGGAACGGCATTGAGCACCGCGACCACCACCGAGGTCCGTACCGGATTCGGTGCGGCGATCCTGCTGGGCATCGGCGACGACGACAACATCGCCTGCGTCGCCGAACACGACGCCGAAACCGAGGACGAGGCCCGCCGCTGGATCGAGCAGACCCTGCCCACCACCGCGATGCCGGACTGGGTCCACCAGCGCCCCCACGGCACCGCCGGAGCCTTCCTGTTCGCCATCTACACCGAAGGCATCCGCGTCCACGACGGACGGGGCGAGTCCCGCTGGGAGAACTACCCGGACGACGCGCCCGAACACACCGCCGACCTCATCGACGGCACCGTGCGCTGGTGGCCACGCGAGGACACCCAGCGGTAACCGCCCACCGCGCGGCGGGTCTCGGCGTGACGGTCCCGCTGCCTAGACTGCTGCCGATGGCACCCACCGGATCGGAGTCGACACGCCTCGCGATCGTGCGCGGCAACTCGGGATCGGGCAAAAGTTCCGTGGCGCTGGCCGTCCGGTCACATCTCGGCCGGACGTGTGCGGTGGCGGCTCAGGACGTGGTCCGCCGGACCATCCTCAAAGAACGTGACGTGCCCGGCGGCGTGAACATCGGTCTCCTCTCGACCGTGGCGCGCTACGCCCTCGACAGTGGCTTTCACGTGATCGTGGAAGGCATCTTGCACGCCGAGCGCTACGGCGACATGCTCGCCGACCTCGTCGCCGATCACCGCGGTCGCACCGGCGTCTACTACCTGGATGTCTCGTTCGAGGAGTCGCTGCGTCGGCACGCGACTCGGCCGCAAGCGGCCGAGTTCGGCCCCGAACACATGCGCGAGTGGTACCGCGAGCAGGACCTGCTCGGACTGGCCGGCGAGCAGCTCATCCCACCAACCTCCAGCCTGCAAGATACCGTCAGGCGCATCCTCGCCGAAGTCTTCGACCAGCAGCACAAACGAGATCTCGGCCCGGCCGATTCCGTTGCCTTGGGCAGCGCCGTACGCCAGTGACCACCACCTGTGTGCTCAGCTTCGCTCGGCGGGCGACGGTGTAGATCTGGGAGTCGCGGCCAAGCTCGTAACGCTGGCTAGAACAGGCTCTCCTGCTCGGCAGTGTCTGTCGTCGGGTGTTTGGGCTCCAGTCGAGCGTCGCGTTCGAGGTCGTGCAGACTGCGCCACGGCCCCTGTTCGAGCAGGCGGGTCAGTACGGTGACGGTGAGTTCGACGTCGGCCATCGCCCGGTGCCGGTTGGTGGGGATCGGGATGCCCAGGTGGCGTGCGACGTCGCTGAGCCCGTGATGCGCCAGTCCGGTCAGGACGGTGCGGGCGAGTCGGACGTTGTCGAGTAGTGGGGTCGCCGCCAGGTTCGGGCAGTGCTGGCGTTGTCCGTAGATCAGGGTGCGCTCGGTCGCCGCTCCGTGTGCCACAACCCGGTATGGCCAGCTCGCCGCCTCGTCATCGGGCGCGGGCAGTAGCCGGTCGAGGGTGGCCATCACCTCCCTGGCGGGTGGCGCGGCGGTGAGCATCGCTGGCGTGAAACCGGCCGCACGCTCACGCCAGGTCACCGGTATGCCCGCGGGCGGCTGGATGAGCGACTCGAACCTGTCGATCTCGACCAGGGAGCCGCTGCGGTATTCGAGCTTGGTTGCGGCGACCTCGATCGGTTCCGGCGGACGGCCTGGCGGGGTGAGTCCTTCGAAGTCGAGGACCAGCAACCAGGTCCGTTGCATCCTGGCGTCGCGGCCGAGATCAACCAAGCTCATGGCGAGCGCCCTTCAATCGAAGACGTCGGCGACTGCCGAGTGCCCGGTGCAGTACGCGCCGCATCGTCGGGCCGTCCTGTTCGCTGGCCCAGCCGTTCCGATGAAATCCAGCCACCGCAACACCTTTCGGATCCCGGTTGTGTGGTAGCGGCGACGTGCGCTGGTGGCCTACCCGCCAGGCGTGGATGTAGCCGAGGGGCGACGCCGCACGCCTGCCCGCAGCGTCCCGGCGCCCGCTCTGGGCGTGCCCATTGGAGCTGGGAGAACCTGCCAACGCGACAGCCCGCCACCGTAGTGCTCCGCGTAGGCTTCGGCGCCCGCCCGGTCACCGAATCGCACCTCGTGCAGCCAACGCTGCCTGTGCACCAGCCGGACAGCCATGCCCCTCCTCTCGTCCGCCGACAATCATGAGCCTCATCGTCGCACAGGTGTTCGACACACGCGATTTCGGTGGTGGGTGCGCTGATCTCGGTGCCTCGGCCGCATACAGGCGTTCGCCGCGAAGTCGACGTCTGCCGACGCCATCCGGCGGGAGGGTCAGGACGCGGGCGACCAGGACCAGGGGCGGGGCCCGTTCCGGCCGCGTAGGCAGGTAACCCGGAGTTCGGCTTCGTGGTGGGCGCGGGGGTTTTCGGCGGCGTGTTGGGCGAGGTAGCAGGTCATGCGGAGTTCGCGGATGTCGCGCAGGAGCGTGAATCCGTTCCAGGTGGTGACGTCATGGCCGTAGCGGTGGCAGAAGTCGCGGTAGTCGTCGGCGGTGATCCAGGCGAAGCTGGTGTGTTTGATGGCGGTGGAGACGAGGTCCCATTCGGGTGGGCCGATGGAGGCGCGTTCGAGGTCGAGCAGCACGACCTGGTTGTCGTTGGTGGCGACGACGTTGCCGACCCAGGCGTCGCCGTGCAGCACGGTGTGCGGCAGGCCGGCGGGGAGGTTGTTGTAGCTCCCTCGCAGGGTGGCGAGGTGCTGGTGGAGCCAGGCGCGGTCGTCGTCGGTGAGGCTGGTGGCGGCGGTGATGCGTTCGTCGAGCCGGACGAACGGCTCCAGTGCGGAGAACGGGTTCGGCTCGGTGACCGGCAGGTCGTGCAGGCGGCGCAGCGCCGTCGCGACCTGAGCGGGGGTGCCCTTGTGGTGCTCGGGCAGTTCGTGCCAGAAGGTCACCGCACGCCCGTGCGCCTCGATGGGTTGGCCGAGGTCGTCGAGGGCGCGGACGGCGGCGATGTCGTGGTCGGCGAGCCATCGGGCGATGCGGACTTCCCGGGTGGCTGCGTCGAGCTGGCCGGGTCGGGCGATGCGGGCGACGATGCCACCGGGGAGCCGGAAAATCGCGTTCTCCCCGAGCCGGATCGGCTCAGCGTCCCGCGCGTCGATGCCCGCCTGGTCACAGGCGGCGCGCAGTAGCTCTTCGACGTCTTCGGTTCCGGTCGTGGTCACGACGCGGTGACCACTGTGTGGATGCGCTGGCGCAAGGCGGCGACCTCGGGTGTGCGGCTGTGGCGGTGGGCGTAGCGGGACAGCTCGCGCAGATCGTCGGCGGCGCGGCGGGAGCGCACCGTGCCCGCGATGTCGAGCGCGGCCTGGCCGATGACGGCCGCCTCGGCGGGGTCACCGGTGGCCATGGTCAAGGTGGCCAGCTTGATCTGGGAGATCGCGCGGGAGCGGGCGTAGGCGTCGGTATGCCCGGTGACGGCGTCTGAGAGCCGCGCGGTGGCATCGAGCGGCCGGTGCCCGTGAACGGCGAGGTCGAATAGGGCGTGGCCGGTGTCGCCGACGTGCTGGGCATGGTCGTAGTAGGCCATCCATGGCGGATCGTTGGCCGGGGTGGTGTGGGCGAAGGCGTCGTCGGCGCGGCCGACGGCGGCGAGGGCGTCGCGGGTGCGGCGCATCTTGGCCAGTGCGCGGGCGTGGGCGGTGTGCAGCATTGCCCGCTCGGTCGCGGTGAGGCGGTCGGTGCGCACCAGGGCGTGCTCGATCCAGGTCAGCCCCTGGTCGGGTTTGCCGATCCAGATCGCGTGCCGCGCCATGGAGGAGAGGATCTTGGCGCGCAGGTGCCAGTCGCTGGCCTCTTCGGCGCAGGCGAGGCCGAACTGGAACGCGTGCGTGGCGTCGTCGTGGGCGTAGGCGTCGAAGGCCATGAACCCGCAGGTGTGGGCCAGGTAGCCGATCGCGCTGCGCAGCGGGCCGCGCAGGTGTTCGTCGCAGCTGGCGTCGAGCAAACCGGCCGACCAGTGCAGCTGGGCCTGGACGGCTTCGCGGGCGAGGCCGCCGCCGTAGGTGTGGTCCCAGCCGGCGAACACCTTCGCCGCGGTGGCGATCTGGCCGATCTCGGCGGTGCCGACCCGGGAGGGTACGGGGGTAGGTTCGCTGCCCTGCAGCCGGACTGCGACGGGAGCCAGTGTCAGCGCGCCGACACCGAGGCCGACGCTGCGCAGGAACTGCTTGCGGTCCACGTCTGCCAGCTTTACCACCGTGCGCCGCCGGTTGGTAAAGCCCAGCGCGGCATCGGTGGAGGCCCCCAGCACCGCTCGCAGCGCTTCGCGGTAGAGCGCGCCGGGCCAGCGGATCACGCCGCGTTCGAGCTTGCCGATGTAGTTGGCATCGGTCACGGCCTGCGTCTCGTGGTGCACCGCGATGTGCTGATTGACCAGGTCAGCAAGCTCCTGACGAGACAGGCACTCGCCTGGTTGCGTCGGGGACTCGGTGCGTTCCCGAGCCTGCCGGAGCTGATCATTGTCCATTGATGCGGGCCGCCCTCCCACGTGCTGACCTGCACCATCCTGACACAGCTCGTGGTCAGCTCAACACCATCGGTCGACAAGGGAGGATGGAAACCCTCCCCGAATCCTCCCCTTGACATCCCTCGTCCGCGCCTTGGCCTCGCTGCGGGCCCGGGTCAGGGTCGAACCATGGCAGAAGTGATCACCCGGCATGCCCACGGCCCAAGCCGCGCCAGAAGCACCGTCGATCGCCAGAGTTGGTCAGCGGCGGGCACGTCGACGGGGTCGGCGCGGGGCGCGTGAACCGTGGCGGAAGGCTGGCGGGACTGTGTGGCCGTCGTGGTCGCGCTCGACAGTCCGATCGGCCGGATGGCCGAATTCGTCGACCAGGCAGCTCGCCATCTCCCACCACCCGATCAGCCTTACCTTTGCCCGTGCTGCTCGACCGATCCGTGGCCATGCAGCTTGTTCGACGACGCGGCCAGACGACTGCTGGCAGCCGGATTGCGCCTCGCCGAGTTCGTGCCGAGCGAGCTGCACGAGCGCCTCTGGCCCCAGCGGCAGCGACGATATCCGGACGAGTAGAAGGAGCCATTCCGATGGACGAGGTACTCACCGCCACGCTGCGGCGGGCTGTCGCTGACCGTCTGGACTACCTCGACGTCCTGGCCGCGAAAGGCGACACGCTCTCCAAAGCCGCCTTGGCCGAAACGGAAATCGCCCGCTTGACCACCGCGTGGCGGCAGTTGCTCGACCAGCACGCACTCGACGCCCGCGGCCAGTGCGCCCGCTGCTCGCGCCGATGGCGTCCCAGCGAGTGCACCGTGTGGGAGACGGCCCACCAGCAGCTCATCGGCGACGACGCACCGTCCGGCGCTGATCGAGCCGGACGGCACCGACAACGGCCGGTGACGCCCGCGCGGCAGCTCGCCGGAGGGTGATCACCTCGATACGGTACGAAACCTTCCCGCACGGAGGTTACCGGCCACAAGCTGAGCCGAGCATTCTCCGGCGACAACGAGAACATGATGCGAGACAAGGGTTTTCAAGAGAGGAACGGATGAGCACACCGGGACACACCGACACCGACGCCGCCCGCGCGGCCGAGGACCCCGCCGAGTTGCGGAAGGCCATGATCGCCGAGTTGTGGACGATGGGAGCGATCCGCACCGATCGGGTCGCCGCCGTGTTCGACGAGGTGCCCCGGCACCTGTTCGCCCCCGAAGCGACACCGGCGGAGGCATACAAGGCCCGCGACGCGGTGCATGTGAAGCGGGACGAACACGGCGTGCCGATCAGCACGGTGTCCTCGCCGCAGCTGCAGGCCGGGATGCTGGAGCAGTCCGACATCCGCCCCGGGATGCGCGCCCTGGAGATCGGCTCCGGCGGTGTGAACGCGGCCATGATGGCGTGGCTGGCCGGACCCGACGGGCAAGTCACCACCGTCGACATCGACTCCGACGTCACCGAACGCGCCCGCAGGCTGCTCGATGCCGCCGGCTACCAGCGGGTCAACGTCATCCTCGCCGACGCCGAGACCGGGATCGCCGACTTCGCTCCCTACGACCGGATCATCGTCACCGTCGGCGCCTGGGACATCCCCCAGGCGTGGCTGGACCAGCTCGCCCCCGACGGGCGGCTGGTGGTGCCGCTGCGGGTGCGGGGGCTGACCCGTTCCCTGGAACTGGTCCGCGAAGGCGATCATCTGGTGAGCCGCTCGGCGGAGATCTGCGGCTTCGTCGCCATGCAAGGCACCGGAGCGCACCAGGAGCAGCTGGTGCCGCTGCGCGGTACCGAGGCGGTGATGCGGTTCGACGACGGCTGGCCCGGCGAGCAGGTACCCGACCTCGACGGCGTCCTGGACACCCCGCGGTCGGAATCCTGGACGGGTGTGCGGGTCGGCGCAGCCGAGTCGTTCGAGACGCTGCAACTGTGGCTGGCCACCGTATTTCCCGGGTTCGGCAAGCTGCGCGCCGAGGCATCGCTGCGGCCGACACTGGTCGACGACCGCATTGTGTGGTTCGACTCCGCGGTCATTGAGGGTGACTCGGTCGCGTATCTGACCACGCGCGGTGTCGAACCAGGGATCGCCGAATTCGGCGCGCACGCCTTCGGCCCGCACGCCGACGACCTCGCCGCCGCGTTCTGCGAGCAGATCCGTGCGTGGGACCGCGAGCAGCGCCACGGTGCCGGGCCGACCTTCGGCGTGTGGCCGCCCGGAACCCCGGACGAACAGCTGCCGGACGGTCTCGTTGTCGACAAGCAGCACCAGCGCATCACGATCTCCTGGCCTTCCCCGACAGGCCAGGAACACCAAGAAGTAACCGAGAAGGAGTGATCGAATCATGACCCTGGCCCTCAAGCGCCCGTCCGAGGACGCAGAGATCTCGGCCCTCGCATCCCCGGCCGAGGAGTCCGACGAGTTCTCGCTGGATCTGACGGTGATCGCCGACAGCCTGCCGCTGGCGAAGATGTCGTGCGACACCAGCGACAACTGCGGCGGCACGACCTGCGGGTCCGCCTGCACCAGCCACGTCGCCACGCCTCTGTGACCGACTCCGAGTAGAAGGCAGGGCGAGGCGCATGGCCGCGAAACGGACCTACTTCCAGCACGTCGATCTCGTGCTGGCCAGGGTAAGCACGGACCCGGGCGGGCTGGACATACCCGAGGCCGTGTCCGCCGGAACCGGGGACGCCGTGGGCGCCGGGAGGGCGTGGCTGGTGCGGTTGTGGCATCGGGCGGAGGTCCGGGCCGCGCTGCGGATCGCGAGCCCGGTGCTGGCCGAGCAGATCGACCAGCTCACTTCCGGTGGCGACGGCGACCCGCGCCAGGTTCGGCGTGTGCTGGCGGCCACCTCGTCCTACCTGCTGCGGTGGAGGCGGCGCGCGACCCCGTTCGGCTTGTTCGCCGGGGTCGCCGCCGCCTCCGCCGACGCCCCGGCGTCCGCTCGCGTCGATCCCGAATGCCGGGTGTCGGCGCAGACGGACGCCCGATGGCTCGGCGAGATCATCGCGGGCCTGCAGCAACGTCACGACCTGCTGCCGCGCTTGACGGTGGTAGCCAACAACGTCGCGTTCCGGCGCGGCGCCAGGCTCGTGATTCCCGCCCGCCCAGACGAAACCCAGCCCCAGCGCGGCGCGGCACTCGACACCTCCATCCGCCACACCCGCGCGGTCGCGGCGGCCCTGGACGGCGCTGCGTACCCGGTACGGATAGCGGAGTTGGCCGAGCGGATCCGCGCCGAATTCCCCGCCGCCGACCGCGAGACCATCAGCCGACTGCTGGCACAGCTGATTGACGGCGGCGCGCTGATCACCACGCTGCGACCACCGTTGACGGCGGCGGACCCCTTGTCGCACGTGCTCGCCGAACTCGACGCCGCGGGCATCGACGACCTGCCGGACCTGGTGAAGATGGTCGCCGAACTCACCGCGATCCGGGACGAGTTGGCCGCAGTACGTGCCTGGGGTCCGATGGCCGAGCACGCGGTCGCCTTAGAGCAGACTGAGGATCGGATGCGCGCGGTCCACCCGACCGCGGGGCGGGTACAGGCCGTGGACGTGGCGGTGGCCGGCAAGTTGACCGTCCCCGAGGCGGTGCTGCGCGAGGCGGAGGTCGCCGCGACGACGCTGCTGAGGCTCACCCCGTTTCCGTTCGGCGATCCGGCATGGAAGGACTGGCACGCCCGGTTCCTGGACTGCTACGGCGCGGGCGCGGTCGTCGGTGTGCGGGAGGTGGTCGCCGACTCCGGCCTGGGCTTCCCCGCTGGTTTTCTGGGCGCGGCTCGCCCGCATGCCGCGCACCTGGCCACCGAACGCGACGTCGGTCTGCTGCGGCTGATCCAGCGTGCCAGCACCGAAAACCGGGCCGAGATCGTCGTGACCGAGTCCGTGCTGGAGGACCTCCGTGTCGGAGACCACGCGAAACTCGTGGCGCCCGCGCGAGCGGAGCTGGCGTTCCAGCTCCATGCCGCCTCATCGGAAGCCCTGGAGCGCGGGCATTTCCAGCTGTGGGTCACCGGCGCGCCGATGCACGCCACCAGCATGGCCGGACGCTTCACCCGCCTGCTGTCCACACAGGACCGGGAACGACTGGTCGGCAGCTACACCCCGGACCGCGGCGACGTCATCTGTGCGCAGCTGTCGTTCCCGCCACGGCGCGAACGCAACGAGAACATCACGCGCGTGCCCCGGCTCCTGCCGTACCTGATCTCACTCGGCGAACACCACGCCGAGGACCCGACCGTGATCGCGCTGGACGATCTCGCCGTGACCGCCGACGCCGACGAGATCGCGCTCGTGCGGATCTCCACCGGCCAGCGAGTCCAGCCGCACATTCCGCACGCGCTGCAGAACACCATCCAAACCCCGCCGCTGGCACGGTTCCTGGCCGAAGTCGCGTCCGCTCGTCGCGCGGTCTACGGCCCGTTCGGCTACGGCGTCGCCGACGACCTGCCGTTCGTGCCCCGCATCCGGCACGGCCGCGCCGTCCTCTCGCCCGCGCGCTGGCACCTCACCCCCACCGACCTCCGACCCGCGACCACCGGCACCAGTTCCTGGGACGACGCGCTGCACTCCTGGCGGGCACGGTGGCAGGTCCCGTCGGCGGTCGTTCTGGTCGAAGGCGAACTCCGGCTCGCGCTCGACCTGGACGACCATGCTGATCGCGTGCTGCTGCGCCGCCGCCTGGAACGCACCCGGTCCGGCCGCCTCGAACTACGCGAGGCCGGTCCCCACGAGAGCGACGGCTGGGCTGGCCGCCCCTGCGAGCTGGTGGTCCCACTGCGCGCCGCCCCGCCGGAGAACACGCCTCGGCGCACCGACACGCGGGCAGCCCGGCCATGCGTCGCGGTGTGCCGCTCGGACACCACGATGCCCGGCCGCACAGGGATTATCCGCGCGCTCCTGCACGCCCATCCCGCGCGGTTCGACGAGATCCTCACCGACTACCTTCCCAGCCTGCTCGCCGGCGTCAGCAGCGAGCACGGCGCCGCGCCGTGGTGGTTCTGGCGGCACCACGACCCCGCGCGAGCCGACAGCGACCAGCACCTCGTGCTGTGCCTGCGCACCGGCACCGATACCCACGACGCCGTGGCCGCCCGGCTCACGGCCTGGGCCGCGACGGTGCGCGAGGCAGGTCTGCTCGCTGCGCTCACCTACGCCTCCGCCACGCCTGCTCCTGCTGTCCTCGGCCATCATCCGGACACGCGCCACGCCCTCGATGAAGTGTTCACCGCGGATTCGGTGGCCGCCGTCGAACAACTGCGGTGCGCGAAACGCGCCGGGGCACCGAGTCAATCCCTCGCGGCTGCTTCCATGACCGCGATCGCCGCGTCACTGGCCCATTCCCCAGACCTTGGATTGTGCAACCTGGTCAACATGCTGCCCCACGAACCAGGCAAGCTCGACCGCGCGATCGCTGCCAGTGCCCTCGACCTCGTCGGCGACCACGGTCAGCCCCAGTTGGAGCCTCTGCCTGGCGGACAGGCCGTCACCGAGGCATGGAGCCAGCGCCACCGCGCCCTCACCGCCTACCGCGGGCACGCGATGCACGACGAGAGCGTCGAGGAACAGCTGGTGCTGCGGACGCTCCTGCACAGTCACCACCTGCGCGCGGTGAGCGTGGACCCCGGCACGGAAAAGGTCACCGACCGACTCGCCCGCGCCGTCGCCCAGCGTCGCCTCGCCCTTCTTCGCCAGGACCGGACATGACCACCACGCGGGAACCAGAAGAAGTCTCCGACCGGTTGGCCGCGCAGCTGGCGGACCCGGCCATCGACCCGGACGACCACAGCGGCCGGGAGCAGTCACTGTCCGAGGGCGCGGCTGGGATCGCGCTGTTGCACGTCGAACGCGCTCTCGCCGGAGCCGGGTCCTGGGCCACCGCCCACCCGTGGGTCGCCGCCGCGACCGCCCGGGGCGTCAGCACGGCCGCCGACACCAATCTCTACCTCGGCGCCCCGGCGATCTTCTTCCTCCTGCGCGCGGCTCAGGCAGACGGGCACAACCGTTACCACCGCGCGGTCGCCAGCCTGGAACACCACGTCCGCACCGTGGCCTGGCACCGTGTCGAGTCCGCTATCGCCCGCGCCGGCCGCGGCGAGGTCGCGAGTTTCGGCGAGTACGACTTGTTCACCGGGCTGACTGGGATCGGGCGACTCCTACTCCAGCACAGCCCCGGTGCCGACATCCTCGAACAGATTCTGGGCTACCTCGTGCACCTGACCGAACCCCGGCCCGACCAGCTGCCCGGCTGGTGGGTCGCGCACGATCCGGACACCACGATCGCGACACCCGGCGGTCACGCGAACCTTGGTCTCGCCCACGGCATCTCCGGCGTGCTGGCCTTTCTCGGCACCGCACTGCGCCACGGTGTCACCGTCGACGGCCACGCCGAGGCGATCGCCCGGATCTGCAGGCATCTGGACACCTGGCGCCATGACGACGATTCCGGCCCGTGGTGGCCGGAATGGCTCACCCACGACGAACTCCGCACCGGGCGGGCCCTCCAGGGCGGCCCACTCCGCCCGAGCTGGTGCTACGGCACCCCCGGCATCGCCCGCGCGCAGCAGATCGCCGCCATCGCCACCGGCGACACCGCACGGCAACGTCTCGCCGAAGACGCCCTCGTCGCCTGCCTCGCCGACCCCGCCCAGCTCGCCCACGTCACCGACACCAGCCTCTGCCACGGCTGGGCCGGGCTCCACCACACCGCTTGGCGCGCCGCCCAGGATTCGCTCACCCCGGATATCGCCGCGCAGCTGCCGAGCCTGGCCGCAGCCCTGAACCACGCCGCCTCCACTAGCGCCAGCGAGAACACCGGATTCCTCACCGGTGCCGCGGGCCTCGCCCTCGCCGCGCGCACCGCGATCCACCACACACCACCGATCTCGGGATGGGACGCATGCCTGCTGATCACCTGACCCCGCGCCCCACCCTCGAGCACGCCATCGCCACCGTCCTCACCGGCACGCCGCTGGACCAGGCCGCCTCGGCAGCCGGGTTGGACGCACCCGCGCTGGCCGACGCGGTCGAGGTCTACCGGAACGCGGGCCAGCGCGCGCTCGACCAGCACACCGATCCCGGCTGGTGGCAGGTCTACCTCCGCTTCACCGACTGGACCCGCGCCGAACACACCGCCACTCAGCACCTCGCCCCGCTGCTCACCCTCGCTGCCGACGACGGACTGAGCAGCGGATGGTGGTTCATCCGCAAACACCCCTGCTGGCGGCTACGCCTCCGCGTCGGCCCCGACCACCGCGACGACCTAGTGCAGACACTGTCCAGCGCCTTCGACGACCTCACCGCGAACGGTCACCTCCACTCGTGGTGGACCGGCATCTACGAACCCGAAACTGCAGCCTTCGGTGACCAGCCCGGAATCGACATCGCCCACGCCCTCTTCTGCGCCGACAGCCACGCCATCCTCACTCTGCCGCACCAGAGCATCGGCCTCGGCCGCCGCGAGCTGTCCCTGCTGCTGTGCAGCACTCTTATGCGCGCCGCCCGCACCGAGTGGTACGAACAAGGCGACATCTGGCACCACGTCTCCCGGCAACGCCCGCTGCCCGCCGACGTCACCTCCGGCAACGTCGCCGCCATGGCCGACGCGATCCGTCAGGCCCTCCTCGTCGACATTCCCGAACGGGGGCCTCTGCTCAGCCCGGGAGGACCACTGGCACTCCTCGCTCCCTGGGCCAGAGCCTTCCGCGACGCCGGCCACGCCCTCGGCACCGCGGCCAGCGAAGGTCGCCTTCGCCGAGGCCTGCGCGAGGTCATCAGCTACGCGACCATATTCCACTGGAACCGCCTCGGCTTCACCGCACGCACGCAAGCCATCCTCGCCCAGGCTGCCCGCACCGCGATCCTCGACGCCCACACCGTCACGGCCGCACGCACCGACGCCTCGGCATCGCCGGTGACCGGCTAACGCCCATGCGAGCCGACTACCAGCCGACGGCGACCACGACGCACCGGGTCGCCTCTGCGGAGATCCGTGCGATGACGCGCACCGGTCTTCCGTCATTGGCATCGCGGATCTCGGTCACACCTTCACTCGGAACTGGACCCCTGGGCCGTCGCGTCCCGTTCGCTCCGCTCCAGCGGTGCGCGGGTGAAGTTACAGTGTCAATGGGTTCGTTCGAGTCGGGGTGAACGAACCTGCCCTCGGGGAGGCCAGTCATGGCGCACATCACCAGCACGCACCCGTGGTGTCCCTCGCTGGACACCACACGGCCTGGGGTAGCCCGCGTGCGGGACGCGGCACTGGGTGGCAAGGACAACTACGCCATCGACCGGGAACTGCTGGCCGAACTCGAACACGCCGCCCCCGGCTTTCGTGATCTCGTGCGGGCCGAGCGTGCCTGGCACACCCGCGCGGTGCGCTACCTCGCCGCCAGCGGTTTCGACCAGTTCCTCGACTGCGGCGTCGGACTGCCCGCTCCGATCGACAACACGCACGAGATCGCCCAGCGGCACGATCCCGAAGCCCGCGTGGTCTACGCCGACGCCGACTGCATCGTGGTGGCTCACGGCCGTGCCCTGCTGCAGGACAACGACCGCGTACTGGTCGTCCAGACCGATTACACCTACCCCGAAGAACTCTTGCCCGCCGCGGGCGCCCTGCTCGACTTCAGCCGGCCGATCGCGGTTTTGCTGACCGATACCCTGCACCACGTCGACGACGACGCCCATCCCGACAAGCTCATGGCCACCTACCGCGACGCCCTCGCCCCCGGCTCCGCCGTCGCGGTCAGCCACTGGTTCGACCCCGAAATCGGCGCGGGGCACGACGCTGCCCGCGCCCTCGAAACCGCATGGCAAACCCGCTGCCCCGGCTCCGGCCGCTATCGCACCCGGACCGAGATCGACGCTCTCCTTGACGGCCTGCAACTCCTGCCCCCCGGCTTGGTGGCGCTCGACAACTGGTGGCCCGACGGCCCCGCCCTGACCACACCGGCACCGACCCGCGCGCTCGGACTGGCCGCGATCGCCACCAAGCCCTGATTGACCTCAAGAGGGGCTACAACCTCCGTTGACAACGCGGACGCCGACGGATTAGCAAGCCGGGTGGCATGCGGCGCAGACCTGAGCCTCCGGAGGGATGGGTGCGTCGACGAGGCCGACGCGTCCGCATCGGGTCATCGCGGCGGTGTGGTCGCCGGCTTTGGCTGACACTGGTCTGTCGGCGATCACGTGCACGAGGTGGGGTGTGTTGTATCCGATGCACGGCTGGCCGGGTGTGGCCGGCGCGAGTGGTTGTGCCCTCGGCTGCGGTGGCGGGTCGAGGTCGAACGTCGGCCAGATCGGCGGGTCTTCGTCGATCGGGAAATCTGCGTGGCCGGTGGGTGGTAGTCGTAGCTGGTGGACGGTGGCCAGTTCCGCCGTGTCGGCAGGCGCAGGGTGACTCCGCGCGGCGTTCGCGGTCGTGCCGGAGGAGTGCCCGGTGCGTTTTCTGCGGCCGGGTGGACGGATCTGGACCCCGGCGCTGACCAGGAGCGCACGGACGGTCTTGACGGACATCCTGTAGCTGCGGGCGAGGCTCTGCAGGGACGCCCCGGCCTCGTAGCGGACGGTCAGTCCCGGTGGCGGCAGTTGCATGCCAGGGCGCCGGGCAGCGGCGCTGGCGGCCCGGCTGCCCGTCACCGGCTCGGGATGCCGGTATCGGGGACGCGGGCGGCGGCGAAGTGCAGGATGGGGTCCTCCTGGCTGATCGGGAAGCTGCCCCCGGCCGCCCAGTCATAGGTCCGGGCGGTGTTGGGGTATTCGAACCGGAGGAAGTTCGGCCTCGGCCATCGCGGAGCGGCGGTCGGTGGGCTGCTGGCGGGGTGGTTCATCGGCGTCGGTGTCCCGAAGGTGAGGTCGGTAGGCCCGAGGTGCCACGCGCCGCGTGAACGACGCGCGGCACTCCGGGTGTGGTGTCAGGTGGCGTTGCCAGTGCGGGCGACGTGGTAGATCCAGTCCCGGAAGTCTGGCGAGCTGGTGTACACATCGGGCGCGGTGCCGCAGAACTCGGTGGCGGCGCGGCTGGCGCCGCCGACGAGTTGCTGCACGCCGTTGACGGTGGCCAGGGCGGGCCCGCCGGAGTCTCCGTAGCAGCTGCCGTCCGTGCCCGAGGGATTGTCGGTGCACAGCTCGCCGACGGACATGGCCGCGTCCGCGCAGCGGGAGGGCGCGGTGACACGGGTGTCGAGCTGTTGCAGGTGCAGCGGCAGGTCGGTGCTGGTGCTGTCGGGCTCGGTCACGCCCCAGCCGTAGAGGCTGATCTTGCTGCCCCGACGGGCGGTGTCGCGCGCCAGTTGCACCGTCGGCTGCTGGAGCAGGTGGTCGAGCTTGAGCATGGCGATGTCCGAGACCGTGTTCTTGGGCGCGCCCTGGGCCCAGTTCCAGCCGGGGTGGACCACGATCTTGGTCACCGTCGCGGTTTCCCCGCCGGAGAGCCGATCGAGACTGCCGACCCGGACGTGAAACGCCTTATCCGCGGTCGGGATCGGCGCCGCGTCGGCTGCGAATCGCCGGGCCGTGGACCCGCTGGCCGCACCCGCTGGCGGGTCAGTGACGCAGTGCGCGGCGGTGACCGCCCAGCCCCGAAACACCAGCGCCCCGCCGCAGGTGTGGTAGTTGACGAACTTGGCGCCGTGCGCGGGCGCGTCGTACTGCAGCGAGGTGATACCGGCCGGCGCGCTCGTGGCCGGGTGCCCGCCGACGATCATCGGCTCGACCGGAGGCGGGGTGTCGGCGACCGCTGCGGTCACCGGGGCGGTCAACGCGGCAGCGATGCTCACTGTGACGGCTGCTGCGAACGACATGATCTTTCTGTTCACGAAGGTTGTCTTCCCATCCGAAAAGAAAAGCGACGATTTGTCCACAAATGGATTCGCTGCGGTCCGGGCAGATCGGTGGCCCGCGGCCTGGATGGCTGAACGGCATCGGTGGCTGGCCCCGGCTATTCGACGATGTCTGCGCGTTCGGTCACGGCGTGCAGAGCGGGTTTGTCGTGTCCCGGCACGCCGGTTCGGCAGGGCTCACTGGGATTGTCGTTGCTGCCACACGGGCCGAAGATCAGGCAACGGGAGATCTCGTCGGGGTGGAGCGTGCGCGCATGGTGTTCCAGTCGGACCAGCACGGCGGGAAAGACACCGGTGTGCAGGCCGATGATGAGCGGTGTACTGCGGTGACGAGCGCAGCCGATGATGGTGCCGCACGAGGTGAAGCGGGCGATCCAGTGCTCACCGTCGCGGTAGAGGTCGCATTCGAGTTCGTTCAAGCCGACATCGGCCGCGGGGTACCGGCGGTTGTCATCGTCGAGCGCGTCACCGAAACTCGCGGGGTAGTAGAAGTTGGCGACGATTTCTGAGTCGCGATCGAGAATTGTCCAGCCGCGAGAGGTAAACCAGGCGATCAGCGGGTCAACGGTTCCGTCGTCGGCGGGCGGGCGCCCGTGGCGGCCGGTCCCGACGATCGGGTCGAGTACGTCCCGGACACGGGGCAGCATGGTGCCGAATAGCTGGAGCATTCCGGTGGTGGCCTTCCTAAAGGGTGTCAATGGTCGGTGCTATGCGTTGCCCGGAAAGGGGCCGAGGTCCCCGGCCTTGACGGCGTCGGACGGGACCGCGTGCGCAGTTGGCCTTACGGCTGCGGACACGGTTCGTGGGGTGATGGGCCGCGAGCCTCGACCGTCGTGGCAGCGCGGCTAGTGCGGTTCAGACGGAGGTGTCTTGGCCTCAGTGGTGTCGGCGTCGCCCGGTTGTGTGGAGCGAGGAGCGTGTCGCAGGTAGGGCCGGGGCCCGGCTCGTGGCCGTGCCTGTGGTGTGCGGACTGGGGGAAGCCGCAGCGTCGGCTGCTCGCGTTCCGGACTGGTAGCCCGGAGGTCGCGGTCGTGTACCGGCCAGGTCGGGGGTGGTGGCTGTTTCTGCTCGGCTTCGACGCGGGCGGCTATCGCCGCAACCGAGTCCGGGCGCTCGTTCCAGCGCCGTCGCCGACGGCGAGCGCGGGCTCGCACGGCGAGCACAGCGCCGGCCACCAGCAGCGCGGCCGAAAGGCCGACGAGGAGGATCGGGCTCATCGTCAGACCGGTCGTTGTGGATCATGGTGCGCCCATCCTGATGGCGTCGGCGCGGCGTTCGGGGACGCGTCCGACCGCGGCGAGGGTGTAGGGCGCGCGGGGGTGGCGTGTCTCCTCCGGGTCGGGCCAGCGCCGGGTCGTGGTGATGCCCGGGTCGAGCAGATCGAGATCAGCGACCAGCCGGGCGAACTCGTCGACGCTGCAAGGCCGAGGGTGCGGGGGCGCACAGCGTTGGTGTGCTCGGCACCAGCGGGCGGTGACCGCGCGCAAGGCCACCAGATCGTCGGCGTTCGCGGGCGCGAGCAACGGCTCGTCCGTCAGGTGGGTGATCGCGACCAGGCTGCCCGGGTGCAGGCGTTGCGCCAGGCGCCGCGGCACGGAACGGCCGTCGATCTCGGGTTCGGCGAAGTGCAAGAGGTCGACTGCCAGTACGCACACGCGCTGGTCGAGGTCGAGCAATCCCTTCTTGGACAAGTGGGTGAGCATCGTGCCGACAGCGAAGACGTTTCCCCGCACCATGGCCGATCGCTGCCGAGCGCCGGGGTCGTCCTCGAAGTCGCCCCGACCGTGGGCAAGGACGAGCGGGTCGTGGTCGACGAGCACGATCGTGGGATCCTGCTCCGCGTCCGCGCCGATCACCGCAGCGTGTGCCGCGCTGGTGTGCACGTGTCCTGACCCCAATTCCACGAACTGGGTGATGCCTTCGTCCAGCGCGCACTCGATGACCCGGGACGTAAAGGCGCGCCGCATCCGCAGCGCCGTTTTCGCGTACGGGGCGATACGTTTCATTTCCTCGGCAACCTTGCGATCGAGCAGCCATGCCCGGTCGCCGTTGGCGACGATCGCGTTCTCCACCCGCGAGATATGCGGGTAACACAGGCACAAGCGCGGCAGTTCGCCCCAATGGCGCTGCTGGCGAATCCGGTTGTGTGGCCAGGTAAGGGCCGCCCCGCACCCGCCCTGCGGATGGGAACACAACCCGTTCCAATAGCGCCCGCGCTCCTCGGGCATCGGCGAGATCGTCACGCTCATGCAGCTGCTCCGGCCAGTCCGGCGAGGTGCTCGGCGGCACCGGCGAGATCGGGCACCACGGCGACACGCGGGTCGCGGTCAACGTCGCCCGGGACGTCGACGTCGCGGGTGTTGACGAGCACGGCGGCCCGGCACCCGGCGGCGAGCGCTCCCCGGACGTCCTCGGGCACCCGGTCCCCGAGGTGCACGATGTCGCTGACCGGCACCTGGCGCTCGGCGGCGATCGTGGTCCAGCATCGGCGCTGGGGTTTGCGTGCACGCAGCTGGTAGCTGGTGTAAATCCCGGCGAGGTGCCGCCCGCACTGGTCGAGAAGGTCGCCCATCCTGGCGGGCCCGGCTATGCAGGACACGTTCGACAACGCCACCACCGGTGCCAGGGCCGCGAGGCGTGCCAAGGCGGCCAGCGTGCCGGGGTAGGCGGTGAACCCGCCGGTCGGCCAGATCTGCGGCCAGTCGGAGGGGTTGATGAGCAACCGCTCGCGTACCAGCTCAGCTACCTCGTCGGTGAGTTCGGGAACGACGTGGAGGATGTTGCGGTCGATCTTGGCCGCGTTGTCCGGCGCCAGCGCGATCTCCCGCAACACCTCGGCCGTGCCCGGGCGGTCGAACGAGCCGAGGGTGTCGCCCACGTCGGTGGTGATCAGCACGAGGCACCTCGCCGTCGGCGACGCGACCCGGGTACTGCAAGGCGGGCGGCCACCGCCGCGGCCACGATTCCCAGGGCCTTGTGCAGTCCCTGATCGAGGTCGTAGAGCGCGGTGCCCGGCCCGGAGGTGTCCGGTGCGCTGCCGGGCTTGCGCATCACGGTCGCGTAGGCGATGAAGGTGTCCTTGTGGTTGACCCGCTTCGCCAGCCACAGCAGGAAACGACGCCGATCGATGATCCAGTGCGTCCCGAAGTTGATCACCGCACCGGCCACCCGGGCACGCCACGGCAGGCGCAGGCCGAGGACGCGCGCGACGAACTCGGTGACGACCAGCTGCCCGGCCGCGTAGGTCAGCACATGAGCGGTGGCCGCGCGGCGCCCGACGACACGGGCCGGCACCGGGGTTTCATCCTCACGCGGGACTTCTACCTCGGAAGCCGGTGTGCCATCGCTGGGATACACCAGCTCGTCGCCGTGTAATCCTTTGAGGACAGCGTCTTTCGGCCGCTGCAACCAATGATCCGCCCATAGATGCGCCCCATGGAACGCGCTGGCGAGCGCCCCGAACAGGGCGACCCGCTCCACGACACTGCCGGGGAGAGGCGCCGCGGTCATTCTGCTTGCTCCTGCGTGCTGCGCGCTTCGTTATCGGAGCGCTGGTAGAACAGCTCGAGATACACGTCCGCGTCTGCGTCGTCGAACTCGCGATCGACGCGGCGGGGCTGGTCGAGATCGACGGCCCACAGCTGAATCCCGGTCTGTACCGGGTCGGCCAGCCATTCGGCGGCACCCGCGAACACCTCCGCGCAGTCGCGGCCCCTGAACGTCGTGCAGTCCACGGCACCGCGTGCTGGTTGTCGGCGTGGCATACGAACCGAACCTTTCTTCTTCGAGATGACTCCGCGTGAACGCGTCCGGCGAGCGTCGGTTCTGCTCAACCGGTACCGGGGAGCGAGGAGGCGATGGACTCGCCGCGGACGTCCGCAGCGGACTGCTCGGCCATGACCGGTGTTCCGGTGGCCAGCAAGAATTGGCGCGCCGCCGCGACCACCGAGTGACGGGCGGGCACGGTGTAGCCACCGGCGCTGGCGCCGAAGCGCAGCCACGGCCCGAGCCGCGCGAGGTACGTCAGCCACAACCGCTCAGCGATCGCGGGAATATCGGCCTGCAGTGCACGAGCGGCGTGCCAGGAGTTCAGCAGTGGCTCGGGCCAGCCCGCGGCAACTCCCGGTCGCGAAGCCACCACCTGGGCCGCCCGCGAGCACTGCGTCAGCATCGCGGTGAACACCTCCGGCGGCGGAAGCTGTCCCTTGGCCAACCCGAGATCTGCCACCCAGGGCATCACCGGGGCCGGATCGCGTACTGAGGACGCGACCGACACCAAGCGCAGCGCGGTCGGCAGCAGGGCGGACGCTTCACGACGATCCACCGGGCTCCGGTTCATCGACCGCGCGAATGCCTCCGGATGCGGAATACGGGGTAAGGTCTGCCCGACATCCAGGCCGGCCTCGCGAACGGCTGCCAACAGACCCAGGCCGTGCCCATGCTCCCAGCCCATGCGCATCAAACCCCAGGACGGTGACAGCACATCGGGCACGGCGTCGCCAGACAGCACCAGCGTGCGCGCTTGCGGGTCCACCAGCGTCAAACCCAGCGAAGGCGCGCATAGAGGTCGCAGCACATGGATGGCCAGCAGACGCTGCCACCACGGCGCGGCCAATGGGCTGCACACAGCTCCCGGCCGCTCTTGCTCGCGCAGCCTGCGCAACGCCGACGCGAGCCGTGACTCCACGGCCGGTGCCTCAAGATCCGCAGGCGCGATCGGGTCGGCCAGCACCACTTCCTCGGCGCCGACCTGAGCTGCGTGTCGCAAGCCCCGCGCCACGGCGGCACCCCACCCAGCACCCGGCAGCGTCAGTTCAACACGCGAACCCCACAACCGGGCGTTCTGGAACGCCACGCGCGTCCTCTCGTCCGTCGCAGCACTGGTGTCCACCAACACGGTGCAGATCGGTCGGGAAAGCCCGGTCGCCAACACCGCCTGCTCGGTGTGCTCGGCCACGAGCGCAACCGTGTCGCCATTGGAGAACGCCGGGAGCACTACCACCAGCGGTGGCGGTTCCTCGTTTCCCGTGAAAGATGGGACGGCGCGACCATCGGCGGGAGGGGGAGCGGTCGTGTCGCCGGATGGTCGTGCCGCCCCGCGCCCCACCTCGTTAGCCGACCCCGGGGGACGGGTCTGGCCAGGGCGAGATGAGGACGTCATTGGCCGGGCTGGAGCCGTCACGACATCTCTCGTTGCGATGCGCAACCGATTCGGGGATGTGTCACCACGCCGCCGCTCCCAGCCTCGCCCGCGAGGTGGCCGGAACGCGCAGAAGAGGCTCCCCTGTTCGCGCAGAAGGCGATTAATCGGTGTGAGAAAACAGGAACAGAGTGGGGGAAGGGGGCGACGTCGTCGTTCTCGCGCGACGGTCGGGCACGCCGAACTCTCTTGCGTTCAACCCCTAACCGAACAGTCACTCTTCCCCCTTGGAGTAGGTCGTCTTGGCCCCGCCCGAACGCAGGAGGCTAAGTGCAGGATGTCGCCCTGAAGTACCACCGAAGTGCCACAACAGCGATCACGCACCTCTTCCTGCTAGCTTCGGTCGGGCCTGGCATCTGTAGCAGCAGGCCAGGTTTGCTCGCCGGGCGTGCTCCTTTGACTAATCGCACGAGTAACGAGACAGCGAGCATTGCGCTTGGCGGGCGGAAGGGGAAGTAGAAAGTCGTAGGACGCTTGTAGGTCGCAGCATTTCCACACGCTCGGTCAACCCGCGGTCGGACCCCCGCTGGGCTACAGAAAGTAGGCTTCGCTTGGTCGGCGCTGAACTTACACCTTGATGGCGACGTCCACCGAAAGGCCGCTTTGAGCCATTTCATACGGAAAGCTCTGCTCGCCGACGCTCACCATTCGAGCGGTGCGCGGTCATAGAAGAGGCCGCCTGATGGGCCATCTTCAGGAAGCGTAGCAAGCCAGACAGGGGTGTCGGCTCCTTGTTGGACAGAACGCGGCGCATTCGGTCCTCCGAGGTCCGTTCTGACCCAGCCCGGAGATGCAGCGTTGACGAGGATTCCCGTCCCGCTCAAACGGGCGGCGAACACGCGGGTCAAGGCGTTTATGGCAGCTTTACTGACCCGGTATGCAGGTTCAGTCGCCCGGTTCAGATGATGCAACGACCCGAGGGTGCTGGAGATATTTACGATGCGACCATAGTTATTTGCGGTCATCGCTGGTATCACCGACTCGCACAGTCGCCAGGCTCCCAGTACGTTCACGTCCATCACGTTCTTGAATGCTTCGACATCGAGCCGTAACGCGTCGTGGTCCCCATCGGAGATTCCTGCATTGTTCACGAGAATGTCAATTCTTCCGAACATGCGAAGAACGGCTTGGACAGCCTCGCGTACGGAATCTGGCTGGGTGACATCGAGTGCGATCTCGCGATAAAGAACCGAGGCAGCGGAATTTCCTTCCGCTATGAGCGACTCGGGGCCGTGATTGCGTACGCCCGCGCATACCGATATTCCGCGAGCAGAAAGCTGGCGGGCGATTTCCCGTCCGATGCCCCTGCTGGCTCCGGTAACAAGGGCGACCCGATCTTCAGACGCACGCATCTCAGCAAGCGATCCGTTGGAGCTGTCGATCGAGTTTGCTAATCCGTGGGTCGCCTTTATAGCGATCCAGGGTGACTCTACCGGCGCGTATTGTCTCGATTGATCGGACTGACTGGGTTTGAGCTGCGAGATCGATCGCGGTGGCGAAATCGCGGCACGCCATGTCGAGTTCGTTGGCATCGGCGTACGCCTGCCCGCTGCGAGCGTGATAGATCGTTCGGTCGCGAACGTAGTCGCTACTCATCGTGCTCAGCGCGGAGTCAATCAGGGGCCTCGCGCGTGCGGGCTGGGACAAACTCACCCAGCAAGCGCCAGCCTGGGCGTCCAACTCGGCGTGGTCGAAGTAGTAGATCCAGTCCGGGGCGTTGTCGCGAGCGGTATCGGCCGCGTCGAGATACCGCTCGGCGAGGTTGAGCTGGTGACCGCAGCCCCTGGCGTCTCCGTCGATGGCGTACGCCCGCGCCTTGCGACTGGCAATCATGGCTCTCAGACGGGCGTTACCGCCGCGGCCGAGGAAGTCTGATGCCGTGTCCAGGAGGGAGAGGGCATCATTCGGGTGCCCTTCGAGCATTACTTGGAAGCTCATGCAGGCGAGAACATGGGCGCCGGCTTCGGGAGCATTCGCCTCGACCGAGGACCGCAGCGCGGTGACGTAGTGCTCCTGGGCCGCGGCGTGTTGTGCCACGTCGAAGTGGAGCCAGCCGCACAGGCGGGCCGCTTCGGTGATGTGGGCGAAAAGGGTCCTGCCGGTTGGTTCGTCGTAGGTGGCGGTGTCCGCGAGGGTCGAGAGCCAGCGAAGCTCGGCGCGGGCCAGGTGTCGAAGATCTGTGCCGCCGAAAACATCGTCCAAGTGGCGGAGTTCGGCAAGGCGGTTTCCCAGACGGTCGAGGACCTCACGGCTGAGGTATTCCCCTCGCGTCTCAGGCACCACGAGCGTCGCTGCTTTGGCTGTCGCCATATTGGAGGCCCACTCAGTGACGACTCCGAGCAGGCTCGCGCCCGAGAGGGCCAGAAAGCCGCGACGATCCACTCGATCTCCTGTCACCCAGCGAAGTACCTTCATGGTCCCGGCGATCGACCACGGCGGCTCGACCAGTTGCCCGTGTGTGTTGGTTGCGCACCACACCCAGGATGGCCATCCGCGCTCTGTGACAAGAGTGTGCGGGACGCCGAGCACCGTGGCCAGCACGTGCTGCGACTCGGTGCTCGGCGTCTTCTTGCCCGACTTCCACTTCCATATGAGCTGCCGGTCTGCCCCCGATCGCAGCCCTTGGCGCGCGAGTTCTCCGCGGTAGGACGAGGCCAGCTTGTCCAGCGTCAGCTCGCGTTCGCGCAAGACGACGGCAAGGGGATGAAGATGGTCATCTTCTGCGGTGGTCATCGCGTCCTCCTGCCGGGTTCCAGCGCGAATCGCGGGCGACGGCACGGTTCGATCGCCTGGTCGGGGTTCGAGTCCTACAAGCGGCCTACAACTGGGGTCTTTTGCGATCGCGTCTCGCCGTGTGTGCTGGTGGGTGGTTGGTTATCCGATCTTGTGCGGAACGGTGGTGATGCGAATGGTGTGATCACGGTGGACCGCCTTGTGAGCCCGCTACGCCGCTGGTTGGAGCGTGAACTGGCCAGCTTCGGCGCCTCGAGTGAACGCGGTCCACTCGACCACGGTGTAGGCGAGTGCGGTGCCGTCATTGGCGCGCAGGCGCACGCCACCATCGGTCTGGTGTTCGATGCGCAGAGCGTGGTTGCTGCCAGCGGGTGCCGTGCCGATGACCTCGGCGAGGAAGCCGGGCCACGCGGCTATGTCGACGGTGAGCACGGGTCCCTCACCGTGATCTTTCGTGTCGCGAACCAGGACGGCTGAAGTTTCGAAGAGGACTTCGACGCAGCCACCTTGCGAGGGGCTGAAGCTTGACTTGAACCAGCCCGTGCGCTGGCGGACGGGGTTACGGGGATCTGTGGTCACGCTGCGGCCTCCATTTCGTGGCGGATCTGCTGAATCAGAGCGAGCGAGTCGGCGTCGTTGAGCGCAACCGCATTGGAGACGTCCTCCGAACCGAAGACGTCCTCGAAGCTGGCCTTGAACTCGCGGACGACCTGCACTCGGTCGATGAGATTGCCGGTGATCGCGGTTTCCTGCCAGATGAGGTCGGGCAGCAGCGCGTTGTCGAAGCTCAACAGGCTCAGCGGCCCACCGGTCAGTGCGTGCGCTCCGGCTTCGTAGTTCACCACCCGCACCCTGACGGCGCTGTTGGGCCGGGTGATCACTTCGGTGAGGTGGTCGAGCTGACGGCACATGACGGCACGTCCTCCGACCTGCTGACGCAGAGCGCCTTCGGCGAGCACGACGTCCATCTTCAGCCCTTCGTCGAGCAGGGCCTGGCGAGCCAGCCTGGTTTCCAGCCGGGGGCCGACGTCGACGGCCTTGATGTAGGGGCTGCCCGCGCGAATCGTCGCACGAGCGTACTCGTTGGTCTGCAGCAGTCCCGCGACGTAGATCGGTGCCCATTCGCGCACCAGGCTGGCGCCGGCTTCCAAGCCGAGGAATCGGAGGAACTCCTCGCTGTACAGCTCGGTGTAGTCGTGCCACCAGTTCCGCTGCTCGGCTTCGACGCGCAGGGTTTCGAGTAGCTCCCGCTCGGCGTCATCGAGTTCGTAGGTCTCGACGAGCTGGGCCAGGTTGTTCGCGGTGACGCGGCGCTTGCCGGCCTCGATCGCGGAGAAGTTGCTGGGCGCGATCTTGACCCGCTTGGCGACCGCGGCGGCCGTGAGGCCCAGATCGCCGCGAGCCCGACGCAGTCGCACACCCAGCTCCCACGCTCGCAGCGTGCTGGAGGCGTGTTGCTTCGCCAAGGTCCGGTCCTTCCTGCTCCTGGATCACTCGCGGCACATACTCCACGAGATTACTCGCCTCCATCGATAAGAACACCCATACGGGCTATATGTCTCCGATAATTATCTGGCTAATCTACAAACTATCGCGTTCATTCCTGTAAGCAGGGATGCATTCTCGAAGGCCGACAGCCCGATGAGGCGCGGCGGTACGCCACGAGCTGCCGCTGTCGCGGAAGGTGGGTGACAAGCATGAGGCGCAACCGACACAGGCTCATGACCCTGCTGACCAGAGCTGGGTGGAAGCCTCTTCGAGGCGCCGGGATGGTGCCGTGCCGCGATCGCGACGGCCGCCGATTCCACGTCGAGGTTTCGGTTGCGAAGGACGGACCCCAGATCACGATCGCCAGAGTCGGCGTCGTGGTGCTGTTCGATCCACGTGCTGCGGGGCAGCTACGTGCTGCGTTGCGGGACGCCATCGAGTTGCACGCGCGCCTCGATGAATCCGCGCGAGAGGGAATCCCCGCACCTCGGAGCCATCCGGGAGCGGCACCCACGCCGCATCGCGAGGCACCGGGAGGGCGGCACACCGCGGAAGCTGCTGGGCGGGTGTCGGTCGTTCTTCGCGACCACGACGAACGCGAGCCCAGCGGCCGTCACGCCCTCCAGTCGCCGCCGATGGTCACGTCGGAGGCAGCGTGATGGCCGGTCCGTGTGAAGCAGCGGTTCGACAGCCCGTCCAAGGGGCGTGGCACGGCGCAGGGGGCCGCGCCACGACCGAGGACGCGGCCATCGACGTGCTCGACATACCCGAGAACCTTGCCCGGCCTGTGGTCGCTGAGCTGGCGTCGGGTTGCCTTCGGGGGCCTGTCTTGCGGCACGGTCCCAGGCGGTGGGCGGTGCTGACCGCGCCGCACCGGCGGGCCGATTTCGCGCTGCCGGAGTCCCTGATCCACGCCAAGGTCCGGCTGCTGCCCGACGGCGCGCAGCTCACGCCAGGCCCGAGACCTGGCCCAGGCGGGAGGACGCGACACGCCTGGGTCGTGCCGCCTGGTCCGGACCAGCTTTTGCCGCCCTGCAGCATGGTCGTCGCGTTGCTGGAGCGCGTTGTGCAGGCAAGGACGTTGTCGTGAGCCGGCATGCCCTCGACGAAGCTCGTGCACCTGAACCGCTGCCCGTTCCGCTCACGTCGTCCGAGCCGATTGCCGGACAACCAGGAGATGGCGGTTCCGAGCGGGCTGTGTTGTACGAGCAGGTGCTCGAAGGGCTCCACCAGTGGGACACCGACGCACCGCGCCGCACGATGACGGACTTTCATGACTGGTTCACCCCCACGATGCCAGTCGGCGAACCAACATCCGCGGACGAGGCACCTGGACCGCAGAAGGGTGATGCCCGGTGTTGAGCACGCATCCGTATCCGGCGGGCGCGTTGACGGAGATGCGCTGCGCCGCGACCGAGTACGCCGCGCACGGCTGGCCGATCTGCCGTGGTGTTCCCGCACCGTCCGCCAGGACGGGCGCCCTCGAGGACCAGTCGTTGCCCGAGGCCACCGATCTGATCTGCCGAGGCGGGCCCGTGTCCGAGGACGAGGCGTTCGAGGCGTGGACGGATCGGCCGTGGCCCATTCTCCTGCGTCCCGGCGCGATCGGGGTGATCGACCTCGGTCCCGGCGGCAGCGGGGCCGAAGCGGCGCTCCGAAGCGCCGGATGTCTCGGCCCGATCGTGGTCGGGCCGGGCCTGCGCTGGCACCTGATCGTCGACCACGCCGCCGATACCGGAGTTCGAGCTGGTGATCCGCCTCGCTCGGTACGGGAGGGATGCGTGCTGCTGCCGCCGAGCCAGGTGCCGGGACAGATCTCGCGCTGGCGGATCACGCCGCAGGAGACCGCGTGGTTCGTACCCGACTCCGCCAGCGCGCGGGCCGCGCTGAGCGGCCAGACACGAAGGGACTGATGGGCATGTCCGTTTCCTGCGTGGCGCCCCCGGCGTCGGCCGGGGACACAGCGGCGCGGCGATGCGAGTACTACTGGGCCACCTGCGGGCTGCCTGCTCAGTTGGTCGAGGGCAACCGGATCGCCTTGCGCCTGGGCGGGCTGCTCGGCGCGGTGACGATGCCCGCTGCGCTGGGCCGGAAGGTCGCGCCGAGCCTGCGGGTGCGGGCTATGCCCGCCCCGGCGCTGGCGCATCCGGGTGGCGAACGGTGGACGTTCCTGAGCGGGCCGGGCAGCGCGACGCTGGAGCATGTGGCCGCGCTGGTGCCGTTGGGCGTCAGCGTGGTCGGGGACAACGCCCTGGTGGTGCTGCCGTCGCCGGAGACCGAGGCCCTGGATCTGTGGCGCTGGGTCGACTGGCCCACCCGGGCCGATCTGCCCGCGCAGGCCGCGCTGCTGGCCACCACCCGCGCCCTGGCCATCTCGGTGCCAGCCGTTCGATCGGGGAAGCCATGACGCCCGCAACCTCGCTCGATGCCGCCGAACCGACAACCGGGATGAGCTGCCGCGCGGATGGCGCCGGGGTCGACATCGCGGGCTGGTGGGCATTGCGCCGGGCCGCGCGCGGAGCGCTGCGTCGCCACGACGGCGAGCTGTTCACCGACGGGGGCCGGGCGGTGCCTGAGTGGATCGCGCAGGCATGTGCCGAACTGCTCGCGTCCGGCCATCTCGCCGACGAGGCCGATCGGCCTCTCATGCTGACCGCGTCCGGATCGGCCGCGCTGGCAGGAGGACAGCCGTGAACAGGGCCGGCGTCGACCCGGAGCTGGCCGCGCTGCGCGGCGAGCTGATCGAGCGTGCCGCCGTCGATCAGCGCGCTCGCGCCGAGCTTGACCCGGTGGCTCCCATGCCGGAGCAGTGGGAGGCCGTTCAGCGGGTCGATGAGGACAACGTGCGCTGGTTCGCGCCGATCGTGGCGGTACACGGCTGGCCCGGCCGCCGCACAGTTGGCGTCGACGGCGCGCACGCCGCCTGGGTGCTGGCCCAGCACGCGCCCGCGCCGTACCGGGCCTGCTGGCTGCCGAAGCTGCGCGCCGCGGTCGCCAATCGCGACGCCGCACCCCGCGACCTGGCGTTTCTGTCCGATCGGGTCGCGACCGACCAACAGCGCCCGCAGCACTACGGCACCCAGTGGCTGCGGCTCGGCACCGAGGCAGCCGGCCGCCTCTACCCGCTGCGCCGTCCGGCCGAGGTCAACCTCGCGCGCGCGGACGTCGGGCTCGACCCGTTGCCGGACTCCGCGATCGAGGCCGCCTACTCCAGCTTCACCGAGATCACAGCCGCGACCCGAGGAGGTTCACCATGACCAACTTGCAGTGGGGCGTCAGCCCGTACCACCCCGGACGCGCACACACCGCCTTGCCCGACACCGACGTCTCTGTGTGCACCCGTCACCTGCACGAGGGCCAGCTCGTGCTCGAATCTCTGGGGCCGCGTCGTCCGGCGAACCTGCGGATCTGCCCGGAGTGCGCTGTCGAAACCGTGGCGCTGCTGTACCCGCTCCCGACGCCGCACCGACGTACCTCGTTCGCACAAGCGTCATAACACTCAGTGACGGCAGGTAGTTCTACTCGGTTGCGTTGAGTAGTGTTGCGTGTCACGATTAGCCCGAAAGGTGTAATCGGTTACCCGGTAGTTGCATCGGTTGGGGAGATGCGGGTATCCAGGAAAGATCGGGTGATCTTCCACCTCCGGGGAGAGGTCTTGCGACGCAGGACCGGATGAGCTGGGAAATCTCCCGCGAGCTGTGACTGGTGGCTGTCGCATCGCTTCAAGGGTGTGACGGTGGCGAGGCGCCCCGGCGTGGGCGTTGGGTGGTGACTGCCTGTCATTGACGGGATGGTCACTCCGCGTGTCGGCGCGGGACAAACGAATCTCGGCTGTCGCGGTCGTCGCTCCACTTGGTGATGCGGACGTCCGATCCGGTCCCCACAGCCTGCGGCCCCGTCCTCGGACGGCGCCGCGACGCGCTGCTCCGCCACAAGCGGCTGTAGCGCGTCGATCCATCCAGGGGGAGACGTGGAATTGAGGTCCATCAACGCTTTCGCGGAGGCGGTGCACCGGCTGCGCCGCCAGCGAGGCATGACGATCGACGACATCGCGGCCCAGACCAACTACAGCGCGAGCTACTTGTCGAAGATCTTGCACGGCGCGCGCCCGCTGGCACCTGCGCTGGTTCGCGAAGTCGACCGCGCTCTCGGTGCCGACGGCGAGCTGGAACAGCTCGCCCACGAACAGGACGAGATTCGTCGTGCCCCCGCTCGTCCGATGCAACTGCCACCCGCCGCCGCGGACTTCGTCGGCCGCGAGGACTATCTGCACCGGCTCGACGCCGCCCTCATCGAGCACGCCCGCCCCGGAGCTGCGGTCACCGCCGTCATCGAGGGCGGCTTCTGGGTCGGCAAGACCTCCCTGGCGTTGCACTGGGCCGCGCGGGTGCAGAACCGCTTCGCCGGTGGCTGCCTGTTCGCCGACATGCGCGGGCTGGCCCCCGGACGAGCCGTGGACCCCGGCGACGTCCTGGACGGCTTCCTGCACGCCCTCGGAGCCGGTGCCGACGCGTTGCACGGCACGATCGAGGAACGCGCCGCCCGCTACCGCTCGCTGCTGGCCGCACGTCCGGCCATCGTCGTGCTGGACAACATCGCCAGCTACGAACAGGTCCGGCACCTGCTGCCCGGGGCGGGCAGCGTGGTAGTGCTGACCAGCCGCGAGCACCAGCCCTCCCTGCTGCTGCATAGCGGCGGCCTGCACATCGACCTGCCCCCGCTGTCGCCCGAGGAAGCCCTGACCCTGCTGCGCAGGCGCGCCGGCGAGGCACGTGTCGAGGTCGAGCGCGAGGCCGCCGAGGCGATCGTGCGCCGCTGCGGCCGACTGCCGATGGCAGTGCTCATCGCCGCCGAACGCATCCAGCAGCACCCGCACGACTCGCTGCAGAGCCTGGCCGACCGGCTCGGCAGCGAAACACGGCGCCTGGACGTGTTCACATCCTCAGACCCTTCGACGAACGTCCACGGCGTGATCGACCTGTCCTACCTCGCGCTGTCGCCGCTGCAGCAGCGTGTGTTCCGGCTGGCCGGCATCATCCCCGTCCCGCTGCTGAGCGCCGAGGCGGTCGCCGCCCAGACCGGCCTTGACGTCGGTACCGTCCGTGAAGTGCTGGACGTGCTGCGCCACGCCCACCTGCTCGACGACGCCTACGTCGGCGCCGGACGCCTCTGGATGAACCACCTCCTGCGCGCCTACGCCTATCAGCGCGCCGTCGTCGAAGACTCCCTCGACGAGGTGGCACGGGCCCGCTACCGGCTCCTGCGCTGGTACGTGACAACCGCGTGGAAAGCCAGCAACGCCCTGACCCCGAACTGGGCCGGTTCCGGGCTCACACTCGACCTCGAACTCGACACCGGAACCGGCACCACGACCATTCCGGAGGTCACCACGCCGTTCGCCCCGGACGACTATCACGGCGCGCTGGCATGGTGTGACACCGAAGTGACCACCGCGCTCGAACTCGCCCGCCACGCCCGGTCCATCGGCGCCGGAGACGCCGCCTGGATGCTTCCGGCCTTCTTTCTTCCCTACTTCTACCTGACCAAGAACTGGAGCACCTGGCTCACCGCGGCCACCGAAGGACTTGCCGCCGCGCAAGCCCTCGACAGCACCCCGGGCATCGCCCGCTGCACCCAGAGCCTCGGCTGGGTCCTGCACGAACTCGGGCGCACCGAGGAAGGCATCGACCACCTCCGGCGCGCGGTCGACCTGCAAACCGAGTTGGGCGACGACCGGGGCCGCGCCTGGAGCGAGTTCGGCCTCGCTGCCGCCTACAGCGCCCTCGACCGCCACGACGACGCCAAAGGGGCCTACGAACTGGCCGAGACGCTCTTCGCGCGCGTCGGCCTCGACCTCGGCGTTGCTGTCACCCGCGCCATGCTCTCCGGAACGCACCAGAACCTGGGCAACACCGAGGACGCCCGCGCGCTCGCCGAGGACGCGCTCGCCCGCGCCCTGGCGCTCGCCCCGAAACAACCCGTCGCCAGCCTCGCCCATCACCAAATGGGCTTGGTGCTGCTGCAGCAGCACCAGCCACGAGCTGCGCTGACCCACTTCGACGCGGCCCTGGCCGTCCGCCGCATCGGACACGAACGCTGGGGCCAGGCCGAAACCCTCGTCGCCCGAGGCGAAACGCTGACCAAACTCGGCGACCCCGAAGGAGCGCGCGCTTCCTACCGCGCCGCGGGGGACATCCTCGAATCACTGCAGGACCCGCGTGCACTCGACATTCAAGCCCAGATCGCCACGATCAACGTGTGCCTGGGCACCCGCGACGAGCCCGGCACCTGAGCAACCCAGCCATTGGGCTCTTTCTCCGCCTGGAACCCAGTAGGGCTTCGGGACACGCCGAGGCCCTACTGGTGCGGCGTAGTTCTATCCCGATACGCTCATCCGCGCGAGCATCGAAAGTAACAGCATGTGCCGACACGGGCACGCGATGTCGCCAACCCCTCGGATAGATGAAAACTGTTTTCGTCTGGACAAAACGAGCACAAAACCAGCACAAAAAGAGCACAAGACTGTCCTCACCTACCAGGCCCCGAAGCGTTCTCGTTGCTCCACTGTGGAGGTATGCGAACCGAGTCACCTCCCGGAACCGTCGACCCAGTCGGGGGATCGACGGCGCCTCGCCCGGTCTCGCTTGCCGGGGCGACACTCCTCCCCCTAGGTGTCGCCCCGGCGCCCGGAACTCAATCCGGGTATCCCGTCAACACGGAAATGCCGGGAAGTCACAACCTTTTTCTGGAATCCATATCTGCATTTTTCGCACAGCGCCAGCCCCTTATTCTCGCCGCCGGTCGCTTCGCGATGTCATCCCTGGAATTCCCGCAACTCTTCTCGACGCCCGTGGCCGTCTCGTGGATTGGTTCAACCGCGCCGACGCATGTCGATTCCCTCTGTGAACCATCACGGTTGGGCGGTCAACCGCGCCCGACCCCGAGCGCCGAGTCGCGCTCGGACCGGCTGGTGCGGCGGCTCGCCAGGACCCCAGCCTCCACGTCCGCCGCGCCGCCGCCCCATCCCGAGCCCCACCGTCCTGGACGGAGCACACCGATGGCGCACTTCCTCCTTCTTTGCTCCCATACGCGTGCACTCGACGAGATCGGCGAAGCCGAACTCGTCGAACTCGCCGAGAACCCCGAGGCCATTCCCAGCTATGCCTGGTGCGATCGGTGCGTCACCTGGCAGCCCATCGCAGAACTTGTCACCGCGCCCGCCCCGCCTCCGAACCTCCACGCTTTTGCCGAAGCGACCGACCTGGAACCCGCCACCGGTCCGTCTGCCACCGCGACGAGGACCGGCCTGGCGGGTTCCGGTCCACGCCCCGACGAGATCCCAGGAACTGCTGGCACCGAACCCGCGCCAGGGGTGGAGGACGCGGGGGCGTCCGCGTCTGCCACGCCACCCACCGCCGGACGACACCGTAGCTCTTCCCGACCGGAGCAGTACGCGCGATGACTTCAGGCACCCAGTACGCGCGGATCGTCACGATCAAGGCCGATCTGTCTGTCGACCACGATGAGGACCAGCGCAACCACGACGCGAGCCGGACCGGATGCCGCGGTCCACGCCAGCGCCTTCGTACTCGTCTTGGAGGTGTTGATGATGTCGATCCTGGTGCCCGCGGTCGGAGCCGCAAGTATCGCGGCGGGACCAGCGCTGCTCGCGGCCACGGAACGAACGACGGGCACAGTGGTTGTCACTGGCCGGCTGGCACGCATCGCACTTCCCACGGCGATGTCGCTGATGACGGCGGTGCTGTGTTGGGCTGGGTTGTCTCGACTCGGCGCGACACCGATCTGGCTGGCATGGTGCTGGGCGTGCGCGCTGGGATGCGGCCTGGCGCTCACAGACCTACGTTGCCGAAGGTTACCGTTTCCGCTGGTGGCAGCGCTGGCAGGCGGAGGCGCGGTGTTCATGCTCTGGGCCACCGTGATCGACGGAACCTGGTTCCGGTTCGGCTTCGCCTGCATCGCAATGGTGGCCGTGCTCGGCCTTGCCTTGCTGGTCCAGATGTGCGCGCCGGAACACACAGGGGGCGGCGATACCGCGCTGTATGCCGCGCTCGCGCTGTACCTCGGCTGGTTCGGGTGGGATGGCCTGTTGCGCGGTCTGCTCGTCGCGAGCGGGCTTACCGCCCTGGTCGCGCTTGCGGTAGCAGTGTCGTCCAGGAGTATGAAATCCCGGTTCCCCGCAGGTCCACCCCTGCTCGCCGGCGCGCTGGTAAGCATCCTGTTGACATAGGCGCATGGCGGCCTGCACAGGCGCGGGTCGGCATGGACATCAGCATCGGGAGCACTGGGGAGGACCCTGTGAGCAACATCGGTACCAATCGTCGGCGACTGCACGTCATCCTGGCTGGCACCTTCGCCATGTTGCTGACGGGGTGCAGCGGCGAAAACAACCCGGCACCGTCACCATCGTCATCGCCGAACCTGTCCGCGCCGTCACAAGCAGCGACCTCTTCCGCCCAGGACGAACGCGCCGCAGTCGAAACCGCCTACACCCAATTCTGGGTCAGCACGTTCCACGCCAGCGACAAGCCGGAGAACACCTGGCATGACGTCGTAGCCGCGGTCGCAGTCGACCCTCAGCTCACCACCACCTTGAACGCGATGCAATCTCAGAAACAGGCCGGGATCAAGGTCTACGGCGATGTCACTGCGCGCATCGTGTCAGTTCAGATCACCGGCGCCTCCGCGAAAGTAGTCGACTGCCAAGACGGTTCAAGGGCAGGCCAGGCGGACGCCAAGACCGGTGATCGAAAGACCGTCGGCGTACCGCGGAATCCAGTCAATGCAGACCTCAAACGCGACAGCGCCGACGGCCGGTGGAAGGTCGCTCAAGTCACGTTCCCCGGCGGGACATGCTGATGGTCCGCCGACATATCGCACAAGTCCTGACAGGCGTGCTGTGCCTGGGTGGGATATCAGTGGCGGGCCTGCCGTCACCAGCCCAGGCAGATCCGCCTCCGCCCAGCAATGACGATGGTCAGGTCATCGTCGTTCCGGGCGACCTCTCTGGTCTGGTCGCCCCGCCACACATCGACATGCGGGCCTTGGAGCAGCGAGGCCAGGCACCTGTGCGGCCGGGCGGTCCGGCAAAGAAGTCGGCCGGCACCGGCCAAGATCGGCAGGCCGCCGCCGGTTCGAGCGATGCTGCCGATTCGCCGAGCGGGATTCCTCCCGGATGCTTTCTTGGCGGTTTCGGTGTCGGAGGTACCCCCGGCGCTGGTCGGCCGGGTGGTAGCGCGTTCGGCATGCGATGCCTGCCGCCGCTTCCCGCGGACGCCCCGGCACCGCCGGGTGCGCCTGCGGCACCGCCCTTGCCGACTCCGGCTGAGCTGGCGGCACAGGCATTCGAGCAGTTGCAACTGCCCTTGCCGGTGCCACGGCATTCACCGGACGTGCGGTTGCCGGACGGACGGGACGGCACGATCGTCGGCGAGAACACCTGGATATGGACCGACCGGGAGGTGTGGCATCCGGCCGTGCAGCGGGTGCAGGTCGGACCAGTGTGGGCCGAGGTGACCGCGACCCCGGTGAGCATGACGTTTAACTCGGGCACGGGCGGTTCGATGACATGTTCGGGACCGGGCACACCGTACGACCGCTCCTTTGGTCTGCACGCGGCCAGTCCGGATTGCGGGTTCGTCTACACCCGCAGCTCGGTGGGCCAACCGAACGATCAGGCCAGCGCGGAGTGGGCGATCCAGTGGTCGGTGAGCTGGGTCGGATCGGACGGAACTGCTGACGTCGGCGGTGACTTCCCGCAGATGCAGTCGAGGGCGAGGGCCAGCTTCGCGGTTGCCGAGGTACAGGCTCTGCGTGCGAATTAGCGTACCGAGAATGCGATAGACGCATTCTGTCAGACACAAGAAAACTGTATTTCCGAAAATGGGTAAGGAGTTGCCCAGTGGGTACTGCTGTGTCTTTTTCCGGGCCACGCCAGGCAAGTGGCGGCTCAGCTGACGTCGAGCTGCCCAACGATGGTGATGGCCCGCGGGTACCGCGTCGGCGGCGGTGGTGGCTGCTGGGCGTCGCGGTCGTGCTGGCCGCCGTAGTCGCATTCGGCAACTACGCCCTGATCGAGGGCCAGGACGCCCGGATCGATGTCGTGGTGCTGACGCGGGACGTGGGCTGGGGCCAGCGGATCAGCGACGGCGATCTCGGGGTGGCGAAAGCGGTCCCGGACCAAGGCGTGTCCTCAATCCCGGCCCGTGATCGCGCGGGGGTGGTGGGGCAGGTTGCCCGCTCCTCGTTGCCCGCGGGCACTGTGCTGGCACCCGGACAGGTGTCCGCGCAACCGGTTCCTGGGCCGGGTGAGCGGTTGGTCGGGCTCGCGGTGAAGCCGGGGCACCTGCCCGCGCGTGGCCTGTCGCCCGGCGATCTGGTCCAGGTCAGCGCCCTCGCGGGGGGCACAGGAACCGATGCGGGACAAGCCTCGGCGAGTACGGCCGGGCCGTTTCGCGCGCGGGTGGTGGGCACCGGTCCGCCGGACTCGACCGGCGCGGTCACGGTCGATGTCGTCGTCGGCGCGGATTCCGCGCAGGCCGCGACCAGCGCCGCGGCGGGCCAGGTTGTCGTGGTCCAGCTCGGACCAGGCGCATAGCGAGCGAATCTTCGTCGGGAAGGGCGGTGAGGGTGTTGGCCATGATCACGATCGTCTCGGGCAAGGGAGCACCGGGCGCGACCACGACGCTGGCCGCGTTGGCGGCGGCGTGGCCAGCGCCGGTGCTGCTGGCCGACTGCGACCCGGCTGGCGGCGACCTCGCGCCGGGCTGGCTGGGTCAGTGGCTTGTGGACGGCACGGTTCGCACCGATCTCGGCGTCCTGTCGCACGCCACCGCGACCCGCCACGCGAGGGCGGGCGACCCGGCTACGCTGATTGAGCACGTGCAGACCGTGCCACCTGCGCGGCACGTGGGCCTGCTGGCCGGGTTGACGTCGCCGGAACAGCACGCCGCGGTTGGAGCTGCGGGATGGACGCGCCTGACCGCGTCGCTGGCCGCGTTCCGGACCGTGACCGGTCATCCAGCCGACTCCTTGGTCGATGTCGGCCGCTACGGCACGGCTACGCCGTGGCCGTTGCTGCTGGCTGCCGATGTCGTGTTGCTCGCGGTGCGCCCAACCCAGCGGCACGTGCTGGCCGCGCGCCCGGTGCTGGCCAAACTCGCCGAACGGATCGCCCCGGAGCGACTCGGGCTGGCGGTATGCGCGACCACGCCTGCCGGCACCCGTGAGGTCCGCGCGGCGCTGGGCCGCGACGTCGTTGTTGAGATCCCTGCGGACGCGCGGACTGCGGCGGTGCTCTCCGACGGGGTCGACGGCGGTGCCCTGCCCCGTCGGTCGCCCTTGCTGCGGGCAGGACGCCGTGCGGCGCGCCGCCTGCACGGGACCTACCACAACTACACGCCCGCCGAATTGCGCGCGCCGGCACCGCCGGTGTCCGCAGGCGCGCTCACCGGAGGAACACGATGACGTTGCCACACAACGGATACCGCCTCCCGAACGGTCCCACCAGCTACCCGCACCCGGTGCCGCTGGCATCGCCACACGGCGGCGTCACCAGGGGCAGCGGCAGGCCGCCGCAGGCGTTCGGGCAACCGCAGGACCACGCGGCGAGCGACGAACTGGACCCGCGCGCTGTAAGGGAAATCCGGGAGTCGGTCGCGGCCCGGCTGGAACGCGTCGCCGCTGGGGAGACCCATCTGGACACGCCCCTGTCTGCGGAGGAGCAGCAGACACGCATGCGCGCGTACGTGGCCGAGGACGTCGCTTCTTGGGTGCAGCGTCGCGCCACTGCCGGACAGGCACCGCTGTCGGTGGAGGCGGAACGCCGGTTGACTCGCGCGGTGGTGGCCGCGTTGTCCGGACTGGGCGCGCTGGAGGAGTTGCTGGAGCGCGAGGACGTGGAGAACATCCACGTGCACGGCTGCGACCGCGTGTTGCTGGAACTGGCCGACGGATCGATCGAGCCGTGGCCACACCCGGTGGCCGATACCGACGCCGAGTTGGTCGAGATGCTCGCGGCGATGTTCGCCCGCCAGGGCCAAACGTCGCGCGAGTTCAATGCTGGCCGCCCGCTGGGAAACCTTCGCATCGGTGCTGGCGGCCCGCTGGGCGCTCGGGTCGCGGCCGTGATGGAAGTCAGCGACCGGCCGCGAGTGGCGATCCGTCGCCACCGCCTGGTCGACGTCACCCTCGACGACCTCGTGGCCAACGGCACGCTCGATCCGGTGATCGCGTCGTTTCTGCGTGCGGCGGTGCGCGCGGGCTGCAACGTGATCGTCTCCGGCGGTCCTGCCGCGGGGAAAACCACGCTGCTGCGCGCGTTGTGCACCGAGATCCCGAACTACGAACACGTCGTGACCGTCGAGGAGGAATACGAACTCGGCCTGCACATCGGCGCGCGCCCGTTGGTCACACCGCTGGAAGCCCGGCCGGCCAACAGCGAAGGGATCGGCGAAATCACCCTGGACGATCTGCTCAAGCAGACTTTGCGGCACTCGCCGAGCCGGGTGATCGTTGGGGAAGTCCGCGCCGGAGAGGTCACCGCGATGCTGCGGGCACTGGGCAATGGCGCCACTGGCGGGATGTGCACCCTGCACGCCACCAATGCGTCCGCCGTCTTCGACCGGATCGGGGCGCTCGGGCAGTTGGCTATCCCGCCGCTGGCGATCGAGGCCGCCCACCAGTGGACCGCGTCGGCGATCGACCTGGTCGTGCACGTCGCCCGCACCGACCACACCCACCTCGGAGCGCACCGCCGACAGCGGTTCGTCTCCGAGGTCGTCGAGGTCGGTCCGGTCGGTGATTCCGGCCGCCCGGACACCACCAGGATCTTCGCCCCGCGCCCTGCCGACGGCCGCGCGGTTCCGGCCTATGCGCCCAGCCGTGACCTGCTGGAGCGTCTGGAGCGGCACGGCTTCGACCGCGCCCAGCTCGACATCGCCGGTGCGGGGGCAGGTGCCGGAAACATCACCGGTTTCCCGGAAGGAGGCCGGCGATGACGAACGTGTGGCCGGGCTTGCTCGGCGTCGTCGCCGTGCTGGCCCTCGCCTGCGCAGTTGCGGCGATGGTGCCTCCTGCCCCGCGGAAGGCCGGTAGTGGCGTTCGAGGTTCCGTGCCGCAGCGAGCGGCAGACTGGCGGGAGCGCCTGGCACGGCTTCCGCTGCGGCGGGTTGCTGTGGCGGTGGTCGGGGGCGCGGTGGTGTGGTGGGCCACTGGCTGGCCGGTTGCGGCGATGGTGGCCGCCGCCGGGGCGGTGACCGTGCCGATCCTGGCCCGCGGACACGACGCGCAGCGACTGATCGCCCGCTTGGACGCCTTGGCAAGCTGGGTACGGCGGCTGGCCGACATACTGGCCTCCGGCGCGGGCGGGCTGGAGCAGGCGATCACCAGCTCGGCCCGCACCGCCCCTGACGCCTTGGCCACCGAGGTCGAGACCCTCGCAGTGCGGCTGCGCACCCGCGGCCTAGAGCAGGCGTTGCGCGCGTTCGCCGACGACGTCGGCGACGAAGCCGCCGACGAGGTCGTCCTCGCCCTGGTCCTGCGCGCCCGCGCCGGTGGACGCGGTCTGGTCGATGTTCTCGACGCAAAAGCCACCGCCCTCGAACGGGAGGTCGTGGCCCGCCGCGACATCGAAGCCGACCGGGCGAAACCGCGCACCGATGTGCGCGCGATCCTCGGCATCACCGTGGTCTTGCTGGTCGGGTTGGTGTTGTTCGCCCGGGAATTCCTCTCGCCCTTCGACGGAGTGCTGGGCCAGGTGGTCATGGCCGGGATCGGGGGTCTGCTCGGCGCGGCCGGGTGGTGGATGCACATCCTGATCCGCACTCGCCGTCCCGCCCGGCTGCTCGGCGTCTCCTCCCGGACCCCAGTCGGCGCGCCGAAGCCGAAGCGCTCGCTGACCGTGGTCACCCAGCCCGACACGGAGGCCCTGCGATGAACCCGGGTATCGCTGCCGCTGTTCTCGGTGCCCTCGCCGGGATCGCGCTCCTGTGCGTGATTCTGGCGTCGATCCGGCCGGCACCGGTCAACCTGGCCGCCGCGGTCGCGGAGCTGGACGACCGTGCAGCGCGTCGCGTGGACGGAGCTGCGCCGCTGGGCCGCTGGTCGGTTCGACTGCACCGCCTGGCCGGGTACTCGGCGCGGTCATCGAACCGGTGGTGGGGTATTCCGGCCGGCGACCTCGACGTGCTCGACCAGACTGCCGAACGCTACCTCGTTCGACGCCTGGCATGGGCTAGCGGCGCCGCTGCAAGTGTCGTGGCGGTGGCGGGGCTGGCGTGGTTCGGCGGCGTCGGTTTCCCCGGCACTGTTGTGATCCTGGGCGTGCTGGTCGCCGCGGTGGCCGGGTCGCTGGTGCCGGTGCTGGCCGTGCGCGAGGACGCCACTCGGGCACGAGAGGAGTTCCGGCGCGGGGTCGCCGCGTATCTCGACCTGGTGGCCCAGGAACGGGCGACGGGCCGCGCCCCGAGCCAAGCACTCGCCGAAGCTGCCGCGGTAGCGGACTCGTGGGTGTTCGCGCGGATCAGTCGCACGCTCGGCCGGGCGATGCGCGCCGGGCACACCCCGTGGGAAGCCTTGTCCCGGCTGGGCAAACGGATGGGTGTAGTCGAACTCGCCGACCTGGCCGACATCCTGTCCACCGCCGCTGACGGCACTGCCATCTACAGCACGCTGATCGCGAAAGCGAGCGCGCTGCGCTCGGCCGCGCTCGCCGCCGACAAGGCCGACGCCAACGGGCGTTCCCAGCGGCTCGCGCTCCCGGTTGCCCTGTTGCTGGTCGCGTTTCTCCTGCTGGCCATCTATCCAGCTTTGCTCCGGCTGCTGACAGCCGGTGGTTAGCGCGCAGCCAGAGACGAATCACCTAAAAGCGTTGCACACCAAGGAGTTGAACATCATGACCGAGATCCTGGAGCACTACCTCACCGCGGCGCGGCGTCGCGTTGCGCAGCTTGAGCTGAGTCTCGGCGGCGCAGTGATGTTGTTGTTCGTCACCGTCACGGCCCGCTGGGAACGCGTGCGTGCCACCAGTGATCGCGGATCAGAAAGCGTGGAGAAGGCCGTCCTGGTGGCCATCGGGCTCGCTGTGGCCATCGGACTTGGGGTCGCGATCCGTGCCGTGGTGCAGCAGTTCCAAGGCCAGATTAAGTGACGAGACGAAGGAGCCAGGATGCCTACCAGCGAGGAGATCGAACGTCGTGTCGCAGAGGCTGACGCACCCCGTAGCGCTAAGCGATCCGCTGCGGCACAGCGAATCGGCGATCTCGCCACGCGTCACGCCGAGATCGCTGCCCAGCTGAACGACGTCGAACGCGAACTCGGCGAGGCCCTCGCCGAATCCAGCGACGTCATCGATATTGACGAGCTAGCCGAGTTCACCGAAGTGCCCGCCACCGACCTCGCCCGCTGGCTCGATACGGGCAAACCGGCGTCTACGAAGCGAAAGAAGCCCGCCAATAGCGGCTCCCGCACGAAGAAAACCACACAGCCGCCGAAAACCACCACTGCGAAGACGGTGTCCACGCCACGTCCCCTCGCTGCTGCTCCAACACCCACAGCGGACACCTTGGCGGCAAGTAGCTCGGCGGCCCAGTGATGCGCACCAGCGGGCTCAGCTACCGGCGACATCCACAGGCGACGACAAGCACCGGCACAACTCAGATCCGCGACCAGGGAGCAGAATCCGTCGGCTTGGCCATTCTGTTTCCCATTGCCCTCGTGTTGATCCTCTCGGCGGTGCAAGGCGGCTTGTGGTGGCACGCCCATGCCGTCGCCGCGCAAGCCGCCCAGGCCGGGGTGGAGGCCGGACGTCCGGTCGGTGGCACAACCACCACGGCGGCCGAGGCCGCGCGCTCGTTCGCCACCCGCGCCGGCCGCGGCGTCCTCACCGGCCGCGGCGTCCTCACCGCCCCCGAGATCCACACCACCGTCACCGCGGACACCGTCCAAGTGGAGGTGTCGGGCACCGCCATCCGACTGGTGCCCATCCCAGGCCTGGACATCCGCGTCACCGCATCGGCGCACGCCGTGAAAGAGCGCTTCACCGTGCCCGCACTGGCGGCTGGAGACGGCCCATGAGGTCACGAAACCGAACACACCATGGCCGGTCGCGCTACTGGAGTGACACGGGTTCAGTCAGCGTCGAAGCCGCGATCCTGGTGCCTGCCGTGCTCTTCGTCGGGCTGCTCATCATTGCCGGTGCCCGGGTCAGCTCGGCACAGCAAGCGGTCGACAACGCCGCCGCAGCAGCAGCGCGAGCTGCCTCGATCGCGCGCAGCCCCGATGCGGCGCAACAGGCCGGAACCCGCGTCGCCCGCGACCGGCTCGACCGCGAGGGCCTGACGTGTCACACCTCCAGCGTGTCGGTCGACGCCAGCCAGATCGCGGTCGGCCGTGCCGGACAAGTGCGGGCAAGCCTGACGTGTCAGGTCGCGTTGAGCGATCTCGCACTTCCGGTCCCCGGCGGCACGGACACGATCACGAGCACGTTTACCAGCCCCACCGACCCATACCGAGGCATCCCATGACGACACGGACAACGCCGCGAGACACGGGTTCGGTCAGCGTGATCGTGGCCGTCCTGGTGCCCGCGCTGCTGCTCGTCTTCGCTTTGGTGGTGGATGGCTCTGCGCGGTTGCGGGTCATCGCCCGCGCCGACGCGCTGGCTGCCGAAGCCGCCCGCGCGGCCAACACCGCGGTGGACACCCGTAGCCCCGCGGTCAGCATCGACACGACGACCGCAGCTCGCACTGCCGCCGACTACCTCGCTCGTGCCGGGTATCCCGGTCAGGTCAGCGTCGCCGGACCGCGCGCGGTCCGCGTGACCGTCACCGTCGTCGAGCCAGCCCCCATCGGGCTGCTCGGCGGTACCGCCGAGGCGACGGGCACCGCGTTGGCCGAACTCGGCGTCGGCACCCGGACCGGCGACCTGCCATGACGACCGCAGCAGCACAGCGGATTCGCGGGGCATTCGCCGCGCTGGCTTTGCTTGCCTTCATTGCCGGGATACCGTGCGGGCTTCTCGCGCTCGGCGCCGACCCCGCTCACCTTCTTCCCGACCACTGGCCCGGTCCCACTCCGATCGACCAGTGGCCCGAACGGATCTGGAACGCGCTGCGGTGGGCGTGGCTGACCGGCGACCTCGTGCTCTGGCTGGTCGTGGCGGTGGCGTGGGCCGGTTGGTTCTTGCTGACTCTTTCCGTCGTGGTCGAGTTGATTCGCCAGACGGGGCACGGTGTCCGTACCGCCCGCGGTCTGCTGCGCCGGGTGCCGCGTGGCCGATGGATCGCCGGACTGGTGGCCGCCGTTCTCGTGGCCACCTCCGCCGGTACCGCAGGGGCATCGACAGCCCCGGCAACACCGGTTGCGGCCACCGCGCCGCCGTGGCCCCACGAACATCCCGTCACGGCAGCCCGGGGCTCCGCAACGGACACCGCAACCGACCAGACTGCGGGGACCGTCGGCGCCCCGAGCACGTCGTCTCCCGCGGCGGCGCGAACGGACGACGTTGTGCCTTACACGGTGGTCCATGGCGACACCTTGTGGGACTTGGCCGAACGCCACCTCGGCCGTGGCACCCGCTACCACGAGATCGTGCGGCTCAACCCCGGCCTGCTCGCCGACAGCCCCGACGACCTGGAACCGGGATGGACGCTGCGGTTGCCACCGGACGCCGTCGCCTTGCCCCATCCCGCGGACATCGCCACAGCGAGCGGGCGCACCGTCACCGTCGAGCCCACCGACACGCTCTCGGCCATCGCTGAACGCGAACTCGGCGACCCGGACGCCTGGCACGCGATCTTCGACCTCAACGCCGGCCGCACCCAACCCGACGGCCGCGCGCTGCGCCACCCCGACCAGATCCTGCCCGGCTGGCACCTCGTCCTGCCCGCCCAGGCGGCACCACCACCCGCGCAGCCACCCGAGCAGCCCGCGACGCCACCGAACAGCCCGGCACCCGCGCCCGCCCCAGAAGGCCCGGCTACCTCCGCCGAGCAGCCCGCCCCGCCGCACGCACCTCGAGGAGAACAGCCGGACATGCCTGAGGCACAGCCCGGAACCGCTATCGCACTGCCGACCGGTGCGTTCGTCGGCCTCGGACTGGCTGCCCTGATCACCCTCGCGATGATCACCGTCCGACTCCGGCGCCGCCGCTGGTACCACCCCGGCGCACGCGGCGACGCTGACCCCGCTGGCCTCCCGGTCGTCCGCGCACTGCGCATCGCCCACGACACCACCGCGCCCCAGCCGGTCGACGACAACCCGGCCGCTGCGCCCGCACCACCTGGACATCCACGACCGGCCGACATCCACGCCCGCGACCGAGCCCAGGCCACGGTCCGAGCTGTGCTCCCGGCACCCCAGGACACCTCGCTCGGCGTACGCGACGGGCACGCCATCGCGCTCGACCTCGCCAACACGCGGGGACTGGGACTCACCGGTCCCGGTGCCCACGCCGCCGCGCGGGCCTTGATCATGACCCTGCTCGCGCAGGCCACCAGCGACGGCCTCGACGCCATGATCGTGATGCCCGCCGACGACGCCCGCGCGCTCTTCGGACACGACCCGGCGGAGCCCGTCCCGGACCGGCTGCGCATCGTCGATGATCTGCCGGCAGCGCTGGCGACGTTGGAAGCCGAGCTGGTCGCCCGCACCGACACCGGCGACCTCGCGCGGGACCACGCGTCAGCGAACACGGCGCACCCGCACAACGACGTCGGGCCTGCCGTGGTGGTGGCCACGCCCACCGCGGACACGAACCGGCGCGCGCACGCCGTCCTCGACAACGGCGCGCACCTCGGTCTGGCTGGCGTGTTCCTCGGCCCCTGGCACCCCGGCGGCACCGTGCGCGTGCGCGACGACGGCACCGTCGAAGCGACCAGCCCCACCCTGAGCGATGACTTGGCCGGCGCCCGACTGTTCACCTTGCCGGACGCCGACGCCCGTGACCTGCTCGCACTCCTACACGCGGCCGAGCCCGGCAGCGACGACCCGATCCGAGACCGCACCGTCGCCGGCAGCGCCGCGGAACCAGGTACACAGCGGCAAAGCCGGGCCGAGAGCACGACGGCGAGTGCCGAGCCACTCGTCTCCGAGTACGAGTTCGCTACTGCAGCCGTGAACCCGTCGACGGAGAACGCCAGCGACGACCGCGGCGAGTCCCCGACGACCGGACCGTCCGGACCGGCTGATTCAGAAACGATCGAGCCATCCCCGCCGGAGGTCAGCAGCCAGCCGCGCCCCTCGGCCGCCCGTCGCGACGACACCCCGGCGACCGCACCGCGCCCGGCCACTGATCCTGCCCCGGTCCCGCCGCTGCACCTGCAGGTGCTCGGCCGGCTGCACCTGACCAGAGCGGACCCCGAACCCCGTGACCTCATCGACGTTCTCGCCCCGCGGCAACGCGAGATCCTGGTCTACCTGGCGCTACACCGTGACGGGTGCCGCCGCGAAACCCTCAGCGCCGCGCTCTGGCCGGACGCTCCCGGCGAACGTCCCTACAACAGCTTCCACGCGACCCTGTCCCAGCTACGCCGCGGCCTTCGCCGGGCAAGCAACGACGACCCCCTCGACCTCATCGTCAACCACGACAGCCACTACCGGCTCGACCAGGCGATCCTGACCGCCGACCTCTGGCGGCTCCAGGACGCCATCACCGCCAGCCGCCAAGCCCCGGCAACAGAGGCCGTCGCGGCGTCGAACCGCGTCACCGAGCTGTACTGCGGAGACCTCGCCGAAGGCATCACCGCAGACTGGATCGACGGACCCCGCGAAGCACTCCGGCGCGACGTCCTCGACACGCTCAGCACCCTGATCCGCAAGATCAGAACCGACAGCCCCGAACAGGCACTCGCTCTGCTGGAACAAGCCCGCCACCTCGACCCCTACAACGAGGCGATCTACCGCGACCTCATGCGCCTGCAAGCGCGACTCGGCCAGCACGACAGCATCCCACGCACCCTGCACCTGCTCACCACATCGCTGGCCGACCTCGACCAACGCCCCGCCCCAAGCACTCTCCGCCTCGCGGACGCCCTACAACAGCCGAGAAATCACATATCCAACCGGCAAGCCAGCTAAACGAACCCAGCGCCTAACGCAGGAAGTAGACACGAATATCATAGCGATCCGCCAGTTTCCGGAGGCTGTCCAACACGAGCCAACCTCGTTATACTGGGTTGATTCCTCGCGGATACGTTGAACGCCCGTGATGTGAACTTATTCGCGTGATTCCGGGAAGCGGCGGTGGCAGCCGCGGAGGCGAGCTGCAGCACGACCCGAGGCCAGTACTCTGCCGCGTGTACAACCGGCACGGAGTCGGCGGCGACCCCGTAGACCTCTCGCCCGTCCACCTTCCTCTCCACCTTCCTTTCCGTCTTCCTTTCCGGGCTCCCACTAGAGAGGAAGGGGCGCGTCAAAGCCTTGTCACAGGCCAACGCCGGGCAACCCCTTCCTCCGTGTCCCCCGACTTCGGTGCCGGCAGGCACGTGAACAGTCGGCTTGGGTGGTGTGTTGGCTATCTGATGCTCGCACTGCCTTCCGTCCGCAGGTCCCGTTCTGCTGTAGCCAGCTTCTTCTTCATTCTCCTTCGCCACATCTTTCCTTCCATTCTTTCTTCTTTTTGATCCTAAGTGACTGCATGGCTCTTTCCGCCTTTTCCTTGCCCGCAAGATAAAACCTAACGATACAGAAACATGACTCATAGATGTTGACAACCATATAAACGGCGTCGCCGCAAGTGGTGTGATTCAAAAACCACAAGATATCCAAAGAGAAATTCGTACTGAATCCAAGCTGTGCGGGTCGCGGGCGCGGGCGCTGGCTGCCGCTGTGCGGGTCGCGGGCGCGGGCGCTGGCTGCCGCTGTGCGGGTCATTCTCTTCCGCTGCGTCTTCCCAGCTCAAGGGCCCAACCGGCCCTGAGCAGGGAGGTCGACGCCGAAGGTAACGGCGAGATAACGGAACTCGACTGGAGCTTGAAAGTGTCTAGGTCATGTGTCAACCTAGACATGTAACCGAGACAGACCGGAGCGGATGAGACAGCGAAGGGCGTGAGGACCGGGACACGGCGTCCCGCGAGCGATCTCCTTCCTTTCTTCTCCTCAAAGGATTGGCCGTTACGAACGATAAGACCCGCATAGCGCGGGCAGCGGCTTGGGCCGCGCGGACAGCAGCGAAACCGTGCAGGGCAGTAGTGGGGAACGACGCGTAGCCAAACGCGCATTTCTAGTCTGGGATGCGTAGTAACTGCGCTTGCAGCCCCGTTATGTGAATCCCTTGCTATAGAGCGGAGTAGCGCGCATAAAAGGCATGCCTGCCACAGGTGTGTCCCCAAGATAACTACATGGTGGTCTAGCACCGAAAAACGTCACAACGCGTGGGCGTCCGGATTGTGTAAAGCGGTTGCCGACATTGAACGACACTCTCTCAAGCGCGTCGCGCTTTTGCCGTTCGTAGCACGCTATGTCTTACGGGCATGGTTCCCTGCGTTGTGCACTAGACATAATGGCTTCCCTTTTAGGGAGGTTCAGGGAATGCGCTACCGGCCGACCGGGCGCTATCGCTTGCGATTCCGCATTGCACGGACATAGAAGATGATCCCCATTGCGTGAATCGCACCCGACGCGTCCACATTTCGACCCGTACCAGTTCGCAACTGGCCTGAACCGCCAAACAACATGCAACTACAACACCATTGGAGGACCTGTCATGACACGCAAGGACTTCAAAGAAATTGCCGATTCCGTACGTCGGGAAGTAGTCGCCGACAACGAACGAAAAGCACTCGCCGACGCCTTGTGCACGTACTTCAAATCAGTAAACCCCCGATTTAACCGGGACCGCTTCTTTGCCGCATGCGGCCTGTGACCCGTAACTAATCCACGCCCGTCGGGAGTGTCAATCATGAACAACCCTGAAATTTCGTTTTCCAAAGCTGCACACTGGTACTTCAGCCAAAATTACCGTTACGGGACATGGGACGGTGAAGACTGCGCCCGGGACAATGAATGGTCCGGTTTCGGATTCGTTCTCGGATCGGGCGGTGATCCACTGCCAATTCCTGGCGACTACCTCACCGGGCACCAATGCTCCCATATGGTGGACGTGTCCAATGGGCAAGCGGCAATGCGGCTCATGGAGGAAGCGGCGCCGAGGAAAACGGCAGAGTGGAACGGCCTTCTTGCCTACGACTACGGCGATTCCGCCGCACGTGAGGCCGCCGACCGTATCGGCGACTCTCTCGCGGGATACCCCCTGCTCGACGACGAAGACTTCTACGAACGGGAAAGGGAGAATGCCGCGCGCGTCCTGGTCGATTCCTACGACGTTCCGGAAGACATCGCAGCCGACGTTGTGTCTGCGCTCAGCGATGACGGACAGACTTTGTGCACCGACTGTCACAGCTGGGATATCGACCGCATCATGTCCAATCTGGGCTATCGGGAATGCGCCGAGTGTGACAAGTGGCTCGCGACAACGTTTGATGAGCCGCTGCATTACGACTGCGCCGAATGCTACGCAGAAGACGACTGCGAATGCATTTCCGTCATGGTCGACGGATACCGGCACGGCAATCACACCGTAACCATGTCCGACGTTCGCGAAACCCTGCGGGGCTGCGAGCACTGTTACCCCCTTGTCTACCCCTACGGCAAAAACGTGGCGTAACGAACGCGACCCGTCAAGGGGCAGCGGACAAAGGAGATACATCGTGGATACCAACGATCCGGTTGCCGGAAGCGAGAAGGACCGGCAATACGCGATCTTTCATGACTACGCCAACCAGCACGGAGCCCGGCGCGCGTACCAAGCACTGTCGACCATGGGGGCCCACCATGAACTACTAGTGAGCCTAGTCGTGCGTTATCTCGCCGAATCGGGCCCACAAGAGAATGAACAGCCTGACGACGAAACCGTATTCGCCTACGCGACCGAGCACGGACACGTGCGCGTGATCCTTCGCTGGCGCGGGTTGTGGCGCGGGTTGGCGTTCTGCTCGGTTGAGCCCGACGAAACCGAGCAATGGCACCGGCATTTCAGCGATGCCGAACGGTGGCTTTCGCAACGTGCCGCACTGAGCCGGGCAGAAGAATCTATGCGATCTCACTACCGCAACTAGCCGCACTGTGTTGTGGCGTTTCGGTGCCGCGCGCAGTCGCGCGCGGACGCCGTGACCGCACAACGGTTTCCCGTAGCACCTCCTATAACGAAAGTGGGTTTGTCATGTCCAAAGAAACCAGCGAATGGCTCAACAACAATGTTCTGATCGGGTTCACCGACAAGCGCGGCCACGCGTGGCACTACCGGGCATCGGCGCAAGGCAGCGAGCCGAACCACTACGCCGGAGCCATCCCGGTCACCGATGTGCAGCGGCGCTTGTTCCACTGGACCGCCGAACCGGAACCGGTGCTTGTGGCGGGCAAGTTCGGCCTTCGCCGCGTGCCCAACAAGCAAGCCATCACCGCATCGGATACCGGTGATGTCCTCGGGATCTTCGCCGACGGGTACACCGTGCACCAGTACCAGGAATGGCTACTGGACAAGGTCGGCACGATCCTGGACGACGGTCTGTCGATCGGCTCCGCGGGCCTGCTGCGCGACCGCCGACAGGCATGGGTGAGCGTGGAAGTGCCCGAGAACATCACCACCCCGGAAGGCGTGGAGTTCCGGCCGAACCTGGTCGCCTGCACCAGCCACGACGGCAGCCTTGCCACCACCTACAAGCGCACCGTGACCAACGTGGTGTGCGACAACACGATGTCGGCCGGGCTGCGCGAGTACGGCCAACAGTTCAAGGTCAAGCACTCCAAGAACGGCAAGTTCCGCATCGTCGAGGCCCGCGACGCGCTCGCGATGGTCCACACGGTGGCCGAGGAATTCGCCGCCGAGGTCAAGGCCCTGTGCGAAACGACCGTGACCGACCAGGCATGGCACGCCTTCCTGGACGCACACACCCCGATGCCCGAGGAGAAGGGACGCGCCCGCACTACCGCAACGAACGAACGGGCCGCGCTCAACCGGTTGTGGAACACCGACAACCGGGTCAGCCCGTGGCGCGGCACCGCGTGGGGAGTAGTGCAGGCCATCAACACCTACACCCACCACGAAGCGATCGTGCGCAACGCCTCCCGCGCCGAACGCAACATGTCCCGCGCGGTGGACGGAAAAGCCGACGCGCTCGACCAGGACACCGTGACGACGCTCGGCAAGGTGCTGGCCTCGGTCTGACAAGGACTCTCGCCGCTTCGGTGCCCGCGCGGCCATGCGCCGCGCGGGTGCCGTGGCCGCGAGATGGCCACAACCGACGCCCGAACCAATTCCGGCGCACACAAATCCGCGACACAGGAAGGAAACCAACCCATGGACATGCAGGCATTCGCGGTTGCGATGGCGGAAGCGCTCGACGGGACGTGGACGGTCGAACCGGGCTACCACGGTCACCGCGACCGGGTCCTGATCGGCCCAGATGGTGAAGACGTTCACGTGTGCTACTCCGACTGGGAGAAGGCACCACGGCTCAGGCTGTCCGCCAGCCTCCCGGCCGAACTAGCGACTATCCGGCACCGCCACGGAAACCCAGCGCCATTACACGAAATTACGGTGTCCCCGGCCAAGACACCCGAAACCGTCGCCGCCGAGACTGCCCGGCGGCTGCTGCCCGGCTACCGGGCCACCCTCGCGGAAACCCGCGAGCTGAAACAACGACTCGACGACCAGGCCGCCGCACGCGACCGGCTCGCGCACGCCATCGCGGACCCACTCGGCGCGACCGTCCAACCGCCCGGACTCAGCCCGCTCGGCTGCGACCCGCAGGAAGCAATCGTGCGCTACCAGGGGCCGCTGGCCGGCACCGCCACGGTGCCCCGCAACTGCAAGCACGTGGCGTTCGCCTTCTCCGTCGCGTCGGACGACGCCGCCAAAGTCGCCGCGTTCCTCGCGACATTCCCGCACACCGACCACCCGACCAAGTCCGAACCGAAAAGGAAACCGACGGACCAGGAGATGCCGCACTTCACCCGAGACCAGGTTTCCCGCGCCGTCAACGACGGTGCCGACCTCGTGATCGACGAAGTGGCCACGCGCGACCGTGACGACGACCTGATCAATCTCGTGGTGAACGCCGCGCTGACCCGCCTCGACAACCCCACCGCTGACCTGGACCAGGTCATCACCGAGTGCTACGACACCGAGCCCTCCGAGGTCCGCAGCTGGTGGAGCGACTGGTCCTGACCACCCAGCCCACGAACTCAGTCCAGAAAGGACAGAGGGACCATGAGCAAAGGCACCATGAGCGGCGAGTGCGGAACCCCAGGGTGCGACAACATCGGCATGGGGATTTCCATTGCCGTGTCACACCCCAGCGTCTACCGGTGCAGCACGTGCCTGGACTGCATCAACGCGCTGGCCCCGCGCTGGACACCCGGTATGACCGACCGCGACGCCTACGACGCCCGTACCGACGCGATCGGCGAGATGGACGCCGACACCCTCCGCAGCGAGGCAGCACCGATCCTCACACGACTCACCACGGCCCGTGACGCGTACGCCCGGCTGGCCGACCTGATCGGGGCCACCGCCGCACGGGACCTGGTGAGCGCCATCGTCGACGCGGGAGACCGCGTCATTGACGTCACGGTGACCAACTGGTGGGCCGCGCACCGCTGGCCCGCACACCACCGCGCCACCGCCCCCGAGCAGGAGCGGTTCGCCTTCACCCACGCATGGCCCATCACGGTCAACGGACTCGGCATCGGCACCGTCCGCCGCATCACCGAAGGGGACCGCGAGCGCTACACCGCCCGCGACCTCACCGGCGGCAGCATCCGGCCCGACCTTCCCGCCGCCGAGGAACCCACCTACGGCACACCGCACGAGGCCGCGCGCGCACTCGCCGCCTGGGCCGCCCGCATGGGATGGGACCAGGACCACTGACCCGCCCGCGTTCGTCACCCGCCCGCTCGCCGCCCCGCCGCCACCGACGGCGGGGCCGCGAGCCCTGCCCACAGGAGCACCACCAATGAACCAGCACACCGACCACGAACCGCTCGCCGAGGCCCGCGCCGAGGCCGACCGGAACCGTGCCCGCGCCGACGCGGCGGAAGGGCTCGCGGCACTGCGCGCTGCCAGCCTCGCCGAACTCGCCGCCTACGCCGAAGAGCTGCGCTGCCAGGTCGCCGACCTCACCGACGACGCGCACACCCTGTTCAAGGCCACGCCCTACCCACCGGACGGGCTGCGCTACGTCACCGCGCGCATGAACCGCCTCGCCGACACCATGGCACGCGCCGCCGCCGGATACACCGGAGCCCGCGCCAAAGACATGGCCTACCCCCGCATTCTCGACGACCTCGCCGCGCACGGATGGGCCGCCCGCCCCGATCACGAACTCGACGGCACCCTGCCGCCGATCCCGTCCGCCGAATTGGGCGAGCGGCGCGGTTACCGGCGCGGCTGGGTCCGGGACGGGCACACGCTCACGTTGTGGTTCACCGGGCCGCACGCGCTGGCCTACGCCGATTCCAGTGAGCGCGGACGCCTGTTCGAGACCACCGAGGTTCGCGCTGTGATCACCGGCGAATCCGGTGCCACCGACCGTGCGCCCGTCACCCCGGGGCAACCACTCGACGCGAGCTATGCCCAGGTCGCCGAGTTCTTGCACGCGATGGGGTGGACCGGCCCCGCGGACACCTACGCCTGCGATGAGCACGGCATCCGATGCACCACCGGGCCCGGCGTTCACGCCACCTGGACACGCCCCAGCAATCCGCAGGTCGAGCTGTCCGTGTGGGGCATCGGCGACGAGCCCGCCCACGCCCGCTACTGGGCCGGGCCCATCACCTCACTCGTCCAGCTCGCCCGCATCACCCGCCACCGCTGACCACCTCGCGCCCCAAGAGCAGCCGCGCAGGTGGGACCGCGTCGCGCAGAAGCACAGGAAAGCCAAGCAACGCAGGAGAAACAGCCATGACCGCATCAACAGAAAGTGACCCCGTACTAGACATTCTCGGCGACATCACAAAAATTTTCGGCTCACTGTTCGACCAGATGGACTGGGCCGAGGAGGAAATCGCACGAGCGATCACCACTAATCCCGCTGAGGCGGACACGCTCTACCACAGTTTTTCGCTGCTCACGCCCACGCATGAGCGCATGTCCCGCGAATTCGTGTTCCGGCCGCACTGCCGCGAAATCCTGAATCGGGTCGTCAACGGTGCAGACACCAGACCGGGCACGGCAGTCGAAGTGTGCTGCGCCTGCAGCGAAGTCAGCACGATTGCCCCGATGCGATCCGCTGCCGCCGGACTGTACGCCCGCATGTGGGCCGCTGCCTTCCCCGATGCTCGCGTGTTCGGTGAGCGGCAGTTGCACCACGAAGCGCTGGAAGGCTCGACCATCGACGACCTCGAAGCCGATGCCCGCCGTCGACTCGCGGTCAAAGATCGCACACTCGGCACCATCGAATGCGCCGGACGTCACCACGGCGAAATCGTTCAATGCAAATACGCCGGAGCTTGACCGCCACCCGTGCAACGCGCCGCCATGCGCGCGGATTCGTATCTACCTAAATTCCACTACTGAAAGGGCATCGTCATGGCCACTGGAGCCGTCGTCAACGCGGCAACTCGACTCGACTGCGGACATGTTCCGGTGCCCGACGGAATCGGCACCGGATTCGCGACCGACTCCGCTACCGGCGCGACCATCTGCTACGCCTGCGCCACCGAACGACAGCGCGACGCACTCAACCACGCGACCCGCTTCGCCGCCTACGTCGCCTGCGACAGCGCGACACTCACGACCTGGTCAGGCGGGCATCTCGCCACCATCGACCCGGCCGACCGGCACCAGGCCGGCGAACGAGCCACCACGCCCACCGGGCACCGCTGGACCCGCTTCACCTGGCACGCCACCGACGGCGACGGCGGCCGATGGTTCGGCGTCAACGGTGGACCGGGCCTCGTGGTCTTCCTCCGCCGCCTCCGGGTGTGCGCCTGGCAAACCGAATTCGGCGACGGTCGCCCGCCGCGCTACTGCCATCGGCGCGCAACCCAACAGGTCAGCAGCGCACCGCACACCCTCTACTGCCGCCAGCACGCCCGCATGGCGCGCGATCTCTATGCCTGGACCACCCAGCCGATCACCACCACCCGATAACGCCTCTGTGCAAGGAAAGGATCTGCCATGTTCACACCGAATCTCACCGCGACAGACGGCGAGGTGTACGTCGCCCTCGCCGACACCACACAGGCGTTCCCAGCAACCATCGAAGACGAGCGTTGGAACGGATTCGCTGTGCCCCGGTTCCGGCGCACTGTCGCCGAGTCCATTGCCTTGTGGCTCAACACCATGCACGACCACGACCCCGACGAATGGCCCGACACCGCCACTTTCGACGGCGACGTGCTGACGGTCCTCGAAACCGAGGAGCACAGGCCGGACCGGATCGAGCCGGACGAAAACAACCGCTACGCGATCGGCTATCGCGGGTGGTGCTGGGAACTCACCGCTCCGCCAACCGATCCGCAGGCTGATGCCGGTCTGCTGGCCGACTCCGCCCGGCTCGTGCCCGAGGACGACGAAATCCTGGTCACGATCAACATCGACGGTACGGACCCCGCCTTCCCTGCGCTCGCCTCGGAGATCCATGGGTGGAGCAGGGCTGGATGCCCACGCTTCCGGCGCACCGTGGCCGAGGTGGTCGTCGCCTGGATCAGCGACACCGCCCGCAAGTACCCGGAAGGATCTGACCTCGCCTACTGGGACGGCGGCACGATCGTCATGGTCGACCACCAGGCCATCGGCGAAGACGGATACCTGCCTGACCGGATCACCGCCGCCGAGGACGGCCGCTTCTCGATTGGTGCCACCTTCGAGTGGGAGCGCGCGGACTGACCGGGCCGGTAGCCGACCGCGATGCGGGGCCCGGCCATCGCGGGCAGGAGGGGGCCGTCCCTGACGGCCCCCTCTGCTTTTCGCAGCCATGCCTTCAACCGCGCGGCTGTGCCACGCAGATGACAGATCGAACGACAGCGGAAACAGAGGAAAGCCATGCATGCCAAGTCAAATCGCGTACGTCCACTCGGGCCTGTCGCTATCGACGAACTAGACCCGGCGATGTTCGCAGGTGACGGCGAGCCGCGGGACACCGCCAACCAGGACGACATCGTTCACGACAACACCCGCAAGGCCGGATTCGCGGCAACGGCCATCAACGCCTATTCCGCGCAGGTCGGCGGCGGCTACGAGACCTTCCACGCCCTCATGGGCGACTTCTTCGCAGATCTGCACCACCTTGCCGACGCCCTCGACATCGATCTCGCCGCCGCCATCAGCGACGGCCGGGACGACTACCTGGCCGAGATCGGCTGCGATCGATAGCCGCCGGGCAGCGACAGGCCCGGCGGAAACGGAAGAAAGAAAGGAAACAGCAATGACCGAAGTGAAACTGACCAAACTCACCGACGATAATGTTCGGGCGCTCAGGGAAACGATGAGCAGCGAGCAGGCGGCGAAAGTCCGGCTGACCGCGACCACTGCCGTCTTCGAGATGAGCGCGACGGAGGCCGCGACCATGGTTTCCTACTTGCAAAGTCAGGCGGCCCAGGACCATGGAGCCACGGGCCACCCGTACAAGTCGCTCACGGCCGTGCGACGGAAGCTGGAAGCCCTCGAAGCCTCCGAACCATCGGCGACCACGTCCGCGTTCTCACCGGCTGCGCAGAAGGCGCCGGAGGCGCTGGCCGAACTGCTCCGGCTGGATAACAACGAGTAAGTAGGCCAGGCCCCGCCGTCGCGGCCGACCGAGAAGCCCCGCCAGCATCCCGCGTAAGAACCACGGACAAAATCCGCCTGTGGGGATGGCATCCGATGTCATCCCCACAGGCCCGCTGTCCTGATTGGAGATCCTTATGAGCGCCCAAAAATTCCGTATCTCGTGGACATTCATGCAGAAGTTCGCGATGACACTCACGGTGGACGAAGCCCGCGCCGTCTTCACGCCCGATCCGTCAGCCGTAAACCAAGACGCGGACCGCGCTCGCCAGCAGCTCGCAGTGACCGCGACGATCGAAGAGCTGCGGGACCTGCTGCAGAAGAACCCGACTGTTCTCGACGACGCGATGTGTTCTGTCGAGGACGACGAGGTCGAGCACGTGCGCCGCCTCGACAGCATCGAGATCGTCGGGTGATCGCGCATGGGCCACCACGACTGTCACGAAAAGACGGATGATCCGAACCTGACCGAATACGACATCATCCTGAATTCCAGTGGCGGCAAGGATTCCCAGGCGATGCTCGACGTCGTCTGCCGCCGCGCGGCTGACGCGGGAGTTCTGGACCGGATCACGGTCCTGCACTGCGCGCTGGGGCGCGTCGAGTGGCCAGGAACCGCGGACCTCGCTAGGCGGCAAGCTCTGCACTACGGTGTTCGATACGAGGAGCGCCACCGCGAGCAGGGAGACCTGCTGACCCAAGTCCGCCAGCGCGGGCGCTGGCCGTCGGCCACAGCTCGCTACTGCACTTCTGACCAGAAGCTTGGCCCAGCAAGGAAACTCGTCACGCAGTTAGTGAACGAGCTAGGCGCGATCGACCGGCCCGCTCAGGTGCTCAACTGCATGGGGCTGCGTGCCCAGGAGTCTCGCGCACGGTTGAAGAAAGCGAAGCTGAGTCCGGATCACACCGCGAGCAACGGTCGACGCGAAGTCTGCACGTGGCTGCCCATCCACGAGTGGTCCGAAACGGAGGTATGGCAACACATTCGCGCGAGCGGTGTGCCCTACCACCCTGCTTACGACGCCGGAATGACCCGGTTGTCGTGCTCTCTGTGCATTCTCGGGAGCCGCGCGGATCTCCTGCGCGCCGCCCGCCTTCGGCCCGACCTTGCGGCCGAGTACGCCCGGATCGAGGACGAGATCGGGCATCGGTTCCGCAACGACATGTCGATGGCGGAGATCATCACGGGCGCGAATCCTTAGTGGACAGTTCCTGTTCTGAGTCCTCCCGAGTTCCGATAGTCCGCTGTTCGTGTCACGAACGCTGAGAACGATTGAGGTTCGCCATGCCTGCATCCGATGACATCGTCCGCGCACGACTGTTCTTGATGCGCGCGACTGAGCCACCCACGCAATCCGTCGGCGCCTACACCGCAGTCCACGGCCCAGTGGAGGCCGCCGACCGCATCCGCGCCGGTTGTGCACCCCCGGCGGTGCTCGCCGAGGTCGCACAGCCTGAACCCGATCTACGCGGCGACCTCGCCGCGCTCGAGGCGGGGCATGCCAGGCTGCTCACCCCCGAGGACGACGACTGGCCGAGCGCGGCGGCGCACGACCTGGCCGCCTCCGGCACGGGAGCGCCGCTGGGCCTGTGGGTGCGCGGTGACCCGCAGCTCGGAGTCCTCACCGCTGGCCCGGTGGCCGTGGTCGGCTCGCTGGCGGCCAGCCCGTATGGCGAGTACGTCGCTGCGGAACTCGGGCGGGGCGTCGCCGATCGGGACATCGCCGTTGTCAACGGTGCCGGGTTCGGGGTCGAAGCGCACGCGCTGCGGGGTGCCCTGAGCACCTCCGGACGCGGCCGGTGCCTTGTCGTGCTGGCGTGCGGTATCGATGTCAACTATCCCGCCGACCACGGTCCGCTCTTGCGGGCGATCACCGACTCCGGCGGAGTGCTGGTCACCGAGTACCCCCTTGGCACGAAACCTCGCCGCACTCGTGGCTACGCACGGCAACGCCTGGTCGCCGCGCTGAGCGAGGCCACGGTGATCGTCGAGGCCGGCCGACGCAGCCCGGCCCTGGCTGTAGCGCGTACGGCGTCGAGGCTCGGCCGCCGCGTCTACGCGGTCCCGGGACCGATCACCTCGGCGAAGTCTGCCGGGACCAACGAGCTGCTGCGCACCGGGATGGCCACCGCCGTCACCTGCGCCGACGAGGTCACCGCCACCCGCGGACTCCGATGACTCGCCGGAACCGTTGGACCAGGTCAGCAGGGTGTCGTGACCAGGAATCGCTGGTCACGACACACCCCTGCTGACCGCGGGCTGTCTCGGTAAGGTGTCTAGGGCGACTCGGCGGCAAACAGATGGTCAGCCACGCCCAGAGATCGGTCAACCCTGGCCACGCGAGAGAGGGCCGCAGATGGACAAGGACGAGCACATCGCGCAGCTGCGCGCCCGCCGACACCGCGTGGAAGCGATCGAGACCACGTTGGAGAGCATCCGGGACGTGGAAAGCTCGCTGCAGGAGATGAAAGAAATCCTGTCCAAGCAGCTGAAAGTCGAACGCGCCGAACGGCTCGCCGACATCCGGGAAGCCGACAAGGCTGGTGTGCCGAAGACCAGAATCTCCAAGGAGGTCGGCCTCAGCCGCGCGAACCTCTACAACCACCTCAAAGGCACTCCGGCCGACGAGTAGCCGGACTCACGCGTCTGGACGATTGTCGGAGACCAGGGTCATACGTCGGAACGCTCCGGGAACGCCACGAAGGCTCTTCCCAGGCGACGCGGCTGTGCGCGCCTATCGGCAGAGCTGGCCTCCTCGCTGCCGGTAGAACTCCACAGGGTCGACGGCTTGGCCGTTGGCCTCGATCTGCAGGTGCAGGTGCGCTCCGGTGGAAGCCCCTCGGTTTCCGACCGCGGCGATGGGCTGGCCGGCCTGAACGGATTGTCCTTCGCGGACCAGATTGTGGTCGTTGTGGCCGTAGATTGTCACGATCCCGTCCCCGTGCTGGATGCGGACCCACAGCCCGTAGCCGGACGCAGGGCCTGAGCTGATCACCGTGCCGGAGTTGGCTGCCAGGATCGGCGTGCCGATGGGTGCACCGATGTCGAGTCCTTTGTGGAATTCGCTGCCGCGGTACCCGAATGTGGACGTGCAGGTGCCGCTCGTGGGGGTCGTCCAGCCGCCGGTCGTCGCACTGGTCGTGCAGGTGGCACCTTGGACGGCCCCGACGATCTGGCGCGCTGCTGGCTCGAATTTCGCGTAGCGGTCGGGAAAGCCCGATCGCTGTACGGTCTGGGCGGCCACGGTGACCGGCATGTTCTGCCAGTTCGGCAGTGCCAGCAGATGCCGGTAGAACTGCTCGCTGCTGTAGGTGGGGTCCATGATCTGTGCGACCGTTCCCCAGCCTTGCGAGGGCCGTTGCTGGAACAGGCCGACACTGTCGCGATCGCCGTAGTTCAGGTTCTTCAGTTGAGACTCGGTCAGCGCCGTGGCGATCGCGACGACCCAGCCCTGTTCGGGCACGTTCATCCGTTTGCCGACAGCGACGATTGTCGCCGCGTTGCCCATCTCCTGCGGTCCGTACCCCGCTGCCGAGGTCGCGCTCGCCCCGGCGGGGGCACAGTTGATGCCCCCGCCGGAACTGCTGGAACTGCCGAATACGGCTTGAACCACAGCGATAGCGCCGCCACCGATGAAGAGCATGATCACGACGACGAACCCGGCACCGGCGGCGGCCATCTTGCCCATGACGCATCACCTCCACGGATGCGCGGGGTCGGGCGGGGGCATCGGCGAGGGCGGGGCCACCTCTGGACGTGCGGTGGCGGGCGTGGCGGCCGTCGGACGCTGCCCACCGCTGGGGGCCGAGGCGCGCAGGTTCGGCCAGAGGGTGGGCAGGTCAGCCAGCGCCACTCGACCGGCAGTGCCGGACTCGTCGAGCCGTCGCCAGCGCGGCGCGGCCATATCGAGCGGATCCGCCGCGGCCTCGCCGCTGCTGGTCGCCACGGGTACGCGTGCAGGCCGGTCGAGACCGCGCAACGCCTCGGCCATCGCCCTGCGTGCGTTGACCTCGCGCCTGGCACTGGGCAGCCACACCAGCACGGGTGTGGTAATGCCCGTGACCTCGGCCAGCCGCTCGTAGCGGGCGAGCTTGCCCGCCAGGCGGGACAGTTGCTCGGTGCCGAAGTCGAACTCCACAAAGAACTCGGCCTCCCGGCCTGCCTCACGCCAGCGGCCGTAGCCGTCCGGGGTGACGATGTCGCCCCAGTGCCGGCCGCACCGGGCGGCCGACCACCACGCCGCGAGCACACCAGCGGCACCGGGCTGACGCGCTCGGCGGATCAGGGTGGTGAACAGCCCGTTGCAGCCCACGGTGTGCGCCAGCTGTAGCGAGAACGCGCGTCCGATCTCGCGCTCACGGCTGTAGCCCAGCTCCTTGGGATCGATGCCGTCCTCGCGGGCGAGGGCGACCGCCCCGGCGGTGTCGAGGACGTAGTACATCGGGTGCGATCCGCGATCGCGATGCGGCTGGAACCGGGCCACCACACCCCACTGGTAGAGGCTGCGCAGGCGCAGGTTCGCCCCGCGGCGCCCGGTGAAGGCAATATCGATAATCTGGGTGCTGGTGAGCACGTGGTGCTCGAACAACATCCGGCACAGCCACCGATCGCGGTCGGTGAGATGCCGGGCCAGCCACGCGTGATGCTCGGCCGAGTTGAGCACGCGCGCCACAGGTCGTTCCGGTCGATGTGCCCGCAGTTGTCGCTGCGGGGTGGGATTGCTCACCATCGTGCACCTCCAGTACGGCAGGACGTGAGAACGCCCTGCGGGCAAATGGAAAGCTGGGTGGGTCAGGCCGCGCGGCGCGGGTCGAACGCCGCCGGCTGGACGTTCTCGGCCGGCTCGGGCGTGCTGGGAGGCTCGGTGTTCACGAGTGCGAGCCGACGGATCTCCTTGGCCCGGCCGGGAATCGCGGGCGGGAGTTTCTCGGTGACCGCGGTGAACGGGGGAGCTTCCTCGCTGTCGAGCACCAGCCGCGCGGCGATGTGGAACCGGCCGAGGTTGGCGAGGTCGTGCTCGGAGAGCCGGGGCGCGGTGTGCCGGGACAGGTCCCGGGCGTCTTCGGGCGACGCCGAGAAAATGATCTTCGAGCGGGCGTTGGTGCTGATGCCTTCCTCCAGTTCGCGTGGGAGCTGGCGCAGGTATTGGTGGGCGAGCGTCATCGACATGCGGTAGCCGCGGGCTTCGGCGAGCATGTCTTCCATCGGGTATGCCAGGTTGAGGAAGTTGTGGCACTCGTCGATGTAGAGCGACGCGTCGTGGCGGTCGCGTTGCGGTATCCGGGCGCGCCGGGTGGCGGCCTGCCAGGTGCGGGCCACGACGATCGAGCCGATCAGTCGCGCGGTGTCCATCCCGAGGGCGTCTTTGCCCAGGCGCACCAGGCAGATCCCGCCGTCGAGCACCGCGTCCATGTCCACTGTGGACTCGCCACCGGCGAGTGATGCCCGCACGAATGGCCTGAGTAAGAGGCCGCGGAGTTTGTTCATCAGGGGCGCGACGACCTGCGCCCGGCTGGCATCGGACAGATCGTCGTACCAGTGCCAGAACCCGGTCAGGACATCGTCGGAGATCTGTTCGAGCGCACGCTGCCGGAAAGCGGGCACCGTCAACAGTTTCGGCAGATCAGTCAGCGTGGGCGTGCCGGGCAGCTCGCGCAGGGTCAGCAGACCGGAGCGCAGGATGTCCTCGGTCCGCGGCCCCCAGCTGGAGGCGTAGACGTGGGAGAAGATCGACACCAGGTTGTCCACGGTGCGGGCGGTGTCGTCGCCTTCGAGCGGATTGAGCACCGGCGGGCGGGAGCGGCTGTCGGCGTCGAAGAGCACCACCTTCTCCCCGAGCCGCGAGGGCAGCCGCATCAGGGTGTCCGCGACCAGGTCTCCCTTGGGATCGATCACGACCAGGCCGCGGCCGGCGTCTGCGTCGTCGAGGATCAGTCGCGCCATCAGCTCGGACTTGCCCGACCCTGTCGCGCCCAGAATGTGCAGGTGATGACGCGCGTCGGCGACGCGCAGCCCCACCGGCCGGGAGTGACCGGAGTCGGTGATCCCGATCGGTTTCACTCCCGGGCCCTCGGTGGCGATCCCCGGTGGCGGCGGCACCGCCTTCGCTCCGGCGCGCTGCAAGCCGGGCACGGCCTCGTCAGTCGGGACGTGCGCGAGCGCGGCCAGCTCGGCGATCGAGAGCAGATCACCGGAGGTGAGGCGTCGTTCGGCCACGGCCCGGACGGCGTTCGTGAGCCGGACGCGACGGTAGTAGTTGTGTTCGCTGTAAGCCGCGAACGCGCTGGCGATGGCATGGCCGCGTCCGCGCAGGTGCTCGCGCACCGGAGCCCGCTCCGCGCCGGTCGCGTGCTCGTCGACCAAGGTGGCCACGGCGTACCGGATGCGGGTCTCGTACTGGGAGCTGCGCTGCTTGGCCACGATGACCCGGTCCTGCGCCGATGTTTCCAGCGAGGTCTGGTGATCGACGACCGGCCGCTTCGCGGTCGTGCCGGGCTTGCGCGATCCACTGTGCGGAGTGATCAGATCCAGGAGGCGCGCGGCCAGCCGGGCCGAGCTGCCCGCGCGGACCCGGCGGGCGGCTCGGCGGGCTTTACGGACACGCGCGCCGGTGACCGGGCGCGCGAGGATCTGCACCACGGCCCGTTCGTGAGTGGCCATGCCGACCGGAGCGCCCAGCAAGGCCCGGACCGGATCAGCGGGGAAGTCCGACCGGATGGGCAGTGCCTCGCTGCGGGCCAGGCGCAGTTCGCCGCCCACGGCCTCGACCGCTTTTCCCGGCGGGTTGGACAAGGGGATCGGCGGCTTGGCCGGGGCAGTGCGGGTGTGCGCGCCGGGCCAGGCGGCCTCGATGGCGCGTTCGGCCATGCCGGGTGGCACGACGCCCGGCAGCCATAGCCGCAAGGCGACCCCGGCATGAGAAAACACGTACTCCCACACGATGTGCGGCTGGCCGTGCATCCGCCGTTTCCAGCCGGACCGCAACAGCCCAACCAAGTTGGAGTACAAGGCCGCCGCGCCGTCCGGATCGACCGTGGGCGGAGCCAGCACGGTGACCACCCGGGCGTCGGCGGCCATCCGGTCATGACACCGGCGCGCCCACCACCGTCGCCCGACCACGACGCCCGCCACCACAAGCGCCACGGCCGGCCCGACGAGTGGCCCCCAGGACAGCGCGAATTCCCGCAGTGCCGTGACGACAGCGCGCATTGCGGCACCGGGATCGCGGAGGTAGTCCTGCAACGGTGACGCAAGAGTCCTCGATGAAGCGACAACAGACTGAGTGGATGACATCAGAAATCCCCTCTCTCGCAAGGAAAAGTCGAAAGGACGCGGATTCAGGCCGCGTGTCGCTCGGCGTCGTCCGCGCTCGATTGGCCTTCCGGCATCGAGGTAGGCGCGGACGGGTCGTTGGGCACGAGTCGCAGATGACGGCGCCGCTTTCGTGTTCGTTCGGCGTCGATCTCGGCCTGCCACTCCGACAGCCGCCGCCCGCCCATCCGCTTGAGGAACTGCGGGATGCGGTTCGCGGGCACCCCGACCAATCGCGGACCGAGCACGGCGAGCAGATCCGAGGCTTCCTGCGACGACCACCCGGGGGCCTCGGTGATGGCGTCCTCGTCGGGGAACACATCGGCGACCCGGTCACGGTCGGGGTCAATCTCGGTGTCTTCTTTGCCGCCGTAGCTGTACACCCACAGGAAGTTCTCGGGCGGGTCAGGTTCGATCAGCCTTTTGAAGCGGCGAACTTCCTTGGTATAAGCGTAAAACGTCACCTGTGGGCAGGCGTGCATCACGCGACACCACGCCAAAGTGTAGGCATCGCTGAAAAAATCGCCCGCATCGTGCACCCTGACAAATTTCCCGGCCAGGCGCGGCGCCGACAGTTCGCGGATCATCGCCTCTGTCCAACCGGGAAGATCGTCCAGAACGTACGCGAGATTGGCGGTATGCTTGGCTTTGACCGCAGGGAAAAGATAAGTTCCGTTGCGCGCGTAGCAGATCCGAGTACACGCGCTCGCCGCCGGGCAGGTCACCTGCGTCCGCCCGTCGGGCAACCGGGCGGCCAGCGCAGGCAGAGTCCAGTTCCAGACACCGATTGCGCGCATCTCCCGGTTCTGCGTCAGCAACCGGGCTGGCCGCGCCGGGATCGTAGTTACGTGGGCGGAAGAAGACATACGACACCTCGCAAAGGCGGTCAGTCATGGTGCAAGAAACGAGCAGAAACGTTGTGGTTGAAGCGATCCGCAGCGGTGGGGCGGGTTACGCAGCGCTGCCGAGGTCGACGTGACCGTCAGCGTCCGCATCAAGCGTCAGCTCGGTGTCGTCGACGCCGAGATCTACAAACGCAGCGCCGTCGTCCGTGCTAGATTCGTGTTCCGCGTACTGCGCCAACTCGGCCGGATCTGTTGTGATGAGCGCATTTTCCTGCGGCGAAGCCAGCGACTGGAACGCGACTCTCTGCGTCCCGGTCGAGAGCAAACCTTGTCCCTTGTCCGCGGAAATCAGGAACTGCTTCTCGCCCTCGGACAGGTTGAAGGTCGCCACGATCTCGTCGATCGCCTGCGGCGCTTGGCGAAGCAAAATCTGAGTCGCGGCGTTAGCGATGATCGCCTTGCCCAGGTCTGTCCCGAGGACATCGCCGACATCTTGGGTCGCGATCGTCAAGCCCGCCCAGTGTTTCCGGGCTGCTTTGGCCATCCGGTGCAGAAAACGCGCCCCGGCAGGGTCTTGCATGAGCAGCCACGCTTCGTCGACGGTGATCAGCCTCGGCCGCCGGATGGCCGGGTTGGACACCCGCCGCCACACCGTGTCCAGCGTGAGCAGCGTGCCGATCGGCCGGAGTTCGTCGGGCAGGTCACGCAGGCTGAACACGGTCAGGTGGCCCTCGGGCCGCGTGGTGGTCGGCCCGGAGAACATCGTGGAGAACGCGCCCTCGACGAACGGGTGCAACCTGGAGCCGAGATCCGTGGCGATCGGATCGCCGGTGGCGGTGAGGATTGCGGCGAGATCCGCCAGCAACGGCGCCTGCCTGCCCCAGCTCCGCGGGTCGCTGGTGATCCCGGCTTGCTGGTAGGTGGCCATGATCGCCCGGTCGAGCACGGCGCGTTGCTGCGCGGACAGTTCGGTGCCGAGCAGCACTCCGATGACGGTGTGCAGGAACAGCGCCCGGCGCGTCAGGGCGTCCTTGGGGGCGGTGCGACGCCCGTCCGGCCTGATGGCGATCGGCAGGTCGAACGGGTTGATGCGGACATCGGCGTCGCCGAGGTGGATGTAGGTACCGCCGATGGCCTCGCACAGCCGCCGGTACTCGTCCTCCGGGTCGATGATCGCGACCTCGACCCCGCGGTAGAGCGACCGTAGGGTTTCCAGCTTCACCAGGTAGGACTTGCCCGCACCGGAACGCCCGAGCACCACCGCGTTGTAGTTGTCCGCGGAAAAACGGTCCCAATGCACCAAACCCTGCGATCCGACGTTGAACCCGTACAGCACACCGGCCGGTGCGGCGACGCTGGTCGGGTCAGCGGGCGGCAGATCGGGGCTGGTGAAGGGAAACGCGGCGGCCAGCGCACTGGTGTCGAAGGTCCGGCGCATGCCGATGAGATCCAGCGCCAGCGGCAAGGTCGCCACCCAGCCCTGCAACGACCGGTACGTGGTCGGCTGGGCGTTCATCAACAGCGATGCCGCGAGCGCCCGCACCGCGGCCACCTGCTCGCCGAGTTCGGCTTCGCTGGTGGCGTGCACGGTCAGATACAGCCCGAGCCGGTACAGCTTCCCTTCGCCTCTGGCGACGCGGGCGGAGAGGTCGTAGGCGTCCTCGGTGGCGGCTTCGACCATCGGGTCCAGCAACCGCCCCTTCTCGCTGGTGTGTCGCCGCCCGGATTCCAGTTTGGATAGTTGGCGCTTGAGCCGGTTGGCGGCGGTGACCGGGTCGATCGGTTCGATGTGCAGCGACACGTCGACGCGGCCGGGGTAGGACAGCAGCGGCTGCAGCCACCCCGCGTGGACTTCACGGGGATAGCCGGTGATCGCGAAGGAGGAGACCCATTCGCCGCCGATCTCCAGGTGCCGGGGTGCGACCGACAGCGAATCCGGCGTGAACGCGCTGGCCCTGCCCAACGGGGCGTTCGCGTGCTGCGTCCCGCGGCCTCGGGTACGGCTGAACTTCCTGCTCATAGGTCCCCGCCCTCCCATTCATCCAGGGCCGTCGATTCCGGCGACGTGTTCTGGCCGCGCCAGTCCCGGCTGGGCGTGCTTCGGTGATGGACTGGTGGCTCGTTGTCGAGGTCTGCGGCGGCGGTGGTGATCACCTCGTCCGCGCCGGCCAGACCCGCCGAGGGCGGGATCAGGCTGTCCGGGTTGCACGCGGTGGCCAGCACGGCGGTGGCCTGCCCGGCGTCCAGCGGCGTGATCGTGATCCCGGCCGGGGAGAGCAGTTCGGTGGCTTCGCCCAACCTGCGTACGAGCCGGGTTTCCGCCGAGCGCCGCGCGGTCTCGGTAACCTCGCCGTCCCGACTGCGGGCGCGTCGTGCCCGCAGTGCGGCGAGCGGGGACGCGCCGCCGAGCCCGTCGGTCGGCCCCGTCGCCCGGATTGGCTCGCGGAGCACCAGCAGCACCTGGCGGCGCAGCAGATCGGTGGAGCGGCGCAACTGGTCGAGGTAGGTCGCATGCTCCCGCGCCGCCGCTTCGAGCATCGGATGCGGCAACCCGGGCGCTGCCTCGCGCAGGTCGCTGATCTGCCGGGTCAGGTCGAGGCGTTCGGCCCGGATGAGCACCTGTACCGGCGCGGAGATCGAGTGCAGATACCGGCCGAAGGACGCGACCAGGGCCTCCTGCTCACCGGGCGTGCGGAGCGCGAAGTTGACGGTCGAGGCCACTGCGACCATCGCGACCCCGTCGGGGCCGAGGTCGACGACACCGGCCTCGGTGACCCCTTCCGCGGGCAGCCGCAGCGCCGCCGGAGACACCTCCGATGCGCTCGCGGCACCGGTGGCATCGGTTGCGGTGATGCTGCTGGTCAGCCACTCCGGCGCGGGCTGCACCCCTTCGGGAGCGGCGACTCGGCGGCGGGGTTGCAGGCGCTGGCGAAGGGCGGCGAGCAGGAGCCGGTCCAGGCTCATGCCGTCGCGCTGACCCAGCGCCAGGACCGCCGCCGTGACCCCGATCGGAACAGCGACGATCAGGAAGACCGGCAGCGGCACCACACCGCGGGCCAGCGTCCAGGCGCCGTAGAGCACGATCCCGGTCACCGTGAGGATCGCCAGCTGGCGAGCGGTGAGGTTGGCCAGGACGCGATCCTCGCGATCGACATCGGACGGTATGCGCACGGGCTGGGTCATGACTTCTCACCTCCACGGGGCGGGGCTTTCGGCACGGACTTCGGTGGCGTGGTCGGCGCCCGGAACGTCACCGGCGGCACCGACGGCGTGCGCGGGCGGGCGTCTCCGATGCGCGGCTGCGGGTGCGCGGTCCGGAACACCGGGGCAGCGGGTGGCACGGCCGCTGGTTTGACCGGCTGGGACGCGTGGGGCGGTTCCGGCGTCGGCGGCTGGAACCGCAAGTGCGGCGGAACCGCGGCCACCGCGACCGGCCGCACCGGTGAACCTCCGGTGCCCGCGCGGCGCGGCGCACCGGGAGCTTGGAACCGGGGTGCCGTCGCGGCCTGCCTGCGCCGCCCGGCGGGCGGCGGGACCGCCGTAGCGGGCTTGGATGCGGAACTGAATTCGGGCATGACGGGTCCTTGGGTGGCCGGGGTGACGGCCGGGTCGTGGGTGGTCTCCTGCGGACCGGGCTGCAGAAACTCCGGTCGCTGCGAGGGCGGGCGCGGCTGCTGGGCAGCACGGGCGCGGTCGGCGTCGTAGGCCGCCTGCAACCGCTTGTTGACCGCCTCCGGTGTCGGCGCGATCCGCGGCTGCGCGGGCCACGGCGGATCGGCAGCAGCACCGCCGCGGCCCCCACCGCCCTTACCGCCTTTTCCGCCACCGGCGACCGCGCCGGCTTTGCCCAGCCCGCCGGACTTCCCGGCGACCATCCCGAACGTCTTCGCCGCGATGTACGCCTTCGCGAGCCCGCCGAGGAAGGACCGGCCGTTGCCGATCTTGGTGGCCGAGAGGAACCAGAACGGAATCTTGAACAAGATGTAAAACAAGGCGATCGCGGCGATGAGCATGCCGAGCGCGGACAGCGTCGAGCCGAACAGATGCACTCCGCCGGCCAGGAAGGTCCGCACGGCGGTGATCAGCACCAGCGACTGGGCAACCTGGATCGCCAGCGTCGCCCCGAGCGCCTTCCACCACCACCGGGCGATGCCGTCGGTGTGGGGCAGGCAGTGACACATCAGAAACAGCGGCCCGGTGACGATCAAGATCAACGTGATGACCACGCGGACGACGTAGACGATCAGCAGGGCGATCCCGACGACCACGAGCACCAGCGCCAGCAGGATCATGAAGAACCCGCCGGACACCGCGCCCTCGACCGCGTCCTTGAGGGTCGACCCGAGCGACGGCGGATTCACCCCGTCGCCGAGCACGGCGGCGGACAGCGCGTTGGCCAGCCGGATGAACTTCTCCGCGAAGAACAACGACAGCGCGGAGGCGAGGAACCCGATCGGAATCCGCGGGCCGATCTCCTTGATCGAGTACCGGCTCTGCACCGTCTCGTGGGACATCACCACGATCCCGGCGACGAGGATCAGCATCCCGTAGCAGGCCAGCACGATCTGCCACGAGTTGTTCCACAGCTCGCCGATACCGGGAAGCTGATCCAGTGTCGGCGTGGTCAGCGCCGTGTGGCCAAGCAACTCCAGGATCGGCGACAGCGCGGCATTGACCAGATCCTTGAACACCCCGTTGATCGCCTTGGCGATGCAGTCGGTGATGTTGGTCAGCCCGCAATCCGGATCGCCGTTTCCCGTGCTGGGGCCACCCGGCTGCGTACTCGTGCTCGGCGGCGGGGTGGGCTGCGGGATGCAGTCCTCACCCGCGCACGGCGGGTTCGCAGTCGTGCGCGGCGCCGTGGTCGGGCCACCGGGCGTGCACCCGATCTGGCCGGGGAAGCAACTTGTCGGCGGCGGCAGCTCGGTGATCGGCGGCAGCGGCGTCGCCGGGACCGACGGGCGCGGCGTGCCGGTCGGAAAGTGACACGTCGGGTCCGGCGAGTTCGGGGCACACGTGTCGCTGGGGTTGGGCGGCAGCGGCAACGGAGGTGGCGGTTGCTGCGCCGCGGGCTGCGCCAGCGCCGCCTGCTGCGTGCCCGGCTGCCGGGGTGCGCCGGACGAGGCCCACGCACTGACAGCCAGCGCACCGCCGAGCACCACGGTCAGCCCCAGAGCCAGCAGCCAGACCAGCCGCCGCCGGGAACCGCGCCCGGTGCGCTGCGAGGTTGGCGGGGCGAGCAGGACCCGCTCCCGGCGCACCGTCTCCGCCGGGCGTGCGCCGGTGCCGGGCTCGCCGCGATCGGGCTCGGGCACACGCGGGTGTCGGGTCGCAGCCATGGCCTCAGGCCCCGACAATCCCGCGCAGGATTTCCACCACGAGCGGCGCCAGCGCCGCCAGCCCGTAGCCCCAGCCCGCCGATTTGAACGACTGCTTGGCCTTCTCTACTTCCCCGGGATCACCCGCAGCCATCAGGTACCGGACGCCGCCGACGGTGAGGAACACCGTCGCCAACCCGGCGAGGATCCCGACCAACCAATTCCTGATGTTGTCGAAGACCTGCCCGACGCTGCTCGCGATCGCGAGCACCTGTGTGGAAGCCTGCGCCGCATCCGCGGTAAGCGAGCTGAACAGGACCGCGCCGAGTACCGCGAAGGCCACCGAGCGCGTCACCGCGCGGCGCACCGGTCGCGCCAGAGAGGTCCGATGACGTGGACGTGCGGCATCCGCGTGTGCTGTCGGTCGCGAGTGGCCGGCGACGCCCGTGCGGGGCCGGTTCTGCTCGGATGCGCTCGACGCGAGGGAGCGCGGCGGCGCGGTGGTGTGCTGGGTTTGGGGATGGGGTGTCACGCGCATCGGCGCACCTCCGAAGTCGGCTCGTGCTCGGCGGTACGCGGAGAGCTGGGTGGGATCTCCCCGCACCCCAAGAAGCCGGATTTCGGGTCGTTTTTCGACACCGCCCGTGACGATTTTTTAGAATCGGTCGGCCAGCCGTTGCGCAGACGACCGCTCACAGCGCGTGACAAGTGCGGCTTTTCCTCGGCGGGAGCGTCCGGCGAGTCGACGCCCAGAGCGGCGACCGCTGCGTCGGCGACGGGGTCTTCGGAGTCGGTGTCGGCGAGCTGATCGCGCAGCCACGTGACGAGTCGGTCCTCGGCTCGATCACGCGCCTTGAACGCGGTCTTGAGCGCAGTGCCGTGGGCTTGCGCCCAGTCGGTCACCGAGGTTTCGCCGAGCCGGGTAGCCGAGATCAGGTCTGCTTCGGCGGGGGTGAGAATCTGCTCACCGACCGCCCGCGCGAGCACCAAGTCGGGGTGCCCGTACGGCGGGCGCGGCGCCGCGGAGTGATAGCCCGAGCCCGCCGGCAGCGGGGCGTCCAGAGACGCTTCCAGCGCCGCTTGCCCGGCACGGCGAGCGGCGAAGTGCAGCCGGGCGATGATCCCGGGATCGGTCAGATCCACCGTCGCCAACGCTTGGACGAATCCGGCGAGGACGGCCGCGTGGACATCTGCGCGATCGAGCGGATACCGCGCCGCCAGCCACCGGGAACTCGAGGCCAGCGACGGCAGTGCCATCCCGACGCACGCGACTGTCCACGCGCCCCCGTGCGCGCGGGAACGCAGCACCAAATGCGCCCACACGTCGTCTTGGGTGCGATGCGGGCACTGCTTGCTCATCACCCGGTCCCGCAGCTCGTCCAGCGGCACCGGCCGCCGCGGCAACCCGGCGAACCGAGCCCCGTCCACGGCCATCGGCTTCGGCCCAGTGACCAGCCACCCGAAGGCGTCGCGCGCAGTGTCCAGCGGCAACCATTCGTGCCCCTCGTGATCGGGCCGGATAGGTGCGGACACAATCTCGTCGTTCGTCATTGATGTGCTCCTGACTGGAGTTGGTGAATCAGCTCCGTCAGGACGCCAGGGCGGCGACAAGAAAAGGACAAGAAAAGAACAAGGATGATCTTCTTAGTAGGCGGACGCGGCTACTAAAACCGGCGCCTTGAAGGATTCAGAAACCCCGCTCAGGACAGCCTGCCCTGGCGGCATCCAGGATCGCCTTAGTAGCGTGTGAGCTGGTCTTTTAAGTGCTTCTTAGTAGGCAGTCGGCGGTCCGCCGTGGTGGGCTCGTGGCGACTCCGGCCGAGCGCTTTTGATTCGGGTCAGAAATTCTTCTTGACCCGAGCCCGGGTGATTCGACGGCAAGTCAATCCGCACGGTGTCGTGCTCGAATACTTCCGGACGCTGGGAAAGCGTCGGTGTATTCGGACTCGCGTCTGGATGCGTGGGTCGCCGGGCTTCGGGAGTTCGGAAAAAACTTGGGCGAGCGGTGTCGAAAAACGGCCTCAAAACCGGCTTCTTGGGGTGACTTGGCAGACCACGCCGATCACACCGCGAGGAAGGCCACCGATGACTTCAACACCGCATCCCGAGCCCGGACGCCGTCACCGCCGCGTGCCACATCGCGACACGGCGAGCCCCCGCCGTGGCCGGCACCGCGCGCCACGGACCACACCTGCTACCGCAGCTGCCCGGCGTCCACGTCCGGCGACGTTCTGGTCGTTCGCCGACGCGGAGATGCTGCCCGGTACCGCACTGCTTCCCGGCTGGCTCGGACGCACGATCGTCACCCTCGTGACGACCTACACCCGCCCCGGCGACCGCGTCCTTCTGCTCACGCCGCCGCCATCCCCGCGCGCTCCTCAGCACGCGGCCGGCAACGCCCGCAGCGCCGAGGCGTACGCCGGTCTCGCCGAGGCGGTCTGGACCGTCGCTCGGCTCGGCCGTGGCGCCGACACCGCGACCACGGCACCCGCCTCCGACGATCCGGCCGAGCACACCGACTCCTCCCGCCGCGCCGCATCCGAGTCGGCGTCGCGACCCCGACTCGGTCGGCTCGGGCTGCACCCGGTACCCGAACCGCACCCCGACTCCGCACGCCCTCGGCATCGCGACGGAGACGGACCGCGCGGTGGCTTCGACCTGATCATCACCGCGCTCGATCCGCACGCCACCGACTGGCTCGCACGCACCGACTGGGACGCCCTGCTCACCCCGCGCGGCCTCCTCGCAACAGTCACACACAGTGATAGCCGCGATGGTTGGCTGCGCGATCCGCACGCGACTGTGCTGAACACACTGGGTAGTCGGGGGTTGCGGTGTCTCGATCACATCGCCGTGCTCACCGCGCCCGTACCGGACACGCCGGACTGCCTCACAACCGCCGACCGGATGGGCACCGCAGTGTCTGCGCCGGACTTCTCGCCGCGCGCGGTCGATGCCACGGCGCCGCCGCTGCGCGCGGTGCACCACGACCTCGTTCTGCTCGGGCGGATGGCGTCGGACGCGACGGACGACGGTGCCCTCGACGCGAAGGAGACCTCGGATGTCTAAGCGCACCGGCACGCAGCTCCCCCGCCCGGCGGGGGAGCGGTCCGAAGGCCCGGTTGTGTCGTCGGTGTGGTCGACCGGGACCGACAGTCTGACGGCCCAGCTGAACGAGGGCGGCTACCACGAGGCCACCGGCGCCGACCCTGCCCTGATGGCCCCGGCGATCGCGCGCTACGCCATCGCGGCGCTGACCCGGCCCGGTGATGTCGTGCTCGATCCCGACTGCGGAGCGGGCACCACGATCGTCGAAGCGCTGCGGGCCGGGCGGCACGCGATCGGCTTGACTGGGCAGCGCCGGTGGTGGCGCTTGGCGCGCGCCAACGTCACCGCGACGAAGGCGCGCGGGGTGTTCGTCGACGGCATGGTCCTCGTCCTTGACCGACGCCCTGGAACGGCCGTCGCCGCGGCCACGGCCGGGCTGACCGGGCGGATCGATCTCCTCCTGACGACCCTGCGACCCGGTCCGGTTGGCGACCTCGATGGTGCGCTGGAGAGGTTGCACGGGCTGCTTGCGCAATACCGGCCGCTGCTGCGTCCGGGCGGGCACGTGGTCATCACCAGTGCCCCGCAGCGCCACCCCGTGCGGTACGACCTGCTCGACGTTCCCAGCCGGATCGCGGCGGTCGCTACCGCGGCCGGGCTGGCACCGGTCGCGCGGTGTGTGGCGCTGACCGCCACGGTGCGACGAGGCCGCACGTACACCCGCGCCACCCTCGCTCAGCGGCGCGCCGCCACCCGAGCCGAACGTGCTCTCGGACATCCGGTCGCACTGCCAGCGCACCACACTGCGCTCGTGTTCCGGTCCGATCCCGAGGCCAGTAACCCGGCTCTGACCCAGCCCACCCCGGCGCTGCCTTGGCCGCTTGGACAGCACCGGAGCGAACGCGGAACACAGCCGACGTCGGCCGCCGCCTGAGCGCACGTCCGCACACCCGGCACCCGTCCCTGCGCAGCCTGGCGCGGGCCGACGCACCGCGCGGCTCACGAGCTGGCCGCGCCCACTGTTTCCAACATCCACACCGCTCGCACGAAGGAGAGAATCCCATGGACCTCACCCCGGAGCCGGGTCACCGCCCGCGCCGAGTCTCACGCCGGAACGATCCCGTGCTGTACCCCGCGTTGAAGTATCGTGCGCAGGAACCCGAAACGCCGGGCCGGTGGCAGCGGGTGCGCGAATATCTGGCCGATTGCCTGACCGCGCCGTACGAGGACGACGACTGGCGCCTATATGGCGATCTGGCTGTCCGGAGGTACCAGCGCGAGCTGGCCTGGCGGTCGCGTTCGACACTTCGGCGGCGCACCCGTGACGGCTGGTGGCTCGGCGCCGCGCCCTACGGTTACGCCCTGGAACACCACTGGGCAGAGCCTGAGGCTGGTCGTGCGGGCTGGCGCCACCGGCTGAGGGTCGATGAGTTGCGCGCGCCGGTCGTGCCGCTGATCTTCGCCTGGTATCTGCACGACAGGCTCAGCGAGCGCGGCATCGTTCGGCTCCTGCATGAGCAGGAGCACCCTTTACCTGTCGACCCCGTCACCGGCCGGGCGCGGGAGTGGAGTCCGGCGGTCGTGCGCACCATCCTGAACAACCCCGCGTACCTCGGGTATGTCGTCCGGGATCGCACGCTGCGTGGCGTGGAGCAGCCGCCTGAATGCTGGACGTGGTCGCAGCAACGGTGTCACCAGGCGCTGGTCGAACCGGCCGTGTTCTGGGCGGTCTACAACAGCCGGTTCCGCTGGATTCCGGCGCAACCGGACACCGACACCACCGGGTTCGCCGACGACGGTCGGGAGGCGGCGTGACCCAGCATCCGACGGGCACCGTCTACTACCGCGACGAGACGGTCACGCTGTACACCGGCGACGCCACCGCCACCCTCGCTAGCCTGGCGGAGAAGTCGGTGGACTGCGTGGTCACCAGCCCGCCCTATTGGGGGCTGCGCGACTACGGGACCGGAACCTGGGTCGGCGGCGATCCCGATTGCGCGCACCTGGCCGCGACCGGACGCGGCGGCAACATTCCCCAGTCCAAACACCCCGGTCTTTCCTATCCCGCGTCCGCGGCGCATCGCGGTGGCGTTCCGCAGCGCTGCCGCCGGTGCGGCGCATACCGCAAGGACGACCAGCACGGCCTGGAGGCGACCCCGCAGGACTACGTCGACCGGCTGCGAGAGGTCTTCACGCAGTTGTACCGTGTCCTGTCCGACACCGGCACGGTGTGGCTGAACCTGGGCGACTCGTACTCCGCCGAACCGCCTGGCCGCACCGGGGACGCGATGCGGGCGAGCACCCTGTCCGGCCGCAGTGCGGCGGCGCCGTTGCGGGAATCGGTGCGCCAGGCCGGGGTGCCACGCACGCGGAGCCTGCCGCGGAAGAACCTGGTCGGGATGCCGTGGCGGGTCGCGTTCGCGTTGCAGGCCGACGGCTGGATTCTGCGTAACGCGATCGTGTGGCACAAACCCAACGCCATGCCCGAATCCGTGCGCGACCGGGTCTCCAACCGGTACGAGATGCTGTTCCTGCTGACCAAACAGCAGAAGTACTTCTTCGACCTCGATCCGATCCGCGAACCACTCGCACGTCCCGAGGCGGTCGGGGAGGGCATCGTGATCGGCGGCGCGCACAAGGGCCGCCTCGGCGGGATCGATGCGACCGCGCGCCGCCGCGGACACAGCGTGTACGGCAAATACCGGGATGCCGATCCGTTCGCCGGGAAAGCACCGGGGGACGCGATGCGCCCGACCGGGGCGCGGCACACCGCCGCGCATGCTCGGGGCAAGAATCCCGGGGACGTCTGGTCGATCGCCACCCGACCGTTGCGGGAGGCGCACTTCGCCGCGTTCCCGGTCGACATCCCGCTGCGCTGCATCGCCGCCGGATGCCCCGACGGCGGGGTGGTGCTCGACCCGTTCAGCGGCGCCGCCACCACCGGCCTGGCCGCACGCCAGCTCGGCCGCTCCTACCTCGGAATCGACCTCAACCCGGAGTTCCACGACATCGGCATGCGCCGCCTCGGCTTGTCCGAGCAGGACACTGGGAGGGCCGCATGACCGTATCCGCTGCAAGTCCCCGTGAGGACGACGCTGTCACGCTGGTGACCGCCGACGCCGAAGCCGGAATCCGAAACCTGGCCGAGGATTCGGTGGACTGTTTGGTCACCAGCCCGCCCTACTGGCGGCTGCGCGACTACGCCCCCGACACCTGGACCGGTGGCCGTCCCGGCTGCCGACACCGCCCGGCCAGCCTCCGCGACGCGGGTGCCGGGCGGTGGCGGTGCCGAGACTGCGGGGCCCGGCGCGAGCATCCGCAGATCGGGCTGGAACCGACCGCGGACGACTACATCGAGACTCTGCGCGCGATGTTCGCTGCGGCCCGGCGCGTGCTCACCCCGCGGGCCACGGTGTGGCTCAACCTGGGTGACAGCTACTCCACCAACTCCGACGGCTACTGGTGCGGCGCTCCCGGTCAGGCCGGCCAGCCGCACTACCGGCCACGAGCGGACGTGCCGCACAAGAATCTGCTCGGCATGCCATGGCGGCTGGCCTTCGCTTTGCAGGATGACGGGTGGATCTTGCGGTCGGCGATCGTGTGGCACAAGCCCCATGCCACGCCCACTCCGATCTCCGATCGGCTCGCGACTCGGCACGAGATGCTCTTCCTGTTCGTCACGCAGCCGGACTACTACTTCGACCTCGATGCGATCCGGCAGCCCTACAGCGGCGACCGTGCCCTGTCCCGCCGCGCCCACCACGGCGGCACCAAGCCGAATACTGCCCGCGGAACCTGGCCCCGCACACCCGCAGACGGGCAGCGGGGTCGCAATCCCGGCAACGTGTGGACCATCCCGCCCGACCGCACTGGTGCCGGGCATCCCGCGCCGTCGCCGGTGGAGATCCCGCGCCGGTGCATCGCGGCCGGATGCCCGCCCGGCGGGCACGTCCTCGACCCGTTCAGCGGCGGCGGAACCACCGGCGTCGCCGCTCGCGCGCTCGGCCGGCGTTTCACCGGCATCGACACCAACGCCGCCTACCACGACCTCGCATTCCGGCGCATCAACGCAGCCGGCCCGGACGCAGGAGGGCCGCAATGATCGACGACGCCACCACCTTTGTCGAACCGGAGATCATCCACGGCGACGCCCACGACCTTCCGGTCCCGGACGCCAGTGTCGATCTGGTGATCACCAGCCCGCCCTACTTCGGGCTGCGGACCTACCGCGATAGCGACACCGCCTACCGCGGACAGCTCGGTGCCGAAGACACCCCGAGTGCCTATCTCGAGAACCTGATCGCCTGCACCCGCGAGATGATCCGCGCCCTCAAACCGTCCGGGTCAATCTTCATCAACCTCGGCGACAAATACTCCGGCCACACCAAAGGCAGCGGCACAGGCCGCGCGTCGAGCGGAACCCGCAGCGCCACGCGCGTCCCGGACGGCGGCAACCCGCATAGTTACGCCGTGCCGGCGAAGTCGCTGATCGGCCTGCCCTGGCGCTACGCCCTGCGCTGCATCGACGATCTCGGGCTGATTCTGCGCGCCGAGATCATCTGGTCCAAACCCCACGGACTGCCCGAGTCCGTACGCGACCGGGTCCGCCGCAGCCACGAAACCTGGTTCCACTTCACGCTCAACCCGCGCTACTACAGCGCCCTCGACACCATCAGGCTCCCGCACTCCGCGTCGAGTCTCGCTCGTGTGGCACCGCACCGATCCGATCCTGGCCGCGCGGCACGCGACGGCCGGTACTACCCGGGTGCGGAACAACAAACTCTGAAACGACGGCAGATGTTGCACCCGCACGGCCGCCTGCCCGGATCGGTATGGGAGATCGCACCGCAACCCCTGCGGGTGCCTCCGCACTTGGGCATCGCGCACCATGCGTCGTTTCCGGTGGAGTGGCCTCGGCGACTCGTCCTCGGGTGGTCGCCACGACGCGTCTGTACTGCGTGCGGGCATGGCCGCCGCCGGGTTCCGGTCGCCTTCGGCCTGGACACCTCCAGGCCGCAGACGCGGCGGGCGCTGGAACTGGTGCGCGAGCACGGCCTGACCGAGGCACACCTGTCCGCGCTGCGAGCCGCGGGACTGAGTGACACGCCCCGTGCCCTCGACACCCAGGGCCGTACGGCCGTGCCCGAGCATCCTGGTAGGGAGCTTGTGGTCGAGGCGCGGACCGCGCTGGGCGGTTACGCCCGCGAGTTCCTGTTGTCGCGGGCCACCGAGTTCGCCGACGCCTGCGACTGCGCCGACACGAGCGCGGCCAGCGTTCCCGGTGTGGTGCTCGATCCCTTTGGTGGCACCGGAACCACCGCCTTGGCCGCCGCCGTGCACGGTCGGCGCGCCATCTCGCTGGATGCCAGCCGCGACTACTGTCGCCTCGCCACCTGGCGCGTCCACGACCCCCGCCAGCAAGCACGAGCCCGCGGCACTCACCAGGCACCGGAACCGGTTTCACGCGCCGCGTGACACCCGGGGCCGGTGTGACGTGGACGACAGGCGGGGCCCACTCGTTCGGGGCCTCCGTTTTTCGCCGATCGACGCTACGATCCCAGGCCCGCACCACCCAGCAGGACGCTCTGACCAGCTGGTTTGCGCTGAACGACAGGTGCTTGCACGTGGCGCGGGACGAGGAGACCAGGAGGCACGATTCCCATGTCCGCCCCAGCAGCGACCACGGCCACCGACGGGATCACCGCCGCCGCGTCCGAGCCGATCAGGACGGTGTTCTACGGACGCAAGAACAGGACCGACACGATCGCCCTGCGCCTCCTACGCCAGCAGTACCAGCTGTGCGAGCGGGTGTTCCGTTCCCGCGTGGTGATCACACACTGCTTCTACGACCTGCCCGCCGACGTGGACCCGGCGACGCTGCACGATGCGGGACTACCCCGACGCGAAGGCGGGTGGCGCGAGCTGGCCGCGTCCCTGTCCACACCGGAACCGGGCTACGACCTGATCGTCTCCGAGAAGGCGGAGCGGCTGTCGCGCGATCCGTTCGAGATTCTGGATCGCGAACGCCTCGCCGCGCAGCACTGCGTCCCGATCGCCTACGCGACCGAGCCCTGGAACCCGGTCTTGGAGATGCTGCCGCAGGCGCGTGCACTCACCGCGCTCCTCCGCCGCCGCGTCCTGGGCGCCAGCTATTTCACGATCGGAAACCTCTACATGAGCGGACAAGGGGTGTGAGCGTTGGCAGGCGAATACGAACGCCGCGACGACGCCACCGGACGTCTGGCTCCTGACGAACCACCGGAACTGGTCGCCGAAATCCGCACTGTGGAGGGAATCGAGGCTCAGCGACTGGCCGCGGAACAAGCACGAGTGTTGTGGGAGGTGACACAATGGCAGGCCCGGAACAAGTCCGCGCATGGGCTGGACGACGCAGCGTAGGACGCGCGCGAAGCCCCTACAGCGCAGCGGCAGCGGGCGGCGAGCCGATCGCCGCCACGCAGCCCACTCTGCTGCGGTTCGCGTGGCTGGGCCGAGTGTCCACTCGCGACATGCAAGACCCCACACTGTCTTTGCCGCGTCAGCTCGGTTCATCGCAGCGCGCGCTGCCCGAGGACGGACTGATCGTCGCGCACTTCTACGACGTCGAATCCGGGCGCATGGACCTCGACGCCCGCGGCGGTGGGCACGCGCATGAACAGTTCGACATTCCGATCACCCGTGACGGCGGCATCCAAGACCTGCTCGCCGAGGCCGAACGTCCCGATCGGCGATTCGACTACGTCATCTGCGAGTCCATCGAACGGACCGCCCGACACATGTACTACGGCACCACCATCGAGCACCGCCTGGAGCGTGCCGGGGTGCGTCTGCTCGCGGCCGATGAGCCCTTTCAACTGGCCACAGTGGACGGTCGCAAGCCGAAGGTCGCCACCTCGTTGCTGACCCGCCGGGTCAAGCAGAGCATTTCCGAGTTCTACGTCGTCGACATGCTGGAGAAGTCCTGGGACGGCTTCGCGATCCACACCGAGGCGGGATACAACGTCGGGAAACCGTGCTACGGCTACCGCGCCCGCCACGTCCCGCACCCGGTCCCCGCCAAGCGCGCCAAGGGTGTCAAGAAGACGTTCCTCGACCTCGACCCCGCGCAGGCACCCGCCGTCCGCATGGCATACCACTGGCGCATCACCGAACGCCTCGGCTACCAGGCCATCGCGGACCGGCTCAACCTCGATCCTGCAACCTATCCACCGCCGGTACCCGTCGACCCGAAGCGCTCCGTCGGCCGCTGGACCTATTCGAACGTGCGCGACATCCTCACCAACCCCAAGTACACCGGGCACATGGTCTGGAACCGCAAGGGCCGCAAGTCCCGCGGCAACCGCGCCAACCCCATCGAGGAATGGATCTGGTCCGCGCAACCCGTTCACGAACCGCTCGTCAGTTTGGAGGACTGGCTCAAAGCCCAGGACATCAGCGGACACCGCTTCGGTTCCCGCAGCACCAGCAACACCAACGTCAAGCATCCCCAGACCAAACGCTCGTACCTGCTGCGCACCTACCTGTTCCACGGTGACTGCGGCCGGCGCATGAACGGCAAGACCCGCCGTGGCCACGCCTACTACGTGTGCGAACCGAAAAAGGGATACGTCCCCGACGGCCACCCCACTGCCGGGAGCTTCTGGATTCGCGAAGACGCGATCGTCGACAAACTCAACGAGTTCCTCTCCACCCACATCTTCGGCACATACCGCCGCAACCTGCTCGACAGCACGGTCCGAGACCTCGGCGCAGCCGCCCAACGGGAACGAGAACAACGCCTCGCCGCCCTGCGACGCGAGATCGACGACACCACACGGATGATCAAGAACCTCGTCCGCAACTTCTCCCGTATCGACACGCCGACCGAGGACTTCGTGCGCGACATCAACGAGGAACGCGCCGAACTTCACCAGCGTAAGACCCAACTTGAAGCCCAGCTCGCCGAAGCCGAGGAGGCCAACCAGCAGGCACCCAATCCCGACCTGCTCGACACCTTGCCCACGGGCGAGGTCCGGATCGAAGAACTACCCGAAGACACCGCTCGGCGACTGTTCGAAGCCCTCCGGCTCGAACTCCACTACCACAAGGACACCAACCAGGTCAAGTGCACGGTCACCCTGGCCGGAACGACACTGCCAGCGACCCGCCAGGCCGCTGACGAGGCCGTCATCCTGCCGTTCGACCGAGAGCAGCGACTCAACCAGCGCAAACACAACAACGAGAACAAGGAGGGTGCCATGGCTAGCACCTCTCCCGTTCCCATCCTTGGAGTGCCCCCGGCAGGATTCGAACCTGCGACACCTGCCTCCGGAGGGCAGTGCTCTATCCACTGAGCTACGAGGGCCCATCGCTGCGCGACCAGTGCAGCTTAGCGCATCACCCGTGGCCTCCCATGGGTGGGCCCGGGTTTGGTCACCACACCTTAAGGGCGTATGTGTGTGCTGTTCCTCCCGCGCTCGGGTATGCCAGCAGTAGGGTCGGTAGGCCAGCCTCACCTGTGTTGCACTTATGCGCATACCACTATATGTTCCCCGGTGGGGCCGTCGAACCTACGAAGGAGGCGAGGCGATGGGCCACGGCCACGGGCACGGGCACCTGCCTGCGGCGGGCAGCGCATCAGGGCGCTACGTCCGCCAACTGGCCGCCGCATTGGTCATCGGAGCCGCGTTTCTGACACTCGAGCTGGTCGTCGGTCTGGCGACCTCCTCGCTGGCGCTGATCTCCGACGCCGCACACATGCTCACCGACGTGCTCGGCGTCGGCATGGCGCTGACCGCGGTCCTGCTCGCCCGCCGCAGTGGCCCCACGCTCAACCGCACGTTCGGCATGTACCGCGCCGAGGTGCTCGCCGCGCTCGGCAACGCGGTGTTGCTGTTCGGCGTCGCCGGATACGTCACCTTCGAGGCCGTCACCAGGATCGGCGACCCGCCTGCCGTCCCGGGACTTCCGGTGCTACTGGTCGCCGTCGCGGGCATGTGCGCCAACGTGGTCGCCTTCCTGTTGCTGCGTCACGGCGCGAGAGAGAGCCTCAACGTCAGGGGCGCCTACCTCGAGGTCATCGCCGACCTGATCGGCTCGCTTGGGGTGTTGATCAGCGGCGCTGTCACGCTGCTCACCGGCTGGCGCTACGCGGACCCCATCGCCGGTGTCGCCATCGGGTTGTTCGTGCTCCCGCGCACCGTGATACTGGCCCGCAGGGCGTTGCGCATTCTCTTCCAGCACGCGCCGCACGGGGTGGACGTCGGCGCGCTGAACGCCGAACTCGCACGCCTGCCAGGTGTCGAGGACGTCCACGATCTGCACGTCTGGACACTGACCTCGGGCATGGAGGTGGCCTCGGCGCACCTGACCGTGCACGCGGAGACCGACACGTCCGCCGTGCTGGCCGCCGCGCAGAAGCTGCTCTTGACGGGCTACTCGATCGAGCACGCCACGTTGCAGGTCGAGCCCAGGGAATCGGCCCGCCGCTGCGCGCAACTGTCCTGGTGAGCCCGCTCAGGGGAACGGCAGCGGCCTCGCTCCGCGCTCGGCGAGCAGCTGCCGCATCAGCTCCATCTCCGCACCCTGCGACCTGAGCATGCTGTCGGCGAGCGTGCGTACAGCGGGGACGTCGGCGTGGTCGTAGGCGTACCGCGCCATGTCGGTCCCACCCTGGTGGTGGCGCAGCATCAACTGCAGGAAGTACACGTCCAGTTCCTTGCCGGACAACGAACGCAGCTTGGCCAGCTCGTCACTGGTGGCCATACCCGGCATGGGTGCACCGGAGGCACTGCCGGAGGCCGCACCGTGCCCACCGTGCCCCTGCGGCTGCTCCATCCAGGTCATCGGCTCACCCAACAGGTCCTCGGGCTGGTCCCACAGCATCAGCCAGCCCTTCATCCGCCCGACCTGCTCGAGCTGGGTGCTGCCGATGTCGAAGGCGAGCTGGGCGATCTTGCTGTCGGTGCTGCGGTCGCGTGCCACGTTGGCCATGGTCACCGCCTGCAGGTGGTGCATCGACATGTCCTGCGCGAAGCCGACCTCCACCGACCCCGCGGCGGGCGCGGGCGCCTGCTCGGACTGCCTGGCCTGCGTGATCAGCATCCCGACCGTGGCGCCGACCAGCAGCACGGCGAGTGTCGCCGCGCCGAAGATCACCACACGTGACCACGTGGTGGTGCCCGCCGACGACCCGTCGTCTCCGGTCTCGGTGTCCTGCGGCTGCGTCGAGGTCACAGCTCAGCTTCCCGCTGGCGAGCCCGGCTGCTGCTGGCCGCTGCCCATGCTGTCCTGCGCGGCGCCCTCGGTGCCCTGGTAGTCCATGGGCTTGGCGTCCGGGCCCGGCGGCTGCGGGTTGAACGGCGGCGGGTTGGCGACGTCGAACTGCTGGGAGTCGCAGGTGGCCCCCACCTCGGGATAGGTGTTGGCATTGCGTCGCAGCGCGGCGATGAACTGGTCGATGCGCTCGTCCTCCGCGCTGTCGACCTTGAGCTGGTGACCCCACGACTGCAGCGAGATGGGGGAGTCGAGGCCGGGGTAGGGCGACATCATCATGAAGGGCTTGCCGTCCACCCGCAGCCGGAGCTGCTCCAGCGCCTCGCCCTTGATCCGGTCGGGGTCGTAGGCGATCCACACGGCGCCGTGCTCCAGCGAGTGCACCATGTTCTCGCTGCGCACGGCGTTGGGGTACACCACGCCGGAACAGGTCGCCCAGATGCCGTCGTGCGGGCCGCCGAACGGCGGGTTCTTGTCGTAGGCGACGCGCTCGGTCGGCAGCACGTGGGCGCCGCCCTCGTACTTCTCGGTGATCACACCCTGGATGCCCTTCGAAGGGTCGGGGTTGCGCTCCGAGGGCGTGAACGACGCCGCGGCGGCCTCCTCCCGCGCGCGCTGTTCCCGCTTGTCGCCGGAGGCGACGTAGTAGTAGCCGAAGACGCCCACCGCGAGCAGCAGAATGGCGATGACGGAGATGATCGTGCCCCACGGGGTGTGCTTCTTGGCGACCACCGAACCGCGGGCCGCCTTGACGGCACTCGACTTGGAGGTGCCTTTTCTCTTCGTGCCGCTGGCCATGGCTCCTGCGTTCCGTCCGAGGGATATGCCGCCTACACAGTGTAGGGACCGGCCATGTGGTCGGTGTCAACGCCCGCCGCCGCGGCACATACACTCGCCTGGTGACCCCCGCTGCTCTCGCTGACCAGGTTCGTTCGTCCGCCACGAAGGTGCTACGGGCGCGCGGCGTCGATGCCGACGTCCTGCCCGGCACCGTCACGGTCGAGCGACCGCGCAACCCTGAGCACGGAGACTACGCCACCAACCTGGCGCTGCAAGTGGCGAAGCGGGCGGGGCTGCGGCCGCGCGAACTGGCGCAGGCGTTGGCGGAGGAACTGGCACTGGCCGACGGGATCGCCTCGGCCGAGGTGGCAGGCCCCGGTTTCGTCAACGTCCGGCTCGCCGCCGATGCGCAGGGCCGGCTCGTGCGCGACGTGCTCGCGGCAGGCGAGCGCTACGGCCGTGGCGAGGAACTGGTGGGCAAGAAGATCAACCTGGAGTTCGTCTCGGCCAACCCCACCGGCCCGATCCACCTCGGCGGCACCCGCTGGGCGGCGGTCGGCGACGCCCTCGGCAGGCTGCTGTCCGCGCAGGGCGCCGAGGTCACCCGCGAGTACTACATCAACGACGCGGGCGCGCAGATCGACCGCTTCGCCCGGTCGCTGATCGCTTCCGCGCTCGGCGAACCCGTCCCGGAGGACGGTTATGCGGGCAGCTACATCGACGACATCGCCGCCGAGATCCTGCGCAAGGAACCGAACGCGCTCTCGCTGCCGCAGCAGCAGCGGCACGCGACGTTTCGCCGTCTCGGCGTTGAGCTGATGCTGCAGGAGATCCAGCGCAGCCTGCACCAGTTCGGGACCGACTTCGACGTCTACTTCTCGGAGAGTTCGCTGCACCACTCGGGCGCGGTCACCGGGGTCGTCGAGGAGTTGAAGGGCGCGGGCAGCCTGTACCTCGATGCGGACGCGTGGTGGCTGCGCTCCACCGAGCACGGCGACGACAAGGACCGCGTGGTGATCAAACGCGACGGCACGCCCGCCTACATCGCTGCCGACATCGCATACCTGCGCGACAAGATCGACCGTGGCTTCGACCTGTGCGTGTACATGCTCGGTGCCGACCACCACGGCTACATCGCCCGACTCAAGGCCGCCGCGGCGGCGCTCGGGCACAGCCCCGACACCGTCGAGGTGCTGATCGGCCAGATGGTCAACCTCATCAGCGGCGGTAAGCCGGTGCGGATGAGCAAGCGGGCAGGCAACGTCGTCACCCTCGACGACCTCGTTGAGGCGGTCGGAGTCGACGCCGCACGCTACGAGTTGTCGCGTTACTCGGTCGATTCCGTGGTGGACATCGACCTGGACCTGCTGCGCAAGCACACCAACGACAACCCGGTGTTCTACGTGCAGTACGCCCATGCCCGGTTGGCCTCGCTGCAGCGCAACGCGGCCGAGTTGGGCCTTGACACGAGGGCGGACGCCGATGTCAGCCTGCTGACCCACCCAAGGGAAGGGGACCTCATCCGCACCATCGGTGAGTTCCCCACCGTGCTGAGGAAGGCGGCGGGGCTGCGCGAACCGCACCGCGTCGCCCGCTACCTGGAGTCGCTCGCGTCGGCGTACCACAAGTTCTACGACGTGGCGCGGGTGCTTCCACAGGGCGACGAGGAAGCGACCCCGCTCACCTACGCCCGCCTGGCACTGTGCGAAGCCACCCGCCAGGTGCTCGCCAACGGACTCTCGCTGCTCGGGGTCAGCGCCCCGGAACGGATGTAGCGTAAAGGAAACGCGGTAAATGTGCGCACACCCGGCGGGGCCGCGGCACGCGGAGGTTCACCCGCACGCACCACAGTCAGGTCTACCACCGTCTACCTCGGAAGAACTGGATCGGCTGTACCCGAAGGTATGGCCCCGCAACGCCTTTCGGGCCCCGGACGGCGTCGTGCGGATCGCCGGCGTCGACGTCCGTGAGCTGGTACGTACTTACGGCACACCGGTTTTCGTCATCGACGAGGCCGATTTCAAGGCGCGTTGCGCGGAGTACGCCGAGGCTTTCGACGATCCGGCGCTGGTGCACTACGCGGCGAAGGCGTTCCTGTGCACCGAGGTGGCGCGCTGGGTCAAGAACCAGGGGCTGAGCCTGGACGTGAGCAGCGGCGGGGAGTTGGCCATCGCTTTGCGTGCCGACTTCCCACCGGAGCGGATCGCGTTCCACGGCAACAACAAGTCGGTCGAGGAACTCCAGAACGCCGTCGACGCCGGGGTCGGGCTGATCGTGCTCGACTCCTTCTACGAGATCGCGCGGCTCGCCGAGGTCGCCGCGAGCCGCGACGTCGTGCAACCCGTGCTGGTGCGCGTGACCGTCGGTGTCGAGGCACACACGCACGAGTTCATCGCGACCGCCCACGAGGATCAGAAGTTCGGGTTCTCGCTGGCGGCCGGTGACGCGGCCGAGGCCGTGCGCAGGGTGCTCAACACGCCGTCGTTGCGGCTGGTCGGTCTGCACAGCCACATCGGCTCGCAGATCTTCGACGCGGACGGCTTCGAGGTCGCCGCGCGCAGGGTCATCGGCCTGATCGCCGACCTGCGTAAGGAGCACGGCCCCGAGCTGACCGAACAGCTGTCCACCGTCGACCTCGGCGGCGGCTTCGGCATCGCCTACACCGAGCGGGACAACCCACCGCCGCCCGCGCAGATGATCACACAGATCAGGGAGATCGTCCGCAAGGAATGCGAGTTCGCCGACCTGCCTGTGCCGCGCATCGCGGGCGAGCCCGGCCGCGCGATCGCGGGGCCGGGAACGGTGACGCTGTACGAGGTGGGCACCATCAAGGACGTCTCGCTCGGCGACGACGCCGTTCGGCGGTTCGTCAGTGTCGACGGCGGGATGAGCGACAACATCCGCACCGCGCTCTACGGCGCGGCCTACGACTGCAGGCTGGTCTCCAGGGCCAGTGACGACGGCCAGCCGCAGGAGGTCGGCGCCGCGATGTCCAGGGTGGTGGGCAAGCACTGCGAGTCCGGCGACGTGGTCGTGCGGGACTGCTGGCTTCCCGACACGCTCGCGCCGGGCGACCTGCTGGCGGTGGCGGCCACGGGTGCCTACTGCTACTCGATGGCGAGCAACTACAACCGGCTGCCGCGGCCACCGGTGGTCGCCGTACGCAACGGCACGCACCGGCTGCTGCTGCGGCGGGAGACGTACGAGGACATGCTGCGCCTGGAGGTGCCGTGAGCGAGGATGGTGGGTTTGGCGCTCGCGGGCACCGACCGGGTGCGGGTGTCCCGCAAGACGCTGGAGGTGCCGTGAGCGAGGATGGTGGGTTTGGCGCTCGCGGGCACCGACCGGGTGCGGGTGTCCCGCAAGACGCTGGAGGTACCGTGAGCGAGGATGGTGGGTTTGGCGCTCGCGGGCACCGACCGGGTGCGGGTGTCCCGCAAGACGCTGGAGGTGCCGTGAGCGAGGGTGGTGGGGTTGCGGTGAGCAACCCGGTAAGAGTCGCGCTGCTCGGCTGCGGCACGGTGGGCAGCGAAGTGGTTCGCAGGCTCATCGAGGACAGCGAGGAGTTGGCGGCACGCGTCGGTGCGCCGATCGAGATCGCGGGTATCGCTGTTCGCCGCCCCGACAAGCATCCGGAGCTTCCGCAGCACCTGCTCACGGCGGACGCCGGTGAGCTCGTCGAGTCCGATGTGGACGTCGTCGTCGAGCTGATCGGCGGCATCGAGCCCGTGCGGGGCTGGCTACTGACCGCGCTGCGTAAGGGAAAGTCGGTCGTCACCGGCAACAAGGCACTGCTGTCGGAGTACGGCGCGGAACTGTCGGAGGCGGCGGACGCTTCCGGGGCCGACCTGTACTACGAGGCGGCCGTCGCGGGGGCGATCCCGCTGCTGCGGCCACTTCGGGAGTCGCTGGCAGGCGACCGGATCATGCGGGTGATGGGAATCGTCAACGGCACGACGAACTTCATCCTGTCCGCCATGGACTCAACCGGCGCCGGGTACGCCGAGACGCTGGACGAGGCGACCAGGCTCGGCTACGCCGAAGCCGATCCCAGCGCCGATGTGGACGGTTACGACGCGGCGGCCAAGGCGGCGATTCTCGCCTCGCTCGCCTTCCACAGCCGCGTCACGGCCGCCGACGTGCACCGCGAGGGCATCGCGGGCATCAACGCCTCCGACATCGCGGCCGCGAAGCTGTTCAACCGCACGGTGAAGCTGCTCGCCATCTGTGAGCGGGTGGTCGCCGACGACGGCACCGAGTCGGTCTCCGCGCGGGTGCATCCGGTGATGATCCCCCGCAGCCACCAACTCGCCGGGGTCGGTGGCGCGTTCAACGCCGTCTACGTGGAAGCGGAGGCGGCAGGGGAGCTGATGTTCTACGGCCAGGGCGCAGGTGGCGCTCCCACGTCGAGCGCGGTGCTCGGCGATCTCGTCGCCGCCGCACGCAACCGGGTCGCGGGCGGGCGCGGTCCGCGCGAGTCCGCGCACGCCGCGCTTCCGGTGCGGCCCATGGGGCAGACCCCGACGAGGTATCACGTGAGCCTCGACGTGGCCGACCGTCCCGGGGTGCTGGCGCAGATCGCGCAGGCGTTCGCCGTGCACGACGTGAGTATCGCCGCCGTGCGGCAGCGTGACCGGCTGTCGACTGCGAGCCTGGTGATCGTCACCCACCTCGCGCCCGACGCGGCGCTGCGAGCGACGGTGGAACAGATCGGCAAGCTGGACGTCGTTCGAGAGGTCGTCAGTGTGATGAGGGTGGAGGGCGAGGATTCGTGAGCACCGCCGAGGCGGCCTCCGCGCGGGCGGGTTGGCCTGGCATCATCCACGCCTACTCCACTCGTATCCCGATCCCGCAGGGCGCGGAGGTGGTCACGCTCGGGGAGGGCAACACCCCGCTGCTGCCTGCGCCGCACCTTTCGCAGCTGACCGGCAGCGACGTGTACCTGAAGGTCGAGGGCGCGAACCCCACCGGTTCCTTCAAGGACAGGGGCATGACCGTCGCGATCACCCACGCGCTCGCGAGCGGGCTGCGGGCGGTGATCTGTGCTTCCACGGGCAACACCTCGGCGTCCGCGTCGGCCTACGCCGCGAGGGCCGGGCTCACCAGTGCGGTGCTCGTGCCACAGGGCAAGATCGCGCTGGGCAAGATGGCACAGGCGGTGCTGCACGGCGCGCGGATCCTTCAGGTCGACGGCAACTTCGACGACTGCCTCGAACTCGCCCGCAAGACGGCGGCCGACTACCCGGTCACGCTGGTCAACTCGGTCAACCCGGTGCGGTTGGTTGGCCAGAAGACGGCGGCGTGGGAGATCTGCGACGTGCTCGGCGACGCACCCGACATCCACTGCCTGCCGGTGGGCAACGCGGGCAACATCACCGCATACTGGGCAGGCTACACCGAGTACGCCGCCGACGGGGTGGTGAGCAAGACGCCACGCATGTTCGGTTTCCAGGCCGAAGGCGCGGCCCCGCTGGTGCTGGGCGAGCCGGTGAAGAACCCCGAGACGATCGCCACCGCGATCCGTGTCGGCAGCCCGGCTTCGTGGGAGTCCGCCGTCAAGGCCCGCAACGCCAGCGGTGGGTTGTTCGACGCCGTCAGCGACGAGCGCATCCTGCGGGCATACCGGCTGCTCGCCCGCAAGGAAGGTGTGTTCGTGGAACCCGCTTCCGCCACCAGCGTCGCCGGATTGCTCGTCGCGGCCGCCGACGGGCGGGTGCCGAAGGGGTCGACGGTGGTGTGCACCGTCACAGGGCACGGGCTGAAGGACCCGGCCACGGCACTGGAGGGCAACGTGGAGGTGGAGCCACTCGCGGTGGACCCGAGGGCCGTCGCCGTCGCACTGGAGTTGTCGTGACCGCGGGGGCGCGCACCGTGACCGTGACGGTGCCTGCTTCGACGGCCAACCTCGGTCCCGGCTTCGACAGCTTCGGGATGGCGCTGGGCCTTCACGACGTGGTGGAGGTGCGCGTTGCCGACTCGGGCCCGCTGGTGGAGGTCGTCGACGCGGGTGCGGGCGACATGTCCGACGTGCCGACCGACGAGACACATCTGGTGTTCAGGGCGCTGCGCCGGGCCTGCGCGCACTTCGAACTGGACCTGCCTGAAGTGCGGTTGCGTTGCCGCAACGCGATCCCGCACGCCAGGGGCCTCGGTTCCTCGGCCGCGGCGGCGGTGGCCGGGATCGCCGCCGGGTACGCGCTCGCGGGCAAGGATGTCGACAACACCGCGCTGCAACTCGCCGCGGAGTTCGAGGGCCACGCCGACAACGCCGCCGCGAGCCTGTTCGGTGGGTTCGTCGTGGCGTGGCAGGAGGGCACGCGCTTCCACGCCGAACGGCTGCGGCCGCACCCGTCGATCCGGCCGGTCGTGGCCGTGCCCGCCGAGCGTTCCTCGACGGGGCAGACCAGGGGCCTGCTGCCGGAACGGGTCTCGCACACCGACGCCGCGTTCAACGTCGGGCGGGCGGCGCTGGCCGTGCACGCGCTCACGGCGCGGCCGGACCTGTTGCTGACGGCCACGGAGGACCGGCTGCACCAGGACTACCGCGCGCCCGCGTTCCCCGCGACCATCCGGCTGGTGCGGGCGCTGCGGCAGCGGGGGGTGGCCGCGGCGGTATCCGGGGCGGGACCGTCCGTGCTCGCCCTCACCACCACGGGAATACTTCCGGGGTCCGTCGATGTTTCAGATTTTGACGTCCTTGAACTGCCGGTCGATTCGGCCGGCGTGAGGATCGCCACGAGCGAGTAACGTGAGGCACGCCACGCAGGGGGTGGTTGTTGCACCACGACCTCGGGCGGTCTACCCTCGGGGGCGTTCGGTCACCGTGCATTTCCGCACCCGGTGCTGGTTCCGGATCTTTCCGGATCGGATCTTTCCGTTCGTTCTAGACGGGTTCCCGGTAGACACGGTGGTCGGCCCATTCCCGTGAAGGCGGCTCTGCCGCTTGTGTCCCGCACTCCGGCGTCGGACCCGTCTGCACTGGGAACCTCAGAAGCCGTCTCGCAATCGGACGCGGGCGGCGGTCCGCTGGTCCACCGTGGAGGCGTGGACCGGTCAGGAAGGACATGTGTGAGCAACACCGATCTTTTGAGCGGCGACGTGGAGGCCCAGGCCGCGAGCCAGGGTGAAGGGGAGCAGGCGCCGCAGGCCAACGGCACGGGTACGGCACCGAAGCGGCGGCCAGGGGGTCTCTCCGGCATGGTCATCGCCGACCTGCGCGCGCTGGCCGGTGAGCTCGGCATCACCGACACCACCGGAATGCGCAAGGGTGACCTCATCGCCGCTATTCGTGAACGCCAGGGCAAGACGAAGCGGGTGAAGGCAACGGCCAACGAAGGTAACGAGACGCTGCCACTCGACGGCGTCAGCGAGGCGCGGTCGGCAGGCAAGGCCGACACGGAGGCCAAGGGGGAGCAGAGCGAGCAGAGCCCCTCCCCACGGCAGGCCACGGGCGAGCGGTCGCAGCCGAGGGGTTCGGAGTCCGCCAAGGGCTCCGATTCGGCTCCCGCCGCCAAGCAGGGTGACTCCGTCACGGACACCAGGTCCGGCGACGGCCAGCAGGAGGAAGGCTCCGGTCGAAGCAGGCGCAGGCGCGGTTCCTCCAGGCAGAGCGCGGGCGCCGACGGCAACGCGGGGCAGCGCGCCGACGAGGAGTCCGGCCAGCAGGCCGAGCAGCGCGGTGACGCGCAGGGCGAGCAGCGCAAGCAGAGCGGCGGGCAGCGCGGTCAGCAGGGCAACGGTGCTCAGAGCGGGCAGGGTGGCCAGGGTGGTCAGAACGCCCAGGACGACGACGAGCGAGGCGGCCGCAGGGGTAGGCGGTTCCGCGATCGCCGCCGCCGCGGTGGCCGCGGTGAGGGCGGCGGTGGCGCCGACACCGAGATCCGCGAGGACGATGTGCTGCTTCCGGTGGCGGGAATCCTCGACGTACTCGACAACTACGCGTTCGTCCGCACCTCCGGATACCTGCCCGGACCCAACGACGTCTACGTGTCGCTGTCACTGGTGCGCAAGTACGGGCTGCGCAGGGGCGACGCCATCACCGGTGTGGTACGCCAGCCGAGGGAGGGCGAGCAGCAGCGGCAGAAGTTCAACCCGCTGGTGCGGGTGGACTCGATCAACGGGCTCGACCCCGAGGTCGCCAAGAAGCGGCCGGAGTTTCACAAACTGACCCCGCTGTACCCCAACGAGCGGCTCCGGCTGGAGACCGCGCCGAACAAGCTGACCACGCGCGTCATCGACCTGGTGATGCCGGTCGGCAAGGGGCAGCGCGCGCTGATCGTGTCCCCGCCGAAGGCGGGCAAGACCACGATCCTGCAAGACATCGCGAACGCGATCACAACGAACAATCCCGAGTGCCATCTGATGGTCGTGCTCGTCGACGAGCGGCCGGAAGAGGTCACCGACATGCAACGCTCGGTGAAGGGCGAGGTCATCGCCTCGACCTTCGACCGGCCGCCGTCGGACCACACTTCGGTGGCGGAACTGTCCATCGAGCGGGCCAAGCGCCTCGTGGAGATGGGGCACGACGTGGTGGTTCTGCTGGACTCGATCACCCGCCTCGGCCGTGCCTACAACCTGGCGGCGCCCGCTTCGGGTCGCATCCTCTCCGGTGGTGTGGACTCGACCGCGCTGTTCCCGCCGAAGCGGTTCCTCGGCGCGGCACGCAACATCGAGGACGGCGGCTCGCTGACGATCTTCGCCACCGCGATGGTGGAGACCGGTTCCACCGGCGACACCGTGATCTTCGAGGAGTTCAAGGGCACCGGCAACGCCGAGCTCAAGCTCGACCGCAAGATCTCCGAGCGCAGGGTGTTCCCTGCGGTGGACGTCAACCCGTCCGGCACCCGCAAGGAGGAGTTGCTGCTGTCGCCCGACGAGCTCGCGGTGACGCACAAGCTGCACAGGGTGCTGCACGCGCTGGACTCGCAGCAGGCCATCGACCTGTTGCTGGACCGCCTGCGCAAGACCAAGACCAACATCGAGTTCTTGATGCAGGTGTCCAAGACCGCGCCCGGCACGGACGACGACTGACCAGACGACCGACGACAGGAACAAGGGCGTGGGCGAGCGCGTTGAAATGCTCTGGCAGAATCGCCCGCGTTGACGTCCGGCACCGGTTCACCTTCCCGCGTGGAGGACCCGGCGGCCATCGAGAGAGGACACCATGAAGAGCGGTATTCACCCCGAGTACGTGGTCACCACCGTCACCTGTGGCTGTGGGAACACGTTCACGACCAGGAGCACCAAGGCTTCCGGCAACATCCAGGTCGAGATCTGCTCGAACTGCCACCCGTTCTACACCGGCAAGCAGAAGATCCTGGACACCGGCGGCCGGGTCGCACGGTTCGAGGCTCGCTACGGCAAGCGGCGGGGAAAGAGCAACGACGCCAAGTAGCTTCAACGGCGGCGCCCGATCCTGTCCCAGTCGGCAGGACGGGCGCCGTTTTTCGCGTTCGGACCCGGTCTTCACGAGAGGTAGCCAGAGGTAACCGTGGAATCATCTTCCCTGCGTGGGCTGCTCGACGAGTACGCCGAGCTGGAGCAGCAGCTGGCGGACCCGTCGGTGCACGCCGACCAGGCCCGCGCCCGCAAACTCGGGCGCCGCTACGCCGAGTTGGCTCCCGTGGTGAAGGCACTGAACGAGCTGGAGAGTGCCCGTTCCGACCTGGTGACGGCCAGGGAACTGGCGGCCGAGGACGAGGGCTTCGCACAGGAGGCGAGCCAGCTGCAGGAACGCGTTCCCGCTCTGGAGGCCAGGCTGACCGAACTGCTGCTGCCGCGTGACCCCCACGATTCCTCCGACGTCGTGCTGGAGGTCAAGTCCGGCGAAGGCGGTGAGGAGTCGGCCCTGTTCGCCGCCGATCTGGTGCGCATGTACCTGCGCTACGCGGAGCGGCAGGGCTGGAAGGTGGAGATCCTGGACGCCACCGAGTCCGATCTGGGTGGATACAAGGACGTGACGATCTCGGTCAAGGGCAGGGGCAACGAGGCCGACGGTGTGTGGTCGTGGCTGAAGTTCGAGGGCGGCGTGCATCGCGTGCAGCGGGTGCCCGCCACCGAGTCACAGGGCCGAATCCACACCTCGGCTGCGGGCGTGCTGGTCTACCCCGAACCGGAGGAGATCGAGGTCGAGATCGACCCGAACGAGCTGCGTATCGACGTGTTCCGTTCCTCCGGTCCTGGCGGGCAGAGCGTCAACACCACCGACTCCGCCGTGCGGGTGACACACCTGCCCACCGGGATCGTGGTGTCCTGCCAGAACGAGAAGTCGCAGATCCAGAACAGGGCGAGGGCCATCCAGGTGTTGCAGGCAAGGCTGCAGGCCATCGCGGAGGAGGCGGCCGCGGCCAAGGCGGCCGACGCTCGCCGTTCCCAGGTCCGCACCGTCGACCGCTCCGAGCGGGTGCGCACCTACAACTTCCCGGAGAACCGGATCTCCGATCATCGGGTCAACTACAAGGCCTACAACCTGGATCAGGTCCTCGACGGGGATCTCGACGGGGTGCTCGACGCGCTACGTGCCGCCGACAGGGAGGAGCGGTTGGCCGCCGCGCAGTCGTGATTCACCGCGTCGCTCGCGAGGCGGTCGCGTCCATTGCGCTCGCCCGGGATGCCCCGGCTGCGGCCCGCCGCCGCGTTCGCGGCGTAGGTACCCGGCGACGGATGGTAGTTGTGCCAGGCTTGAAGCCGTGAAGAGACAGCCCTTGCGACTGGCGATCCTGGAGGCGACCAGGATCCTCGAGCGGGCGGGCGTGGTTTCGGCGAGGACAGATGCGGAACTGATCGCCGCATATGTTCTCGGGGTCGAGCGCGGCAGGTTGCCGCTGGTGCCGCTGGTCGATCCGCCCGTCGTGGAGGCCATCGGCAGACTCGTCACCGAGCGTGCCAAACGGGTACCGCTGCAGCACCTCATCGGGTGGGCCGCGATCGGTGGGATAGCCGTCGATGTCGGGCCTGGCGTGTTCGTGCCACGGCCGGAAACCGAACTGCTGTTGGAGTGGGGGCTGAAGCTGCTCAGGGGCCGTGAGTACCCGGTGGTGGTGGATCTGTGCACCGGGTCGGGTGCGCTCGCGCTCGCGGTGGCACACGCGCGAGCGGACGCGGTCGTGTACGCGGTGGACAACGACCCCAACGCACTGGCGTGGGCCCGGCACAACGCCGAAGCTCGCCGCAGCGCGGGAGACACCCCGATCCGCCTCTACTCCGGCGACATCAGCGACCCCACGGTGTTCGCCGAACTGGACGGTCTTGTGGATCTGGTGCTGTGCAACCCGCCGTACGTTCCGGAAGGCACGCCCGTGCCGCCCGAGGTCGCCGACTACGACCCGCCGCAGGCGGTTTTCGCCGCGGAGGGCGGGCTTGCGGTGATCCGGCACGCGGTGTCAGCGGCGGCGAGACTGCTGCGGCCCGGCGGGGGTGTCGCGATCGAGCACGACGACACCCACGGCAAGGCCGTGCCGCCGTTGCTGCGGGCGCGCAGCGTGCTGACCGACGTCGTCGACCACGCCGATCTGGCGGGCAGGCCGCGGTTCGTGACCGCCGTGCGGGCCTAACGGGCGCCGAGCAGGATCCTGATCACCAGGAAGAACGGCAGCGCGAGCAGCGCCAGCTTCCAGAACTCCCACGGCCGCCCGCTCCTGCGCGAGATCAGCCAGGTCGCCAGCGCCGCCAGCACGGCGGGCACGATCATCCTCCCGACGAACTCGCCCGCGACCCGCGCCGAAGCAGGCAGGCCGCCCAGGACGGCGACGGCCACGAAGAAGTTCACCGGCACCCACACCAGCGCGGCCAGCAGTGTCTTGCCGAAGCCGGTCCGGTCCCCTGGTGCCTGTGGCGGCGCCTGCTCGGCGGGGTTCACCGGCGGCGCCACCGGCAGGTGCGGTGGAACCTGTTCAGGGTGCTGTGGATTGCTCATGGGGTGTATTCCTACCGCACTCGGCATGGGCCCGGTGCATCACTGCCGCCGGTTGCCACCGCCGCCGGTGCGGTCGGGTGCGGCTCGCTAAGCTTCGGCCATGAGCGCGGTGTACGACTGCGGTGAACCACGGACGAGGGCCGACGGCCTGCGGGCCGCTGCGGCGGCGGTGCGATCGGGCAGGCTGGTCGTGTTGCCGACCGACACCGTCTACGGGATCGGTACCGATGCCTTCGACGGCGTCGCGGTACGCGGGCTGCTGCAGGCCAAACACAGAGGCCCAGACATGCCCGTCGGCGTACTCGTCGGTTCCTGGTCCACAGTAGACGGACTGGCGCTCGGCGTCTCGAGGCAGGCTCGGATGCTCATCGAGGCGTTCTGGCCGGGGGATCTTTCCATCGTGCTGCCGCACGCGCCCAGCCTGAACTGGGACCTCGGCACCACGAGAGGAACGGTGATGCTGCGGATGCCGCTGCACCCGGTCGCGCTCGAACTGCTTCGCGAAGTGGGTCCGATGGCCGTCTCCAGCGCCAACGTCTCCGGTCAGCCGCCCGCTGCCACCGCGCAGCAGGCACTGGACCAACTCGGCGATTCCGTCGCGGTCTACCTCGACGGCGGCCCGAGCGGGGAACCCGTTCCGTCCACGATCGTCGATCTCACCGGTGAGCAGCCGGTGCTGCTGCGCGAGGGTGCGGTGAGCGCCGAGGCGGTTTCCGAGGTCCTCGGCGTCGAGGTCGGCCCCCGCTCGTGACCGTTTCCGGTAACGGTAGCGTTGCCCACCGTGATCCCGCAGAGTTCCTTCGGCAGGGGATGACACGTCCGTGACCCCCGTTGTGACCGCAGGCTTGCCCATCCGCGAGTACATCCTCGTCGGACTCGTCTCCGCGGCGTTGACCTTCCTGCTGACCGGCGTCGTGCGCCGCTTCGCGATCAAGGTCGGGGCGGTGGCCGTGCCACGCAAGCGCGACGTACACGTGCTGCCGATCCCGCGCATGGGCGGGCTTGCCATGTACTTCGGCGTGCTCGGCGGCATGGCGATGGCCCACCAGTTGCCGGTGCTGCGGCGAGCCTTCGAGTACTCCTACGACCCCGTCGCCGTGCTCGTCGGCGGTGGCGTGATCGTGCTGATCGGTGCGCTCGACGACCGCTTCGAACTCGACGCGTGGACCAAGCTCGCCGGGCAGGTGATGTGCGCGGGCATTCTCGTGCTGTTCGGCCTGCAGTGGGTGTCGTTCTGGGTGCCGTGGGGCGGTGACGCCGACGCGATCGGCCAGGTGATCATCCTCGACCGCAACCAGGGCGGCCTGCTGGCCGTGCTGCTGGTCGTGGTGATGGTCAACGCGATGAACTTCGTCGACGGCCTCGACGGGCTGGCCGGCGGCCTCGGCCTCATCGCCGCGGCCGCGACGCTGGCGTTCTCGCTGGGGCTGCTCGCCTCGTCCGGTGGCGACGTCGGCACCTACCCGCCCGCGCTGATCGCGGCGACCCTGGCAGGTGCCTGCCTCGGTTTCCTGCCGCACAACTTCCAGCCCGCGAAGATCTTCATGGGCGACTCCGGCTCGATGATGATCGGGTTGATGCTCGCGGCGGCCAGCACGTCGGCATCGGGCAAGATCCAGTACCAGTTGTTCGACGCCACCGACGTGGTCGCGTTGCTGTCGCCGCTTTTCGTGGTGGCCGCGGTGCTGTTCCTGCCGCTGCTCGACCTGGTGCTCGCCGTGGTGCGGCGCACCCGGCGTGGCGAGAGCCCGTTCGCCGCCGACAAGATGCACCTGCACCACCGGTTGCTCGAGATCGGCCACTCGCAGCGCAGGGCGGTGCTGCTCATCTATCTGTGGGCGGGGCTGCTGGCGTTCGGTGCGGTCGCGGCGACACTGTTCGACACCTGGGCGGTGTTCTGGCTCACGTGTGCCGGGTTGCTGGTGGCCGCGCTCATCTCGGCGGTCCCTAGACTGAAGTCCAGAAACCAGCAGGGAGCCCCATGACCAACGACAACTCCGGCGACAGCACAGACACCGGCAAGCCCAATCCGCACGCACAGCAGGTGCTCAGGCTCGCCGACGCGATGTTGCGCACGGCGCTGTGGCCCGCGGTCGCTGCTGTGGTGCTCGGGATGATCGTCGCGACCCTCCTCGTCGGGCTTCCCGGGCTGTTCGGCGCGGCGGTCGGAGGGGCGGTCGCGTTCGCGTCGTCGCTGGTCACGCTGTGGCTGATGCGCAAGACGTCGAACCTGGACCCGATGGCGGTCATGGCACTCGCGCTCGGCGGCTACATTCTCAAGCTGCTGGTGCTGCTGGGCGTGATGACGCTGTTGAAGGGCATCGACGCACTGCACCCCTACGCGGTCGCGTTCACCTTCCTCGCCGTGGTGCTGGTCTGGGCGGCGGCGGAGGCTGTCGCGTTCCGCCGTACGAAGATCCCCACGATCATCCCCGACTCCGGCGAGTAGGCAGCGGCACCGGTTAAGGAGTACGGGCGTACGGAGTGGCTCGCGAGGCTGGTATCGTCCGCGCCATGGGGCGGTCACGGCTGGTCCGACGACAGCCGCCATCCGCTTCCAGGTACCTGATCTGTATCGGGTACGTTAAGTCCAGATCGTGACGATTCCCCCGGCGGAGTGAACGCCGGCCGGGAGAACCGGAAGGAGCCCAGTTGGGCGCGCTGGTACTAGCCGAAGGTGGCGAGTTCGCCCCTCCTGGCGCCGGAGACTTCAACCTGCCGCCGATTTTCCTCGGCATCACCAAGCCCATGCTGCTGGTGGTGCTGTCGGTAATCATCATCGGGGCGTTCTTCCTGCTGACCTCGCGGAACCTGAAGATCGTGCCGAGCAAATGGCAGTTCGCCGCGGAGTCGGTGTACGACTTCGGTCGTAACAACATCGCTCGCGAGCAGATCGGATCGAAGGACTTCAGGCCGTTCGTGCCACTGATCCTGGCGTTGTTCACTTTCATTCTCGTGAACAACATCTTCGGGATCGTCCCGCTGTTGCAGTTCCCGACGATGTCGCACATCGGGTTCCCGCTGGCACTTTCGGTGCTGGTCGTGTACCCGGTCTACCACTTCGTCGGAATCAAGCGGCACGGTCTCGGCGGCTACCTGAAGAACCAGTTGACCCCCGCGGGCGTGCCGAAGCCGATCTACCTGCTGCTGACGCCGATCGAGTTCCTGCAGAAGTTCATCATGAACCCGATCACGCTGGCGATCCGAGTTTTCGCCGCGATGTTCGCTGGGCACCTGATTCTGCTGGTGTTCACCATCGGCGGCGAGTATCTGCTGTTGGAGGCCGCCCCGGCGTTGAAGGCGATGTCGGTCGTCTCGTTCGCCTTCGCCATTTTGCTCACCTTCGTGGAGGCATTGATCCAGGTGATCCAGGCCTACGTGTTCGCGGTGCTGTCGGCTGGCTACATCGGCATGGCACTCGCCTCCGACCACTAACGGGACAACACGACCACGAGCAGGAACTCAACGCAAAGCCCCCGATCCGCAGAGGCTGCGGACCGAGTTGAAAGGGATATGTAAGTGAGCAACATTGTTCTCGCGCAGGCCGCGGAGGCCGCGGTCGACATCAACCCGGGTCTTGCCGCTATCGGCTACGGTCTCGGCGCCATCGGCCCCGGTATCGGTGTCGGTCTGATCTGGGCGGCCGTCATCAACGGCACCGCACGCCAGCCCGAGGCCCAGGGCAAGCTGATGGGTATCGCCTGGACCACGTTCGTGCTGACCGAGGTGCTCGCGCTGATCGGCCTGGTCATCTACTTCATCTCCGCCTGAGCCGGGCTTCGGCTGTTTGGGAGACGCTGTGCTCAAGACATCGATGATCCTGGCCCAGGAAGAGGAGCCGAGTCCGGTTCTGCCGCACCTGTCCGAGGTCCTTCTCGGCCTGGTGGCCTTCCTGATCCTGCTGTGGCTGCTCAAGAAGTACGCGGTGCCGCGCTTCGAGAAGCTCTACGAGGAGCGGGCCGCCAAGATCGAGGGCGGCATCGAGAAGGCCGAACAGGCTCAGGCCGAGGCCGAGCAGGCGCTGGCGCAGTACAAGGCGCAGCTCGCCGAGGCTCGGACCGAGGCGGCCAAGATCCGCGACGACGCGCGGGTGGAGGCCGAGCAGATCAAGGAAGAGCTGCGGGAGCAGGCCCAGGAGGAGGCACGGCGAATCGTCGCGCAGGGCGAGGCCCAGCTGCAGGCCCAGCGCGCGCAGATCGTGGCCGAGCTGCGGGCCGAACTCGGACGCAACGCCATCGAGCTGGCAGGCCGGATCGTCGGCGAGTCGCTCGAGGACGAGGCGCGCCGCCGAGGCACCGTCGACCGGTTCCTCGCCGAACTCGAAGCCAGTGGCAATGGTGCGGCCGGAGCGAGGAAGTAGGGCGTAGATGACGCTGCATGCTGCGAGCCGCGAGGCTCTGAGCTTCGCCGAGGCTCGGCTCGACGAGGTGCTCGGCGACGCGGGCGCTGACCCGTCCGCGGTCGGGGAGGAGCTGCTCTCCGTGGTGGGCCTGCTCACCAGGGAGATCGGGCTACGGCGGGCCGTCTCCGACGGCTCGTCGGACCCCGAGGCCCGCAAGCGGCTGGTCAGGAGCCTGCTGGAAGGCAAGGTCTCCGACCCCTCGCTGCGCGTGCTCGACGCCGTCGTAGGCAACCGCTGGTCCGGCCCGCGTGAGCTGGTGGACGGTATCGAGTCGCTCGGGCAGACCGCGCTGCTCATGGGGGCCGAAAAGAGCGGCAAACTGGACACGGTGGAGGACGAGCTGTTCCGGATCGCCCGTATCCTGGATACGGAACCGGAGCTGGAGCGGGCACTGTCGGACAAGACGGCACCCGCCGACGCGAAGCGGACCCTGATCCGAAACGTCGTCGCGGACAAGGTCGACCCGATCACCGCGGTGCTGGTGGAACAGGTCGTTGCCCGCCCTGGTGGCAGAAGCGTCGCCAGCGGCGTGGACAAGCTGGTCGGGCTCGCGGCCGCGCGCAGCAACCGGTCGGTCGCCTACGTGAAGAGCGCGACCGAGTTGACCGGCGAGCAGCGGGAGCGGTTGGCGGCGAAGCTCGGACAACTGTACGAGCGGCCGATCGCCTTGCACGTCGAGCTCGACCCCAGCATCGGGGCCGGCCTGGTCGTGCGGGTCGGCGACGAGGTGATCGACGGCAGTGCCGCCGGTCGGCTCGACGCACTGCGCAGGCAGCTGACCGGCTGAAACCGCCCGGTGAGCGAACAAACTTTGCATACTGGCAGGAACGAAGTGAGAGCGGGAACGACATGGCGGAGCTGACGATCTCCTCGGATGAGATCGCCAACGCGATCGAGAACTACGTCTCGAGTTACTCCCCGGACGTGAGCCGGGAAGAGGTCGGCGTCGTCGTCGACACCGGTGACGGCGTCGCCCACGTCGAGGGACTGCCGTCCACCATGGCCAATGAGCTGCTGGAGTTCCCCGGCGGCATCCTGGGCGTCGCGCAGAACCTGGAACCGCGTCGGATCGGCGTCGTCATCCTCGGTGACTACGAGTCCATCGAGGAGGGCCAGGAAGTCAAGCGCACCGGCCGAATCCTGTCGATCCCGGTCGGCGACGGCTTCCTCGGCCGCACCATCGACCCGCTCGGCAAGCCGATCGACGGCCTTGGTGACATCGAGGCCACCGAGCGGCGCGCTCTCGAACTGCAGGCGGCTTCGGTCGTCGAGCGGCAGCCGGTTTCCGAACCGCTGCAGACCGGTATCACGGCCATCGACGCGATGACACCGATCGGCCGCGGCCAGCGCCAGTTGATCATTGGTGACCGCAAGACGGGTAAGACGGCCGTCTGCGTCGACACGATCATCAACCAGAAGTCGAACTGGGACAGCGGCGACCCCACCAAGCAGGTGCGCTGCATCTACGTCGCGATCGGTCAGAAGGGTTCGACGATCGCCTCGGTGCGCAAGTCCCTCGAGGACGCGGGCGCGATGGACTACACGACGATCGTCGCGGCTCCGGCGTCGGATTCGGCCGGTTACAAGTGGCTGGCTCCCTACTCGGGCTCGGCACTCGGCCAGCACTGGATGTACCAGGGCAAGCACGTGCTGATCGTCTTCGACGACCTCACCAAGCAGGCCGAGGCATACCGCGCGATCTCGCTGCTGCTGCGCCGCCCGCCGGGCCGTGAGGCGTTCCCCGGTGACGTGTTCTACTTGCACTCCCGCCTGCTGGAGCGCTGCGCGAAGCTGTCGGACGAACTGGGTGGCGGTTCGCTCACCGGGCTGCCCGTGATCGAGACCAAGGCGAACGACATCTCCGCCTACATTCCCACCAACGTGATCTCGATCACCGACGGGCAGTGCTTCTTCCAGTCCGACCTGTTCAACTCCGGCCAGCGGCCCGCCGTCGACGTGACCACGTCGGTGTCGCGAGTGGGTGGTGACGCCCAGATCAAGGCCATGAAGACGGTCTCGGGTTCGCTGCGAATCGACCTGTCCCAGTACGAGGAGCTGAAGGCGTTCGCCGCCTTCGCCTCCGACCTGGACGCGGCCTCGAAGGCGCAACTCGACCGAGGCGCGCGGCTGTACGAACTGCTCAAGCAGCCGCAGTACTCGCCGGTCCCGGTCGAGCAGCAGGTGGTGACCGTGTTCCTCGGTACGAACGGGCACTTCGACGACGTGCCGATCGAGGACACCGGCCGGTTCAACAGCGAGTTGCTGCAGAACCTGCGGCACAAGCACGACGACATCCTGGCGGAGATCCGCGACAAGGGCCGCTGGAGCGACGAGCTCGCCGAGCGGGTCGTCGCCGCGGTAGCCGAGTTCAAGAAGGGCTTCACCACCTCCGAGGGTGGCCAGCTGGCCACCGGACCGGAGGCAGAGCCCATGGAGGCCGACAAGGTGGGACAGGAATCCGTCAAGGTGCACCGTCCGGCCCCTTCGGAGAAGTAGGCAGCGATGGCCGCGCAACTTCGTGAGCTCCGGCAGAAGATCCGGGCGACCAAATCCATCGGCAAGATCACCAAGGCGATGGAGCTCATCGCCACCTCGCGCATCAGCAGGGCGCAGGCGAGGGTGGAGGCGTCGCGGCCGTATGCGACGGAGATCACCAACGTGCTCTCCGCACTCGCGGGCGCCTCGGCCGACCTGGACCACCCGCTGCTGGTGGAGCGGGAGAACCCCAGGCGGGCCGGCGTGCTGGTGGTGACCAGTGACAAGGGGCTGTGCGGCGCCTACAACGCCAACGCGTTGCGAACGGCCGAGGAATTGCTGTCGCTGCTTCGGGAGCAGGGCAAGCAGCCACGGCTGTACGTGGTCGGCGGCAAGGGCCTGAACTACTTCCGGTTCCGTGGCCGCGAGGTCGTCGACAGCTGGACGGGCTTCTCCCAGCAGCCGCACTACGACAACGCCGCCGAGGTCGGACAGGCTCTGGTCAAGGCGTTCCTCGCGGGTGCCGACGACGAGGGCGACGCGCCCGGCCCCGACGGCGTGCTCGGTGTGGACGAGCTGCACATCGTCTACACCGAGTTCCGCTCGATGCTCACCCAGACTCCGGTCGCCCGCAGGATGGCGCCGCTGGAGGTCGAGTACACCCCGGAGCCGGAGACGATCCTGCCCGCGTACGACTTCGAGCCCAGTGCCGACGTGCTGCTCGGCGCGCTGCTGCCGAAGTACATCAACACGCGAATCTTCGCGGCGCTCCTGGAATCGGCGGCTTCCGAGCTGGCCGCCCAGCGCAACGCCATGAAGTCCGCGTCGGACAATGCCAGCGAACTGGTCGACACCTACACCCGGCTGGCGAACCAGGCGCGCCAGGCACAGATCACCCAGGAGATCAGCGAAATCGTCGGTGGGGCCGATGCACTCGCCGCCACAGGAAGTGATGTGTAAGCAATGACTGCCGTCCAAGACACAGCAACCGCGACCAAGGGCCGCATCGTCTCCGTGACCGGGCCGGTCGTCGACGTCGAATTCCCCCGTGGCGCGATTCCCGAGTTGTACAACGCGCTCAAGGTCGAGATCGAGTTCGAGGAGCTGCGCAAGACCGTGACCCTGGAGGTCGCGCAGCACCTCGGCGACAACCTCGTCCGCACGATCTCCTTGCAGCCGCAGGACGGCCTCGTGCGCGGCGCGGAGGTGACCAACACCGGCGGTCCCATCTCGGTTCCCGTCGGTGACAAGGTCAAGGGCCACGTCTACAACGCGCTGGGCGAGTGCCTCGACGAGCCCGGCTACGGTGCCGACCTCGAGCGCTGGAGCATCCACCGCAAGCCGCCACCGTTCGACCAGCTCGAGGGCAAGACCGAGATGCTGGAGACCGGTCTGAAGGTCATCGACCTGCTCACCCCGTACGTGCAGGGTGGCAAGATCGGCCTGTTCGGTGGTGCCGGCGTCGGCAAGACGGTGCTCATCAAGGAGATGATCACCCGTGTCGCCAGGAACTTCGGTGGTACCTCGGTGTTCGCCGGTGTCGGTGAGCGCACCCGTGAGGGCACCGACCTGTTCCTGGAGATGAGCGAGGACGGCGTCATCAACGACACCGCCCTCGTCTTCGGCCAGATGGACGAGCCGCCCGGCACCCGACTGCGGGTCGCGCTGTCCGCGCTGACCATGGCGGAGTACTTCCGCGACGTGCAGAACCAGGACGTGCTGCTGTTCATCGACAACATCTTCCGGTTCACCCAGGCGGGCCAGGAGGTGTCCACCCTGCTGGGCCGGATGCCGTCCGCGGTGGGTTACCAGCCGACGCTGGCCGACGAGATGGGTACGTTGCAGGAGCGGATCACCTCGACACGAGGCCGGTCGATCACCTCGATGCAGGCGATCTACGTGCCTGCCGACGACTACACCGACCCCGCGCCCGCCACCACGTTCGCCCACCTCGACGCCACCACTGAGCTGTCGCGGTCGGTGTTCCAGAAGGGCATCTTCCCCGCGGTGGACCCGCTGGCCTCCACCTCCACCATCCTCGACCCGGCGATCGTCGGTGAGGAGCACTACCGGGTGGCTTCCGAGGTCATCCGGATCCTGCAGAAGTACAAGGAACTGCAGGACATCATCGCGATCCTCGGTATGGACGAGCTGTCCGAGGAGGACAAGCTCACGGTCAACAGGGCCCGCCGCATCGAGCGGTTCCTGTCGCAGAACATGCTCGTCGCCGAGGTGTTCACCGGCCAGCCGGGTTCGACGGTGCCGATGTCGGAGACCATCGAGGCGTTCGACCGGATCGCCAAGGGCGACTTCGACCACTACCCGGAGCAGGCGTTCTTGGGTATCGGTGGACTCGAGGACCTGGAGAAGAAGTACAAGCAGATCACCGGCAAGTGATTCCCGCGAGCGGCGGGGCGGCGTCCACTGTGGATGTGGCCCCGTCGTTCGTGTATCACCTGCCGCTACCGTCGGTGCGCCTATTACACTGGGTGGACCACGCGCCAGTCGAAGGAGAGCTACGTGGCTGAGATGTCCGTCGAGGTTGTGGCCGTCGAGCGCCGCCTGTGGTCCGGTACCGCCACGTTCGTGGTCGCCCAGACCACGGAGGGTGAGATCGGTGTGATGCCCGGTCACGAGCCCGTGCTCGGGCAACTGGTCGAGGGCGGCATCGTCAAGGTGACCACCACCGACGGCGACATCATCACAGCTGCCGTGCACGGTGGCTTCCTGTCGATCACCTCCGACAGCGTGAGCGTGCTCGCGGAATCCGCGGAGCTCGGTGAGGAGATCGACATCGAGGCGGCGCGGCGAGCTTTGACAGGCGAGGACGAGACAGAGCGCGCGAGAGCCGCCGCGCGGCTTCGGGCGGCTGGTCAGTCGGTCTGACGGACGATGAGCGGGAGCCGGCCATGGACATCGCGATCGTAGTCCTCGCCCTCCTGCTCGTGCTGCTGGTGGTGTCCGGCTGGTACGCGCTGCGCTGGCTGCGCATGCGCAGGCTGGGTGGCGTCAGCGTGGCGTTGCGCTGGCAACCCGACAGGGAGCGGTCCGGCTGGCACCTCGGCATCGGCAGGTACCAGGGCGAGGAGTTCGTCTGGTACCGGGTGTGGAGCCTGCGGACGGGACCCGATCGGGTATTCCGCAGGGAGAACCTGCAGGTGGCCGACCGCAGGGAGCCGGTTGGCAACGAGTCGTACGCCGTCCCCGCCGGTTCCACCGTGCTGCGCTGCGGGTCGGCCCGGCAGGAACCCATCGAGATCGCGATGGGACCGGGGGCGCTGACCGGCTTCCTCTCCTGGCTGGAGTCGGCGCCACCCGGCCGCCGCATTCCGCGCGCGAGCTGACGGCCGCGCGTTCAGCGGCCCCCACCCGGCTGCCACAGCACGTCGCCGTCCGGGTTGGCGATCCTCGCCAGAATGAACAGCAGGTCGGAGAGCCGGTTCAGATACTTGACCGCCAACGGGTTGGTGCGCTCGCCGTCGGCTTCGACCAGCAGCCAGCCGGAACGCTCCGCTCTGCGCGCGACCGTACGGGCCTGGTGCAGCAGTGCGGCGCCCGCCGTGCCCCCCGGCAGGATGAACGACGTCAGTTTGCCGAGCCGGTCGTTGAACTCGTCACACCAGTTCTCCAGCCGCTCGACGTATTGCTCGGTCACCCGCAGCGGGGGAAATTCCGGGTTCGGGGTCACCGGGGTCGACAGGTCCGCTCCCACGTCGAAAAGATCGTTCTGCACGGCCCGCAGCACGTCGCTGACCTCGGCGGACAGCTCCCCGAGCGCGATGGCGACCCCGACGACGGAGTTGGTCTCGTCGACGTCGGCGTACGCGCCGAGCCGAGGGTCGGTCTTGGGGACTCTTGAACCGTCGCCGAGCGCGGTGGTGCCGGTATCGCCGACCCTGGTGTAGACGCGGTTGATCCGTACTGCCATGCCGGGAGTCTACGGCGAAGGGAGATCCGTGATCGCCTGCCGACCAATCGCAATCGTTCGCGGGCTCGCGAACGTTTCACCCGAAGCCACCGTTGTGACCTGGTTCCGTGAAGCCGTGCCCCGGCGCGGGGCACACCGGATAAGGCGGGCATGATGGGCGACCATGAGTGAGCACTTCGACGTGCACGGCGGCGCACGTCTGGTCGGCGAGGTCGAGGTTGTCGGCGCCAAGAACAGCGTGCTCAAGCTGATGGCCGCGGCCCTGCTGGCGGAGGGCACGACGACCATCACCAACTGCCCGCAGATCCTCGACGTCCCGCTCATGGCTGACGTACTGCGCAGCGTGGGCTGCGAGGTCGAACTCGACGGTGACGTCACCAGGATCACGACGCCGTCGCAACTGTCGCATCGCGCGGATTCGCCCGCGATGGGCAAACTGCGTGCGTCGGTGTGCGTGCTCGGCCCGCTGGTGGGGCGGCTGAGGCAGGCAGTCGTGGCGCTGCCCGGTGGCGACGCGATCGGCTCCCGCCCGCTCGACATGCACCAGAACGGGCTGCGCAAGCTCGGCGCCACCAGCAGCATCGAGCACGGGTGTGTGGTCGCCGAGGCGGACAACCTCCGTGGCTCGCAGATCTGGCTGGACTTCCCCAGTGTGGGGGCCACGGAGAACATCCTGATGGCTTCGGTGCTGGCCGAGGGCACCACGGTGATCGACAACGCCGCCCGGGAGCCGGAGATCATCGACGTCTGCACGATGCTCACCGAGATGGGCGCGAAGATCGAAGGTGCGGGAACGTCCACGCTCACCGTCGAGGGTGTCGAGCGGTTGCATCCCACGGAGCACCGGGTGATCGGTGACCGGATCGTCGGTGCGACATGGGCATTCGCTGCCGCGATGACGCGGGGCGACATCACGGTGACCGGTGTCGACCCCCACCACCTCGATCTGGTGCTGGAGAAGCTGCGGCTCGCGGGCGCCGACGTGACCACCTACGACGGGAAGGGCTTCCGCGTCGTGCAGGATGTCCGACCGCAGGCTGTGGACTTCGTGACCCTGCCCTATCCGGGGTTCGCCACCGACCTGCAACCGTTCGCGGTCGCGCTTTCGTCGGTGTCGGAGGGCACGTCGATGATTACCGAGAACGTCTACGAGGCACGGTTTCGCTTCATCGAGGAGATGGTCCGGCTCGGTGCCGACGCCAGGACCGACGGTCATCACGCGGTCGTGCGTGGGGTGGACAAGCTGTCCAGCGCGCCGGTGTGGGCATCCGACATCCGTGCGGGGGCAGGGCTGGTACTGGCTGGCCTGTGCGCCGAAGGTGTCACCGAGGTATGGGACGTGTTCCACATCGACCGTGGTTACCCGTACTTCGTGGAGAACCTGAACCGGTTGGGGGCTCGTATCGAGCGGGTTACGACCGATCCCGAGCGGGCGATCACCGAGGAACAGTCCTAGCGACCAAAGGTCACGGCCTCGCCGCGAGCATGCCCGCGAATCCGATGAGGGTCGAGCCGGTCGCCACGTCCAGCGACCGGCGCACCCGCCGGCTGGCCAGCCAGTTGCGGGTACGGTTCACGAACAGCACGAGCAGCAACAGCCACAGCATGCCGAGGACGGCGACGGTGTAGGCCAGCAGCAGCCCGTCGAGGACACCGGCCGTGGCGGGATCGAGGAACTGCGGCAGCACGGACAGGTACATCGCGAGCACCTTCGGGTTGGTCACGTTGGACAGGAAGCCCTCCCGCCACCGCCTGAAGCCGCTGGAGTGGAGGCCGGGTTGGTCGGTGGCGGCGTAATCGCCGCGCCATGCCGTCCGCAGTGCCTGCACGCCGAGGTAGCACAGGTAGGCCGCGCCGACCCAGCGCAGGGCGTGGAACACCGGTTGCGAGCCGACGATCAGCGTTCCCAGCCCGAAGGCCACCGCGGTGCCCTGTGCGACGTTGCCCGCGGCGATGCCGGAGGCCGCCAGCAGGCCGCCGCGGAATCCGCCCGCGAAGGAGTTCTTCAACGTGACGATCGTGTCCGGGCCGGGCGCGAGTACGAGGAGAATCACCAGGACCAGGTAGCTGCTGTACGCGCTCCATGTCACGGCTTTCGACGATATACCGGTCGCCGACGTCGGGGCTCGGGGTTTTCGCGACGCCGTGACCAGGCGCAGCGCAGAACTCGTGGGCGGGAACGCAGAACTCGTGGGCGAGAGCGGGGAACTCGTGGGCGAGAGCGGGGAACTCGTGGGCGAGAGCGGGGAACTCGCGGGCGAGAGCGGGGGACTCGCGGGTAGTGGTCTTGCGCACGGTGCGCACAAAGTTACCGATGAGTACCCTGTATGGGTCGCCACGAGGAGGTAGCCGTGCCCTATCCGACGGATCGCGAGCGTGACCGGCCATGGGTGATGCGGACCTATGCGGGCCATTCCTCCGCCGCGGCATCGAACGAGTTGTACCGCCGCAACCTCGCCAAGGGGCAGACCGGACTCTCGGTGGCCTTCGACCTGCCCACGCAGACCGGCTACGACCCCGACCACGAACTCTCCAGGGGCGAGGTCGGCAAGGTGGGTGTGCCGATCGCCCACATCGGCGACATGCGCAGGCTCTTCGACGGGATCCCGCTCGCCGAGGCCAACACCTCCATGACCATCAACGCGCCCGCCATGTGGCTGCTGGCGCTGTACGTGACGGTCGCCGAGGAGCAGGCCCGTGCGGAGGGTGTCGATCCCGAGCAGGTGCTGCCCAAGCTCTCTGGCACGACGCAGAACGACGTCATCAAGGAGTACCTGTCCCGGGGAACCTACATCTTCCCTCCGGGGCCGAGTCTTCGGTTGACGACCGATGTGATCGCGTGGACGGTGCGTAATCTGCCGCGCTGGAACCCGATCAACATCTGTAGCTACCACCTGCAGGAGGCCGGGGCGACGCCCACGCAGGAAGTGGCCTACGCGCTCAGCACCGCCATCGCCGTGCTCGACGCCGTTCGCGACTCGGGTCAGGTCGACGAGGCCGACATGGCTCGCGTGGTCGGCCGGATCTCCTTCTTCGTCAACGCCGGGGTCCGGTTCGTCGAGGAGATGTGCAAGATGCGCGCCTTCGCCTCGCTGTGGGACGAGATCACCCGTGACCGCTACGGCGTCACCGATCCCAAGGCGCGGCGGCTGCGGTACGGGGTGCAGGTCAACTCGCTGGGACTCACCGAGGCGCAGCCGGAGAACAACGTCCAGCGCATCGTGCTGGAGATGCTGGCCGTGTCGCTGTCGAGGGGTGCCCGCGCCCGGGCGATCCAGTTGCCCGCGTGGAACGAGGCGCTCGGCCTGCCGAGGCCATGGGATCAGCAGTGGGCACTGCGGATGCAGCAGGTGCTCGCGTTCGAGACCGATCTGCTGGAGTACGAGGACCTGTTCGACGGCTCGCGGGTCGTGGAATCCAAGGTGGACGAGATCGTCGCCGGTGCGCGGGAGGAGATCGCGCGCGTGCAGGAGATGGGCGGGGCGGTCGCGGCCGTCGAGAGCGGCTACCTGAAGTCCCAACTGGTCACCTCGTTGGCCGAGTACCGGCGTCGGGTGGAGTCGGGTGAGCAGGTGCTGGTCGGTGTGAACCGGTTCGAGTCGACCGAGCCGAGTCCGCTGCAGGCCGAGGGCGCGAAAGCCATCGAGACCGCCGATCCGGTAGCCGAGAAGCAGGCTGTCGAGGCACTGCGACACTGGCGCGAGACGCGCGACGACGACGCGGTGCACGCGGCGTTGGCCGAGTTGTCCGCGGTGGCGCGTACGTCGGCCAACCTGTTCGAGGCGACGATCGCGTGCGCCAAGGCGGGAGTAACCACGGGCGAATGGGCAAGCACCCTGCGTGAGGTGTTCGGGGAGTATCGGGCGCCGACCGGTGTGGCCGGTGCGGTCACCTCGGGGGAGGGTGCGCGGGATCTCGACGGTGTACGGCAGCGCGTGCGGGCCACCGGCGAAGAACTCGGTGAGCGGCTGCGCATCCTTGTCGGCAAGCCCGGACTCGACGGTCACTCCAACGGGGCCGAGCAGGTCGCCGTTAGGGCGCGTGACGCCGGGTTCGAGGTCGTCTATCAAGGCATCCGCCTCACTCCGGAGCAGATCGTCGCCGCGGCGGTGCAGGAGGGCGTGCACGTGGTCGGGCTTTCGGTGCTGTCCGGGTCCCATCTGGAGGTGGTGCCCGAGGTGGTTTCCGGCCTCGCGGCCGCGGGTGCGGGCGACATCCCGGTGATCGTCGGCGGGATCATTCCCACCGAGGACGCCGTGTCGCTGCGCGAACGCGGCATCGCCCGGGTCTTCACGCCGAAGGACTACGGATTGACCGAAATAATGGATGAGATCGTCACCGTGGTTCGTGAAGCTCGTGGACTGTCCGCGCGCTGACGTGCTTCCATAGCAGACGGCAGTTGTTGATCTCTTTCTGGTAACGGCGGTCGAGAGTCTTTTCGTTCCCTTTGACCCGACTGGACGCGCCGCCTACGTTCGGTGACTATGGCTTTCCGACGGCTTCGCGACCTTTCGGCCGAGCCGACGAACACGTCAATCGAAAAGGGGTGCGATCATGGCGCACGGTGAGTGGACGCGGCGGGACTTCTTCCGGCGGTCGGCCGCGATGGGGGCTGTGGCCCTCGGCGGCCCAACGCTGCTTTCGGCCTGCCAGAGCACCGGCGGGGATGGCGACACGCTGGAACAGGCCCGGCAGGCGGGCACCATTCGGATCGGTATCGCCAACGAGGCGCCGTACGGCTTCGCCGATTCCAGCGGCAAGGTGACCGGTGAGGCGCCCGAGGTGGCGAGGGCCGTCTTCAGGAACATGGGCATCAACGGGGTGCAGAACCAGGTCGTCACCTTCGACCAGCTGATCCCGGCGTTGAACGCGGGCCAGTTCGACGTGGTCTCGGCGGGCATGTTCATCACGCCCGAGCGCTGCGGTCAGGCCGCGTTCTCCATTCCGGACTACACCGCCAAGACAGCGCTGCTGGTTCCGAGTGGTAACCCGCAGCAGGTCAACAACTTCGATGACATCGCCGAGAAGAACGTGCGCGTAGCCGTGCTCTCGGCCGCGGTGGAAAAGGGTTACGCCGAGGCGGCCGGTGTGCCGGAGGGCAACATCCAGACACTGGACACTCAGGACAGCATGCTGCGCTCGGTCGTCGACGGCCGGGTGTACTGCGCCGCACTCACCGACATCTCGCTGAACTGGCTCGTCAAGCAGAACCCGAACGCGGGCGTGGAGGTCACCGAAAGCTTCGACGCCAAGGACGAGAACGGCCAGCCGGTGATTTCCGCGGGTGGCTTCGTGTTCCGCGAGGCCGACGAGTCGTTGCGTACCACGTTCAACGACCAGTTGCGAAGGCTGCACGAGAGTGGCGAGTGGCTGCGACTGGCCGAGCCGTTCGGATTCACCCAGGCGAACCTACCCGGCAATCTCACAACGGAGGAACTCTGCAGCGCCTAGCGGAGAAGCACAGTGTTCGACAATCTGGGGTTGGTCTTCTCCTCTATCCTGCAGGGTCTGCCGATCACGGTCAGTGCCACGATCGGGGGCATACTCCTCACCATCGTGCTGTCTTTCGCCGCCGGGCTGGCACTGCTGTCCAAGTCCCGGACGGTGCGGTTCATCAGCAGGGTGTATGTGGAGGGTTTTCGCGGAACGTCCGAAGTGGTCCAGTTGTTCTGGATCTTCTTCGTGCTTCCGCTGCTGGTGGGCATCCAGCTGGTGCCGCTGTTCGCGGGAATCCTGGTGCTCGGGCTCAACCACGGTGCCTACGGTGCCGAGATCGTGCGCGGTGCGGTGCAGTCCGTGCCGAAGGAACAGCACGAGAGCGCCATCGCACTGAACCTCAGCCCGCTGCAGCGAATGGTGAGGGTCATCCTGCCGCAGGCGGTCGTGGAGACGCTGCCGTCGTTCAACAACCTGTTCATCCAGTTGTTGAAGAGCACGGCTTTGCTGTACTTCATCTCCGCCGGTGAGATGACCGAGCGAGGTGAGTTGCTGCGACCAGCCCTGCCGTACAACGAGTTGCTGGGCATCTACGCGGTCGAATTGCTGTTCTACCTGCTGCTCGCCGTCGCCATCACGTTCGGTATGCGGGCGCTGGAGCGGGCCGGTGCCCGGAAGTTGGGTCGCAGGCCGAAGCGTGAGCGGACCGCGTTGACCGCGGCCGGGGTAGGGGGCGCCTCGTGAACTGGAACTGGGACGTCGCCTTCGAATCGCTGCCGTACCTGCTCGACGGCATCATCGTCACCTTCGAACTGACCGTGCTGGGGTCGCTGCTGGCCTACGGGCTGGGGCTGGTGTTCGCGCTGATCCGGCAGGGTCGGATACCGGTGTTGAGCCAGGCCGTGTTTCTGTTCGTGGAGTTCGTCCGCAGCACACCGCTGCTGATCCAGGTGTTCGTGTTCTTCTACGTGCTGCAGCCCGCACTGGACGTGCGCTGGTCGCCGTTCCTCACCGGCGTGCTGGCACTGGGCGTGCACTACTCCACATACGCGTCCGAGGTGTACCGGGCGGGTATCGAAGCGATCCCCAAGGGTCAGTGGGAGGCGGCCAAGGCGCTGAACCTGCCGAGGGGCCGCACCTGGTTGGACATCATCCTGCCGCAGGCGGTGCGCCGGGTGTTGCCCGCGCTCGGCAACTACACGATCTCGATGTTCAAGGAAACACCGTTGTTGCTTGCGATCGGTGTGCTGGACGTGCTCAACGAGGCCAAGGAGTTCGGTGGTGAGAGGTTCAGCTTCACCGAGCCGATCACACTGGCGGGCCTGTTCTTCCTTGCCGTGAGCTATCCTGCCTCGATCTTGGTCAGAAAGTTGGAGCGCCGTGTCGGAACCGCCTAGCCCACCAGTCAGCGATGTGATGATCCGGTTCGATCAAGTGGTCAAGAAGTTCGGTGACCACGTCGTACTTCGTGAACTCAGCTTCACGGTCAGACCGGGCGAGTTCGTGACCCTGATCGGTCCCAGTGGCTCGGGCAAGACAACGATCCTGCGGCTGCTGATGACCCTGGAACGGGTCAACGGCGGCACGATCCAGGTGGGTGAGGAGTACCTGACCCACATGGAACGCAAGGGCAAACTGGTGTCCGCCGACGAGAAGCACCTGCGCAAGGTGCGTAAGCGGATCGGGATGGTGTTCCAGCAGTTCAACCTGTTCCCGAACATGAACGTGCTTCGCAACCTCACGGAGGCGCCGATCAGGTCTCTCGGCCTTTCCAGGGACGAGGCTGAGGTCAGGGCCAAGGAACTGCTGGAGATGGTCGGGCTCAGCGACAAGATCGACGCCCACCCGATGCAACTGTCCGGCGGGCAGCAGCAGCGGGTCGCGATCGCCAGGGCGCTGGCGATGCGGCCCGAGGTGTTGTTGCTGGACGAGGTCACCTCCGCGCTGGACCCGGAACTGGTCGCGGGAGTGCTCGGTGTGCTGAAGGAGATCGCGAGCACCACCGACATCACGTTCCTGTGCGTCACGCACGAGATGCAGTTCGCCCAGGACGTGTCCGACCGCGTGATGATGTTCGACGAAGGCCAGGTCATCGAGGACGCTCCGCCGGACAAGCTGTTCACCAACCCCGATCACGAGCGGACCAGGTCGTTCCTGCACGCGGTGCTCGACAGAGCGTGACAGCGCGCCTCCCACGGCGAGCGTCGGCCGTGGGAGGCTTCCGCAGGCCGCCCATCGCGGGCTAACGTCGGGGGATGGGCGAGTACGAGCACGTTCTTCTCAAGCGGGACGGCGACACGGTCACCATCACGATGAACCGGGCCGCCCGGCGCAACTCTCTTTCGGAGGAGCACCTCGGCGAACTCCTCGCCGCCTTCCGGGAGGCGGGGGCGACCGACGCCACCGGCATCGTGCTGGCCGGGGCAGGCCCGGTGTTCTCAGCAGGTCACGACTTCGCCGACGTGGCTTCGCGCGACCTCATGGGGGTGCGGGAGCTGCTGCGGCTGTGCACCGACGTGATGGGCACGATCCAGTCGGTTCCGCAGGTGGTGATCGCCCGGGTACACGGCCTGGCCACGGCCGCGGGCTGCCAGTTGGTTGCCTCGTGCGACCTTGCCGTGGCGGCCGAGTCGGCAGGCTTCGCGTTGCCGGGTGGCAAGGGCGGCTGGTTCTGCCACACGCCTGCCGTGCCCGTCGCCCGCGCGGTCGGGCGCAAGCGGCTGATGGAGCTGGCGCTCACCGGAGACCCGATCGACGCGGCGACCGCGCTGGAGTGGGGCCTGGTTAACCGCGTGGTACCCGACGCCGACCTGGACGCGGCGGTCACCGAGTTGCTCGGCCGTGCCACCCGAGGCAGCCGTGCCGCCAAGGCGCTGGGCAAGCAGACCTTGTACGCCCAGCTCGACCGGCCCGAACAGGACGCGTACGACATCGCCGTCGAGGTGATGGCCTCGGCATCGCAACTGCCAGGGGCGCGCGAGGGCATGGCCGCCTTCCTGGAGAAGCGCAAACCCAACTGGCCCGACTGACCCGCGAGTCCCCCGCTGCTGCCCGCGAGTCCCCCAGTCACGCCCGCGAGTTCTACGTTCCTGCCCGCGAGTCCTGCGCTACGGGACAGCTACGGGACAGCTGCGGGACATCTCAGTGGTGCTCGCGCCGCTCCCACAACAGCAACAGCGTGTAGGCGGCGATGGATTGTGCGTCGGTGATCTCGCCACCGGCAACCATGTGCTCGAATTGTTGCCTTGTGAACCACCCCGTGCGCATGTCCTGCTCCTCGTGCTCGCGTTGGGGTTGCCCCTGCGCCAGTTGCGTGGCGAGAAACACCCTGCCTCGCTGGCTGGAAAGGCCGGGCGCGACGTCCAGCAGCCCGATCTGCACCAGACCGCCCGCTGACAGCCCGGTCTCCTCACGCAGCTCCCGTGCTGCCAGTTCGGCAGGAGTCGCCTCGGCGCGTTCGGGAGCGGTGCCCTGCGGGAATTCCCAGCGCCGGATGCCCAGCGGGTAACGGAATTGCTCCACCAGCTGGAGCCGATCGCCTGCAAGCGGTATGACCAGCGCATAGTCCGGTTTGTCCACCACCCCGTAAATCCCGTCGGAGCCGTCGGGACGGCGGATGGCGTCCTCGCGAACCGTCATCCAGTTGTTCGTGTAGACCTCTCGCGAGTCGAGCGTTTCCATGCCGACGATTCTGCCTGAGCCACTCGATTGGGTTAGGGTCTCCCGAACTGCCGTCTGCTGAAACGGAGTATTTCGTGTCAGATCCGAGGAACGCCTTCTCTCGTCGGGCCCTGCTTCGGTACTCGGCCGTGGGACTGGCCGCGGTCGGCGGTGGGTCACTGCTCGCCGCGTGCCAGACGACCGACCCCGAAACCGGGCAGCCGGAAGGTGGTGCGGGCCTGCAGCAGCGCGTCGACTCGGGCCAGCCGTTGCGGCTCGCCGTCGCCAACGAGCCGCCGTACACGAAGCTGGAAGCCAACGGTGAGCTCACCGGCGCCTCGCCCGACGTGACCAAGGCCGTGCTGAAGCGGATGGGGATCACCAATGTCCAGGGTGTGCAGACCGACTACGACTCGATGATTCCCGGCCTGAACGCCGACAGATGGGACATCGTCACGGCCGGGTTGTTCATGAACAAGACCCGTTGCGCCCAGGTGCTCTACGCATCGCCAGACATCGTGTCCACGGAGTCGTTCGCGGTGCCCAAGGGCAACCCGAAGGGCCTCACCACCGTCGAGGACCTGAAGAACAAGGACGTCACGGTGGCCGTACTCGCGGGCAGCTTCGAGCTGAAGACCGCGAAGTCGCTGGGCGTCGACGAGGCGAAGCTGCCCACCTACCCAAGGGCTCCTGACGCGCTGCAGGGCATGCGGGACAAGCGAGTGGACGCGATCCTGCTGCCCACGTTGAGCCTGGAGGCGTTGAAGGAGCAGCAGGGTGGCGATTTCGAGATCACCCCGCCGCTCGACGCGTTCCCCAAGACCGGTGCAGGAGCGGCGTTCCGCAAGTCCGATGCCGACTTCCACGCCAAGTTCGACGCCGAACTGCAGAAGTTCAAGCAGACGGACGAGTTCCAGCAGATCCTGGACAAGTGGGGCTTCCAGGCCAAGGCGGCAAGGGAGGCCACCACGGAGGAACTCTGCGCCACCGAGGGCTGAGCGAAGCGGCGGTGGTGTCGGCGAGGTCCGCTGCTTCGCCGACACCACCGGCCGCTTCAGTGGGCGTGCATCCGGCGCTCCAATCGGCGAAGCAGCAACGCCGTCGGGTAGCTGGCGGCCAGGAAGATCAACCCGGCCAGCGTCAACGGCTCCAGGTACTCGTAGGTGTCGCTGCCGAGGGTCCGTGCCGTGCGCAGCAGCTCCGGCACCGTGATCAGCGCCAGAAACGGTGTCTCCTTGAACATCGCGATCGCGTAGTTGCCCAGCGCGGGCAGTACGTTGCGGATCGCCTGCGGCAGGATCACCTTCGTCCACGTGGCGTACTCGGGAAGCTGCAGGGCCACGCTCGCCTCCCACTGTCCGACCGGGACGGACTCGATACCGGCACGGTAGACGTCGGCGCAGTAGCACGCGTAGTGCACGCCGAGGCCGAGTACGCCCGCGGTCATGGGGGAAAGCGTGACCCCCATGCTCGGCAGCGCGAAGAACAGGAAGAACAGCTGGATCAGCAGCGGCGTGCTGCGGATGAACTCGATGAACGCCGTTGTCAGCTGTGCCAGCACCGGAACACGCAGCCGCCTGATGACGGCGAACACGAGTCCGAGCACGGCGGCGAGTGCGGTTCCCAGCACCGTCGCGACCAATGTGTACTTCACGAAGTGCTCGAGCAGCACGGGAAGCGACCGCAGCGCGTAGTCCCAGTCCCAGTTCACGGCGCCACCTCCGCGGGGACGGGCTTGCGCGGCCGAAAGACACTGCGCAGCCCTTCGTGCCTGCCCAGCTTGGACTTCGCGACGATCTCGGCCATGTTGGACAGGAAGGTCACCGCGTAGGCGAGGATGAAGTAGATCACCATCAGCGCCAGGTACATCACGGTCTCGTCGCCGCCCGCGAACCGGAACGACTCACCCATCGTCATCAGGTCGACCAGCGAGATCGTGTAGAGCAACGGGGTGCTCTTGAGCAGTTGGATGAACAGGTTGTTCATCGACGGGATCATCAGCGCGATCGCCTGCGGCCAGATCACGCGGGTCATGCGTTGCCAGGGCGACAGGTTCAGCGCGATCGCGGCCTCCCACTGGGTGCGCGGCACCGCGTTGATCGAGCCCCGCACCACCTCCGCTCCGTATGCGCCGTAGTTCAGTCCGAACGCGAGCACGCCGACGAACACGGCGTCGAACTTGATGCCGAGCAGCGGCAACGCGAAGAACAGCCACCACAGCTGGATCGGAAGCGAGGTGCCTCTGAAGAACTCGATGACCGTTCTCGCCAGGCCTCGCACGGGCAATCGTTGCGAGCGCGCGAGCAGGCCGAGGACGATGGAGACGACGAGCATGAGAGCGGTCCCCAAAGCCGTGATGAGCAGTGTCACGCCAAGCCCGCTGACGAGGTTGCCCGTCCAGTCGAACAGTGTTGGTGTGTCGTTCACTCGGATACCTCTCGTCGGGGTCGTGATGACACTAACGGGGGACCCCCCAAGGTGCCGAGCAGCCGACTTGTGCCGTCCCCTAATCTCTGCTTCGTGCGCTTAGTGATCGCTCGGTGTCAGGTGGACTATGCGGGACGCTTGACGGCCCACCTGCCCATGGCCACCCGGCTGCTGCTCGTCAAGGCGGACGGTTCGGTGTCGGTGCATTCCGACGACCGCGCCTACAAGCCGCTGAACTGGATGAGCCCGCCGTGCTGGCTGATCGAGGACGGCAACCTCTGGATCGTGCAGAACAAGTCGGGGGAGAAGCTGGTCATCACCATCGACCGGGTGCTCGATGCGATCGATCACGACCTGGGCGCCGAACCGGGGCTTGTGAAGGACGGCGTGGAGGCGCACCTGCAGGAGTTGCTCGCCGAGCACATCACCACGCTCGGCGACGGTTACACGCTCGTCCGCAGGGAGTACCCGACCGCCATCGGGCCCGTCGACATCCTCGCCCGCGACGGCGAGGGCGCCGCAGTGGCCGTCGAGATCAAACGCAGGGGCGAGATCGACGGCGTCGAGCAGCTGACGAGGTACCTTGAGCTGCTCAACCGTGATCCACTGCTCGCGCCGGTGCAGGGTGTGTTCGCCGCGCAGTTGATCAAGCCGCAGGCCCGCACCCTCGCCGAGGACCGCGGCATCCGCTGCGTGACGCTCGACTACGACGCGCTTCGCGGCATCGAACCGGACGAATTCCGGCTGTTCTGACTCGTCCTTCGGCGGCCTTTGCGTCCGGACGGGCTTGCCCGACGGTCGGTGCTCGCACCGTGCCGAGCGCTGGGAGCGCGGAATCGGCCTGCGACGCTTCGCGGACACGCGGCAGCACCCGTGGCGGCTGCGGGGCGCGCTTGCCGCTCGCACCGATCCCCGGTGACTTCACCCTGCTGCCCTGCCGTGTTGCGTTCGGTGTTGTGGCCCACATCCGCCGCGATCGGTAAGTGATTCACGCACGAGCTGTTCACCTGGGCGAAATCGTGCGGTAGTGTGCGCCTCCGGGTCGATCCTGGTGTTTGTTGTTGACTGATGTTGACTGGCGGAGGTGCGGTCGTGCACGTGCTTGCCCAGGCGAACCTGCGAATCGACGCGAACGCGGTGGATTACGCGCTGCTCGGGTTCTACTTCCTGCTCGTGCTCGGCATCGGCTACCTGTCCCGCAGACAGGTGTCGACCAGCCTCGACTTCTTCCTGTCCGGCCGATCGTTGCCCGCCTGGGTCACCGGGCTCGCGTTCATCGCGGCCAACCTCGGCGCGATCGAGGTCATGGGCATGTCCGCCAACGGCGCGCAGTACGGGATGCCGACGGCGCACTACTTCTGGATCGGCGCGGTGCCCGCGATGCTGTTCCTCGGCATCGTGATGATGCCGTTCTACTACGGCTCGAAGGTCCGCAGCGTGCCGGAGTTCATGCTGCGACGGTTCGGCAAGCCCGCTCACCTCGTCAACGGCATCAGCTTCGCACTGGCCCAGATCCTCATCGCCGGTGCGAACCTCTTCCTGCTCGCGAGCGTGGTGAACCTGCTGCTGGGCTGGCCGATCTGGGTGTCGATCATGCTCGCCGCGGCGATCGTGCTGACATACACCGCACTCGGCGGGCTGTCCGCCGCGATCTACAACGAGGTGCTGCAGTTCTTCGTCATCGTGGCGGCGCTGCTGCCGCTGACGATCGTCGGCCTCTACAAGGTCGGCGGCTGGCAGGGCCTCGCCCAGGCGATCTCGGAGGGCCCCGGTGGCTCGCAGCAGCTGAACGCCTGGCCCGGCAGCCAACTCACCGGCTTCTCCAGCAACTTCCTCTCCGTGCTCGGCCTGGTCTTCGGGCTCGGGTTCGTGCTGTCGTTCGGCTACTGGACCACGAACTTCGTCGAGGTGCAGCGAGCCATGGCTTCCAAGAGCATGTCCGCCGCCCGGCGAACCCCCATCATCGGCGCGTTCCCGAAGCTGCTGATGCCGTTCATCGTGATCGTTCCGGGGATGATCGCCGGCGTCACCGTCACCGAACTGCTCGGCGAGAACAAGGCCGCGCTGATGCGCGGGCAGGCGGCCGACAGCGGCGCGACGTTCAACGACGCCCTGCTGCTGCTGATGCGTGACCTGCTGCCCAACGGCATGCTCGGAATCGCCATCGCGGGCCTGCTCGCGTCCTTCATGGCAGGCATGGCGGCCAACCTGAGCTCGTTCAACACGGTGTTCACCTACGACATCTGGCAGGCGTACCTGCGCAAGGGCAGGCCGGACGAGTACTACCTGGGCATCGGTCGCGTGGTCACCGTGGCGGCCACCGTCTCGGCGATCGGTACCGCGTTCATCGCCTCCACCTACAGCAACCTGATGGACTACCTGCAGCAGCTGTTCTCCTTCTTCAACGCGCCGCTGTTCGCCACGTTCATCCTGGGCATGTTCTGGAAGCGGATGACCCCGACCGCAGGTTGGACGGGGCTGGTCAGCGGTACCGGCGCCGCGGTGGTCGTGTTCCTGCTGGCCGAGACGGGGGTGTGGGACCTGCCCGGCCAGGGAGCGGCGTTCGTCGGCGCGGGTGCGGCATTCGTGGTGGACATCGCCGTGAGCGTGGCGGTCACCTACGGCTCCCGGCCGAAACCGCAGGCACAGCTTGTCGGCCTGGTCTACTCGCTGACGCCGAAGGAATCGCTGCGGCACTCCACCACCGGTGAGGACGCGGGCTGGTACCGCAGGCCGGGTTTGCTGGCCGGAATCGCGCTGGCACTCACCGTCGTATTGAACATCGTCTTCTAGGAGGTGCGAATTGGCGAACGACACCCGCTCGCGCGGCGCGGGGGTGTTCGACGTGCGGCTGGTCATCGCGCTGCTCATGGGCGTCTACGGCGCGGTGCTCACCGTGCTGGGAACCGGCTTCACTACCGAGGAGGACATCACCAAGGCCGCGGGCGTCAACATCAATCTGTGGGCGGGTATCGGCATGCTGGTGTTCGCCTCGGCGTTCGTCGCGTGGGCCAGGTTGCGGCCCGTCGCGGTACCCGCGGAGCCCGACACGGCGACCGGCGAGGAGCACGACCGCTAGCCGGGTTCCTCGCACGCCACCCGCTCGGTGGGGATAACGTTCCTGCCGTGTTGAGTCGTGTTCCCGCCTTCGCGGCCCTGCTCGCGGCGGCACTGGTAGGCCTGCTGGGCGGCTGCGCGGGTGAGGACCTTTCGAAGTCGAACTACGAGCGCACCACGGTGCCCGCGAAGCCGGGCAGTGGGCAGGCGGACGTGCCCACCGGACCGATCACCGACCCCGCGGTTTCGCTGTCGGCGCTGCGGACGGTTGACCCGTGTGCCTTGCTGTCGGCGGATCCGACCGCCGACTTCGAACGCGTGGGCGAGCCCTCGGAACTGGAGTGGGGCGCGTGCCGCACCGAACTGCGCGACGCGGGAGGCAAGACTCTGCAGCTCTCGCTGGAACTGGGCGAGTCGCTGGTCATGGCCGAGCAGGCCACCGGGAACGTCGAGGGACTGCCCCTCGTGGAGAACAAGATCGACGACGAGACCTGTTTCGTGACGGCGGTGACCTCCCGCGCGCCGAGCATGGGGATCGGTCTGCAGGTGCAGTACTCCGGCGGCGAACCATGCGGCCAGGGCGTCGCGATCCTCGCCGCGGTGGTCCGGTCCGTTCGGGCGGACCCGCCGACCTACTCGCCCGCACCGGATTCGCTGCTGCCCGTCGAGCCGTGCGACAGCGTGGCCGCCGACACGGTGACCGGCGTGCTCGGCGACGAGGCCACCAGGCAGGCCGCGGGACTGCACATGTGCCAGTTCCAGTCAGGGCGCTCCACGGTCCACGTGCGCTTCCACAGTGGCTACCCGCCCGACCCCGAGAACGGCACGAGGATCGACATCGGTGGCGTCACCGCGGTGAGCGAACCCGGCGCCACCGACACCGCCGAGTGCGACGTGTCCTGGCAGCACAGAGCCGGGGCCGAAGACGGCGACGGGGAGATCGTGTCGGTGTCGTACTACGACTTCGGCGAGGACGTCACCAAGGACGATGCCTGCGCCAGAGCAGGCGAGTTCGCCAGGTCGGTGGTCGCCGCGCTGCCGTCGCGGTGACGCGATCTCGGTGAAGAATCGCGCGTGCGAGCGCCTCAGGCGTTAGGTTGGAGGCGAACCCCACATCGTGGCCGGAGGTGCTCGTGAAGAAGATCATCAACGACCCAGCGGCGGTGGTGACCGAATCCTTGAGGGGCATGGCTGCCGCTCATCCCGACATGCTGAGAGTGGAGTACGACCCGGCCTTCGTCGTGCGCGCCGACGCGCCCGCGCCCGGCGTCGCGGTGATCTCGGGAGGCGGCTCCGGACACGAACCGCTGCACGGCGGCTTCGTGGGCCACGGAATGCTGCACGCCGCCGTGCCCGGTGCCGTCTTCACCTCGCCGACCCCTGACGCGGTGCAGGCCGCGATCTCGGCGTCGGCGGGAAGCAAGGGCGCGCTGCTGATCGTGAAGAACTACACCGGCGACGTGCTGAACTTCGAAACCGCCGCCGAACTCGCCGCCGCGGACGGGCTGGATGTGCGCAGCGTCGTGATCGACGACGACGTCGCCGTGGCCGACTCCACGTTCACCGCCGGACGGCGCGGCGTCGGCGGCACCGTGTTGCTGGAGAAGATCACCGGTGCCGCCTCCGAACGTGGTGACTCGCTCGACGACGTGGAGGCCGTGGCGCGCAAGGTGATCGGGCAGGTCCGCTCGATCGGGGTCGCGCTGTCGGCACCCACCGTGCCACACGTCGGCGAGCCGAGCTTCGACCTCGGAGCAGACGAGATCGAGTTCGGCATCGGCATCCACGGTGAGCCCGGACGCGAGCGCATCCCGGCGGAGTCCGCCGACGCGCTGGTGGAGCGCATGCTCTCCGCCGTCGTCGACGACCTGCCCTTCGCAGGCGGCGACGAGGTACTGCTGTTCACCAACTCGATGGGCGGAACCCCGCTGCTGGAGCTGTACCTGGCCCACGGCATCGCGGAGCGGCTGCTCGCCGATCGCGGTATCCGGGTCACCCGCAGGCTGGTCGGCCCCTACATCACCAGCCTGGAGATGCAGGGCATCAGCCTGACCCTGCTGCGGCTGGACGAGGAACTGGCCTCGCTGTGGGACGCCCCGGTCAGCACACCGGCGCTGCGCTGGGGAAAGTGATGAGCTGCGAAGCGTCCGACGTGGCGGCGGCCGTCCGCGCGGCCGCCGACGTCATCGAACGACATCGCGTCGAACTGACCGATTTGGATCGTCCGATCGGGGACGGTGACCACGGTGAGAACATGAACAGGGGGTTCACCGCCGTACTGGCCACACTGGACACAACTGTGCCGGACACACCGGCCGGGGTGCTGAAGGTGGTGGCGACCACACTCATCTCCAAGGTCGGTGGCGCTGCCGGGCCACTGTACGGAACGGCGTTCCTGCGCGCGGCCACCTCGCTGGGGCAAGAGTCGCGATTGGATTCCGAAGGGTTGGTGACCGTGTTGCGGGCCGGGCTCGAGGGAGTGGTGGCCAGAGGCAAGGCCGAGGTCGGTGACGCGACCATGGTGGACGCGCTCAGTCCCGCCGTCGAGGCCGCCGAAGCCGCCAAGGGCGAGGGGATCGCCGCGCAGCTCGCCGCCGCCGCCGACGCGGCCGACGAGGGGGCGCGGTCCACCGTGCCGCTGGTGGCCCGCAAGGGCAGGGCTTCCTACCTCGGCGAGCGCAGTGTCGGGCATCTCGATCCGGGTGCCCGCTCCACCGCCCTGCTGCTGCGCGCGTTCGCGGACGCGGCTCGATGAGGGTCGGGCTGGTCGCGGTCTCACACAGCGCGAAGCTCTCCGAAGGCGTGGTGGAACTGGCCGCACAGATGGCTCCCGATGTCAGGGTGCTCGCCGCGGGTGGGCTCAGCGAGGGCGGCATCGGCACCGACTACGAGACGGTGCTGCAGGCCGTCAACCAAGCGGACGCGGGGGCCGGGGTGGTGTTGCTCTACGACCTCGGCAGCGCGCAGCTCACCGCCGAACTGGTGGTGGAGTCGCTTGCGGATCCGTCCTCAGCCGTCGTGGTGGACGCGCCGCTGGTGGAGGGGGCGGTCGCCGCCGCCGTCGCCGCGCAGGGCGGCGCCGACCGCGACGGGGTGGCCAGAGCCGCCATGGAGGCGGCGGGTGCGGGCACTGCCGCCGAACCGACCGAGCGTGAGCAGGCGGCGGGCGAAACGGTACGCGCCGAGTTGACGCTGACCAACGAGATCGGCCTGCACGCCCGGCCCGCGGCACTGCTGGTGCGCGCGATCGCGGGAATGGACGCGGTCGTCCGGGTCCGTCTCGGCGACGACGAGGCCGACGGGCACAGTGTGCTCGCGCTCATGTCGCTGGGCGCCCGAAAGGGCGACCGCATCGGGGTGGAGGCGAGCGGGCCACAGGCGGCCGAAGCCGTCGACCGGGTCCGTGCGCTTGTCGAACGCGACTTCTCCGAAGCCTGACTCGCCGGGCCGATTGGCCTGGCTGATTCGCTGGCCTGCTCGTCAGGTGGTTCGGCGGGTTTGGCTTCCGGGCCGGGTAATGGCACCATCCACTGATTACTCCTGAGTAACCACCGGAGGTTGCCGTGGCACGTGAGTTCTCGGTCGTAGGCGTCGTCGGTCTCGGCACGATGGGGTCGGGCATCGCCGAGGTGCTCGCACGCAGCGGCGTCACGGTGGTGGCCGTCGAGGTGGACGAGCACGCGGCCGCGCGAGGACGCGGGCACATCGAACACTCCACTGCCAGGGCCGCCGCCAAGGGCAAGCTCGACGAAGCCGCCCGCACCGAACTACTGGCCCGCATCCGATACACCACCACGCTGTCCGACCTCGCAGACGCCGACCTGGTGATCGAGGCGGTGCCGGAGAATCTGGAACTCAAGGCGGACATCTTCCGCAGGCTGGACGCGATCACCCGGCCGGACACCGTGCTGGCGTCCAACACCTCGTCGCTTTCGGTCACCGAGATCGGCGTGCACACCCAGCGCCCCGGCAAGGTCGTCGGGACTCACTTCTTCAACCCGGCCCCGGTGCTCAAACTGATCGAAGTGGTGCGCACGGTGGTCACCGAACCCGACGTGGTAGCAGACGTCGTTAACTTCGTGAAGGCGCTGGGCAAGACCCCCGTGGTGATCGGCGACCGGGCCGGGTTCATCGCCAACGCCCTGCTGTTCGGCTACCTCAACCACGCCGTCCGGATGTACGAGCAGCGCTACGCCACCAGGGAGGACCTCGACGCCGCCATGCGGCTCGGTTGTGGCTACCCGATGGGTCCGCTCGCGCTGCTCGACCTGATCGGGCTCGACACCGCATACGAGATCCTCGACACGATGTATCGCCAGTCCAGGGACAAGCTGCACGCGCCTGCGCCGCTGCTGAAACAGATGATCACGGCAGGGTTGCTCGGCAGGAAGAGCGGGCGCGGCTTCTACACCTACGATGCCCCCGACTCACCCACCGTGGTCACCGACGCCGAAACCCCGCGACCGGCCGCCACGGGCGGCGGCGAGGCCCGTGAGGTGACGAAGGTCGGCGTCGTGGGCACCGGCACCATGGCGACCGGAATCGTGGAGGTGTTCGCCAAGCGCGGCTACGACGTGGTGTTGCGTGCCCGCACGGGTGAGAAGGGCGAGGCCGCGTTGCAGCGGCTGCGTGGCTCGCTCGACCGGTCGGTGGCCAAGGGCAGGATGACAGCCGCCGACGCCGAGGCCGTGCTCGAGCGAATCCGCCCGGTCGTCGACTTCGCCGACCTGGCCGACGCCGACCTGATCGTGGAGGCCGTCGCCGAGGAACTGCCCGTCAAACAGGCCGTGTTCGCCGCGCTGGACAAGGTCGCCAAACCGGGCGCGGTGCTGGCCACCACGACCTCCTCGTTGCCGGTTATCGAGTGCGCGGCGGCCACCTCACGACAGGGCGACGTGGTGGGGATGCACTTCTTCAATCCCGCACCGGTGATGCGCCTTGTGGAGGTGGTCAGCACGATCGCGACCACGCCCGATATCGCCGCGACAGCGCACGCCGTCTGCGAGGCGATCGGCAAGCACCCGGTGCACTGCGGTGACCGGGCAGGGTTCATCGTCAACGCGTTGCTGTTCCCCTACCTCGGCGATGCGGTGAAGATGCTAGAGGCCCACTACGCCGAAGCCGACGACATCGACACCGCCATGAAGGTCGGCTGCAGGCTGCCGATGGGCCCGTTCGAACTGCTGGACGTGGTCGGGCTCGACGTGTCGCTGGCCATCCAGCGGACGCTGTTCAACGAGTTCCGCGAGGCCGGGTTCGCACCGGCACCGCTGCTGGAACACCTTGTGACGGCCGGTCGCCTCGGCCGAAAGACCGGAAAGGGCTTTCGCGACTACACCTGAGCCCGCGCGTGGGCCAGCCGCAAGTCAACGGTAACAACGGCAGTTCAGCCGCAGCCGCACGCCCCTCCGCAGCAGCCACCGGAGGGCGGCTGCGCGCTTGCCGAACCGGTGAGCGCCACGGTGGTGAGCAGTCTGACGGTGTCCTCGTGCCCTTCCGGGCACTTCGCGGGAGCGCCCGACTCGCTCATCGGCCGGTTCAGTTCGAAGGACTCGGTGCACTCCCGGCAGCGGTAGGCATAGGTCGGCATGGGGCCATTATCCCTGACTCCGCGAGCGCGGCTAAGCAATGAGAGGCTTGGCCGCGTGGAGCTACCACCGATCGACCGCGCGACACCACACCTGGCCGAGGTGGTGCCCTCGCTGCTGGCGAGCCTCGGTGTCGCCGATTTCGAGAACACGCTGCAACTGCCCGACGCCGACAGTGCCTGCGTGCTGCTGATCGACGGGCTCGGCCTCGAACTGCTCACCGAGCACGCCACCGACGCCCCCGTGCTCAGCGGCCTGCGCAAGCGGCCGCTGCGGGCGGGCTACCCGGCGACCACGGTCGCCGGACTCGCGGCCATCGGCACCGGCGCGCAGTCAGGACAGCACGGGATGGTCGGCTACACCTTCGAATTGCCCGAGGTGGGGGTGCTGAACTCGCTGCGGTGGCGGTTGCACCCGAGAGGGGCGGACCTCAGCGACACGCTCCCCGCGCAGCGGGTGCAGCCGTTGCCCACGACGTTCGCCCGTGCCAGCGCCGCGGGGCTGGACGTCAGCGTGGTGTCGTCGGGCCAGTTCGAGGGCACACCGCTGACCCGGGCCGTGCTCAACGGTGGCGACTTCGTCGGCGTGCATGCGCTGGGAGACCTGGCCTCTGCCGTCGTCACCGCGCTGGGCAGGCCAGGGGCGTTCTGCTACGGCTACCACAGCGAGGTCGACCTGCTGGGACACCTGCACGGTCCCGGTTCGCTGCCGTGGCGCATGCAGTTGCGTCAGGTGGACCGGCTGGTGGAGTCGATCGTGGAGGACCTGCCCTCGGGTGCGCTGCTGGCCGTGGTCGCCGATCATGGCATGGTGCGGCTCGACGACACGGTGGTGGACGCCGACACCGAACCCGCCCTTCGAGCCGGTGTGCGGGCACTGGCCGGTGAGGTCAGGGCCAGGCACGTGTACACCCAGGACAGGGCGGCATCCGACGTTCTCGCCGCGTGGCGGGAGACACTGGGTTCGCGGGCCTGGGTGGTGCGGCGGGAACAGGCCGTCGAGGAAGGCTGGTTCGGCGACACCGTGGCCGACGACGTGCTGCCCCGGATCGGTGACATCGTCGTTGCGGCACGCGGACGGTCGGGGGTGGTGCGGCGAGGCGCCGAGCCGACGGAGTCAGCACTGCTGGGCCAGCACGGCTCGTTCACGGCGGCCGAGCAATTGGTGCCGCTCGTCCTCGCCCACAACTGAGCGGGCCTGCCGCGTTACCGTGGGCGCATGCCTCGACGCAACCGCGCTCGCCGCGACCGGCCGCCGCAGGCGGAGTCGGTCGGCTGGGCGCAGCCGCAGTCGGGGCCGGATGGTGACTGGCTCGTACGCACGGTGCCGGGTGCGCGCGCCACGAAGTTCTACCGCTGCCCCGGCTGTGACCACGAGATCCGGCCCGGCATGCCGCACGTCGTGGCGTGGCCCGCGGGAGAGACCGGTTCGGTGTCCGATCGCCGCCACTGGCACCGCGCGTGCTGGCAGAACAGGGACCGCAGGAGACCTACCCGGCGCCGCTGACTCGCCCCCGCCCGCGAGTCCCCCGTTCCCGCCCGCGAGTCCCCCGTTCCTGCCCGCGAGTTCTGCGTTCCTGCCCGCGAGTTCTGCGTTCAGGATCGCGAGTCGCCTGCCGCGGGCTGTCCGTCGAGCCGGTAGAACACGGCGGGCATGCCCTCGTAGTAGTCCTGGTGGTACTGGCGCAGTCCGAGCTTGTCGGCCACCCGCCTGGCAGGCGCGTTGTCCACCGCCGTGATCACGACCACGGCCCGCTCGGGCAGTTCCCGCCGCGTCCACTCCAGCACGGCACGTGCCATCTCCGTGGCGTAGCCCTTACCCCACGCGGCGGGCAGGAAGCGGTAGTACAGGTTCAGCACGCGCTCGCCGTCCAGGTCGCGCACCTGCACCCCACCAATGCCGACGACCGTCGCGGAATCCACCTCCACCACGGCGACATAGCCGAACCCGTACGCCGCCCAGTGCTGCCGCCAGATCGCGAACCGCTCCCTGGCCTGCGCGGGCGTCGCGGGCGCTCGCTCGTAAGGGTGGGTTTCCTCGGCGGCCTGGATGTCGACCACGGCGGGCAGGTCGTCCTGGCGCAGCGGTCGCAGCAACAACCGCTGGGTGCGCATCGGCAACAGCCTTCGCCTCACACCCTGAACGTAACGCCTGCTTGCGTCAGAATCCTGCCATGCCCGAACTCCCGCTGGTGCTACTGCACGCCTACCCGTTGGACGCGCGGATGTGGAACCCGCTACGCGAGTCGCTGGCTGCGCGAACCCGGCTCATCACCCCGGATCAGCGTGGCCTCGGCCGAACGCCGCTGCCGCCGACCAACCGCGAGCCCAGCCTCGATGACGCGGCCGCCGACGTCGTCGCGATGCTGGACAAACTCGGCCTGGACAGGGTCGTGCTCGGCGGCTGCTCCATGGGTGGCTACGTGACGATGGCGGTACTGCGTCGGGCACCGGAACGGGTCGGCGCCCTGGTGTTCATCGACACCAGGGCGGCTGCCGACACCCAGCAGGCGAGAGCCGAGCGGCTCGCCGTGGCCGACCGCGCCGAGTCCGAGGGCATCGAGGGCTGGCTCGCCGACGACATGCTGCCGAAGCTGCTCAGCGAACACGCCAGATCGACCCGCCCCGAACTGGTGGCGACCGTTCGCGAACTGATCGAAAGCCAGCAGCCCTCCGGTGTGGCGTGGGCGCTGCGTGCGATGGCCGCGCGACCCGACTCCACCGAGGCGTTGCGCGACGTCGACGTCCCCGCGTTGGTGATCGTGGGGGAGCAGGACTCGCTGACCCCGCCCGCACTCGCCGGTGACCTGGCTGATGCGCTGCCACGGGCACGACTCGTCGTCATCCCGGGTGCGGGCCACCTCACTCCGCTGGAGACGCCGCAGCAGGTCGGCGATGCCGTCCTCGACTGGCTCGAATGACTTGTTCAGCGGCGTGACGCACGTTACGTCGAGATTTCGGGCGCTTCCCGGCGTCATAGCCGCGACCTGCGAATTCGCGCTCAAGGGCGGTAAGGCGCGGTGAACAGCGCAGATGCCGGGGACGTGATCTCCGCAGCCGGGCGCAGGCACCCGAAACGGTGAGGGCTACGATCCCACTAGCCAACGCGGGTCCCCCGCCCGTGGCGAGCAACGATCGCGGGGTTTGAGTGCAGGAGGCAGGAGTGACGGCCGTAGCCCCACAGCCGATCGCGACGCGTCCATACCCGACGCGGGAGTCGGCTAAGGGTTCGTACCTGCTGCGGTTGTTCCGCACGACGGACCACAAGCAGATCGGCATCATGTACCTCGTCACCTCGTTCGCCTTCTTCATGGTCGGCGGCGCGATGGCGATGCTGATCCGAACCGAGCTTGCCCAGCCAGGGCAGCAGTTCTTGTCCCAGGAGCAGTACAACCAGCTGTTCACCATGCACGGCACGGTGATGCTGCTGCTGTACGCGACCCCGATCGTGTTCGGTTTCGCCAACTTCATCCTGCCGCTGCAGATCGGCTCGCCGGACGTGGCGTTCCCGAGGCTGAACGCGTTCTCCTACTGGCTGTACCTGTTCGGCGGACTCATCGTGATGGCGGGCTTTTTGACGCCGGGCGGTGCAGCCGACTTCGGCTGGTTCGCCTACACCCCGCTGTCCAGCGCGATCTACTCGCCCGGCGCGGGCGCAGACCTGTGGCTCTCCGGCCTCGTGGTCGGTGGTCTCGGCACCATCCTCGGTGCCGTCAACATGATCACCACGGTGGTGTGCCTGCGCGCGCCCGGCATGACGATGTGGCGGATGCCGATCTTCACCTGGAACATCCTGGTGACCAGCATCCTGGTGCTGCTGGCGTTCCCCATCCTCACCGCGGCGCTGCTGGGGTTGATCGCCGACCGGCACCTCGGTGCGCACGTGTTCGACCCCGCCAACGGCGGCGTGATCCTGTGGCAGCACCTGTTCTGGTTCTTCGGCCACCCCGAGGTCTACATCGTGGCGCTGCCGTTCTTCGGCATAGTGTCGGAGATCTTCCCGGTGTTCAGCCGCAAGCCGCTGTTCGGCTACAAGGGTCTGGTCTGGGCGACGCTGGGTATCGCGGCGCTGTCGCTGGCGGTGTGGGCGCACCACATGTACGCCACGGGCGCGGTGCTGCTGCCGTTCTTCGCCTTCATGACCTTCCTCGTCGCGGTGCCCACCGGTGTGAAGTTCTTCAACTGGATCGGCACCATGTGGAAGGGGCAGTTGAGCTTCGAGTCGCCGATGCTGTTCTCGCTCGGCTTCCTCGTAACCTTCCTCTTCGGCGGTCTGACCGGTGTGCTGCTGGCCGCGCCCGCACTGGACTTCCACGTGTCGGACAGCTACTTCGTGGTGGCGCACTTCCACTACGTGCTGTACGGCACCATCGTGTTCGCCACCTTCGCGGGCATCTACTTCTGGTTCCCGAAGATCACCGGCCGGATGCTCGACGAGCCGCTCGGCAAGCTGCACTTCTGGACCACGTTCATCGGCTTCCACCTGACGTTCCTCGTGCAGCACTGGCTGGGCAACGAGGGCATGCCGCGTCGTTACGCCGACTACCTCGCCAGCGACGGCTTCACCACGCTGAACACGGTGTCCACCATCGGTGCCTACATCCTCGGCGCCTCGACACTGCCGTTCATCTGGAACATCTTCAAGAGCTACCGCTACGGCGAGATCGTGACCGTGGACGACCCGTGGGGCTACGGAAACTCGCTGGAGTGGGCCACCAGTTGCCCGCCGCCGAGGCACAACTTCACCGAGTTGCCGCGCATCCGCTCGGAGCGTCCCGCGTTCGAACTGCACTACCCGCACATGGTGGAGCGGATCCGCGGCGAGGGCCACATCACCTTCACCGGGAAGACGCTCGCCCACGGCGACGCGAAGGACGCGCCGTCGCAGGTACTCACCAAGGCCGTCGTTCCCGGCCGGCACGACGAGGACAACGCGAGCGAACGGTGACCGGCACGTCAGGGCTACCACTCGCCCGGGAGCCACGGTGAACTCGACGCCCGTCCTGATCACCACGACCGGGCCGGACAAGCCCGGAGTGTCCTCGGTGCTGTTCGCGGCACTGGCCCGGCAGGGCGTCGAGGTGCTGGACATCGAGCAAGTGGTCATCCGGGGCCAGTTGGTGCTCGGTGTGCTGGTTGCCGTGGACGATGATGCCGAGGCGCTGCAGGAAGCGGTCGAGCAGGCCATGGCCGCGGTGTCGATGAACGTCGACGTGCGCATCGGTGAGGCCATCGGCACCGACCCGTTCGCGCCGGGGCGTCGAGGTTCCACCCACGTGTTGGTGCTGCTCGGCAGGCCGGTGACGGCTCGGGCGTTCACCGAGGTCGCCCGCAGGCTGGCCGCGGCGGGCGCCAACATCGACTCCATCCGCAGTGTGGCCGACTATCCGGTGACCGGGCTCGAGGTCCACGTGTCGGTGGCGCACGACACCGACGAGGCCGACGCCGAACTGCGTTCGATACTCGCCGACGTGCCCTCCCGCGGCGGGCTCGACGTGTCGATCGAGCGTTCCGGCCTTGCCCGCAGGGCGAAGCGGCTCGTCGTGTTCGATGTGGACTCCACTCTCATCCAGGGCGAGGTCATCGAGATGCTGGCCGCCTACGTCGGCGTGGAGCAGCAGGTGTGCGACATCACCGAGGCGGCCATGCGCGGTGAGTTGAACTTCACGGAGTCGCTGCGGCGAAGGGTCGCGCTGCTGGAAGGGCTTCCGGAGACGGTGCTGGACGAGGTCGCAGACGCGATCGAGCTGACTCCGGGCGCGAGGACGACGGTGCGGACGCTGAAACGACTCGGCTTCCGTTGCGGTGTGGTGTCGGGTGGATTCACCCGCATCATCGACCGGCTGGTGAGCGACCTCGGGCTGGACTTCGCCGTCGCCAACGACCTCGAGGTCGTCGACGGCAAGCTCACCGGCAGGGTCGTCGGAGAGATCGTCGACAGACCGGGGAAGGCCGCCGCGTTGCGGCGATTCGCGAGCGGCTACGGAATCCCCATCGAGCAGTGCGTGGCGGTCGGTGACGGAGCCAACGACATCGACATGCTCTCCGCCGCCGGGATGGGCATCGCGTTCAACGCCAAGCCCGCGCTGCGGGAAGTGGCCGATGCCGCACTGTCCTACCCCTACCTCGACGCTGTGCTGTTCCTGCTCGGTGTCACGCGTGCCGAGGTGGAAGCGGCGGACGCGGCCGACGGCATGCCACTGCTGCGGCCGTGACGTCGGTGCTCGCGCCGCTGGCGGCACGGTACGCGTGGTGGCTTCGCCTTCCCGCCGAGCAGACCGCGGTGCCCGAGGCTGCCGAACAGGTGCGGGCGATGCCGGTGGTGTTGCGGATGGAGAAGTCCGAACCGCCGTCGCGGACCCCGCTGCTGGAGGCCGCGGCTACGGCCGCGCTGGCGGTCTGCCTCGACGAGCGCTCGCGCGAGGGTGGTGAGTGGCACGATGCGGTGCACAGCTGGATTTCCGGCCACATTCGCAAGGTCGCGCGGCGGGCGCGGGGAGCGCACTGGCGGGCGGTGCAGGAACTGCCGGGCATCACCGTCGACGTGGCGGGCGCGCAGGCGCGCGCCCTGTTGCCGTGCCGGGTGAGCGACCTGCCGAGGGAGGTCTCGCGGTTGCAGGTTTCCGGTAGTGACCTGCCGCAGGACGAGCCGGGACCGCCACCGGCGGATGTGCCGCTGCTGCTGCTCAATCCCGAGGTCACGATGACCGTCGGCAAGGCCGCGGCCCAGGTCGGTCACGGCACGATGCTGCTGGCGGCGCTGCTCGGCGAGGCCGAGTCGAAGCGGTGGCAGGAGTGGGGATACCGGTGCGCGGTGCGCGTGGCCACGGTCGCCGAGTGGGCGGCCTGGCGTCCCCGCGATCCCGAGCGAGGCTGGCTGGAACAGCGGGTGGTGGCCGTGCGGGATGCCGGATTCACCGAGATCGCGCCCGGCACGATCACCGTGCTGGCCCACTGGCGAGCCGCCGAGACGGCCGCTCACAGCCGCTGACCCGTCCCTCCCGGAACGCAGCACTCGCGGGCACGAACGCAGCACTCGCGGGTCTGAACGGGGGACTCGCGGGCGAGAGCGGGGGACTCGCGGGTCAGGAGGCCTTCCACACCACGTAGGCCTCGTCGGCGTCGGTGGTCATCGCTTCCACGAACTTGTCGTGGTCGAATCCCGGCAGCGTCTGCAACCGCTCGATCAGCGCGTCGGCGGCCGGGTCACCGCTCGGCACCGCGGTTCCGGTGCCGTCGGCGGCGGCCAGCATCAGGAAGACGTCTTCGCGCCACGGGCCTTCCGGGATGACCCGCACGACCACCGCGGACAGCTGGTCCCAGGTGATCGATTCCTCGCTGCCGTCGGCGAGCACACGGCGTACTCCGGTGTCGTCGACGCTGACCGAGCGCGACTTGGCGCTGGATGAGTCGGGGGCCAACAATTTCTCCCTCGGGATCGGCAATGGCGTTCACCGTAGTGGCCGCCGTGGTCGGGCTCAGTCCGGGGCGGCGGCGTCGAGTCTGCGCAGCGCGTCGCGAACGACTCGCGGGTCGTGGGTGGGCCACAGCGGCGGCAGCGACGCGCGCAGGAAACCCCCGTAGCGGGCGGTGGCCAGCCTGGGGTCGAGCACGGCCACCACACCCCTGTCGGTGCCGCTGCGGTGCAGCCGCCCCGCACCCTGCGCGAGCAGCAGCGCCGCGTGCGTCGCGGCCACGGTGAGGAACCCGTTGCCGCCGCGCGCGTCCACCGCTCGCTGCCGCGCCGACGACACCGGGTCGTCAGGGCGCGGGAACGGCAGCCGGTCGACCACGACCAACTGAAGCGACGGCCCGGGCACGTCCACCCCCTGCCACAGCGAAAGCGTGCCGAACAGGCAGGTGCGCACGTCGTCGGCGAACTTGCCGACCAGTAGCGCCGTGGCGTCCTCGCCCTGGCACAGGATGGGGTACCGCACACGGTCGCGCAGCGCCTCGGCCGCCTGTTTGGCGGCCCGCATGGAGGAGAACAGTCCCAGCGTGCGCCCGCCTGCCGCGTCGATCAGTTCGGCCAGTTCGTCCAGGGTCGCGGCGCCGAGCCCGTCCCGGCCCGGCGCGGGTAGCTGCTTGGCGACGTAGAGGATGCCGTTGCGCCGGTAGTCGAACGGCGAACCCACGTCAAGGCCGGTCCAGGTGGGACCGGAATCGTCGCTGGGTGGCGTCTTGCCGGTGGCCGTGCCCGCGACTTCGGTCGCGCGCGCTGGAGACGGCGGCAGCCCCCACTGCCGGGCCAGGGTGTCGAAACTACCGCCGAGCGCCAGCGTGGCCGAGGTGAGCACGGTGGTACTGCTGGCGAACACCCGGTCGCGCAGCAGCCCCGCCACGGTCAGCGGAGCGACGTGCAGTGCGGGCGGCCGCGGTGAGGCCGAGAACGAATCACCTGAGCGCCATACCACGTCGAAGCGGTCGGCCTGTTCGTCCTCGAACGACTCCAGCAGCCGCACGGCCGTGTCGTGCACCTCGTCGAGCAGCGAGCGGGTGAGCTTGCGGGCTGTGGCGCCCTCGACGTCCTCCTTGTGGTCGGGACCGAGCGCGGTGAGGCACGCCCGCGCCGCGTCGCGGGCGGCGGCCACCGCGCCGCCTACGGCGGTGGGCAGCCGGTCGATCCGGCCTGGTGGCAGGTCGTCCAGCACGAGGGACAGCCCGTCGGCGCACTCCAGCAACCGGTCGGCGACGGCGGCGTCGATCAGCCTGCCGCAGCGCCGCGCGGCGGTGGACAGCATCGCGGGGGTCAGTTCGGCCGTGGCCGCCGAGGTCACCCTGTCGACGAGTTCGTGTGCCTCGTCGACGATCGTCACCTCGTGCTCGGGAAGCACCTGGTGTTCCTGCAGTGCGTTGATTGCGAGCAGAGCGTGGTTGGTCACCACCACATCGGCGCGGCCCGCTTCGGCACGGGCGCGTTCGGCGAAGCAGTCCGTGCCCACCGGGCAGCGGGCGACGCCGAGGCATTCCTTCGCCGTGACCGACACCTGCCGCCACGCCCGCTCGGACACGCCGGGCACGAGTTCGTCCCGGTCACCGGTTTCGGTGTCGGACGACCACTCGTGCAGCCGCTTCACCTCCCTGCCGATCCTGGAGACGGTGAAGGCGTCGAACAGGGCGGTGTCCTCCGGCTCCTCCGGAGCGCCGGTGTGAACCCGGTGCAGGCACAGGTAGTTGCGCCTGCCCTTGAGGATCGCGAAGGTCGGCGCGCGGCCGAGCGGCTCGGCCAGCGCGTCGGCGAGGCGGGGCAGGTCGCGGTCCACGAGTTGGCGCTGCAGCGCGATCGTGGCAGTGGAAACCACGACGGTGGAGTCGCGTTCCACCGCGTGCCTGATGGCGGGCACCAGGTAGGCCAGCGACTTGCCCGTTCCCGTGCCCGCCTGCACGGCGAGGTGTTCGCCGGTGCGGATGGCCTCCGCGACGGCCTCCGCCATGCGCACCTGGCCGTCGCGCTCGGCGCCACCCACGGCTTTCACGGCGTGGGCGAGCAGCTCGCGAACCCCAGGCGGTGCGGAGCGGACGGATTTGTCTGCTGGCACGAAACAGACGTTACCCGCCCACCCCCACGATGCCGGGCCCGGCCGCGCCCCTACCCGTCGCCGATTGCTCACGAAAGGTCCATTCGTGCCTCACCAGCACGTCAGTCCGCGTGCCTAGCGTTCGCCCGATGAGACGCTTCCCCGCTGCCCTGCTCGCCGCCCTGCTCGCTGCCGGTGCCGCCGCAGGGCCCGCGCTCCCCGGTCTCGCGACGGCCGAGCCCGGTGGTGCCGAAGGACCCGTCGGTGTGGTCGTGGACGAGTCCTTCGACGGCGAGACGCTGCCGCAGGGCTGGAACCCGGTAGCGGGATCGTGGCGGGTGTACGACGGTCGACTCACCACAACCGAACCGAGTGCGCTGTCCCGCATCACCTTCGGCTCCCGGTTACGGGACTTCCGCGTCGAGGCGACGGTTAGCTTCGAGAGTGTGAACAACGCCAGCCGCTGGGCGGGCATCGTGCTCGACATCGACCCTTCGGGTTCGGCGCCGTGGAGCCAGGCGATCATGCGTTCGCGGTCGACGGCGAGCAACGGCATCGAGTTCGCCGTACGAACGGCCAACAACACCTGGAACGTCACCGACACCGCTTCCGCACCGCACGACGCGGGCACGGGCCGCGACATCCGCATGTCCGTCGAGGTACACGGCAGCAACGCGACCTGGACCTTCGACGGCGAGCCGGTACTCACCACCAACCGGCTGCCCCGCACCGACACCGGGGTGCTCGGCATCGTGGCCGACGGCGCCAGGATCAGCGTGGACGACGTGCGGGTAACCGAATTGCCACCGCCGCCCATCACCAGGCCTGACGGGGCACTGCCGGTGACGATCGCCCACCGCGGCTACTCGGCCGTGGCGCCGGAGAACACGCTCGCCGCCGTCACTGCCGGAATCCGCGCGGGCGCCGAATACGTCGAGATCGACGCGCACACCACCGCCGACGGCGTGCCGGTGGTGCTGCACGACTCGACGGTCGACCGCACCACGAACGGCTCCGGCGCGGTGTCCGCGCTGACCGCCGAGTACGTCACAGGGCTCGACGCGGGCTCGTGGTTCTCACCCGCCTACGCGGGCCAGCGGGTGCCCACCCTCGGTCAGGTACTCGACTTGGTGCGAAACACCGGCTCCACGCTGCTGCTCGAGGTCAAGGCACCGCGCACGAGCGCGCAGACCGAGGCCATCGTGTCCGAGGTGCTGCGACGCGGCATGGCAGAGCAGGTGCTGTTGCAGAGCTTCGACGTGCGGGTGCTGCGAGACACGCGGGAGCTGGCACCGCGAATCCGGCTCGGGCTGCTGCGTGGCGGCCTGGACGCCGACCCGGTAGCCACGGCAAAGGAGCTGGGCGTGGTGTCCTACAACCCCTCGGCCGACGCGCTGCTGGCACGTCCGGAGGTGGTCGAGCGACTCAACGACGCCGGGATCGCGGTCATGCCCTACACGGTCGACGACGCCGCGCGCTGGTCGCGGCTGGCCGAACTCGGCGTCGACGGCATCATCACCAACAGGGCGGGGGAGCACTCCGGTTGGCGGCGGGCAGCCCGCGCCGAACCCGCGGCCGCGCCGACCGTCGCGATCACCGCCCCCGGCGAAGGGGCGCGGCTGCACCGGTACGAGCGGCTGACGCCTGCTGTCAGCGCCAGGGACGCCGACGAGGTGACGGTGACACTCGACGGCGAGCCCATCGACCCCGGGGCCACGCTCGACCCGCGAGAGCTCGCCGCCGGGGTACACAAGCTGTCCGCCGTGGCGACCGGGCCGGGCGGCACGGCCGAGACGAGCACGTTTTTCGAGGTGGTTGTGGACGTCACCGGCGTCAGGGTGCTCGTCGCCGAAGCCGACATCGCCACCCACGACGTCGCGACCATCCTGCGCCATCTCGACGCGGGCAGGTGGCGGCTCGCCGAGCACGCGGTTCGCGCCGCGGCGTTCCCGCCCGAACGGCAAGCGCTGCTGCTGGCAGACCTGCGCATGCTGCGCGGCGCCTGACCGGGCCCGCGGAACGCCACGGCGGTGCGGTGTCGTGGAGCCCCGCTGACCCGCCACGCGGCGGGTCAGCGGGCGCGAGCGAGCTGCTTCAACTCCTCGCGGTCGGGCAGCCCCTCCCAGTCACCGTGCACCGACACCGCGAACGCACGGCACGCGGCGGCTGTGCGTACCCGGCGATCGGGTGGGGCGCCCGCGAGGAAGTCGGCGAGGTAGCCCGCGACGAAGGCGTCGTCGGCGCCCTCGGAATCGATCGCACGAACCGGGTAGGTGGGCACGTCGTAGCGGCAGCCGTGTAGTTCGGCGAGCGCGCCGCGCGGGCCCAGCTTCACGATCACCTGCTCCGGGCCGAGTTCGGCGAGGTAGGCCAGCAGCTGCTCCGGCCGCACCGGCTCACCGGTGAACCCGAGCGGCGCTGCCTCGTCGACGCTCGCGAACACGATGTCGGCTCTGCTCACCAGGTCCAGCAGCACGCCGGTGGCCTCCTGCGGTTCCCACAGCGCGTTGCGGTAGTTCACGTCGAACGACACCGGAACGCCTTCCTCGCGCGCCACCTCGACGGCCGCGAGCACGGCCTTCGCGGCCGTGTCCGACAGGCTCGGCGTCAGCCCGCTCAGGTGCAGCACGCCCGCCTGCCGGATGCGGTCCTCGGGAATGTCCTCGGGGCACAACCGCGTTCCCGCGCTGCCGTTGCGGTAGTAGGCGCAGCGTGTCGCGTCGGTGGTGCGGAAGTCCTTGAGCATCAGCCCGGTCGGTGCGTGCTGGTCGGTCATGGCCGCCGAGGTGTCCACACCCTCGTCCCGCAACCGCAGCAGCACCAGCGCGCCGGGCTCGTCGGCGCCGACCCTGCCCGCCCACGACGCGGGGACACCGAGCCTCGCGACTCCGATCGCGACGATCGCCTCCGACCCCGCGATGCCGACGTCGACGCTGCCGGCATGCCGAAGCTTGCCCGACTGGGTGCTGAACACCGCGAGGCTCTCGCCGAAGGTCACCAGCCCGCGACGTGTCACGAAGCCACCCTCGGTGCTCCGGTCACGGTGACCCCGCCGTCCCGCAGCTGCGCCAGCGCCGAGTCCACAGTGGAACGCGAAACGCCTGCCGTCAGGTCGGCGAGCACGCGCACCCGGAAACCGGCTTTCGCGGCGTCCAGAGCGGTGGCCCGGACACAGTGATCGGTGGCGATCCCGACGACGTCCACATCGGTGACATCGCGTTCGGAAAGCCAGTCGGCCAGCCGCACTCCGCCCTCGGTCTCGCCCTCGAAACCGGAGTAGCCGTGGCTGTACTGGCCCTTGGAGAACACCGCGTTGATCGGCGCTACGTCCAGCTCGGGATGGAATGCCGCGCCCGCGGTGCCTGCCTCGCAATGCCTCGGCCACGACCGTACGAAGTCCGGTTCGTGGTGGAAGTGCTCGCCGGGATCGATGTGGTAGTCCCTGGTCGCCACGACATGGTCGTAGTCACCCTCGCGCAGGTACCGCGAGATGTCACCGGCGACCGCGGCGCCCCCGCTCACCGCCAGCGAGCCGCCCTCGCAGAAGTCGTTCTGCACGTCGACGACGATCAGCGCGGTAGCCATGATGTCCTCCGGTATCGACGGTTGCGTTGTCGGATCAGGTGAAGGTGGTGGGTATCGCCGGATCGCCGCTGGAGAGTTTGAGCCCTTCCCACGGAAGGCTCACCAGCGCGCGGCGCAACCGTTGCCTCCCGTCCTCCAGGGTGGGCAGATCCGGTACCGGTTGTCCACCACGAAGCAGCGGGATGTGCAGATCACGGTCGTAAGGACCCACCTGGGGCGGGTTTGCGGTCGGGTAAACGACTTCCTCCAGTGCGGTGCCCGTGGGTTTGTGCCTGCGCAGTGCCGCCTTGCGTCCGCCCCGCGACGCCTTGTGCTCGCTTCGCTTGGCGACCGGCCTTCCGCCGACCTCGACCAGCTTGTACACCATTCCGGCCGTGGGCGCACCCGAGCCGGTGACCACCGACGTGCCCACCCCGTAGGCGTCGACCGGTTCGGCACGCAGCGCCGCGATCGCGTGCTCGTCGAGGTCACCCGACACCACGATGCGCGTGTCCTTCGCGCCCAGCATGTCGAGTTGCTCCCTGGCCTTGCGCGCGAGCACACCGACATCACCGGAGTCGATGCGGATCGCGCCCAGTTCGGGCCCGGCCACCCGCACGGCCGTTTCGATGCCCGCCGTGATGTCGTAGGTGTCCACCAGCAGCGTCGTGTCCGCACCCAGTTTCTCCACCTGCGCGCGGAACGCGGCTTCCTCGGTGTCGTGCAACAGCATGAACGCGTGCGCGACCGTGCCTCGCGTGCTGATCCCGTAGCGGCGACCGGCTTCCAGGTTCGAGGTGGTGGCGAAGCCACCGAGGTAGGCCGCGCGTGCCGCGGCGACCGCCGCCTGCTCGTGGGTGCGCCTTCCGCCCATCTCGATGATCGGCCTGCCGTTGGCGGCGCCGGACATCCTGGCGGCGGCGGAGGCGACCGCGCTGTCGTGGTTCAGGATCGACAGCGCGATCGTCTCCAGCAGCACACATTCGGCGAAACTGCCGCGCACGGTGAGGATCGGCGAACCAGGAAAGTAGAGCTCCCCCTCCGGGTAGCCGTCCACATCACCGGTGAACCGGTACCCCGAGAGCCAGTCGAGGGTCTCGGCGTCGACGACGGCCGTCGCCCGCAGTTGTTCCAGTTCCGCTTCGGTGAACCGGAAGTCGGCGATCGCGTCCAGCACGCGCGCCGTGCCTGCGACCACGCCGTAGCGCCGCCCCGAGGGCAGCCTGCGCGCGAACACCTCGAACACGCAGTCACGTTCACCCGTTCCGTCGCTCAGCGCGCTACCCAACATGGTGAGTTCGTAGTGGTCGGTGAACAGCGCGGTGCTGGTGTCGCTCGCCGAGGTGGACATAGCGGAAGCCTATTCACTCGTACGGCCAGACCTGGTGGCGCACTCCCTGTCGACACCGTGACACCATGGAGTCATGACCACGCCTGTCGAGGCCGAACAGACTCTCGGTGCGGATCAGGGTTCCGAGGACAGACCGTGGCAGACCATCGTCTGGAACGACCCGGTGAACCTGATGTCGTACGTGACCTACGTGTTCCAGAAAATCTTCGGGTACAGCAGAGATCACGCCACCAAGCTCATGCTCGACGTTCACCACAAGGGAAGGGCGGTCGTGTCCTCGGGCAGCAAGGAAAAGGTCGAAGGCGACGTCGCGAAACTCCACGCGGCCGGCCTGTGGGCAACCATGGAACAGCCGTGAGGGGCTGGCGCCGCAAGGGCGACAACGTGCTCGCCGGGTTCGAGCAGCAGGAGGCCGCGGTCGTGCGTGGCCTGGTCAGCCAGGTCGAGGACATGTTGCGGGCCCGAGCGGAGGAGGCACCGCAGGACGAGTTGTCCGAGCTCACCGGTATCCGCACCGGGCCGTCCGAGGGGCCGGACGACCCCGTGCTCGGGCGGTTGTTGCCGGACTTCCACCGGCTGGACCCGGACAACCCGAGCAAGGAGGAACTCGACTCCGCCGCCGCGCTTCGCTCGCTGCACGAACCCGAGGTGCTGGAGGCCAAGGTGGGTGTCGCGGCCGTGGTGATGCAAACCCTGCCGCCCGATGGCGGCGAGGTACGGCTGAGCCCGGAGCAGGCAGACGCGTGGCTGTCCGCCCTCAACGACGTCCGCATCGCGCTCGGCACGGCGCTGGACGTCACCGAGGACATGCCCGACGAGCTTCCCGAGGAGGACCCCCGCTCGCCGCATCTGGGCGTTTACCACTGGTTGACCTGGGTGCAGGAAAGCCTCGTCCAGGCGCTGGCCGAATGATGTCGAGCAACGACTCCGAAACGGTCGGTGCAGGCACCGGCAACGCCATCACCGATGTGCCTGGTGTGCTGGTGGGGCACCACGAGCGGCTCGAGACGGGCTGGGCCACCGGCACGACCGTGGTACTGGTGCCCGACGGCGCGGTCGGCGCTGTGGACCAGCGCGGCGGGGCTCCCGGCACGAGGGAGACCAACCTGCTGGAGCCGGAGAACCTGGTGCAGCGGGTCAACGCCATCTGCTTCTCCGGCGGCAGCGCGTACGGGCTGGCCGCGGCCGACGGGGTCGTGCGCTGGCTCGGTGAGCGCAACCTCGGCTTCCCCGTCGGCTCGCAGCCGCACGAGGTCGTGCCGATCGTCCCGGCCGCGGTGATCTTCGACCTGCCACGCAGCGACTGGGGCAACACCCCGGACGCCTCGTTCGGCTACGCCGCCTGCGAGGCCTCTGCCGGTGGCCCTGTCGCGCAGGGCACGGTCGGCGCCGGAACCGGCGCGCAGGTGGGCTCACTCAAAGGCGGGATCGGCACCGCGAGCGAGCGGGTGGACGAGTTCGTCGTGGGCGCGCTGGCCGTGGTCAACGCCTCCGGCGAGGCGGTGCGCCTCGACAGCGGTGAGCCCTACGCCGCCGACCACGAGGTCGCCGGGGAGTTCGGCGTGCCGTCCTGGCCGGGCAGGCCCGCAGAGACCGAGGCCGGTGGCACCGACCTCAACACCACGATCGGCGTGGTGGCCGTCGACGCGGACCTGTCCAAGGCGCAGTGCCGCCGTCTCGCGGTCGCCGCGCAGGACGGGCTGGCCAGGGTGGTACGACCGGCGCACACGATGTTCGACGGCGACACCGTGTTCGCACTGGCGACCGGGGCTCGGGAGTTGCCGGTGCGGCAGGGCCCCATCGGGGACGTGGGTAGGGCCGCCGTGCTCGACCGGCTGGCCGCGGCCGCGGCGCGGGTGTTCGCCCGCGCGATGGTGCACGGCGTGCTGGCCGCGGCGTCGGTTCCCGGTCTCGCCGCCTACCGTGACGTGTGGCCCGAGGTGTTCGACGCGCGACCGTGACGCCGCCATCGAGTGGTTCGTCTCACGGTGTGAACGTGAGCTGTCCAACACGTAAGATGTCTATCGTGCTTCGGATCCGCCGTGACCTCGTGGACGCGATCGTCGCTCATGCCCGCCGAGATCATCCGGACGAGGCGTGCGGCGTCATCGCGGGCCCTGACGACGGAACCGACCGGCCAGAGCGCTTCGTGCCCATGGTCAACGCCGCCCGCTCGCCCACGTTCTACGAGTTCGACTCCGGCGACCTGCTCAGGCTCTACCGCGAGATGGACGCGAACGACGAGAAGCCCGTCGTGATCTACCACTCGCACACCGCCACCGAGGCCTACCCCTCGCGCACCGACATCAAGTTGGCGCAGGAGCCGTTCGCGCACTACGTGCTGGTCTCGACCCGCGACCCCGAGGACTACGAGCTGCGCTCGTACCGCATCGTGGACGGCGAGGTGACCGAGGAGCCGGTCGAGGTCGTCGAGTCGTACATGTTCGCCAACACCGGCAGCGACGACGTACCCGACGCCTGAGCTACCGGTGGGAATACCGTGGCCCACCCGAACGTCTCATCCTGTCGTAGATCCGAGTGGAGGTAACCCATGCCCGTGACCGTCTCCATCCCCACCATCCTGCGTACGCACACCGGCGGCGAGAAGTCCGTCGAGGCGTCGGGCAAGACGGTGGCGGAGGTGATCGACGACCTGGAGGCCAAGCACGGCGGCCTCAAGGAGCGCCTGGTCAAGGACGAGAAGCTGCACCGTTTCGTCAACGTTTACGTCAACGACGAGGACGTGCGCTTCGCGGGCGGGCTCGACGCGGAAGTCTCCGACGGCGACACCGTGACCATCCTGCCTGCCGTGGCGGGCGGGGCGCGCTGACGTCGTCGGCGCGAACCCGAGACGATAGGCGCTGACAATGGCTCGGTACGAGTCCCTGCTGGACGCGCTCGGCGGCACGCCGCTCGTCGGCCTGCCCAGGCTGTCCCCTTCGGCCGACGTGCGGCTGTGGGCGAAGCTGGAGGATCGCAACCCCACCGGCTCGATCAAGGACAGGCCCGCGCTGGCGATGATCGAGGCCGCCGAGCGTGACGGCAGTCTGCGCCCCGGAGCGACGATTCTCGAGCCCACCTCGGGCAACACCGGCATATCGCTGGCGATGGCCGCCAAGCTCAAGGGCTACGGCCTGGTGTGCGTGATGCCGGAGAACACCTCGGCCGAGCGAACGCAACTGCTGCAGGCCTACGGCGCCCGCATCGTGTACTCGCCCGCCGCGGGCGGGTCGAACGAGGCCGTGCGCAGGGCCAAGGAGTTGGCCAAGAGCAACCCGGACTGGGTCATGCTCTACCAGTACGGCAACCCGGCCAACCCCGACTCCCACTATCGGGGCACCGGCCCGGAGTTGCTGAAGGACCTGCCGACGCTGACCCACTTCGTCGGCGGTCTCGGCACCACCGGCACGCTGGTGGGCGTCGGCCGCTACCTGCGGGAGAACAAGCCGGATGTGCAGGTGATCGCGGCGGAGCCGCGCTACGGCGAGTTGGTGTACGGACTGCGCAACCTGGACGAAGGGTTCGTTCCCGAACTGTACGACCCCGATGTGCTCTCCGGCAGGTACTCCGTGGGCGCCTACGACGCGCTGCGCCGCACTCGCGAGCTGCTGGAACACGAGGGGATCTTCGCGGGAATCTCCACCGGCGCCGTGGTGCACGCCGCGCTCGGTGTGGCGAACAAGGCCATGGCAAGGGGCGAGCGGGCCGACGTGGCGTTCGTCGTGGCCGACGCCGGGTGGAAGTACCTGTCCACCGGCGCCTACAGCGGTTCGCTCGACGAGGCCGCCGAGCGGCTGGACGGCCAGCTCTGGGCGTGAGCCCACCGGCCGCCCCGCCGCGAGGGGAGCAGTGCTCAGGCCGACGGTGACACGATGTCGCCCGAAAGCGGTGCCACCGCGCCGATGATCGCGTCCACGGTGTCGCTGGGAACCCCGGCCGCCAGCAGCGATTCGCTCAGGTACTTCGCCACCAGGTCGAACTGCTGCTGACCGATCCCCCTGCCCCGGTGGGCGTCCTTCATCGACAGCCCGCTGTACTCGGCGGGACCGCCGAGCGCCTGCGCGAAGAACTCCACCTGCTTGCCCTTCAACCGCGACATGTTCGACCCCGTGAAGAACCCCGCCAGCTGCGGGTCGGCGAGGACCCGCTCGTAGAAGTCGTCCACGACGGCGATGAGTGCTTCCTGGCCACCGATCTGCTCGTAGCTGCTCGTCATACCGATCGAGCCAACCGGGCCGACGTTTCCACCGCGTACGCGCGATGACAACAGCGTGCAAACAGCTCGGCACCGCGGCCACGCCCGCCCGGTGATCTCAGGGATTTCTCCCGAGGTGGCCCTGCGGCAGCGGACGTAGCCTGGAGCACGTGAGCACGCAGCCGCAACCAGTTCCCTCGCGCCCGAGGCAGAGCCCCGCCAAGCGGGTGCTGCCGCCGAAGCCGCTGGCGGCGGGCGTTGTCGCGTTGGCGTTCACGATGCTGCTCTACCTGGTGGAACTCGTCGACGTGCTGCTGCCCGCGCAGCTCGACCTCGCCGGTATCCACGCGAGGTCGCTGGCAGGACTCGACGGCATCGCGTGGGCGCCGGTGCTGCACGCGGGCTGGCCGCATCTGTTCGCCAACACCGTGCCCGTGCTGGTGTTCGCCTTCCTCGCGATGGCGGGCGGTATCGCGCAGTGGGTGGCGGTCACGGCCACGATCTGGCTCGTCGCGGGGCTCGGTGTGTGGCTGACGGCCCCGCCGGGTGTGGTGACGGTGGGCGCCTCCGGTCTGGCCTTCGGCTGGCTGGCGTTCCTGCTCGTACGCGGGATCTTCAACCGCAGCGCTGCCCAACTGGTGGTGGCCGCCGTGCTGCTGTTCGGCTGGGGCGGGATGCTGTGGGGCATCCTGCCCGGCAATCCGGCGATCTCCTGGCAGGGCCACCTGTTCGGGGCGCTCGGCGGGGTGCTCGCGGCTTGGGTCGTGGCGCGTGCCGACCGTGCCAGGGCCGCGAAACCGCCCGGTACCCTCGGGGCGTGACGCATGCCGATGCCCCGATCGGGATCTTCGACTCCGGTGTCGGTGGGCTGACTGTCGCGCGCGCCATCGCCGATCAGCTTCCCGGCGAACGCCTGCGCTACCTCGGTGACACCCGCAACGCCCCCTACGGGCCGCTGCCCATCGCACGAGTGCGCGAGCTCACCCTTGCCGCACTGGACGGTCTCGTCGCCGACGGCGTCAAGGCACTGGTGATCGCCTGCAACACCGCATCCGCGGCGAGCCTGCGCGATGCGAGGGAGCGCTACGACATCCCGGTCATCGAGGTCGTGCTGCCCGCAGTGCGGCGCGCGGCGGCCGCCACACACAACGGGCGCATCGGATTGATCGGCACGGAGGGCACCGTCCGCTCGCGCGCCTACGACGACGCCTTCGCGGGCGCCACGCGGGTGCGGCTGAGCAGCGTCGCCTGCCCACGGTTCGTCGACTTCGTCGAGCGGGGCATCACCTCGGGCCGCCAGGTGCTCGGCCTCGCGCAGGGCTACCTGGAGCCGCTGTCGCGTGCCGGGGTGGACACGCTGATCCTCGGCTGCACGCACTACCCACTGCTCACCGGGGTGCTCCAGATCGTGATGGGGCCGGAGGTGACCCTGGTGTCCAGCGCGGAAGAGACCGCCAAGGACGTGGTGCGCGTGCTCACCGAGCAGGATCTGCTCGCAGAACACGCGGAGCCACCGGCGCACGAGTTCCTCTGCACGGGCGAGCGGGAACCGTTCATCCGGCTGGCGCACCGGTTCATGGGTATCGGCGCGGGAGTGCTGACGGCCACCTGATGCGGGCATCCGCCCGGCCGTCATGGCAGGGTGTGTGATCGTGCGAGTGACGATCCTGGGCTGCTGCGGCAGCATTCCCGGCCCCGACCGGGCGGCCTCGGGCTACCTGCTCGAAGCGGGCGGCTTCACGATGGGCATCGATCTCGGCAACGGCACGCTGGCGCGACTGCAGGCCGTGCGCGATCCGTTCGAACTGGATGCGCTGCTGCTTTCGCACCTGCATCCCGACCACTGCGCCGACTTCAGCGCACTGACGGTGCTGCGCCGTTACCATCCCGCGCCGCCTTTCGACACGCGCGAGCGCAGGCTCCCGGTCTACGCGCCGAGCCAGGCACCCGCCCGGCTGGCCAACGCCTACGCGCCACACGAGTCCGAGCGGTTGGAGACCGACCTGTCGGACGTCTTCGAGTTCCACGCCCTGCACCACGGTGTGCTGCGGGTCGGGCCGTTCCAGGTCACCGCGGTTCCGGTGACCCATCCCACCGAGTCGTTCGGCGTCCGCGTGACCGACGGCGCACGCACCTTCGCCTACACCGGTGACACCGGCGAGTGCCCCGCACTGGACGAGTTGGCCGAGGGAGCCGACGTGCTGCTGGCTGAGGCCACCTGGACCCACGCCGACGACCGGCCACCCGGGCTGCACCTATCCGGGCGGCAGGCCGGGGAACTCGCCGCGCGGGCGCGCGTCGGCAGGCTGCTGCTCACCCACGTCGCTCCGTGGACCGACGGCGAAGCGGTGCTGCGGGAGGCGCGTTCCCGCTACGACGGACCCGTCCGGCTCGTCGAGCAAGGGGCGGTCTACGACATCTGAGCGGCGGGTCGCCCGCAGCACCAGCCAGCCGAGTACCCCGATGGGAATGATCAGCCAGCACGACAGCAGCCGGTAGGTCAGTACGGCCGCGGTCGCGGGTGAGTCGGCAGCGCCTGCCGAGACGAGTCCCGCGAACAGCGCGGCCTCGATCACGCCGATCCCACCGGGGGTCAACGGGACCTGCCGCAGCAACTGCACCGTGAGATAGATCGTGGCCAGCGTGGCGACGCCGAGTTCGATGCCGACCGCGCGGGAGGCGGCGAGCAGGCACAGCAGGTCGGTGAGCCAGTTACCCACGGCCGCGGCCAGCGCGAGCAGCCAGTGCCGGGGCCGCACGGTGCGAGACTCGGTCAGCGCGTCGCGCACCGTGTCGAGCACACCACCGAGCAGGCCATGGCTGCGCGGGCGTCGTTGCCTCGCGGGCCGGGCAGGCGCACGCAGGCGGGAGGCCAGCGCCGGTGCCGCGGCCGCGGCGAGGGTGGCCGCCGGGACCAGACCCGCCAGGACGAAGCCGGGATGAACGTCCCAGTTGCGGGCGAGCGCCGTTGCCGCGCCGGTGAGCATTCCGGTGACGTACAGCAGCGCGAGCCCCGCTGCCGACAACAAGCCCGAGAGCACCATGACCGCGGTGGCGGCCGCTTTGTCGGCACCGTCGGCGCGGAATTCTCGGAAGGCGTACGCGGCCGAAACGGCGGAACCGGCGGGCAGGCTGATCGCGATGGCCGAGCGGCTGTAGGCCAGCGCGAACGCGCGGTGCCGCGGGATCGTCACGCCGAACCCTGTCAGCAGCCTGCGCTGCTGGCGGGCGAACATCGCCAGCGACACGAACTGGGCGGCAGCGGCGGTCAGCAGCCACGCCGGATCCGCTGCGGCCAGCGTGGTGAACACCTCGGCGGGTTCGGGCAGCCTGCCTCGCAGTGCGAACGCCGCACCCACGAGCACGGCGGCGATCCCGGCGCCCCGCCACAACCTGCGCCGTCGCCGGGTTCTCTCGCCCATACCGCCCCCTATTTCAACACTTTTGAATTATGCTCCGGCGGGGGTGGCTGTCAACGCCCCTGGAAGTCCTGGCGGCGGGTAGGCACGGCGGCGGTCGCTCAACGCGTTCACTAGGCTCTGCGCTCGTGGTGAGAAAAGACGGCAGGAACGACGACCAACTCCGCGAGGTGCGGATCACGCGCGGGTTCCAGCAGTGGCCCGCGGGTTCGGTGCTCATCGAGTTCGGTGACACCAGGGTGTTGTGCGCGGCGAGCGTGACGGAAGGCGTGCCGCGCTGGCGCGCGGGCTCCGGCCTCGGCTGGGTCACCGCCGAGTACGCCATGTTGCCCTCGGCCACCCACACCCGGGCCGATCGCGAGTCGGTCAGGGGCAAGATCGGTGGCCGTACCCACGAGATCAGCAGGCTCATCGGGCGGTCCCTGCGCTCCTGCATAGACCTGGCCGCGCTCGGCGAGAACACCATCATGATCGACTGTGATGTGATCCAGGCCGACGGCGGAACCCGTACCGCCGCCATCACCGGCGGCTACGTCGCGCTGTCCGACGCCATCACCTGGCTGGGCGCCGCGGGCAGGCTCGCGGACCCCAAGCCGCTGTCGGCGGCGGTGTCCGCCGTCAGCGTCGGTGTGGTGGACGGGCGTGTCCGGCTGGACCTGCCCTACGAGGAGGATTCTCGCGCCGAAGTGGACATGAACGTCGTCGCCACCGACGCGGGCACGCTGATCGAGGTGCAGGGCACCGCCGAGGGCGCCACGTTCACCAGGTCCACTCTCGACAAGATGCTCGACCTTGCCCTCGCCGGTTGCGCCGAGCTGGCAAGGGCCCAGGAGCAGGCGCTGGCCCAGCCTTACCCCGGCGAGTTGCCCGAGCCCGCGCCCACCAAGAAGTCGAAGGGCTCGAAGTGACGTTGCGGGTGCTGCTGGCCACACGCAACCGGCACAAGCTCGAGGAGCTGCGCCGGATCCTGCTGGCCAACGGCCTGGACGCGATCGAGGTCGTCGGGCTTTCGCAGGTGAGGCAGTTCCCCGAATCACCCGAGACCGGGGCCACCTTCGAGGAGAACGCGCTCGCCAAGGCCCACGATGCCGCGCGAGTCACCGGCCTGCCCGCGGTCGCCGACGACTCAGGGCTCGCGGTGGAAGCACTGAACGGTATGCCCGGAGTGCTGTCGGCCCGCTGGGCGGGCGAGCACGGAGACGACCGAGCGAACCTGGAACTCGTGCTGTCGCAGCTGAAGGATGTCCCTGACGAACGGCGCGGCGCCGCGTTCGTGTGCGCGGCCGCGCTGGTGGTGCCCGGCTCGACCGAGGTCGTGCTGCGTGGCGAATGGCGCGGCACGCTTGTCCGCGAACCCCGCGGCACGAACGGCTTCGGCTACGACCCGATCTTCCTGCCCGAAGGGCAGGCGCGTACCTCCGCCGAACTGTCACCCCAGGAGAAGGACTCGATGTCACACCGGGGTCGTGCCCTGCGCTCGCTCGTGCCGTACCTGCGCGAACTGACGCGGGAATGATCGCGGTAGCCGATCGGGCATCGAGGACCGGACCTCCACGTGTCAGCTCGTGGTACCTGGGTCATGATGGGCCTACGGAGGTGCGTCGGTGAACAGACGACTGCTGGAGCTGCACGTGGAGAACTTCCGCAGCCTGCGCAAGGTCAGCCTGCCGTTGCGGGAACTCAACGTGCTCGTAGGCCCCAACGGTGCTGGTAAGACGAACGTGCTCGAGGTCTTCCGATTCCTCGCCGACGTGATTCGTACCGACCTGGAACCGGCGCTGAGTCTGCGCGGCGGTTTCGACGAAGTGGTGTTCTGGGGAGGCGAGCGAACACCGGCGAGCATCCGGATCAAACTCAAGGCGACATGGACCACACACTCCAGTGCCACCGCGCCGGACGAGTACGAACTCCGGATCGGGAGACGATCGGGACGCAGCTTGGCGCGCAGGGAGAGCTTTCAGTTCAAGCGCACGCAGGGGCGGGGCCGCCGGATCACGATCAGCGGTTCCGAGGTCAACGTGGTCGGGATCGAGAAGAACCAGTCGGAAGCATCTGAGGACGTATTCGGCATCCGTAAGCTCAGCAGCGGGCTTTCCACCCTCCCCCGGCTTTCCGACGACAAGGGTGGCAGTGAGGTCAGTACGGTCGCCGAGAGACTCGCATCTTTCAGGGTCTTCGATGTGAGTGTCGACTCGGCACGTGCGCCCGCGCGGTTTCCCAAGGACGGTCGTGAGCCGCTCGATGACGACGCCGCCAACCTGGCGGCGTTTCTACTCAGCTTGCGCAGCCGAGACGAGGGGGCGTGGGATCGGCTGGTCGAGGACGCGGCCGAAGTGCTGCCGCAGTTGGACACGATTGATTTCGAGTACCCCTCAGGACCTGCCCGTGAAGTCGTTGTGGTGCTACGTGAACGTGGTCTACGGCGACCGACCCAACTGGCGGACGCCTCCTACGGGACCATTCGGTTGCTCGGGCTGCTCGCCCTGCTGTACGACCCCGCACCTCCGGCATTGACCTGCGTGGAGGAGATCGACCACGGCCTGCACCCACAGGCATTGGAGCTGCTGGTGCAACGCCTTCGCGAAGCCAGCGCACGCACCCAGTTCCTGATCGCGACCCATTCACCAGCGATGGCTGACCGGCTCGAACCGCACGAACTCGTGGTGTGCGAGCGTCGAGACGACGGTTCCTCCGTGATACCGGCGATCTCCTCGCAGAAGGTAACCGACATCGTGGAAGCCAGCGAGGGTCTCCCGTTGGGGGAGTTGTGGTTTTCCGGGGCGCTTGGCGGTGATCTTTGAGGCGCGGGAGGACAGCTGCGGGAGCCACGAAGAAGCCGATCATTGTGCTCGCCGGTGAAGACAGTAACGACCGACGAAGTCTCCGGCTTCTGCTCGAAGCCTTCTGTGTCGAGATGCGGGGGCGAATCGTCGAGATCACCGACGATGTGCGGCTGGCACAGGGCCAGCGAGAACAACCTGGAGGAACGGGTCAAGACGTTGTCCCGGAAGGTCCGTGCCCGAGCTACGCGTGAGGAAGCGACTGTGGCATGCGTCTTCGTTCACGAGGACTTCGACCGCCCTGATGGTCCGGATTACGTCACCGCGCAGAATCGTGTTCAAGCGGCGCTCGAGAGGAATCTGGGTACGGCCCATTACGTGCTCGCCGTCGCCGAGGTGGAGTCCTGGATGCTGTTGTTTCCGCATGCGCTCTCGGCGGTCACGTCTGCGTGGAAGGTTCCTGGCAAGTATCGGAACAAGGACACAGGTCGGCTGGCTGACCCGAAGCGGGTGCTGACGAGCGAGGTCTGCAAATCCGGCCGCCGCTATCGCGAATCCGACGCTCCGGTGATCTTCGAGCGCGTTGTCGCAAGCCGGTCCTACGACAGTCCTTCGGGATCGAACCGCTCATGGCGCAGGCTCCGCGACGATGCGGCCACGTGCTGTGCTTCACACCTGCGGACAGGTCGTTGAGTCGGCCGCACGGGCGGCGGAGGTTCGCGGTAGCGATCCGCTCGAACCTCGGCGAGCGCGAACGAGGCAGCAGGGCCCCTATTCTGCGAGGTCCAGATCCTTCAGCAGCCTCGCCACGTGGCCGGTGGCGCGCACGTTGTACAGCGCTTTCGAGATCCTGCCTTCGGGGTCCACGACGAACGTCGAGCGGATCACTCCCTGCACCACTCGCCCGTAGTTCTTCTTTTCCCCGAAGGCTGCCCACTCGGTGAGCACGGTCTTGTCGGAATCGGAAAGCAACGGGAACGTCAGGCCCTGGTCGGCTGCGAATTTCGCGAGCTTGGACTGCTTGTCCGGGGAGATCCCGAGCACCTGGTAGCCGGAGTCGTCGAGCAGGGCGAGGTTGTCCCTGAAGTCGCAGGCCTGCTTGGTGCATCCGGGGGTGCCCGCGGCCGGGTAGAAGTACACGACCACCCAGCGGCCCCGGAAGTCCGACAGCGAGACGTTGTTGCCCTGGCTGTCGGGAAGGGTGAACTCGGGTGCCTGGTCGCCGGGGGAGAGCCGCTTCTGCTCGGTCATGCCCGAAAGCCTATCCGGGGCCGGGTGGGCCTCACACCGAGCCGCGGAACACGGCCGTGGCCGGGGTGGAGGCGTAGGGGCGAAGGGTGAGCCGCACCGGGTCGCGGTCGGCGCTCATCGCGAATGCCAGCGTGAGCCGCACGGTACTGCCGGGCCCGATGTCGCGGTCGGCGTCGGGGATGCCGTTGTAGCCGCGGGTGGTGTCGACCACCTGCTTCACCTCCTGCTCGCCGACCGTCGCGGTCACCGAGAAGTTGGAAAGCCGGTAGGGCTGCTCGCCGTCGTTGAAGAGCACGATGCCGAACGCCGCCGCCCGCTCCGAGCGGGGGTAGGCGCTCTCGCTCGGCCGGAAGACGTCCGGGGTGGAGACGCGGACGACCAGGCCGGTGGGAAACCGGTACTCGGAGCCGAACTCGAAGACGCCTGGAGGCGGGCTGAGTCGCGCATCCGGGGTGGAGGTCGCCGTGGCCGATTCGGTCGGTAGCGGAGTGTCACCGGCTTCGGAGGTGCCGCAGGCGGTCAGCGCGAGCACCGCGCAGCCGGCCACAGCGATCCTCGACATTCGCACGGCAGATGCTCCTTACTCCGTTCGCACCGGCTGGTTGCTCCGTTCGGTGGCGGCCGGATGCCGCCTCGTCCACTCTGGCGGCGGCCGGCCGTGTGATGCCAGCCGGATGCCGGGGTTGAGGCGGACCTGGTGTCCGGCTGTGTCCTGACCGTGACCGTTGGGCCACATGGAGTGATGCCAATCACTCGTTCGTGGTAACGAGGAGGGTGTCAGACGGCGAGGGCGAAGAAAAGTACGAAAACCGCCAGCCCCGCCAGCCACACCACGATGAGCCAACCCCAGTCACGCCACGGGTTCACCACCCGGTTGTCCTCGCCGGGAACGTAGACGCCGCGCATCTCGAACCAGTCGGCCACGCGTTCCGGCCACCGGAACGGATTGCCTACCGACATGCCTGGCCTCCCGGTACCGCTCGCGTGCTGTGTGTCCCAAGCTACTCCCCGCGATCTCGTAGGCCTCGGAGAGTCAAGCCGACGTATCAATCGTATGTTGCCTGTTCACGCGGTGTCCGAAAAGATCTACTCTTTCAGTCTCTTCGGACAAGCCGGGTGGAAGACGGTCGCCGTCGCCGAGCAGTTCACTGCCCGGCAGGTTCACCAGTTGACCGCCCTCATGAGAACTCGATGACGGGAGGCGGAAGGAATGCGAGCGTCAAGACTTTGGCGGTCAGCGATCTTCCTGAGCGCCACGGCGCTCGTGGTGGCCGCGTGCGGTGGCGGGGATGACGGTGGCCAAGGCGGAGGCGACGGCGGTGACGGCGTGCTCAACCTCGGCTACGTCCTGCCCGAGACCGGGCAGCTGGCCTTCCTCGGGCCGCCACAGATCCAGTCGGCGAAATTCGCGATCAAGAACATCAACGACGCCGGTGGTGTGCTCGGGCAGCCGATACCGGAGATAGTCGCCGGTGACGAGGCCGGGCAGGAAGGTGTGGCCGTGCAGTCGGCCGACCGGGTGCTGTCCTCGGGTGTGGACGCCATCATCGGTGCCGCGGCGTCCGGCATGTCCCTGGCGATCATCGACAACATCACCGGCTCGGGTGTCGTCCAGTGCTCCGGCTCGAACACCGCGCCCACGTTCACCGACTACAACGACGACGGGTTCTACTTCAGGACCGCGCCGAGTGACGCGTTGCAGGGCCCGGTGCTGGGCAAGGTGATCGTGGAGGACGGCCACAACCGGGTCGCTCTGGTGGCCCGCGCCGACGACTACGGCCGCGGCCTCATGGAGGCCACCAAGAAGGCGTTGGAAGAGCAGGGCGCCAACGTCGTGCTGACGCAGACCTACGACCCCGAGGCGACCAACTTCGACCAGCTCGCGCAGCAGGTCAAGAACTCGCGGCCGGATGCGGCCGTTGTGGTGGCCTTCGAGGAAGGCACGCAGGTCATGCAGTCCATGATCGAGGCGGGCGTGGGTCCGCAGCAGATCGGCGTCTACGGCGCCGACGGGTTGCGCAGCGAGGAACTGGCCAAGCTGGTCTCGCCGAACGACCCGAGTGTGATCGCGGGCATGAAGGGCACCGCGCCCGCGTCGGCGGAGAACCAGGAGTACGTCAACAGGCTCAAGGAGTTCGCACCCAACCTCGCCGAACTGCAGTTCGCACCGCAGGTGTACGACTGCGTGACGATCATCGCACTTGCCGCAGAGGCGGCCCAGTCGACCGACCCTGCCACGTTCGCGCCGGAGATCAACGGCGTGACCAAGGGCGGCGAGAAGTGCACGTCGTTCGAGCAGTGCAAGGGCCTGCTCGACCAGGGCACCGACATCGACTACGACGGCGTGAGCGGGCCGCTCGACTTCATCGAGCAGGGCGAGCCCGGTGAGGCGACGATCGAGGTGTACCGCTACAACAATTCGGGCCAGCTGGAGACCGTGCGCACGGAGAAGAGCACCGGCAACGGCTGACAGCCCTGCGCAAGCAGCGGTAGCAGCACAAACGATCAGCCCCCCGGGTCCAGGACCCGGGGGGCTGATCGTTGTCGGTGGTTCAGCGGGCCCTGGCGAGCGTGCCCAGGTACAGCTCGATGACCTTCTCGTCGTGCAGCAGTTCGGTACCGGTGCCCGTGTAGGCGTTGCTGCCCTGGTCCAGCACGTAGCCGCGGTCGCAGATCTGCAGGCAACGGCGGGCGTTCTGCTCCACCATCAGGATCGCCACGCCCGCGGCGTTGATCTGCTTGACGCGCTCGAACACCTGGTCCTGGTACATCGGGGACAGCCCGGCTGACGGCTCGTCGAGCAGCAGCACCTCGGGTTCCATCATCAGCGCCCTGCCCATCGCCAGCATCTGCCGCTCGCCGCCGGACATCGAACTGGCCTTCTGCGCACGCCGCTCGGCCAGCACCGGGAACAGCTCCTCGACGAAGCCCGCCCGCTCGTCGAACGCCTTCGGCTTGAGGTAGGTGCCCATGCGCAGGTTCTCCTCCACGGTCAGCGTGGGGAAGACGTTCTGCCGCTGCGGCACGTAGCCGATGCCCTTGGACACCAGTTCGTGGGCGGGCTTGTTGGTCACGTCCTCGTCACGGAAGGTAACCGTGCCCTCGCGGATGCGCAACAGCCCGAACATGGCTTTGACCAGCGTGGACTTTCCGGCGCCGTTCGGTCCGATCACCCCGACCAGCTCGCCGGGATTGAGCACGAGACCACAACCGCGCAGCACGTCCACGCCGGAGATGTAGCCCGCGTAGACGTCTTCGGCCGTCAGTAGCGGATCACTCATCGTCGGGCCTCGATTCGGGTTCGTCGTGCTGCTTGCCGAGGTAGGCGTCGATCACGGCCGGGTTCTTGCCGATGGCCCGCGGCGGCCCTTCGGCCACCACCTCGCCCTCGGCCATACACACCACCCAGTCGCTGATACCCATCACCACATCCATGTCGTGCTCGACGAAGCACACCGTCATGCCTTCGTCACGCAGTTCGGTGATGTGGCCGAGCAGTGACTGGGTGAGCGCCGGGTTCACGCCCGCCATCGGTTCGTCCAGCATGACCATCGTGGGTCGCACCATCAAGGCCCGCGCCATCTCCAGCAGCTTGCGTTGCCCGCCTGAGAGCGTGCCCGCGTACTCGTCGCGCATGTGGGAAAGCCGGAAGCGCTCCAGCAGTTCGTCGGCGCGGCGCTCGATCTCGCGCTCCTGGGAGCGCCACAACGGGCGTAGCACCGCGAGCGCCAACCGCTCACCGCGCTGGTGCCGCGCGGCGAGTTTCATGTTCTCCATCACCGACAGCCGCGACAGGGTCTTCGTGAGCTGGAACGTACGCACCATGCCCCGGCGGGCGACGCGATGTGCGGGGCGTTTGCTGATGTCGTGCCCGTCGAACGACCAGCTGCCCGCGTCCGCCCGGTCGAAGCCGCTGAGCACGTTGAACAGGGTGCTCTTGCCCGCGCCGTTCGGGCCGATCAGCGCGGTGATGGCACCCCGCTGGATCTCCAGGTGGTCCACCCGCACGGCGGTGAGCCCGCCGAAGCGGCGAGTGACACCGTCGGCGACCAGCAGTGCGTCGGGCTTGGCCACCCCGGCTTCCGGGGCGACGTTCGCGAGGTCAGCGGACATCGAGCAGCATCTCCTTGCGACTGCCGAGAATGCCTTGCGGCCGGAAGATCATGAGCAGCATCAGGCCGAGCCCGACCAGGGCGAAGCGCACCGCTCCGACCTCAGGGGCCGCGATGATCGTCGGCGAGATGACACCCGCGTCGATCGCCTGCCGAAGCAGGCTGTCGAAGAACGTGAGGATCGCCCAGAACAGGATCGAGCCGATCACCGGCCCCAGCACGCGCCCTGCGCCGCCGAGCACCAGCAGCGTGTAGAGGAAGAACGTGACAACAGGGTCGTAGCTGTCCGGGTTCACCGACTGGTTGTTGATCGCCAGCATCATGCCCGCCAGCGAGCCGATCGCCCCGCCGAGCACCAGGCTCTGCAGCTTGTAGGCGTAGACGCTCTTGCCGAGGCTGCGCACCGCCTCCTCGTCCTCGCGGATCGACCGGATGACCCGGCCCCACGGGCTGTGCACGAGCAGTGCGATGAGCACCGTCATGAGCGCGACCAGCCCCCATGCCACGCCCAGCGCCCACAGGTCACGGGCGCTGAAGTTCAGCAGCCAGAACCCGTACCTGTCGTTGGGGATGGGGTTGACGTCGTAGAAGTCGTTCGCGAACTGCTGCAGCCCGAACACGCCACCGGTCACGGGCTCGGCCCAGCTCGACCGGTAGAACAGCCGCAGGATCTCGCCCGCGGCGATGGTGGCGATCGCGAGATACTCCGCGCGCAGCCGCAGCGTCGGCAGTCCGAGCAGTAACGCGAGCACCACCGAGCAGGCGAGCCCGACCAGCACACCGACCCACAACGACAGCCCGAACGTCGATACCGAGGCGGCCACCCCGTACGCGCCGACGAGCATGAAGGCGACCTGGCCGAAGTTCAGCAGGCCCGTGTAGCCGAAGTGGAGGTTGAGTCCGATCGCGGCGAGCGCATAGACGGCCGCGATCGGACCGATGCCCGACCGAAGCGCGTCGGAGAGGATGATTTCCCAGTCCATGTCTACCGCCTAGCCCACTCGTTCCCGCTGGCCGAGAATGCCTTGCGGACGGATCAGCAAAACGACGATGAGCGCGAGCAGCGCCCAGGCGTTCTGCAGGTCGATGGGGAACCAGAGGCTGGACATCTGCGCGACGATGCCGACCACGAAACTGCCGACCATCGCGCCGTAGGCAGAGCCGAGCCCGCCGAGGATGATGCCGGCGAACATCAACAGCAGCAGCCGGAAGCCCATGTCCCAGGTGATGATCTCGACAAGGCCGAAGAAGACCCCGCCGAGCGCGGCCAGCCCGCCGCCGAGAATCCACACCACGAGCACGACGCGGTTGACGTCGATGCCCGAGGCCTCGGCCAGGTCCCGGTTGCTGGACACCGCGCGAATGGCGGTCCCGATGCGGGTCTTCTGCAGCATGAACGCCACCCCGAGCAGCACGAGCACCGAAAGCACCGTGATCGTCAGATCTCGCGGGGTGATGCCCACCGGGCCGAGGTCGATGGCCTGCTGGATGTCGTACTCCCGGTAGGAGCTCGGCCGTGAGCCGAAGAACACCAGCACGACGTGCCGCAACAGCAGCGAAAGGCCGATCGTGATGATGAACAGGTTGATCAGCCCGGTGCCTCTGTTGCGCAGCGGGCGCCACATCACCCGTTCCAGCACCCCGCCGAGCGCGGCACCGAGCACGACGGCGACCACCGCCGAGATGATGATGTGCCAGCCGGGCCCCTGCGCGGTCACGTTCAGGAAGAACGCGATGACGGCGCCGATGGTGACCAGCTCGCCGTGCGCGAAGTTGATCAGGTGAGTGGTGCCGAAGACGAGCGAGAGGCCCACCGCCGTGATCGCGATGATGGCGCCGAACTGGATGCCGTCGAGCAGCGACTGCAGTGCCCTGTCGAGGAAGGTCGGGCCTGCTGGTACCTCTTCGCCCTGCGCCCATGCCGCGGCCGGAGCCAGCACCACGAGCAACAGAGCGAGTATCGGTACGAGTAATCGGGTTACACGCACAGTCACCTCGCGCACCGGGGTCGGATTTGGCGGTCAGTGTAAGCACACGTTCGGCATACGAATATCGGTGTACGTGATTGTTACCTCAGGTAGCTGTCGGCGCAGTCCACCCGACCCGGACGTCATATCCCGTTGCTCCAATTGTCTGTCTAGGTAGCTCAACAGGGGGGACTGAGGAGGGTTACCGCATGGAGCAGGGAGTGCACGAGGTGTTGACCGCGCTCGTCGCTCTTCGTGACGATCTTCCCGGGGTCGTCGAGGGGTTGCGCCGGGGCAGCCTGCCCGTCACCTCGCAACGCGAGGTAGCCGCGGCCCTCATCGAGGCCGGAGATCTGCTCGACGAGCACGCCGACCAGCAGGCCGCCATGTCCAACGGCCACACCAACGGACTCACCGCGATCGACGACGTCTCGGCATGGTCGGAGCACGACGAGTAGACCCGGGCGGCACCACGAGCACCGGGCGTGGGGTAGTGTGTGCATACGGGGAACAACCCGGTACGCCGGTGACGTTACCCATGCAGTCGCAAGTTTTTGCGTGTTCGTGTTCTCACGTCCGCGGAATCTCGGTGCGGACGTGTCGCTTGTCTTCGAATCGCCGAAGTGGTGGCCGTCTCGACCTGCGGCTACCCGCGTCCGCGAAGTGCGGACGCCGAACCGGCTCCTGGAAGGGGACAAGATGACACAGGGAACTGTGAAGTGGTTCAACGGCGAGAAGGGCTTCGGCTTCATCGCCCCCGACGACGGCAGCGCCGACGTCTTCGTGCACTACTCGGAAATCGACGCACGCGGCTTCCGCAGCCTCGAGGACGGGCAGCGGGTGGAGTTCAACGTCGGCCAGGGCGCCAAGGGCCCGCAGGCCACCGGCGTTCGCACGCTCTGAGCGAATCCCGACCTGCCCGTCACCCGCTGCCGGGTGACGGGCAGGACACCGCCGGGGCAGGCGGAACCATTCGATACTCACAGAAAGCCCACGGTGGTCCATGACCTCGAGCGGCACCTCCACCTCCACCGCCCCGTCCAGACCAGGCAGCGACTTCGCCGAGTTGACCCGCAGCGTCAAGCAGCGCGGACTGCTCAACCGCAGGCCTGGCAACTACGCCTTGAAATTCACCGTCAACGCGGTGCTGCTCGGCCTCGGCTGGGTGGGTTTCGCGCTGCTCGGTTCGTCCTGGTGGCAACTACTGATCGCGGCTTTCCTCGCGATCGTGTTCGCTCAGCTGGCCTTCATCGGCCACGACGCGGGTCACAAGCAGATCTTCCGCGGCAGCCGCGCCAACCGCGTAGTCGGGTATGTGCACGGTGGCCTCGTGGGACTCAGCTTCGCGTGGTGGGTCGGCAAGCACAACCGGCACCACGCCAACCCCAATCACGAGGACGACGACCCCGATCTCGACATCCCGCTGCTGGCGTTCAGCCACGGTCAGGCCGCCGAGAAGCGCGGCTTCCAGCGATGGACAGCGAAGTACCAGGCGTTCCTGTTCTTCCCGCTGCTGCTGCTCGAGGGGTTGAGCCTGCACCTTTCCAGCATCCAGGCCGTACTGCGCCGCGAGGTCAAGGCGACCCGGCTGGAAGCGACGCTGCTCACCGCGCACATCGTCGGTTACCTCACCGCCGTCTTCGTTGTCCTCTCACCCCTTCAGGCCATCGCCTTCATCGCGATCCACCAGGGACTGTGGGGCATCTACCTCGGAATGTCGTTCGCCCCAAACCACAAGGGCATGCCGATGCTCACCGCGGGTGAGAAGCTCGACCACCCGCGCAAGCAGGTTCTCACCTCACGCAACGTGCGAGGCGGCCGCGTCGTCGACTTCGCCCTCGGCGGGCTGAACTACCAGATCGAGCACCACCTCTTCCCCAGCATGCCAAGGGCCAACCTGCGACACGCGCAGCCGCTGGTCGAGCAGTACTGCAGCCGGATCGGCCTCCCCTACAGCCAGACCGGTGCTTTCGCCTCATACGCCGAAGTGCTGCGTCACCTGCATTCCATCGGCGCGCCGCTGCGCGCCGCGGCCCGCGTCGCGAAGTAGCCGCGGGTACACCCATTGAGGAGTTCCATGTCAACACCAGCAGCTGTGCAGCCTGTGGTGTTCAGCCACAGCGAACGTGAAGAAACCATCGACTACGGAAAGCTCGCGGCCAACGTCGCCACGACCGACGAGGCCGACTCGCCCGACTTCCGGGCGCCGCACGCGGGCAGCGTTCAGCGCCGACCGCGGGGACGGCAGCGGTAGGCGATTCGGCAGTCGTGATGCGGGGCGGACGGCACCTTTCCGGCGGTCGAGTACCGGACGGCGGCACCCCTAGCGTGGTCGGCATGGACACCGACAGCAGCCATGACAGCACTGTTGCCCTGGCTCGCGGGCTCGGCGGCTACATCCGAGCCGTCGCCGCGGCGATCGGTCTGCCCGCCGAAGGCACCAGCTTCGAAATCAGCGACACGGCCACCGGCTACCTGGGCCTGGCCGCTCGCTGGTCCGCACACCCCGACCGTGACCTCATGCTCAACTGGAGCGAGCGCCGCGGCTGGCGGATCGCGGTCGAGACCGCCCCGAACGAACCGCAGCAGGTGATCGCGCAGTTCGTCGACGAGTTGCTACCCGCCCCCGCCGAAGTGGCCGCGTTCGTGGCCAACGCGCTGCGCGGTGCGGAGCAGGGCAGCCAGGCGGTCGTGAACTTCCACCTCGTCGACAGGCAAACCCTCGCCCATCGTCTGGAGAAGTACGCGGGATCGTGAGCTCCCAGCAGGCAGCTTCGTCCGGCCGAACCGCTGACCTGCCGCTAACCTCCCAGTCAGGGACCCGACGTCGAGGCGGGCGGTGTTGCGTGACGCGTTTTCGCCGAATACTGGTCGCGACCGACCTGTCCGACCGTTCGGGGCAGGCGGTGAAAAGAGCCGGGCTGCTCGCCGCCGAACACGGGGCGCGGCTGATCGCCGTGCACGTGGTGCCGTTCGACGTCGAACCCGAACTCGTCGATTTCGCGGCCGAGTGGCTGCGCTCGCACGTCGAGAAGTTCGCGCCGGAGGTCGACGCGCAGACCGTGGTACGGCAGGGAAAGCCCGCTTCGGTGACCGTGTCCGAGGCCGTCGAGCGCGAAGCCGACCTGCTGGTGGTTGGTGAGCGCGGCGGGCACTGGAAACTGGGTGCGCTGGTCGGCAGCACCACGGAGAACCTGGTACGCGCCAGCGTGACATCGGTGCTTGTGGTGAAGAACCAGGTCGAGGGCGCCTACCGCACCGTGCTGCTCGCGGTGGAGGCATCGCGACACGCGGCGGTGGCGGCCGGGGTGGGTACCTCGCTCACCCCCGGAGCCGACCACATCATCGTGCACGTCAGCGTGGTCGTCGGTGAGCATCTCATGCGCATGCGCGGAATCGAGGAAGACGATCTCGACCGGCTGCGCGACGTGAGCACCGAACGGGTGCGACCGCGAATCGAAGAGCTGGCGGGCGACCTCGAGCCCGCCCCCAGCGTGATCAAGGTGGAGTCGGGCGAGCCACGCGGCGTGCTACCGGAGTTGGTGCGGCGGTACGGGGCGGACCTGACCGTCGTGGGCAGCGGGACGCACTTCCACCTCGGGCACGCCCTGCTGGGCACCGTCGCCCAGCACGTACTGCGGCAGGCGCCCTCCGACGTGCTCGTCGCAAGGGGGTAGCCGACGTGCCGAAGTGATCCGGCCCGGTTCGTCGATCAACGCTCCTCAGCCTCCCGAAGCGCGGACGGCACGTTCACCCAGCGCGCGCAGGTACTCGACCAACTGCGGCGGCTCGTGCACCTCGAAGTCGACGCCGAGCATGGTGAGCCGGAATCCGAGCCACTCGACGGTGTCGGTATGGCTGCGCAGCCGGCAGGTGTGCTCCTCCAGCGGCGTCACTTCGCCACCCGCGCCGCCCCACCGGGCTCTCACCACGTCGGCGGGAGCGTGCAGGGTCACGACGGCGCGGTAAGTGGGGGCCAGCGAGTACAGCTTGCTGGTGACGTAAGCGGCCGCATCCTCGGCGGGAAGGTCCCGAGGGGCGAACCGCGCGCCGGTCAGCAGCGGCGCCTCGATCCGGTCGACCCGGAAGATGCGCCAGTCGTCCCTTCCGGTGTCGAAGCCGAGCAGGTACCAGCGACGGCCCATCGAAACCAGCCGGTAAGGCTCTACCTGACGGTTACTCTCGGCGCCGTCACCGGCCCGGTAGCGAAAGCGCAGCCGCTCGCGGCCCTCGGTGGCTGTGGCCAGCACGGTCAGCGTTTCCGGATCGATCTTCGGGCCGATGCCTGCCAGTATCGGAACCGTCGCCGAAGCCAACGCACCGACCCGCCTGCGCAGCCGGGACGGAAGCACCTGCTCCAGCTTCGTCAGTGCCCGCACGGCTGCCTGCTCGATGCCCTCGACCGCGTTACCGGAGGCGATCCGCAGACCGACGGCGATGGCGACGGCCTCCTCGTCGTCGAGCAGCAGCGGCGGCATGGCCGTCCCCGCGACCAGCCGGTAACCGCCTTCGGCTCCCAGCGCCGCTTCCACCGGGTAGCCCAGAGCGCGTAGCCGCTCGATGTCCCGCCGAACGGTGCGCGGGCTGACCTCCAGCCGCCGGGCGAGTTCGCTGCCAGGCCATTCGCGCGGGGTCTGCAACAGCGACAGCAGCCGCAGCAGCCGGGCCGAGGGATCTGTCATGGCTTCCAGAATGCCTGAGATGTAGGTCAGGATCTGGCCTACATCGAAGCTAGCTTGTGCCACATGAGCGAAGACATCCGACAGTTCCGCATCGAGATCCCGCAAGCCGAGCTCGACAACCTGCGTTCTCGGCTGGACCTGGCGCGTTGGCCGGGGCAACTGCCCGGCGAAGGGTGGAGCCGAGGGGTCCCGGTGAGCTACCTGAAAGAGCTGGCGACGTACTGGCGCGACGAATTCGACTGGCGCGTCCACGAGTCGCGGCTGAACGAGTTCCCGCAGTACCTCACCGAGATCGACGGTCTCGACATCCACTTCCTGCACGTGCGCTCGCCCGAGCCGGACGCGCTGCCGCTTGTTCTCACCCATGGCTGGCCCAACTCCTTCGTGGAGTTCGTCGACTTCATCGACCTGCTCGCCAGGCCGCGAAACGGCGAGCAGGCGTTCCATGTGGTGGTGCCGTCGCTGCCCGGCTTCGGGTTCTCCTCCCCACCAGGGGAGACCGGTTGGAACGCCGCACGCGTGGCGCGGATCTGGGCAGAACTCATGCGGCGTCTCGGCTACGACCGGTACGGCACCCAGGGCGGCGACTTCGGCGCCTACGTCGCACCCGCCGTTGCCACCGCAGCGGCTGACCACGTTGTCGGCGTCTACATCACCGGCGGGCTGGGCTTTCCCGGCCAGGACGACATGTCGCAGCTCACCGACGACGAACGCGAAGCCTTCGCCGAGCTTTCGAAACAGGACTGGATGAACGGGGTGGATCACCACGGACTGCTCGGCACGGCACCGCAGACGTTCGCCTACGGCTGGCACGACTCTCCCGTGGCGGCGCTGGCCTGGATGACACAGAAGTTCCACGAGTTCAACGCAGGCGGCAAGCCACTGGAGCAGGCGATCGCCCGTGACCTGTTCCTGACCAACGTGAGCCTGTACTGGCTAACCGGAACGTTCGGGTCGTCGGCATGGCTGTACTACGACAGCACCGGGTTCAGCTGGCCCGAAGGGCAAAAGGTCGCGCCGACCGGCGTGTACAGCGGTCCTCCGGGAGTCCGCAGGCTCGCCGAGCGCGACAACACCATCGTGCACTGGCCCGAACACAACCCGGAAGGACACCACTTCGTCGCCATGGACCGGCCCGACGACTACGCCGCTGACCTGCGCGCGTTCTTCGCCGCACTGCGCTGACCCTGGGCAGGCCGTCCGAGGACGGTCGTTGGGCTCCACGCCGCTTTGCACGGTCTCGTTTTCCCGCACTGCCGATTGCCCTGACACAGCCGACTCGGCCAGTCCTTGTGATCATCGGACATGGCAGCCCACGCAGCCGGGAGGGATCGGGATGACCGTGCAGGACCTGCGCCAGCTCCTGGAGACCAACGACCTTCCCGCGCTGCAGGACTGGCTCGCGCGCCATCACCCGCACGAGATCGCCGACGAACTCGGCCGCGCGGACGCGGTGCGTGCCGTGCTGCTGTTCCGGTTGCTGGACAAGGATCGCGCGCTGGCGGTCTTCGAGGAACTCGGCCCCTCCGACCAGCACAAGGTGCTGTCCGGGCTTCGCGACCAGGCCTTCCGTGACGTGCTCGAGGCGATGGACCCGGACGACCGCGCTCGCCTGCTCGGGGAGGCGCCCGCCAAGTTCGCCCGGCACGTACTGGCCGGGCTGAGCCCGCGTGAACGCACCATGACCGCGGCGCTGCTCGGCTATCCGGACGGCTCCGCCGGTCGCTACATGACCCCGGAGACCGTGGCCCTCCGCCACCATCTGACCGTGGGCGATGCCCTGCAGGTGGTGCGCGAGCGCGGCGCCGACGCCGAAACCGTCTACACCCTGCCCGTCATCGACGATCAGCGCCACTTCCTCGGCACCCTGTCACTGCGCGACCTGGTGCTGAACCCTCCCGACCGGCAGGTCGTCGAACTCACCGACACCACGACCCCCCGAGTACGCGCAACCGACCCGGCCGAAACCGCCGCCCGCCTCATGCAGGAGGCGAACCTGCTCGACCTGCCCGTGGTGGACAGCGAGGACCGCGTTCTGGGCCTGCTCACCATCGACGACGCCGTCGAGGTCATCGAGGCCGCCGACACCGAAGACATCGCTCGCCAATCCGCCGCGGCCCCGTGGAGTGGTCACTACATGTCCGCGAGCGTCGTCCAACTCGCGCGCTCGCGAGCGGTGTGGTTGCTGCTGCTGATCTTCGCCGCCACACTCACCGTCAACGTCCTGCAGTTCTTCGAGGCAACGCTCGAACAGGTCACCGCGCTCGCGCTGTTCATCCCCTTGCTCGTCGGCACCGGCGGCAACGCGGGCGCGCAGGCGGCCACCGCCGCCGTCCGAGCACTCGCCGTCGGAGAGGTTCGCACCCGCGACCTGCTCCGCGTCGCCTGGCGCGAAAGCCGCGTCGGGCTGGTGCTCGGCACGATGCTCGCCGCCGTGGGCCTGGGCATAGGGACGCTTCTCGTCGACTTCCCCGTGGCAGCCACCGTCGCGCTGTCCCTCATCCTGGTGTGCGGGTGGGCGGCCACCATCGGAGCTACCATGCCGCTGCTGGCCAAACGTCTTGGCATCGACCCCGCCGTCATTTCCGCGCCACTGGTCACCACCCTGGTCGACGCCACCGGCCTGATCATCTACTTCCTGCTGGCTCGCCTTGTCCTGGGATTATGAGCAGGTCGTGAGGCCCTGCGGTGCGCCCGGGGCAGTGGCCCCACGTTCCGGTGGCGTCCTGGCAGCATCGCGGCGTGCCGCTGGCCGGGGCCAGGGCCGCCGCGGGCGGCCAGTGCGTCGGCAACCAGCCCGGTGGCGAACCCGTAGACGGTCTTGTGCAGCAGGTCGACCACGAGTTCCGTGCGGGGCCAGGTGGGCGGCGGCGCACCGACACCGGTGGCGTTCTCCAGAATCTGGTCGTTGGTCAACCTCACGACGGTGAACTGCGCCGAGGACCACGCTCCGCGCAGCCCGGCGTGTGCCATGACCGAGCGCAGCACTCCCAGCAGCGCACCCTGGCCGAAATGCATGGCCAGGTTCACCTGCCGTAACCGCTGGCCTCGGCGTTCGCGCACACGGGCCAGCCGAACCAGCACCCGGCCGGGGACGTGCGAATCGGGCCGACCGGTCAGCCGCTGCTCCACCTGCTCCGCCACCGTCATCGCGACCGTCCCGGCCGCACCGGCCACGAAGCCTTCCCACAGGACGCGTTTCACCGTCATGGCCACTGGTTACCCCACAACGCCGTTGAACACTCGGCACCTGGTCGCGGCGGCCGGGACCGGAAGGGGGAGGAGGACGGCACGTGAGTGCTGCCGGCAGCGGCAACTGTTCGATCACCTTCGTCGGCACTGCGACCACACTGCTTCGGCTGGGGGAGTTCACCGTGCTGACCGATCCGAACTTCCTGCATCGTGGGCAGTGGGCCTACCTCGGCAAGGGGCTGGTCACTCGCAGGCGCACCGAACCCGCGTTGAGCATCGACGACCTGCCAGACCTCGACGCGGTGGTGTTGTCACACCTGCACGGTGACCACTTCGACCGGATCGCGAGGCGCGGGCTCGACCGGACCACACCCGTCATGACGACGCCCAAAGCGGCGGGACGGCTGCGCACATTCGGCTTCGGCGAGGCCGTCGGCATGCGCACCTGGACGCAGCAAACCATCGTGAAGGGCGACGCCAGCCTGGTGGCGGTCTCACTGCCCGCACGGCACTCGTTCGGCTTCGTGGAACGCCTGCTGCCGCCGGTGATGGGAACCTTGCTGGAGTACCGCCGTTCGCAGGCGGCGCGGCCGGTGCGAATCTACCTTTCCGGAGACACCCTGTTCTACGACGATCTCGAGGAGATCGGCAAGCAGTTCCCGAGTATCGACCTGGCGGTCGTTCATCTCGGCGGCACGCGGGTACTCGGGGCACTGGTGAGTATGGACGGACCGCAGGGGATCGATCTGTTGCGGCTGCTGCGGCCACGGACAGCCGTTCCTGTCCATTACGACGACTACGGCGTTTTCAAGACCCCGCTGACCGAGTTCAGGGCACTGGTGCGAGCCGAAGCACTGTCCACTGAGGTGCGTTACCTTGATCGCGGCCAGCAGCACCGGTTCGGACCGACCGATTAGCACTGCCCCCCGGACCGATCGTGGCCGGTCACGGCTGACGGCGACCACGGGCGGCTGGCCTGCCGCGAGCACGGACGTGGATTCGCTCGCCCTGCTTGCCGAACAGGCTCAACACCTCGACACTCGTGCGCCCTGCCGCACCGAACCAGTGTGGTGTCTGGCAATCGAACTCGGCGGCCTCGCCCTGGCCCAGCACGATGTCGTGATCGCCCAGCATGACTCGAAGCCGACCCCGCAGCACGTACAGCCATTCGTACCCCGCATGGGTCCGTAGCAGGGGCTCCTCGTCACCGGCTGGGATCGTCATCTTGTAGGCGCGCGGCTCGCCTTGCTGGCGGGTGAGCGGCACCAGAACCCTGCCGTTGGCCCTGGTCGGATTCTGCGGCACCCGGGGATCCACGACGAGCGGTGCGGAGACGATCTCGTCGAGCCGCAGCCCCAAAGCCGCGGTGATCGGCAGCAGCAGTTCGAGACTGGGTTTGCGTTGACCTGCCTCCAGCCGCGACAGGGTGCTGGTGGAAATGCCGGTGGCACGGCCGAGTTCGGTGAGCGTCACCCCCTTCTGCTGCCGGGCACGGCGAAGTCGGGGAGCGATCCGGTCAACCGCCGCGGCGACGGCGGGCTGGGCTTCCATACTTCCCGAGTCCACCACTTCTTCCCGCTTTTGGCAAAGAACTTTGCCGTGCTCGGCGGTTCGTGCCGATGCTCTCGGGCGGAGGTGTTGAGTGATGAGTTCACATCGGGAAACTTCCGTAGCCGCCGAGCAGCGGTTCGAGACGGCCCTGGGCAGTGGCCGACACGCGGGCCACACCGCGGCCGGACGCCCCACCCGCACCGGAGTCGAGCCCCGATGAGCGCGACCACCCGGCAACGGCCTGCCCACCGTTTCGACCGGCTTCCGCTCGGCGTCTACCTACTCGCCTTCAGCCTGTTCGCGATGGGCAGCGCGGAGTTCCTGCTGGCAGGAGTGCTGCCCGCGGTCGCGGTCGACCTCGACGTGTCGCTGCCGTCGGCAGGTGCTCTCATCACCGCGTTCGCGCTGGGCGTGGTCCTCGGCGGCCCGCCCTTCGCGGTTCTCAGTCTGCGCTGGTCGAGGCGTACCGCGCTGCTGACAAGCCAGCTCGTCTTCGCCGCCGGGATCGCTGTCGGCCTGGTCACCGACTACTGGGTGCTGCTGTGCACCCGGTTCGTGTCCGGTCTCGCCTACGCCGGATTCTTCGCAGTCGCCACCGTGACCGCGGTAAGCCTGGTCAGCCCTGACCGCAAGGCCCGCGCTTCGGGTGTTGTCGTGAGTGGACTCAGTGTCGCCATGGTGGCCGGTGGACCTGTGGGCACGCTGCTCAGTCAGCTGACGCGATGGCAGGCCGGCTTCTGGGCAGTGACCGTCCTGACCCTTGTCGGAGCGATCGGCTGCGCGTTCGGGTTGCCCAGCACCAGGTCCGGGGTGGAGCCGATGGTGTCCGCCGAACTCGCGGTGATGCGCAAGCCGCGACTGTGGAACATCTATGCGATCACGATACTGAGCACGGCCGCGTACATGCTGTCTTTCAACTACCTCGCGGCGATCCTGACCGACGTCACGCACATTCCGCAGGTGTGGATCTCCGCGGTTCTCGCGTTGTTCGGAGCGGGCGCTTTCGTCGGCCTGACTGTCGGAGGACGGATCGCCGACCGGTATCCCCGCCATGCGATCCTCGCAGGCGCGATCGGGATCGCGACGCTGTCGGCACTGCTGGCATCGTTCGCCGACCGGCAGGCGGCCGTCGCGCCGATCGTCTTCCTGCTCGGAGTCGCGGCGTTCGTGCTCAATCCCGCCCTCTACGGACGGGTGTTCACCATCGCCACCGACGCGCCGACCCTCGCGGGTGCCACCACGGTCTCCGCGTTCCAACTCGGCATCAGCCTCACCCCGGTGTTCGCCGCCATGGCACTCGGTTTCGGCGGGCCGATCAACTCCGTGGCCTGGATCGGCGCCCTGCTGGCCGTGCTCACCGTTCCCCTCGCCCTGCTCGATCGACCGCCGGTCGCGGCCATGCGCACGGACGGTGCCTGAGAGACCCGGGGTCAGCCTGCGAGGTGGGCGTCGTGCACAGCGCGGACGCGGGAGAGCCGGTCGCGCCACCACGCGGCCCGGTCGGGGTCGGTCAGTTCGTAGGCGTCGACCAGGCTCGGGTCTGGTGTGGGCGGTGTGCGCGGTACGGGCAGGTAGCCTGCTGCCGGCCGCAGCGACTGCTGCTCGGGAACGAGGTCGCTCTCGAGCAGTGAGAGGGTGCCCAAGCCGCAGGCGAAGTCCAGTTCGGGCAGGGCGCCTGCCAGGGCTAGTTGCGCGGCGAGGCCGACGCTGGTTTCGAGCGCGGAGGAGACCACGCACGGCAGTCCGGCGGCTTCGGCGACCCGCAACGACCGGCGGACGCCACCGAGCGGGGTGCACTTGATCACGGCGATGTCGGCCGCACCCGCGACGGCGACCCGTAGCGGGTCGTCGGCGCGGCGGATGGATTCGTCGGCGGCGATGCGCACCTCGACCTGGCGCCGGACGGCGGCGAGTTCGTCGATGGTGCGGCAGGGCTGCTCGACGTACTCCAACCCGCCCGCGGCCCTGTCCAGCGCACGGATGGTGGTGACCGCGGTTTCGACGTCCCATGCCCCGTTGGCGTCCACGCGGATCGCACCGCCAGGGCCGAGTGCGTCGCGGACGGCTTCGACGCGGGCGATGTCCTCGGCCTGCGACACTGGGTGGTCGGCGACCTTGACCTTGGCGGTGCGGCAGCCGGAGTTGGCGGCGATGTCGTGGGCACGTTCGGGGCCGACGGCGGGCACGGTGCAGTTGATCGGGATACGGTCGCGCACGGGTTCGGGCCAGCCGATGGTGCACTGTTCGATCGTGGTCGCCAGCCACGACGCGGACACGGTGTCGTCGTACTCGGCGAACGGGCAGAACTCGCCCCACCCGGCGGGGCCCTCGATCAGCATTCCTTGCCGCACCGTGATGTTACGGAACCGGGTACGCATGGGGATCGCGTAGCCGCGGGCGCCTTCGAAGTCGATCTCGTTGGCCATCAGCTGCTGCCGTCCTCATCACGTCGGGTATGGGTCGCGGGAGAGCAACTCGGCGACGCGGCCCCCACGCGTCAGCACACGTTCCGCGACATTCTGGTCGAAAGCCCGACCTCATGATCCACCCGGTGGGTGTCGTTCGCCCAAGCTTCGGTGGGTGGCTAGTTGGATGCGAAGCGCTTCCGTCAAACGCGCAGCGGCGCGACCGGTCGTCGACCGCCAACTCGGCGACCGAGTGGCCGTAACGGGCGTCGTAGTCGGCGCGGACAAGTGTCGACGTCGGTCGTGGTCAGGTGGATTCTCCGGAGGTGCCGATGCGCTCTCGCAGGTCGGCCAGTTCCTGCTGGAGGGCTCGGAGGGCGGCTCGCCGCTCGGTCACCTCCCGCATGATCGCGGCGATCCCCTCGACATCTCCGGTTTCGCCGTGGACCAGGGTGACGCTGAACTCGACGGAGATCAGGGTGCCGTCCGCCCGCAGGGCCGGCACCGCGAGCAGCGAACCCGCATAGGCTGTCTGCCCGGTCTTCATCACCCTGCGGTAACCGTCCCAGTGCCGCGGGCGGTGTTTCTCCGGAATGATCAGATCGAGGGACTGCCCGAGCGCCTCATCGGCCGTGTAGTGGAACATGCGCTCGGCGGCGGCGTTCCACAGCCGGATGAACCCGTCCTTGTCGGCAAAGGCGATCGCATCGTCGGCACCGTCGACGATGCGCTTCTCCACAGAGATCACAGTCATCACCATAGCGCCCGCGCACCGGGCGGTTGCTCATGACGGAACCCGCAGGTTACCCGCCTCCCAACTCCTCGAAGCAGACCTGGACGCGCTTGCCAACCGCCGCAACACGGTGATCAGTGCGAGCGGGAACGGCACCGCGCTGCGTGCCTACAACGGGTGGTGGGTGATCTTGACCCGTGCTCCGGCTGGCACTGGCGGTTGCAGGGATGGAGATTGGCGCACGGCGGTCGGGGTAGCTGCTCGTCGAGGGCGGTCCTGAAAGGTTCCAGCCGGGCGTGACTTCAGCGACAACGCTGGCGAAGAACGGCCGGAGACCGGCTCGCCCGGTCTTCCCCATCCCCCAGAACCCGGCGACAACTACGGGGCGCGCTCGGGGTCAGCGGAGCCGGCCCCGAACCGGGGTGGTTCGCGCGACGACTGAATCGGTGGGCCCGGTGGGACTCGAACCCACACTGGCACGGACCTAAACCGTGTGCCTCTGCCAATTGGGCTACGGGCCCGACATTGGCAGCCTAGCGTGGCCGCACCGGGCTGCTGGTGGCCGGTGAGGCGAGCGGCCGCCGGGTGATCTACCGTGACATCCTGCGAGAAGGCTGCCCGGTGAGGGAGGATACGTGGCGCGCGACCCTGAGACGATCGAACGCGACATCGAGAAGGCCAGGGAGGCTCTCGCGGCCACCTTGGACCGGATCGGGGAGAAGGCGAACCCCAAGCAGTTCGCCGACTCCGCGAAGACCAGCCTCGCGGCGAAGCTGAGCGAGCCGAGGGTGAAGTACCCGCTGATCGCGGCCGGTGCGCTGATCGGCGCACTGCTGCTACGTAAACTGCTGCGCTGACGCGCAGGAACTCGAAAGTGTGAAGCAGTCCCGCGGCGAACGCATCGCCGCGGGGCTGCTTGTGTCGACAGGCGGTCTCAGCCGGTCACTGCTGCCGAGCCGGCGGGCGCGCCGCTACGGGCGCCGGCCGCCGACGGGTACCTGGCCTGTGCCGTGCCCGCATCCGAGCGCCCGGCGGGGGACGGGGTCTTGCTCAACTCCTTGCGTGGCACCGCACGGCCCGAGGACGTTCGCGCCGTCGCTGCCTGCGGCTGCGAGGGCTCCGCTTGCTTCGGTGCCGGGGCAGGCGTGGCGTTCTCCGCAACGGGCCGGCGTCGGCCGTCGGCTTCGGCCTCGACCTCCTCCGACGGCTCCGTCCTGGCGAGGCGAGCGGCGATGTAGGCGGAGGTGAACTCCAGCGCGCTGCCGTTGAGCAGGTGCACCACGGTCGGGCGGGTGCCCTCCGGCACCAGCTTCTCGACGAGCTGGTCGGCCCTGTCCCGGGCGGCGATGATGCCCGGCGCCTTGCCGCTGAGCTTCCTGTCAAGGCCGGCGACGGTGACCGTCCAGTCGTCCTTGTCCTGCGCGTACGTCGCGGTGATCGTCTGCACCACCGGTCTCACCCCTCTCTGGACAGCAGACCCACTACAAGAGAGCGAGTTCGGCTGACCTTTATGACGCTGAAGCCAGTCTGTAACGCATCGTTGCTTCCAGCAATACGAAACAGCTCAACGCGCTACTGACAGTGATAACCATCTCAGTGCCTCGCCACTTAGGGTGAGGTAGCTGCGTCGTAGCGTTGATCATTGTTGCGCTAGGTGTGCGAGTCCGCCCCACAGCAGGTTCATGGCGTACTCGGTGGCGAGGTCGGGAGTGACCTCTTCGTGTCGCTCGCACCAGATCGCCATTCGCTCGCAGCCGCCCACCACGAACTCGGCGGCTACCCGTGTCGCCACCGGGTCGGAACTGTCGAGGTAGGCGGCCATCAGGTGGGCGATGAGGTCAGTCTGCTGGGTCCGCGTGGTCTCGATCTCCTCGGCCGCGGAGGTGCCGATCAGGGTCATCTCCTGCCGCAGCAGTGACCAGGCCTGCCGGTGTTCGCGGATGAAGACGAAGAACGCGCGCAGGCCCTGGCGCATGGCGTCCTCGGCGCCGTCGGCGCGTGCCACCGCTCGTTCCGTGGCGGCCCGCAACTCCGCTCTGGAGGCCTGAATGCAGGCAAGGAGCAGTCCCTCTTTGGAGTGGAAGTACTCGTAGAGCATCGGTTTGGAGACCCCGACCCGCTCGGCGATGTCGTCCATCGAGGCGGCGGTGAAGCCCTGCTCGGCGAACACCGCCTCGGCGACCTCGATCATCTGCCGCTCACGTTCGGCCCTCGGCACGCGTTTGCGTCGGGCGGGGGGCTTTGCCGTCGTGCTCACGAACGCTATTCTACTGGAAGTAACCTACTGTCAGTAAGATGGACTCCAGGTAACACCTACTTGTGGCACGGAGGCAGCATGGGCAACCGCACCGAGACCGGGGTGGTCATCGTCGGAACCGGGTTCTCAGGCCTGGGGATGGCAATCCAGCTCCGCAAGGAGGGGCGAGAGGACTTCGTGCTGCTGGAAAAGGCCGAAGAGGTGGGCGGCACCTGGCGCGACAACACCTATCCCGGCTGTGCCTGCGACATCCAGTCACACATGTACTCGTTCTCCTTCGAGCAGAACCCCGACTGGTCGCGCTCGTTCTCCCCGCAACCGGAGATCTTCGACTACATGCGACGTGTCGCCCGCAAGTACGACCTGTACCGGTTCGCTCGATTCGGTCAGGAAATGACCGGCGCGCGGTGGGACGCCGAAGAGAACCGCTGGTACGTCAGCACCGCCCGCGGTGACGAGTTCGTCGCCCGCTACCTGGTCAGCGGCGTCGGCGCACTGCACCTGCCGCAGATTCCCGAACTGCCGGGAATCGAGCGATTCGCGGGCAGGTCGTTCCACTCAGCCGAGTGGGACCACGACTACGACCTGCGCGGCAAGAAGGTCGCCGTGGTCGGCACCGGCGCCAGCGCCATCCAGTTCGTGCCCCAGATCGCTGAGGACGTCGCCCAGCTGACCGTCTTCCAACGCACCCCACCGTGGATCATGCCCAAGCCCGACCACGCCATGCCGGACTGGGCCAAGCGGCTGTTCGCGCGGGTACCGCTGACGCAACGGGTGTACCGCGACCTGCTGTACTGGATGCTGGAGCTGCGCGCGATCGGCTTCAACGGCAACCCGCGTGTCATGAAGCTGGCGCAGAAGATCGCGAAGCGGCATATCGACAACAACATTGCCGATCCAGCGCTTCGCGCCAAGCTCACGCCCGACTACGTCATGGGCTGCAAGCGGGTGCTCATCTCGAACGACTACTACCCAGCGCTGAACCGCGACAACGTCGAGGTGGTCACCGACGGCATCGCCGAGGTCACCGAACACGGCATCGTCGACACGGCCGGAGCGAGCAGGGAGTTCGACGCGATCATCTACGGCACCGGCTTCCACGTGACCGACGCCTTCGACGACCTCGACATCATCGGGCTCGGCGGGCGAAACCTCGGTAAGCAGTGGGCCGAGGAGGGCATGCAGAGCTACCTCGGCGTCACGGTCACCGGCTTTCCGAACCTGTTCTTCCTGCTCGGACCCAACACCGGGCTGGGACACAACTCCGTGGTTTTCATGATCGAGCAGCAGATCCGCTACGTCGCGGAGGCGATCCGCTACGTCGAGAGCAGTGGGGCCGACGCCATCGACGTGCGGCCGCGGGCACAGCAGCGGTTCAACAACGAGGTGCAGCGCAAGCTCACCGAGGGGATCTGGACCCAGGGTGGATGCAAGAGCTGGTACCTCGACGCGCAGGGGGTGAACCGGACCATCTGGCCCGGGTTCACCTGGCGCTACTGGCTACGGACCCGAAAGCTCGACCCCAGCGACTACCAACTGCTGCGGTCGGTCAGCGAGGAGCGGCCGACAGTTCCTGCAACCGCTTGACCAGCTCCTGGGTCTCCAGGCCGCAGAGCTCGGCCATCCGGTCCAACGCGGTGCGGTCGAGGTGGACATCCGGTGTATCGGACAGCGCGAGCCTGCCCTGCGCCCAGCGGCGAAGTGGGCCGAGTTCGGCCTGGTCGTCGGCGGCGACGGTGGCGAGGTTGATCCGCAGCTTGCCGGGCTCGTCGGAGAAGACCCGCCGGTGGACCCGGCCGAGCAGTTCGTGTGGAGGTTCGTCGAGCGCCAGGCAGATCTCCACCAGCCGCACAACCGAGCACTGCCGGGTACCCAACTCGTAGGTCGCCAGCGTCTGCAGCGAGATGTCGCTCTGCAGCCGGTCGTTGAGCTCTTTGCGCGTCCATCCGCGTTTCTTGCGGAGCTTGCGCAGCTCCTCGCCCAACACCCGCTGGTAGGCGTCCGCGTCGATGTGCACTCCAGTTCCCCTGCCCGCGTCGCGTTGGCTGGCCCACTGCTGAGTCGGCAGCACCGTCACGTCGTGTACGTCGTCGACAAGTTCCACAAGGAATGAATGCGCAAACGCCACTTGCCTTACGCACCTTGCGGTGGAATTTTCGACCAACGGGCATGATCCAACCCGAATGGGCTAACCCGGCGGGCACGAAGGCCTCGAAACGGGCAACTCGCTGCCCACAGCGGGGAACTCGCGGGCGAGAGCGGGGGACTCGCGGGCGGGAGTGGGGGACTCGCGGGTCAGTTGACGCAGGTGACGCCGTCGGCCTTGATCGGGGGGTCGGTCGGCTCGGTCGACGGCTGACGCAGCGCCGCGGCCGTGCCGCTCCCGGCGGGCCCGCCGGGGGACGAGCCACCGCCCGCGGAATAGTCCGGCGCCAACAGTACCTGGACGTGCCCGGACTGCGCGTCGGCGCTCTCCTCCACCTCGATGTCGCCGCCGAGCGCGTCGGCCACGGACTCACCCGCCGACCGCTCTCCGTTCGCGACCTGGATCACACTCGTGTCCCTGGGCGCGGCGTTGGCGACCTCGCCCTGCAGGTAGCCCTGCTCGACCAGCGAGCCGGACACGGTACCCGCCAACCCGTCGATACCCGATGCGTTGTAGACGTCCACCGTGATGTCGGCGGGATCCGGTGCGGGGGAGGACCCTGCGTCGCCACTGGGCCGCTTCTTCCCGGAGAGTCCCTGGATGAACCGCTTGACCTCGGCGGAGTCCAGCTTCACCGCCATCCCGTCGGTGCTGGTCTGGTACTCGGGGTTCTCGACCGGCACCGTGCGGAACTGGATCTGCCCGCCGGTGAGCCCCTTCAGTTGCTGAGCGAACGCCAGGATGTCCCATCCCTGGTTCACCACCACCGACTTCTTGATCGCATCGGCCAGGTCGCTCAGCTTGCCCGGATCGGCGAGGGTGCCAGCGGAAAGCACCTTGCGGGCCAGTCCCGCCATGAACACCTGCTGGCGCACCACCCGGTCGAGGTCGCCACGAAGCAGGCCGTGACGCTGCCGGACGAATGCCAGTGCCTGAACTCCCGCGATGGTCTGCCTGCCCGCGTCGAACTTCGCACCCGAGTAGGGGTCGTCGACCGGTTCGTTGAGACACACCTCGACCCCGCCGATGGCCTTGGTGATGTCGTAGAAGCCGAGCAGGTTGATCGAGGCGTAGTTGTCGACGGTGACACCCGAGATGTTCTCGACGGTCTTGATGAGCGTCTTCGCGCCCTCCTGGTTGGCGCGAACCTCCAGGTCCCGCTCGTCGCTGACACCCTCCTCCCGCAGCTGCTCGCGTGCGGCGAGCTTCCCGCGGGCGTACGCGGAGTTGATCTTGTGCCTGCCGTGGCCGGGTATGGAGACGTAGGAATCGCGCGGGAACGAGATCGCGACCGCCTTGCTGCCGTCGTTGGGGACGTGCACCAGGATCAGCGTGTCGGTGTTGAGCTCGCCGTCTGCCACGCCTGCGCGGAGCTTGGCCAGCATCTCCTCGGGCAACGGGTTGCCCTGCGCGTCGGTGCGGCTGTCCATGCCGACGAGCAGGATGTCGCGCGAGCCGTCGGCGGGTAGTTCCCCGCCGCCGTCCTCGCCGATCACGTCAGCCATCGTCAGGCCGTTGACCAAGCCCTGCATCGCGGCCCACGCGTAGCCGGTCAACGTCATGACCAGCGCCGACACCAGAGCCAGGGCGATCTTGGCGCCTCGCCGTGGCCGGCGTTTCGGCGCGGGCGGGGCCGGTGTGCGGCCAGGTCGAGCCGGAGGGCGTTGGGTCCGTTGGGCGCCCGTCGGCGCGGGAGGCCGCCGGTTGGCGGGTGGTCGTCCGCTCGGGACACGGTCCTGGCCGGGACGTCCGGGTCGACCGGCGGGTGGGTATCCGCCTTCCCGCTCCTGCCACGACCTCGCGGGGCGGCCGCCTCGCGGGGGATATCGCGGCGGGTAGTCCACGCCAACCGCTCCTCTCTCGACGACTGTCCGCCAGTTGGACGCGCTGCGGACGGCACAGGTTGCCGTAGCGTGTCACACGGTGGCGTCGTACCTGGCTGGTACCACCTTCGTGGGCGCTTCACTCACGGCCGCGCGGTGCGGCTCGGCGAGAACACGCCGGTCAGTACCGCCGCCGCCAGCGCGAGTGCACCGGTGGCGACGGGCACGGCGACGCCGATCGCGTCCACGTCAGGGGCGGTCGAAGCGAACAGCAGTGGCGGCACGCAAGCCAGCGCCGTCAGCAGCCAGGTGCCAGGAGCCGAACTGGCCCCCGTGCGCACGCTGTGCAGCAACGACATGCCCAGCAGCAGGTGTACCAGGCTCTGCACCGGGTCAAGCAGCAGGCCGGGAACCACGGTTATCTCGGTGTCGCCGAAGCTCGTCAACGCGAACCCGAACACCCCGGCGGTCGAGTAACCGATGCCCGCGGCCGTCGCCGCGCGCGCCAGGAACCGGTCCAGGCCCTCCGGCACGGGCCGCCACGTGGGCAGCGGGGGTGGGCGGTGCCCGAGGTGCCGCTCGAACCAGAGGAACACCAACGCCGCTGGGCCGGCCAGCAGCGCGAGCGCCAGCAACGGTCTCGGCCGCAGCATCCAAGCCAGATCCGTACCGAGGCGTCCCGGCAGATACACCGCGGCGACCAGCAACAACATCGCCGACAGGAACAGCAGGTACAGGCTCATCGGCGCCCTCGCGGCGAACCCGGCCAGCCGCAGCGTCCACGGTCGCGCGGCCAGGCCGGACAGCGGCCTTCGCACCAGCCCCAGCACGCCGAGTTGCACCGCACCCAGCAGCAACACGGGCAGCGCTGGCCCGGACAGCGCGGGCGCGGCACCAGGGGTGCCCAGCATGGTGAGCGGAACCACTCCGCTCACGGCTCCGGCCGCGAGCGCGCCGGCGCCCACCACCGCCACCGCACCCATCACCCACCGAGGTGGGCTGTGCCCTTCGTGATGAGCGAAGGCCAGTTGCTGGCCCAGCAGTGCCAATGCCAGCGCGGCGAGGTCACGCAGCGGGGTCAGCCCCAGCCCGGTGGCCGACCACTCCGCCAACGCGAGCACCGCCGCCAGCGCAAGTGGTACGGCCAGCGGAGCCCTGCGATACAGCGCGAACATCACCGGGGTGGCCACCACGGTGAGCACGTACAGCCCCAGCAGCCACAGCGGATGCAGGGCGATCCGCATCACGACCGCGGTCGTGCCTTCCGGGATCCGCAGCAGTTCCAGCGCGATCGGCACCAGGAACGCCACCACTGCGAACACCAGAGTAAGACGCAGCAGCCAACTCGCCCGGTGTGCGAGGTACTCGCGGTAACCGCCGCCGGATTCCTCCACGGCCAGCCAGCACCGCGCGTTCGCGTGGCCACCCGCGAAGAAGAACAGGAACGACAACTGCGCCACCCAGGTCAGCGGCCACAACCAGCCCTGCCCGACGCCTACCCAGCCCGCCAGCGCCACTGCCGACTCTCCGGACATCAGCACACCGATACTGCCCACACCCAGCAACGTCCAGCGCCTGCCGGGCACGGGCGTCCTCGGCACGCGGGCCGTCGCCCGATGCTTCGGCCGGTGCCGCCTTGCCAGCAGCCAGCCCCGCAGCCGAAACGACAGCAACATCCCGATCGCGGCCACCCCCGCCAGCAGCGGCAGGATCGGTTCACCGACGGGAGGGCCCCACCGCTGGTGCCAGGAGTTGACCACCAGGCCCGCCGAGTACACAGCGGCCACCGCCTCGCACAACTGGCGCGAGTCCTGCGGGTTGGTGCGGCAGGTGGCGTGCATGTCGGCGGACAGCCGGTCGTCCAACGCCCTGCGCACCTGCGGGCCCAGCGGCTGGCCCTTCTTCTCCGCATAGCGCAGCAGGTCGTAACCGAGGTCGTGGGAGCGGCACGCCGTAGCGAAGTCCCACCTGGTGTTGTCGTCCCCCCACGGCGTCGAGCAGCCGCCGTCGACGTGCACCGCGCGTATCGAACCGTCACGGGCCCCCGACGAACCGGGAACCACCCCGGTGACCTCGGTGAAATCCGGCGGCAGCAGGGTGAGCGCTTCGGCGGACGACCCGGGAGCCAGCAGCGCGTCGATGGCTCGCGCGGCGGCCGCGGTGTCCTGCCGCAGCGGGCCGTGCCTGGGAACGGCCTCGGCACGTGAGGCGACGAACCCGAAGCTCGTCACCGCCAGAACGAGGAGTACCAGCCACGCCGTGGTGCCGACCACGCCGTGGCGACGTCTGGACGCGTGCGGGCTCTCCTCTCCTTGCTCCGGCATGCCAACAGGGTGTCAGTGTCCGCTCGGTGGCCACATCCGGGTTCCCCCTGGCTCTCACCCTGAGCGGTGCCCTGCCATCCGCACCTGGTCGCGGCCCCCCTCCTTCGCCTCGTAAACGGCGGCGTCGGCCGACTGCAGCAGCCCGTCCAGGGTGCGGGCATGCTCGGGGAACACCGCGACTCCCAGCGAGGCGGTACGGCCGACGATCAGCGCCTGCCTGCCCCGCTTGTCGGTCGTGGCGATGCGCAGATCCGAAACCGTGCCTCGGATTCGTTCGGCGGCGGCCCGCGCGGCGGCGCCGTCCACATCCGGCAGCAGCACGAGGAACTCCTCACCACCGAACCGGCCGACGATGTCGGACGGCCTCGTCACCCGTCGCAACGCGTCGGCCACCGCCGCGATGGCGTCGTCACCCGCCGGATGCCCGTAGGTGTCGTTGATCCACTTGAAGTGATCCAGGTCGATCATCAACACCGCCAGGCCGCCACCCGCACGCCACACCCGGTTCAGCGCGCGCTGCGCTGCCTCCGACCAGCCGCGCATGTTGAGAAGGCCGGTCTTGGGGTCGGTCACCACGTCGTCCTGCAACTGCTCCAACTCGGCCAGTCGGTTGAAGACGACCGTCACCACGGCCATGATCGCCACCGCGGGCGGCAGGGTGACGAGCACGGCCGCCGTCACCACCCCCAACCCGGTCGTGATGGCCTCCAGCGTGTTGTCGGCCTTGCTGCCCAGCACACCTCGCACGGTGGGCCGTCGCATGCTCAGCGCGAGCACACCGCCGACGTATAGCACCTGCACACCCTCGTAGACGGCCGCCGCGACCAGGACCAGCCCGAACTCACGCAGCGAGCCGAGTGCCGTCACGGTGTGCCAGTCGACGGGCCCCAACGAGACGTAGGTCAGGTCGGCGAGCGCGGCGGCCAGAGCATGCGAGATCGACGAGAACACGAAGTTGTGCACCGGCCGCCGAGCGGTGAACCAGCGCTGCAGGCGGATGAGCGCGACGAGCAGCACCGCCAGCGTCGCGGGAAGCACCAGGACGGCGGGGAAAACCCAGACCGCGATCAGGTCGATGAGGACGGTTCTCGTGCGGTTGCGCCTGCGTTCCTCCTGCCGCTGGGTGAGCTGGATATGGATGCTGGCACCCACGAGCAGGATCGCGAACCCGAGCCAGTCCTCTGCCGTCGGCGTCGCGGCCAGCGCGAACGCGGCCACGAATCCGGGGATCGCCGCCAGCTCCAGCACGATCAGGTAGGCGACGAAGCGTTTCGGCCGTTGCCACAGCGCCCACTGCCTCGGCCGTAGCGCGCGACGAGGCACCGTGTTCGCCGGAGCCTGCCTGGCGGTCACGACGCAACCTCCCGGCCGGTCCTGCCTTGTCTGTTGTCGGCTTCTGCTCTAGAACAAGGGGGGTGAGTCAGCCACGACCGGCCGGGGCCGCCGAGGCGCGAGTGGCGACAGCCCTCGCGGGGCAGCGATCGGCGAACCACTCGGCCGCCTGCCGCCGACTCTGCCTTTCGAGCGCTTTCTGCCATATTGGATACGCACTGTCTTCATCGTCATCGCACGGCTCGAGGAGGTGTACCCGGTGACCGGCCGCGACTTCTGATTCGTCGCTACGTTCGCCCGGCAGTCCGTCGGCCGAGCCGACGGCTGCACGCGCTCAGCGCCCACCCGACCGCGGTGGGCGGCGCCGCCTCACGCTCATCGCAGCGGTGGCACACCTCCCCGTGACACTTCGCGTCCGCTCGGCGACCGGAAGCGATCACCGACGAAGAGGGTGCCCACCGTGATCCGTGCTCGAACACCGAGTAGTCGGATCGGGCCAACACCACCCGGTGGCCCCTTGCCGCAACGTGGGAACCGGTCAACCGGGTCATGCGGTGACGACCACCCCGCCGTTTCCCGGAGCCGATCACTGCTCACTCGTTCGGCGCAGTGCAGCGGCCGCTCGGCGCGCACCGAGGGCACAAGCCACCCAGGAGGCCAAGACTGACAGTGAGGCCAGCCGCAAGGGGTGGACCGAGAGTGAGCCGTGCTGGTGGGAGAACGGAAGCCGATGGACAAGTTGCTCGACGGCAAGGCCGTGGTGGTGACGGGCGCGGGCAGGGGGCTGGGCGAGGCGTTCGCCATGCACGCCGCGCAGGCGGGCGCCTCGGTGGTCGTCAACGATGTGGACGCCGACCTGGCGGATCGCACCGCCGCGAACATCACCGAACACGGCGGGCGTGCGGTGGCCAGCGGACACGACGTCGCCGACCACGCCCAGGCCAGGGCCGTCATCGAAACCTGTGTGTCCGAGTTCGGGACCATCGACGGCCTGGTCAACAACGCCGGGCTGAACTACGAGGCGCTGCCCTGGCAGGAAGACCCCGTGCGGGTGCGGAAGCTGGTGGAAACCAACGTGCTCGGCGTCATCTACCCGGGCATGGCCGCCGCCGAGGCGATGGTCGAGCGAGGAGGGGGAGGCTCGATCGTCAACATCTCCTCGGGGGCATCGCTGGGTCAGCGCAAGCTCGGCACCTACGCGGCGAGCAAGGGTGCGGTCGCCTCACTGACCTACTCCTGGGCGCTCGACATGGAGGAGGTCGGCATTCGCGTCAATGCGGTCTGTCCACTCGCCCACACCAGGATGGTGTGGAAGTCAGAGCGCTCGCTGCGCAACTGCCCACCCGATCGGACTCCCGCGCGGGTGGCGCCACTGGTGCTGTTCCTGCTCGGCGACGGCTCCGCCGGCATCACAGGGCAACTGATCCGGTGCAACGGCCCGCAGCTGCACATTGTCGGACAGCCGTACTTCAAGGCGCCGATCCTGGAACGACAGGTGTGGGACTCCGAAAGTGTGCAACGCGCGTTCGACGAGGTCTTCGGCGCGCAACTGGAGCCGTACGGCATGGAGAAGCGGGTGCCACCGAGGCTGCGCAAGTGGACCCACGGCGAGTTCACGCCGCCGCCGCTGCGCAGCGCCTGACGTCGGCGGCGTGACGGCTTTCGGCTCAGTCTCAGTCCGCGTACAACGCGGCGATGTCGGAGCCGTAGCGCTGGCTGATGACGCGCCGCTTCAGCTTCAGCGTCGGTGTCAGCTCCCCGCTCTCCGGGCTCCACGCCTTCGAAAGCAGCTGGTAGCGCTTCACCTGCTCGGCCCTGGCCAGTCGCTCGTTCGCCGCCTCGACGGCACGGTCGATCTCGGCCTTGATCTCGGGCCGGCCTGCGAGCTCGCCGATGTCGGCAGCCTCGACGCCGTTGGCCGCGGCCCACGCGGGCGCGATCTCGTCGTCCAGCACGATCAACGCCGTCACGTACGGCCGGTCGTCGCCGATGGCGACCGCCTGCCCGATGAGCGGGTGCTCCTTGAGCAGGCTCTCGATCCTGGTGGGTGCGATGTTCTTGCCGCCCGCGGTGATGATGAGTTCCTTCTTCCTGTCGGTGATCGTGACGAACCCGTCCTCGTCGATCGTGCCGATGTCACCGGTGGCGAACCAGCCGTCGGCATCGGTCGCGGGCGCGATCGAGCCGTCTTCCTGCAGGTAACCGAGGAACACGATCGGGCCCCGCACGTGCAGCTCACCGTCCTCGGCGACCTTCACCTCCACGTCGGCGATCGGACGGCCCACCGTGCCCGCCTTGAATGCGCCTGCCGTGTTCGACGTGGCGGCGCCCGTGGTCTCCGACAGGCCCCACACCTCCTGGATCTCCACCCCGAGGCCCGCGATGAAGTACTGCACCTCCGTCGGCAGCGCCGCCGCGCCGCTGGAGGCCAGGACGAGGTTGTCGAGACCGAGCAGCTGCCGCACAGGAGCCAGCACCGTGCGGTCGGTCTCGGCGATACGCTCGGCCAATTCGGCGGGAACCTGCTTGCCCGCGCTGCGCAGCCGATAGCCTTCCTGCAGCAATTCGTTGGCTTGTAGCAGGGCGGTCCGCTTTTCCTCGGGCACGCCCGCCAGCATGTTCTTCAGCCCGGCCGCCATCTTCTCCCATACCCGCGGCACGCCGAAGAAGCCCTGCGGCCGCACCTGGCCCAGCGCACCCACGATGTTCTTCGCGTCGGCGAGCGTGTGCACGTGTCCGGCGTGCACCAGCGGCATGTAGATGGACAGCTCCCGTTCGGCGATGTGCGCGAGCGGGAGGTAGGAGATGTTGGTCATGTGCATGGGGCTGCCGTGCAGCTTGTGTACCGCGACAGCCTCGTGGATGGCGTTTCGGTGGGACAGCACCACGCCCTTGGGCACGCCGGTGGTACCGGAGGTGTAGATCATCGAAAGCGGGTCGTCCGGTTTCACCTCGTCGGTAGCCCGCTCGAAGACATCAGGCTGCTCGGCGTGCAGTGCCGCTCCGCGTTCGGACACCTGTGCGAAGGAGACGAACCGCTCGTCACCGCTTGGCAATGCCTCGGCGTCCATCACAACCACGTGCTCAAGGTTCGGCAACTCGTCGAGCACAGGCAGCCAGCGCCGCAGTTCCTCCTCACCGGCCACCACCGCGACGGGGGCCGCGCTGTGGTTGACGACGAAGGAGATCTGCTCGCTGCTCAGCGTGGAGTACGCGGTGCACGGGATGGCCGCCAAGTTCGTGGCGGCCAGGTCGGCGATCAGGTGCTCGGGACTGCTGGGCCCCATGATGATCATCCGCTGGCCACCCCGAAGGCCGAGGTCGTCAAGGCCACGGGCGAACGCCGCGATCTCCTCACGCAGCCGCCCCCAGGTCAGGGTCGGCCTGCCTTCGGCGTCCAGTGACGTCACCGCGGGCAGGGACTCGTACTCGGTGGCGTTGCGCCGCAGCAACTTCGGCACGGTGAGGCTGTCGACCTCGGCGACGACGGATGGTTGGGTGCTCAACACTGCCCTCCTCGATTCCTACAGAACGTCAGCTTATGTGTTCGCGGTCACCTTGAGGAGAGGCTGCCGACGTCCGTTATCGGTGTCGTCAGCGGTGGGCACGGGTACGTGATCGGAGATGAAGGACCCCCAGCGCGTCACCCGCCGCCTGCTGGAAGTGGCAGCCAGGACCTACGCGGACGAAGCCGGGATCCGGCTCAGCGACAGCCCGGCGATGCTGTACCGCCTGCTCGTGCTGTCGGTGTTGCTTTCGACCCGGATCAAGGCCGACATCGCGGTCGCCGCGGCCAGGGAACTGTTCGAAGCCGGGTTCGGTACACCGCGCAAGATGCTGGACGCCTCCTGGCAGGACCGTGTCGACGCACTCGGCAGGGGACGCTACGTCCGGTACGACGAGAGCACGGCCACCGCACTCGGCGAGGGAGCGCGCCTGCTGCTGGACAGCTACGGCGGTGACCTGCGAAAGCTGCGTGACCGGGCAGGTGGTGAGGTCGGTGAATTGCGTGGCCTGCTGCGCGAGGTGCCCAGGCTGGGACCGGTCGGTGCCGACATCTTCTGCCGCGAGGCGCAGCAGGTGTGGCCGGAGCTTCGCCCCTACCTCGACCGCAAGGCCAGGGAGGGCGCGCAGCGCATCAGCCTGCCCACCGATGTCGACGAGTTGGCGAAACTGGTCAGGGGCGACGACCTGGCCCGCTTCTCGGCTGCACTGGTGCGTGTGCGGCTGGACAAGAAGCTCGCCCAACAGGTAACGCAGTGACCAGCGCGTGAGCCGTAGATGATCTTCGCAGGAGAGAATGCGCGAAGGTATGCGATGCTTGAAACGTGACCCATGAGTCCATTCCGGCGGCCGGCCCGGCCGAGCCCGTTGCCGACCTGACCTCAGTGTTGAGCAAGATCGCTCGGACCCTGGAACCGGAACTCGATGTGGACCGCACCGTCGAGCACATCGTGGTGGCCGCCGCGGCGACCGTGCCGGGCGCGGACGAGGCGGGTGTGTCGTTACTCGAGAACTCCCAGATGCGATCGGTGGGGCCGTCGAGCGAACTCGTCACCAGACTCGACCAGTTGCAGCACCAGCTTCGCGAAGGTCCCTGCGTGGACGCCATCTACGAACACCCGGTCTACCGCACGGGCGACATCGGCGCGGACCCGAGGTGGCCACGTTTCGGCAAACAGGCAGCCGACGCCGGGGTGGTCTCGATGCTGGGGTTTCGACTGTTCACCAGCAAAGCCGTCATCGGGGCGCTGAATCTCTACTCCTGGCGGCGGGACGCCTTCGACGAGGAAGCCGAACGCATCGGCGAACTGTTCGCCGCGCACGCCGCCGTGGCGTTGGCAGGTTCGAGAGGGCTGGCGCAACTGCAGGTCGCGCTCAAGACACGGGACGTGATCGGCATGGCCAAGGGCATCCTGATGGAACGCCATCGCGTCGGGCCCGACCGGGCCTTCGAGATGCTGGTCGAGGCCTCGCAGCACGCGAATATCAAGCTGAGGGACGCGGCGGAATGGCTGGTGCGAAGCTCCTCACCGGAGGGCGGACGCTAGGAAGGCAGCCACCCGGCTCGTGTGGCCTGGGCCCGGGCGGGGAATCCCCGTCACATGAACTCAGGTGACAGGGCAGGTGGCGGCAAGCGCGGCGAGCACGCACGCCGTCCCGGCGACATCCCACCACGGGGCTGGTGGCAGGTGGTGCGCCGCGGCGCGAAGTCGGCCAAGGCCGACAACGTCTCCATCCTGGCCGCGGGTGTGGCGTTCTTCGGCTTCCTGGCCATCTTTCCCGCGCTGATCGCGGCACTCACGATCTACGGCCTCGTCGCGGACCCCTCGCAGGTGGCCTCGCAAGCCCAACGCCTGACCTCCGCGCTTCCGTCGTCCGCAGGGCAGGTCATCTCCGACCAGTTGACGGCCGCCACCGGGGCGGGCGCGGCCGCGCTCACCGTAGGGCTCGTCATCGCGCTGCTCGCGGCGCTGTGGAGCACCTCCAGCGGCGTGAGCAACCTGATGACCGCGATCAACCTCGCCTACAGCGAGGACGAAAGCCGAGGATTCGTCAAGCTGCGTTCCGTCGCGCTGGTGCTCACCTTCCTGGTGATCGTGTTCGCTCTGCTCACCCTTGCACTGGTGGCCGCCGTTCCGATCGTCTTCGACGCCGTCGGGCTCGGCACCGCGGGCCGCGTCATCGGAGAGGTCGTCCGGTGGCTCCTGCTCATCGCGCTGTTCACCGTCGCGCTCGCGTTGCTCTATCGCATCGCGCCCGACCGCAGTCCCGCCCGCTGGCGGTGGGTGAGCCCCGGCGCGGTCGCTGCCACCGTGTTGTGGATTCTCGGCAGCGTCCTGTTCAGCCTGTACGTCAACTTCTTCGGCAGCTACAACGAAACATATGGCGCGCTGGCCGGTGTGATCGTGCTGATGCTGTGGCTGTACCTCAGCAGCTACGTCGTACTGCTCGGCGCCGAGATCAACTCCGAGTCCGAACGGCAGACAGCCAGCGACACCACCACCAAGGAGCCGCTGCCCCAGGGCAGGCGAGGTGCGTTCAGTGCCGACACGCAGGCGGCTGAGGCGAGGGCTGAGCTACCCGCGCACCAGCGACAAGACGGACGGTGAAGCCGCTGTCCGTGCGATGCATGGTCACCTGCTGGCACACCTGATGGGCGATCCACAGACCGAGGCCACCCTCCGCGGGGTTCTGCCGCGCGGGTACCAGCCCCACAAACGGGTCCTTCGGCCCGTCGCCCCGATCGGACACGATGGCCACCAGGCGACCACGCGTCGACCACAGCCGAAACTCCACCGGTGGCTCACCGTGCCGGATCCCGTTGGTGACCAACTCGCTCACCGCCATCACCAAACCCTCAACCTCCTCGGAGGCGAGGCCGCTGTCCCTGCCGACGGCCGCGGTCGCCTTCCTGGCGGCCTCCGGCGTCGGTGACAGCAGCTCCACGGCGGGCGCCGACCGCTCGAGCGGGTCGGTGTAGCGGGGCTCGTAGTCGGAAAGGAACGTGGCCGGGTCGACATAGCCGGCGTTGGTGACGTGCCCACCGCCCGGGGTCGCCAGCATCGGATGGGTGCGTTCCACATCGGCCAGTACCTCGACGGGAGTGACCCTGGTGTCGTACATGCACACGCCCCACAGTGGAAAGCCACCGAGCGCATGGTTGACGGCAGCCTCGTAACGGGCCCACGGATCCCACACCACACCGGTGCCGGAATGCGGAACCTCCCCGACGACCCTCACCTGCTCCGCCCCCGCGAAGACGTGGCTTCGGACCAACTCGTGGAACTCCTTGATGGCGCTGGCCGGACGCGTATAGCTGTCGCCACCAGGGCGAAACGCCAGTCCCGACGGGGAACCGAAGGCGTCCTTCAGCAGTCGCGTCCCGTTCTCACCAAGCGTGACCAGTGTCGGCTCCCCAGCCCGAAGGCCTTCCTCGACGAACGGGACGGTGATGGAAAGGAACTCCTCGTCGGAGCCGTAGTAGGCGGCTTCGTGCAGGTAACCCTCGTGGTTTTCGGCGATACCCGATCTCATTCAACCCACTCCACGCGCACCGCGGGGACGTCGAGAATCTCGACGAGCCGCGCGGGAGCGCTCTGGTTGGTGCGCAGCGCGACGGTCGCGCCTCTTCGTTGCGCGAACTCGGCGAGCCGGAACAAGCTCCTGTGGTCGACGAAGGTGAGCCCCTTCGCATCGATCACGAGTTCGCCGCCTTGCGGATGCGGATCAACCCGCTCGAGAGCTCGGCAGAGCAGGTCCTGGCAGGAAAGGTCCAACTCGCCGCTGAGCGCTATGTCGGCATCACGGCAGGCGTGCAGCCTAAACGGTGTGATGTCGGCGTTACCCGCAGGATGCAGGCACGCGAACTGGGCGGCCAGATCCGTGCCGATCGCCCTGCGGTCGTAGGCACACAACGCCGCGAACGGCTCCCGCGTGGTGTATCGGTCCACGAGGTGCTCGTAGCGGGCGTACTCGGACGGCTGCTCCAGCTTGCACACCGACCCGGTCGCCTCCGCGGCCACCCGGAACCCCGTGTAGCCCTCGGCCAGCGCCTCGTGCGTGGCGGCCGCGAGGGTGCGCAACTGCGCCGTCGAAGCGGCAGTGTCACCCTCCGCGAGCTGATGGACCTGCGCGGCGCCGGAACGCAGCGCCGATGCCAACCGTGGCGCGGACTCGAGGACATGCAACAACTCGTCGCCGTCACCGTGTGTGAGATACCGGACACGTTGCCCCTGCGCGAGGCCGTCGGACAGGAATTCCAGGGCGCGCCAATGGAACTCGCCGGGATCGTCGTACACCCAGCACACGTGGTCGTGCAGGCCCAGGCTCCGGGCGCTGTCGACCTCTCCGCAAAGGCGCATCTAACGATGATAGGCACGCTTTCCGGATCCGGGAACCCGCGCGAACAATCCCTCCGCGAAACCCTCTGAACAGCGCAAACTCCACCGAGTTCGGCTTCGGAGCCGTCCCTGGCGGATCCAGGTTCGCCGCATTCGACCCGATTGGTCACATACGGTCCAGCAGCCGATTCACCACCGGGCCGGACAGGGATTCCGCCACGGGACCACGATCGCGCACACGGCAGCATCACGGTCGCGCAGCGTGATCGCGCGGGGTTCCGCACATGGTGGCGTGATCAGGCGGAAACCGGGAACATGAATGGAATTCGAGGTGGTGTGACGGCGACTATAGTGGTGGGGGTAGCAGCTTGCGACCGAAGCAGGATCCGTAGCCGTGCCTGAGTCCGCGCGATCGTCGGCCCTCACCTGGACAGGGCGCCCCACGCGAGGAGATTCGACGGCCGTGCTCCGCAGTCTGGCGACTGCGGCCGGCTCCCGGTACGAGTTGCATCCAGGTCCGCGTCGCGTGCGAACGGTCACCTACCTCGACACCGCGGACCACAGGTTGCGCAGGAAGAATCTCGTGCTCACCCACGAACGTGCCGGTGCCGCCGGGGAACTCGTGCTGACCGGTCGCGGCGACACTCACACCGTGCGCCTGAAGGAGTTGCCGCGGTTTCCCGCTCGGCTCGAACAACTCCCCGGCGGGCTCGTGCGGGACGAACTCGGTCCGGTGGTCGGTATCCGCGCGGTGCTGCCGACGCTCACCGCCCGCACGGTCACACGCGAGGTGGCGGTCCGCGACAGTCGGGGCGACCTCGTCGCCAAGTTCGAGTGGATCGAGACCACCGTCACCGAACCCGCCGCGGCCGAACCGCTGGTGCGGATCACCCTGTATCCGCAACCGGGCTGCCGCAAGGCAGGCGAGCGCCTTGCCAAGAGGCTTCGTGCTCAACCCCAGATCCGATCGGCTTCCTCCGCGCCGGCGCAGGCCTACACCGAGTTGTTGACCGCGACAGGCGCCCTGCGGCAAGCCGGGAACGGCAGGCCGCCGATCACCCGGGACACGCCCGCCGTCGCCGCCGTCGCCACCGCACTGCTCGGCTTCGCCGACACCATCGCCGACACCCTCGGCGGCGTTGTGGACGATGTGGACACCGAGTTCCTGCACGAACTGCGGGTCGCGGTACGACGCACCCGCTCGCTGCTCAAACTGGCGGGCGACGTGCTGCCCGCCGAACTGGCGCGGCGGTATGCCGCCGAGTTCGCGTGGCTGGGCGACCTCACCACACCCACCCGCGACCTCGACGTGTTCCTGCTGCGCATGGAGGATCTCGCCAACACCCTCCTCGCCTGCGAAGCCGCGGATCTGCGCCCCTTCACCGAACACCTCTGTGCGCAGCGGGACCGCGCTCGCGACGAACTGGTGGACGGGTTGCGGTCACAGCGGTTCAGCGGGCTGCTCGACGGTTGGTGGCGCGAACTGGACGCCGTGCTCCAGAATTGCGGCACGGCGGGCAGTACTTCCTTCGGTTCGGCCAGAGAACTCGCCGAGAAGCGACTGCGTCGCGCAGTCAAACGGGTCGTGCGCAGGGCGGCCACCATCACCCCCGAGTCGCCGAGCGCACGCGTGCACGATCTGCGCAAGCGCTGCAAGGAACTGCGCTATCTGCTCGAGGTCGCCCGGCCGGTCTGCGACGCACGCGCGCATCGAGCAGCCTTGCGGGACCTCAAACGGCTGCAGGACGTACTCGGCGACTTCCAGGACGGCGAGGTGCAAAGCGCCGCATTGCACACGTATGCGGAGCAACTGCAAGCCGTCGATCCCCGCCCACCCGCCGCGACACTGCTCGCGATGGGAGAACTGGCGGCCGGTCTGGTCGCACAACAGCGGAAGGCACGGGCCGACCTCACCGCCGTCCTGCGCGAGTTCCTCGGTCCGGTCACCCGGCAGCATCTCAAGGCGTTGTGACAGTGGCCGCAGGAGTTCTGCGAGTCACGAAGGCTGCCCGGGAACATAGCGCTGTCTGCCCAGCCAACGGCAACCGGAGGTGTGCTCCGTGACTGACGAGGGCGTACTGATCGCCGGGCGCTACCGCCTCCAAGCTCGCATTGGCCAGGGTGGCATGGGAATCGTCTGGCGCGCGACCGACGAGCAACTGGGCCGGGCCGTGGCAATCAAGCAAATGTCGCTGCACCCAGGCTCCGAGGAAGCGCTGACCGAGCAGGCCGTCCAGCGAGCCACCCGCGAAGCACGTGTCGCGGCGCGGTTGCGGCATCCCCATGCCGTCACCGTGTACGACGTCGTGCGACACGACGGGAAGCCCTGTTTGGTCATGGAATTCCTGTCGTCCCGGAGCCTGGCCGCGGTACTGGCTGAACAAGGCCGGTTGCCTGCCTCGAGTGTCGCCCTGATCGCCAAGCAGATCGCGGGCGCGCTCGCTGCCGCGCACGAGGAAGGGATCGTCCACCGAGACGTCAAACCGGGCAACATCCTGATCACTGCGGAAGACACAGCCAAGATCGTCGATTTCGGCGTCTCTCGGGCGACCGGCGAAGCGACGGTTACCGACGCAGGCACGATTGTGGGTACGCCTGCCTTTCTCGCGCCAGAAGTCGCGCGTGGATCTCATGCGACCGTCGCTTCCGACGTCTTCTCCCTCGGAGCGACAATGTATGCCGCGCTGGAGGGACATTCGCCGTTCGGGGAAACCGACGCAACCATCGCGCTGCTGGCTCGTGTAGCACGTGGCCGGATCACTCCACCGGAGACGACGGGACCGGTCGCCGACGTCGTCTCGGCCATGTTGCGAAACGACCCCGCAGAGCGACCTTCGATGCGTCAGGTGCACGAAGCTTTTGTGGCCCTTGTCGAGGGTCGCACTCCCGTACTGCCGCCACCCGGTCCTCGCACGCTGGTACTTCCCGCACGCCGTCCGCGAAAGGGTGCCGCGGTAGCGGCAAGCGCTGGGGTTTGCCTCGTCGCCGTCGGTGTCGTGATCGGGATGTCGCTGGCAGGCTCCGGCGCCGTCCCGGAGGCGGCGAGCCCGCCCAACTCTGCGACTGTTACCACGACTGTGAGCGACCACGGGTGCACCGCCTCCTACCGCGTGACCAATACCTGGCCCGGTGGCTATCAAGCGGAAGTCACCGTGGGTGGTGAGCGAGGGCGTCGACTCGTTGGCTGGTCCGTCACCTGGCGATTGCCTGAGGGCTACACCATCGACGACGTGTGGAACGGTGTGCTGGCTCGAAGCGGCCAGCACGTGACAGTGTCGGGCGCCGACTGGAATGCTGTTGTTCCCTCAGGGGAGTCGACCGCGTTTGGTTTTGTGGGTGCCGCGGCAGGTGAACAGCCGCTCGAACCGAGGCTGACCTGCCGGACCCCCTAGGAGCCGATACGTTCAAGTACATGCCGGGCGACGAGCGAACGACGACTCCGCGGCTGGAGCAGGGACTGTCTGCTGCAGAGGTGGCGCAGCGCGTTGCCGAAGGTCGTACCAATGACGTTCCGCTCCGCGCCAGTCGAGGAGTCTGGGACATCGTCCGCTCGAACGTGTTCAGTCGGATCAACGCGATCTTCGCGATGCTGCTGGCGATCGTGCTCTCCACGGGATACCTGATCGACGGCATGTTCGGGTTGCTGATCATCGCCAACAGCGTTGTCGGGATGATCCAGGAGCTGAGGGCGAAACGTACCCTCGACGCACTGTCCATCGTGGGCCAAGCCAAACCCAGCGTTCGCCGGGACGGCATCACCATTGAGCTTGCGTCGAACGAGGTTGTCGCCGACGACGTCATCGAGATCGGGCCTGGTGATCAGATCGTCGTCGATGGGAACGTGGTTGCCGGTGACGGCCTCGAGGTGGACGAATCGTTGTTGACCGGCGAGTCGGACCCTGTCGGCAAGCAACTCGGCGACCACGTACTCTCGGGCAGCTATGTGGTAGCGGGTATGGGCGCCTATCGTGCCACCAAAGTCGGTAAAGAGGCGTACGCCGCTCGGCTGGCCGAAGAGGCCGGCAAGTTCACATTGGTCAACTCCGAACTCCGACGTGGCATCGACCGGATCCTGCGATTCATTACCTTTCTGCTGGTGCCTGCGGGTGCATTGTCGATCTACAACCAGCTCTCGGGCGATCTGGCGCTGCCTGACGCGTTGCGCGGAATGGTCGCCGCGCTCGTTCCGATGGTGCCGGAAGGCCTGGTGTTGATGACTTCCATTGCGTTCGCGGTGGGCGTGATTCGGCTCGGTCGCCGCCGTTGCCTTGTCAACGAGTTGCCCGCTATCGAAGGTCTTGCGCGAGTCGACGTGGTGTGTGCGGACAAAACGGGCACACTCACCGAAAACTCGATGCGACTCTCCGAGGTGCGCCCCCTGGGCAAGCTCGAGGCGCCACCGGAACAGGTCCTCGCCGCGTTGGCGGCGCTGGACACACGGCCGAATCCGAGCATCGCCGCGATCGCACGTGACTATCCGGAACGACCCGGTTGGGAACCGACAGCGGTAGCGCCCTTTTCCTCGGCCCGGAAGTGGAGCGGTGGCAGCTTCGGAAACCACGGTGACTGGGTACTCGGCGCCCCCGATGTCCTCCTCGAGGAGGGCAGTGCCGAACGCGACCAAGCTGAACGTATTGCCGGACGTGGCTTGCGCGTTCTCCTGCTCGGCCGCGCAGACGGCCCGGTCGACGATCCGCATGCCCCAGGGCGGGTGACCCCGGCCGCGCTCATCGTGCTGGAGCAGCGAGTGCGACCAGAGGCCAAAGCCACCCTCGACTACTTCGCGAAACAGGGCGTCTCCCTGAAGATCATTTCTGGCGACAACGCTGCGTCCGTGGGCGCTGTGGCTGGCTCGCTCAGCTTGCCGCGGTCCGCGGAGCCAGTTGACAGTCGGACATTGCCGGACACACCGGATCACTTCGCCGATGCCGTCGAACGTACGACCGTTTTCGGCCGAGTGACTCCGGTCCAGAAGCGCTCCATCGTCCGCGCGTTGCAGCGACGAGGACACACCGTCGCCATGACCGGAGACGGCGTCAACGACGTACTTGCCCTCAAGGATGCCGACATCGGTGTCGCCATGGGATCGGGCAGCCCCGCTTCCAGATCGGTCGCTCAGATCGTTCTGCTGGACAACAGCTTCGCCACCCTGCCGTACGTGGTGGCCGAAGGAAGGAGGGTGATCGGGAACGTCGAACGGGTATCCGCCCTGTTCCTTACCAAGACGGTGTACTCGGTGTTGCTTGCGATCCTGGTCGGCATTCCCGGATTGATCGGGATGGACGTCCTTCCTTATCCCTTCCTGCCGCGACACGTGACCATCACAGGATGGTTCACCATCGGGTTGCCCGCCTTTGTGCTTTCTCTGGCCCCGAACAAGGAGCGCGCAAGATCCGGGTTCGTCACGCGGGTCATGCGTACGGCCGTACCTGCCGGCGTAGCGGCCTCGGTCGCCTGCTTCGCTTCCTACCTCCTGGTTCGTGAAGGTCAGCAACCCACCTACATCGACCACGTTCAGGCCAGTACAGCGGCCCTCATCACACTGATCACCGTCGCGCTGTGGGTACTCGCGATGATCGCGCGGCCGTACGTGTGGTGGAAGTGGGCCCTCATCGCAGGAATGACGGCACTGTCCGCGCTGATGTTCGTGCTGCCGCTGACCCGAGAGTTGTTCCTTCTCGAGCCGGGCGGCTACACCGAGATCCTGGTTGCTCTCGGATGTGCGGGCGTCGGCATCCTGCTGGTCCAACTGGGCTGGCGGATCAGCGGCAGAATCGCGGGCGCCCCGCTGTCGCAGAGATAACACAAGTTCGGACACGTGGTGAGCATACGAGCATGCGCCCAGCCGCACACACGCAATTCGTGACATGAAAGGTCCATTCGCCATAGGCGAAATCGGCGTCCGTGCGAATTGTCATTTTTCACCTGATCGGGATACGCCGAGAAAGGCGATCGGAAGCTACGATCGTCGCCATGGGGGAGAAGAGAAATTCCACTCGCTCGTCCGCGGATCACGGCGGAAAGAGCAGCCTCGACAAGATTCGCTCGCTTGAGAGGCGTATCGCGCGCCTGCAAGCAATGCAATTAAAGGAGATCGCTCGATATGAGAGTACCCAGCGAAGCCCGACCGAGGCGGCCGCTGAGTTGGCGTTGACCCTCGCAATCAACGAGAAGTCGGCGGGCAGGCGGATTTCGATGGCCAGAGCGCTGATTCACCGGCTGCCGAAGACACTACAGGCTATGCAACGCGGAGATCTCGATTCCCACAAGGCGTCGAAGATTGCGGGTCCGACTGCCTCTCTGTCGCACGAACACGTCCGACAGGTCGACGAAATCATGGCCGGCCGACTGGACGGCAAGACTCCAACACAGCTACGACGTTCGGCTGCGTACGTCGTGAACAAGGTCGATCCGGACGGTTCGGCGCAAAGAGCCGCGCGACGCCGTGCGGAGCGCCGAGTGGAGCTTGCGCACCGCGAGGACTCGATGGCCAGCATCACGGCATATCTGCCCGCAGAAGTCGCCGGTGCGGCGTACGCCCGGATCGATCGTTTGGCGCGGAAGTCACGTGGCGCCGACGAACCACGGACTCTTGACCAACTCCGTGCCGACGTCTTCGCGGACACAGTCCTCGGCAAGGCCGGTAACCGCAGTGCACAGGGGCCGAAGGCGGAAGTATTCGTCTACGTCGACCTACGCACCCTGCTGGAAATGAACGACAACCCGGCATACCTGGCCGGGCACGGCACGATTCCCGCGTGGATCGCGCGCCAGCTCGCCCACGATCCCGCGAGCACCTGGCGCAGGATCATCACCGATTCCCGCACCGGTGCACCGGTCGACGTCGGTCGCAAGCGGTACCGGCCGCCGAGAGTCACGGACGACTTTGTTCGGGTCCGCGACCGCGAATGCCGGTTCCCCGGCTGCCATCGCCCCAGCCAGTTCGGGGATGTGGACCACGCCACCGCGTGGTTCCGTCGCGGACACACCAACGCGAGGAACCTCATTGGTTACTGCCGACGACACCACCGGCTGAAGACCGCTCCGGGGTGGACGTACCAGCTCAACCATCGAACCCAACGGCTCACCGTGCGGACACCATCGGGACAGAGCTACAGCAGCGTGCCGGAACCGATCCATGACCCCATGATTCCGTAGCAGATCACGGCGGAGCAGTGTGGCGCTTCCGCGAGACGAAAGGCAGCTAGCCTCGCGCTGACCCTCCGGGCATCGTCGGCTGCATCACTGCGGCACTGTGAGCCCGCGGGAGGGGATTATCGAATGACCATCACGACTCGTGCAGCGATCACACGCCGTGCGCATTCACCTTGGGAAGTCACGGAACTCGAGCTTGACGACCCAAGAGCACACGAGGTCAGGGTGAAGTTCTATGCCGCAGGCCTGTGCCACTCCGACGACCACATAACCCGTGGTGACGCTCCGGTGCGACTACCGGTTGTCGGAGGTCACGAAGGAGCAGGCATCGTTGAGTCGGTCGGGCCCCATGTAACCAGGGTGAAGTCTGGAGACCGCATCGTCTGCTCGTACATTCCTGCGTGCGGCAAGTGTCGCCCCTGCTCAACCGGTCATCAGAACATGTGTGACGAGGGCAAGAATGCGTCCACCGGCATGTTCTCCGATGGAACGTTCCGATTTCACGACGGCGACACCGACCTTGGCGGGTTCTGCACGCTGGGAACGTTCTCGCAGTATGCCGTCGTCTCGGAGTGGGCATGTGTGGCGTTGGCCGATGACATCCCCTTCGAGATCGCGGCCCTCGTCGGGTGCGGAGTGCCGACCGGGTGGGGTTCGGCGGTGCACGCGGCCGAAGTGCGAGCAGGGCAAACGGTCGTTATATACGGCGCTGGCGGAGTCGGCAGTAACGCTGTTCAAGGTGCACGATATGCCGGAGCCCGCTACGTCGTTGTAGTAGACCCGGTCGAGTTCAAGCGAGACATGGCCAAGGTCTTCGGGGCGACGCACACCTTCGCCGATGCCGCAGCCGCGCACGACTTCGTCGTCGAGGCCACCTGGGGCCAGCTGGCCGATCATGCGATCTGTACGCCAGGCGTGCTCACGGAGGACGTCGTCAATGCGGCCGTTCAGGTAACCGGCAAAGCGGGCAAGGTAACCGTGACCGCCGTTGGGAAGCTCGAGGAAAAGGCCGTCCATGTGCCCGCCGGCATGCTCATCGGATACCAGCGGCAAATACGGGGTGCGTTGTTCGGTGACAGCAACCCTCTCTATGACATCCCCCGGCTACTCGATCTCTACCGTGCCGGCGACCTCAAGCTGGACGAGCTGGTCACTCGCCGATACGCCCTGGACGAGGTCAACCGGGGCTACCAGGACATGCTGGACGGCAAGAATATTCGTGGCGTGATTGTCCACGAACACTGAGTTTCCGGACATGTCGATCTTCTTCACCGCCTGTCATGCCCTGCTTGACGTGCGGAGATAACCCACCGTGACGCAATATCGCGACAAATGACGTAGGTCCGCTACGCCCGCGGAACGAGACTACGCAGTGGCAGGAAGTTTCTCTTCCACCTCACGAAAGGTCTCTGCTCCGATCCGAGACGAGTAGGGAACCTGTAGCCGCATCGGAGTTACCTCGGTCCAACGGCGCTACCGAAGCAGGAGATGCACGTGAGAATAAGAATTCGGCAGATCATCGCACTCGTGGGGGTGATTTTCGTCGTCGCCGCGTGCGGGGGTGGCCCGGCCGACACGAGTGCAGGGTCGGAGGGCCCACCGCAGCGGGGTGGCTCGCTCACCGTGCTGCTTTCGTCCGGTTTTGCCGGTTCCTGGCCCAGCGGCCTTGACCCGGCGACGAACACCACGGGTGGCGCGAACCTGAGCCACATGAACGCCATCTTCGGTGGCCTGTTCAAGCTCGTGGCGGACGACGACGGGAGCAATGCCCGTGTCGAGCCGGAGATGGCGGAGAGCTACGAGTTCTCCGACGGCGGAAAGACGCTCAAGATCACCATCCGTGATGGCATCAAGTTCAGTGACGGTACGCCGTACAACGCGGAGGCCGTGGCGTTCAACTGGAAACGTGACCTGGAATCGACCTGCACGTGTGCGCCACGCTGGCCGCTGGCCGAGAACGGTGGAATCACCACCGAAGGCGACAACACGGTGGTGCTGAAGTTCACGCAGCCCTACGCCGCAGTGATCAACTCCATTGTGGTCTCGAATGCGAACTGGATTGCTTCTCCGACTGCACTGGAGAAGATGGGCGAGGACAAGTTCAAGATCAAGCCGGTGGGTGCGGGGCCGTTCAAGGTTGTCAGTAACCGGTTGAGCTCCGAGCTGCGGCTGACCCGGAACGAGAACTACTTCAAGGACGGGCAGCCGTACCTGGACGAGCTGATCATCAAGTCGGTGGGCGGTGACCAGCCTGCGTACCAGGCGATTCTCGCCGGACAGGCACACGTCTACGAGGGCATGGTGACCACCCCGCTCATCGAGCAGGCAAAGGGCAACGCCCAGGTGACGGTGACCCAGCAGCCGGCCACCTCCCCGTACCTGGTGCAGCTGAACACTTCGCGGGCGCCGTTCGACAACCAGAAGGCACGCGAAGCGATCTACTACGCGACCAACGCGGAGGCCATCAGCAAGGGACTGTTCAAGGGCGCCTACCCCGCGGCCCAGACGTTCACAGGCCCCGGAGGCCTGTTCCACCAGGACACCGTCCCCGGCTACCGCACGTACGACCCGGAGAAGGCCAAGCAACTGGTCAAGGAACTGGGAGGGTTGACAGTCAACCTCGGCACGATCAAGCAGTACGTGGCCGAGCAGGTCATGACGGCCTTGCAGAGCCAGTGGGAAGAGGTCGGCATCAAGACCACGATCGAGTCGCACGAACTGAACGCTCTGATCGGGAACTTCAACTCCGGCAAGTGGGAGGCGATGTTGCAGACGGCAGGGGCGTGGGACCCGGCCGCGGGCGTCGGTGTGAGCTTCCGGTTCGACTCGGAGGCACCGTTCAGTGGTGTCCACGACAAGGACCTCGACAAGCTGCTCGACGACGCGGCGGCCACGATCGAGCCGGAGCAGCGCGGTGAGCTGTACGCCGAGGCAGGTAAGTTGATCAGTGACAAGGCGTACGCGCCTTACATCCTGGCCTTCGCTCCCGCGAACATCGCGGCGAAGGGTGTGCACGGTCCCGGCGTCGACACCAAGATCCCGCCGGTTCTGGTCAACACCGGAATCCTGTGGGACGGGGTGTGGATGAGCAAGTGACCATCACGGAACCGGTCACAGACGACGCCCGGGAAGCCGCCCCGGGCGTCGTCGCCCGCCTCGCGCACTCACCGAGCCTGCGGCTGATCGTCCGAAGGCTGCTCGCGGCCGTTCCGATCGTGCTCGGTGTCAGCATCCTGACGTTCATCGTGCTCAGCCTCATCCCCGGCGACGCGGCCCAGTTGCTGCTCGGCCCGGAGGCGACACCCGAGCAGATCGCGACGCTGAACAGGCAGATGGGGCTCGACCAACCCCCGGTGCAGCGCTACCTGGACTGGCTGGGTGGCGCGGTCACCGGCGACCTGGGCAACTCCTTGGTGAGCGGGCAACCGGTGACCAGTGAGCTCGGTGCGCGGTTCGCCGTCACCGGCGAGTTGGTGGGGCTGGCGTTCGTGATCTCGCTGGGGCTCGCGGTCCCGGTCGCGCTGCTCGCCGCGTACAAGCCGAACCGCTTGTTCGACCGCATCAGCATGTTCGTCAGCATCACGGGGCTCGCCGTGGCCAACTACGTGATCGCACTGCTGCTGGTGTTGTTGTTCGCGGTGCAGTTCGCGTTCTTCCCGGCTATCGGTTTCGTCCCCGTCAGTCAGGGTTTGGGCGAGAACCTGCGAGCGATGCTGTTGCCCGCGGTGTCGATCGCCTTCCCGCTGTTCTGCTTCTACACCCGTTTCCTGCGTGGTGACCTGGTCGACCAGTTGCAGGGCGAGGACTACATCATCACCGCGAGAGCGAAGGGCATCGGGCCGTGGCAGGTCCTGTTGCGGCACGCGTTCCGCAACTCCTCCTTCGGCCTGCTCACGGTGGTCGGCCTGAACCTTGGCACCCTGATCGGCGCCACTGTGATCATCGAGCAGATCTTCGCGTTGCCCGGCATCGGCCAGCTGCTGCTGCAGGCCATCAACACCCGTGACTTCGTGGTGGTGCAGGCGTGCGTGGTGGTGTTCGCGGTGGTGGCGGTGCTGGCAAACCTGTTGACGGACCTGCTCTACGCCGTGCTCGACCCGAGGATCCGCTATGGCAATAGTTGAGGCATCGGCTTCTTCCGCACTGCTCGCCGAGACCGGGCAGAGCCGGCTGCGAGGCTGGCTGCGTTACCTGGAACTCGCCTTTCCGGTCGGCCTGCTCGTCGTGATCATCGGCGGGTGCTTCCTGTGGCCGGTGATCGGGTCGGTTCCGGACCCGGTGGGCGGAAACGTGTTGGAGTCGAACCTGCCCGCGTTCTCGGAGGGGCATCTGCTCGGCACCGACCCCAACGGCAACGACGTCTGGTCGCGCATCCTTTACGGTGGGCGGTCCTCTTTGGTCGTCGGTGTCGCCGTGAACGTGCTGGGGTTGCTGGTCGGTGGCACGTTGGGTGCGGTCAGTGCCCACGTCGGCGGGGTGCTGGACGCGATCATCATGCGGGTGCTCGACGTGCTGATCGCGTTCCCTTCGCTGGTGCTGACGCTGGCCGTGGCGCAAAGCCTCGGGCCCAGCCAGACCAACACCATTTTCGCGCTGGCGTTCTTCTCGGTGCCCGCGTTCGCGAGGGTGGCCCGTGCCGCGACCCTGCGACTGCGGGAGCAGCCGTTCATGACCGCCGCGAGACTGTCGGGAACCAGTGGCTGGCGGATGCTGTTCCGGCACATCGCGCCCAACATCATCCCGCAACTGGTGACGTTCGCGATGCTCGGCATGGGCATCATCATCGTGATCGAGGGCGCGCTGAGCTTCCTCGGTCTCGGCATCCCCCCACCGGCACCGAGCTGGGGGAACATGATCTCCCAGGGGCAGCAGGCCCTGTCGGCCACGCCGATGCTGGTCGTGTGGCCGTCGGTGGTGCTGTTCCTCACGGTGCTGGCGTTCAACCTGCTCGGTGAGACCCTGCGTGCCCGTTGGAGCGGCCGATGAGTATCGAGGAGATCAGCGACGCCGCGACCGCGGCCGCACCCGCCTACGGTGGGGCGGAGCCGCTACTGGAAGTGGAGGACCTGCGGGTGCGGTTCACCGGCAGGGGCAGGCGGGTCAACGCGGTGAACGGCCTCAGCTACCGGCTGCACGAAGGAAGGATGCTCGCCATCATCGGTGAGTCGGGCTCCGGCAAGAGCGTCAGCTCACGTGCGTTGATGGGGCTGCTCCCGCCGACGGCTCGGATCAGCGGCTCGGCCCGCTTCCGGGGCATGGAGTTGCTGAACCTGTCGGAGCGGGAGATGCGCAGGCACCGCGGTGCCGACATCGCGATGGTGTTCCAGGACCCGGCCCGCTCGCTGAACCCGACGATGCGGGTCGGTGTGCAGATCACCGAGGCGGTGCGCGCGCACAGCGACATGGACAAGCGGGCAGCATACGAGCGGGCGATGGAACTGCTGCAGCTCGTGCGGCTGCCCGCGCCGCAGCGGCGCTTCCACGAGTACCCGCATCAGCTTTCCGGCGGTATGCGACAGCGCGTGATGATCGCTATCGCGCTGGCCGCGGACCCCAGACTGCTCATCGCGGACGAGGCGACCACCGCGCTGGACGTCACCACGCAGGCACAGATCATGGAGCTGCTGCTGGAACTGCAGGAGCGGCTGGGAATGGCGATCATCATGATCAGCCACGACCTGGGCCTTGCGGCCAGCTATGCGCACGACGTGATCGTGATGTACGCGGGAAGGGCAGTGGAGTACGCGCCTGCTACCACGCTGTTCTCGCATGTGCGCATGCCCTACACCAAGGCGCTGCTTGGTGCGATACCCAGGCTGGAACGGCAGCCGCACGCCCTGTTGCCGGTCACGCCGGGCCAACCGCCCGACCTGACCGCGCTTCCGCCCGGCTGCCCGTTCGAGCCTCGTTGCTCCAGGGCACAGCAAGACTGCGGGCAGGAGGCGCCCGCTTTCACCGAGCACGAGCCTGGCCACTGGTGGGCGTGTTGGCACCCTTGTGAGGACGGTGAAACCGAGTGACCACTGTGGAAGAACCGCTGCTTCGGGCGCGCAACATCGTGCAGGAGTTCACTGTGCGAGGCCGTGGCGGGGTGAAGGGCGGCGTGGTCCACGCCGTTTCCGACGTGTCGTTCGACATCCATTCCGGGGAAACGCTCGGGGTGGTCGGCGAGACCGGGTCGGGAAAGTCCACCCTGGCGCGCTCCATCATCCAGGCGCCACGGCCGAAGTCGGGCGAGGTGCACTTCAACGGCACCGATCTGATGCACGCCAAGCGCAGCGGCATCGCCGAGGCCCGGCGGCAGATGCAGATGGTGTTCCAGGACCCGTTCGGCTCGCTCAACCCGCGCTGGCGGGTGTCGGACATCGTCGCCGAGCCACTGGTGGGCTACGGCGTGGGAAACGGCAGCGAACGCGCCCGCCGCGTGCGTGAGCTGCTCGACCTGGTCGGCCTCAACCCGGACACCTACGGCAAGCGCAGGCCGCACGAGCTGTCCGGCGGCCAGTGCCAGCGGGTCGCGATCGCGAGGGCGATCGCGCTGGACCCGGCACTCATCGTGTGCGACGAGGCGGTGTCGTCACTGGATGTGCTCATCCAGGCACAGGTACTGAACCTGTTCGAGCAACTGCGTACCGAGCTCAAGCTGTCCTATCTGTTCATCTCTCACGACTTGGCGCTGGTGAAACAGGTCAGCGACCGGGTCGCGGTGATGCACCTCGGTCAGCTGTGCGAGATCGGTCCCGCCGAGACGCTGTACCGGGCGCCGCTGCACCCGTACACGGTGGCGTTGCTGGCTTCCATCCCCGAGCTCGACCCGAGCACGGCGCGGCAGCGCAAGGCGTTGAGTATCAAGGGCGAGCCGCCGTCACCGATCTCCCCGCCCAGCGGATGCCGCTTCCGCACCCGCTGCCCGCGCGCCGTGCAGCGGTGCGCGGACGAGGCTCCGGTGTTGCGCGAGCTGACCCCGGGGCACAGCGTGGCCTGCCACTTCCCGGAACAGTAGGTACCGGTCGACCGCGGGCTCCTTCGCCGGGGCCCGCGGTTTTCCGTGCGGTGGAAGACTCGTGGCGCTGCTCGCCGGCCGAAAACTACCGTCTGCGCAGGCAGGTCCAACGAAGGAGTTGTCGCCATGTTCGACGCCATGATCGACCCGACCGCGACACCGGCCGAGCGCACGGAGGCTATGCCGCTGGCCGCCCGGCCGCGGAGCCTCGCGGGCCGCACCGTGGGGTTGCTCGCCAACACCAAGACCAACGCCGAGGCCATGCTCGACGCGGTCGGCTCGTTGCTGAGCGAGCGGCACGGTGCCGCGGCATTCGTTCGGCGTAAGAAGCTCAGCATCACCGATCCGGTGCCCGCCGACCTCCTCACCGAACTCACCGAGCAGTGCGACGTGGTGGTGGTCGGTGTCGGTGACTGCGGTTCCTGCAGCGCTTCCGCGATCGCCGACGGGCTCGCCGTCGAGAACGCCGGAATCCCCGCGGTGGTGATCTGCACGGAAGCCTTCGTCGCGAGCGCCGATGCGATGGCCGACCTGCAGGGCAGCCCCGGCTACCGGTACGTGCGCATCCCGCACCCGTTGGCGCTGCTCGACGAGGCGGGGGTCGCGGAGCGTGCCGAGCAGGTCCTCGACGAGATCGTCGACGTGTTGACCGCGGACACCGCCACGGTCGCCGCATGACGGCCACCGGCGAGGAGCAGTTGCTCGACTACGCCAGAGGCGCCATCGAGCACGCCTATGCGCAGGGCTGGACCGACGGGCTGCCCGTCGTGCCGGTCACCGCGTCGATGGTCGAGGAGTTCCTCGCGCACACCCCCCGCGCCCGCGACGAGGTGATCGCCGCGCTGCCGCACCTGAAGCGGCAGTGCACGGTCGAGCAGGCCGCTGTCAACGCCGCACTCGCCGGGTGCAGGCCGGAGTACCTGCCCGTCGTGCTCGCGGCGTGGGACGCGCTCGGTCAGGATCGGGTGTCGGGTGCCGCGTGGCAGAGCACGAGCGGGCCCGCCCCGCTGCTGATCGTCAACGGACCGATCCGCCAGGAGTTGGGCATCAACAGCAAGGGCGGGGTGTTCGGGCCGGGCTTTCGGGCCAACGCCACGATCGCCCGCGCGGTGGGACTGATCGTGCGCAACGTGCTGGGCGTTCGACCGCAGGAACTCGAACAGGCCACCCAGGGCGTGCCGGGCAGGTGGTCGCTGTGTATCGGGGAGAACGAGGAGGACAGCCCCTGGGAGCCGCTTTCGGTCGAACTCGGCAGGCCGGAGGGCACGAACACGGTTACCGCGTTGCTGCTGCGCACCTGCGAGTTCGTGGACAACAGGCATACCACCGACGCCGAGCGCGTGCTGTGGGATCTCGCCGACACGATCTGGCGCACCGGGGCGGCGATCGGCAGGCACTCGTCGGCGGGCCTGGTGCTGAGCGTGGAGCACGCGCAACAACTCGCCGATGCGGGGTTCTCCAAGGCCGATGTGCAGCGGTGGCTTTACGAGCATTGCGTACGCAGCCACGCCGACCTCGAGCGAGCGGGCAAGGGGCTCGGCGACCAGGAGGGCCCCGGCATCGACGAGTACGGGCTGCACATGCTGCCATCGCCGGAGCAGTTGCTGGTGATGGTCGCCGGAGCTCGAAACGCCGCGATCTCCATGGTCGTGCGTCCGTTCGGGTTCGGGGGTTGGTCCCGCACGGCCCATCCCATCCAGCGAGTCGTGCCGGGCTGAGCGATGCGGGAATCGCCGCTTCGCCGCGCACTACGGGTGTTCGAGGCCTTCACGGTCGACCACCTGGAACTCAACCTGACCGAGATCGCCAGGCGCAGCGGGCTGCCCATCTCCACGACGCACCGGCTCGTGGGCGAGTTGGTGCGGTGGGGTGCGCTGGAGCGCGGGCCGGGCGGATACCGCATCGGGCTGCGGCTGTGGGAGACGGCGGCACTGGCGCCGAGGGCGCTCGGGCTGCGAGACGTGGCGTGGCCGTACCTGGAGGACCTCTACCACGCGATCGGTGAGAACGTACTGCTGGCCGTCCGGGACGGCATGGAGATCGTGTTCGTGGAGCGGTTGTCCGGCCCCGGCGCCGTTCCGGTGCTGACCACGCTCGGCAGGCGCAGGTCGCTGCACGCCACCAGCGCCGGGCTGGCGCTGCTCGCCCACGCGCCGACACAGGTGCAGGAGACCGTGCTGTCCTCGCCGCTTCGCCGGTACACGCCGAGGACGGTGGTCGACCCGGTGCGGCTGCGGCACACGCTGGCCGAGATCCGGCGTGCCGGGTACGCCGTCTGCGACGGGCACATGACGTTGGACGCGCTGTCGGTGGCCGCGCCGATCGTGGATTCGACCGGGTTGGTCAGCTCGGCGCTGTCGGTCGTGGTGAGCGCGGGCACCGACCATCGCCGTCTCATCCCCGCTGTCGTGACAGCCGCGCGCGGGGTTTCCCGTGCGCTCGGAGCACCAGGGGCTCGGCGGCACAGCCGTTCCGGCGTGGCCGGTTAGGAGGAGCTGTGAAATGCGGGTGAGTGAGAAGGCCGCCACTGTGTTGCTCGTGGACGACCATGCCGTTGTCCGTCGAGGATTGACCGCCTACCTGGACATGGTGGACGACATCACCGTCGTGGGGGAGGCCAAGGACGGGCGCGACGCGCTGCGGTATCTGGCCGAGTCGGCTGTGCGTCCCGACGTCGTGCTCATGGACCTGCTGATGCCGGGTATCGACGGGGTGGAGGCCACCTCCGTGATCGCGCGTGACTACCCGGGTGTGGCCGTGGTCGTGCTGACCAGTTTCGGGGAAGGTGAGCGGGTGCGCGCCGCGCTGGAGGCCGGTGCGAGCGGTTACCTGCTCAAGGATGCCGAGCCGGAGGAGGTGGCCGATGCCGTGCGCGCAGCCATGCGCGGCGAGACCAGGCTGTCCGGCAGGGTGGCCCGGTGCCTGACCCGTGAGCTGTCCGCACCCGGTTCCGGGTTGGCCGCGCTCACCTCGCGGGAGCGGGAGATCCTGAAACTCGTCGCGCAGGGCTGCTCCAACCGCGAGATCGCGCAGCGGCTCACGATCAGCGAGCGCACCGCGCGCACCCACGTCAGCAACGTGCTGGCGAAGCTGCAGTTGGCCTCGCGTACGCAGGCGGCGTTGCTCGCGATCAGGGAAGGTCTGGTACCGCCGCCGGGAACCGTCGAATGACGTAGCCGGTTTCGCGTCATTCGCGGGGAGCCTCGCTACCACGGCATTTCTAGATTGGCGGGGTGGAGATTTCCCTTGACGGCAAGGTCGCCGTGGTCACCGGAGCAGGCCCCAACATCGGCAGTGGCATCGCGCTGGCGCTGGCCAGGTACGGCGCCAAGGTGGCGTGCAACGACATCGACGCCGACGCCGCGAACAGGAGCGTCGAGCGGGTCGAGCGAAACGGCGGCACGGCGATCGCGATACCCGGTGACGTGACCGACGAGGAGCAGGTCAAGAGCTACCTCGACACCGTCGTCGACACCTTCGGCAAGATCGACATTCTGGTGAACAACGCGGCGCTGCTCGGCGGGCGTGGCGTGCTGGACGAGAGCGCTGAGTTCTTCTCGAGGGCCGTGCAGGTGGCCGCGATGGGCAACTTCCTCAACACCAAGTACGTCGGCAGGCACATGGCCGAGCGCGGCATCCGGGGCTCGATCGTGGCGATCTCGTCGTCCAACGGTTGGTCCGGCACCGCGGGGGTTATCGCGTACGCGTTCCACAAGGGTGGTGTCAACAACTTCGTGCGTGCCGCGGCGATGGACCTGGCGCCCTACGGGATTCGCGTGAACGGCTTCACGCCCACCGCGCCGACGCCTGACAACCCCGACCTGATCGCGGAGCAGGGGCCGGGTGGGGTGCTGGACCGGCCCCGCGTCAAGGGACTGGGCGGGCCGACCGGTGACGAGCCGTGGCGCAGGCCGACCCGTTGGGACGGGCAGCGACCGCCGCTGGTGCCGATGGGCACCACCGGCACACCGACCGACATCGGGCATTGCGTGGCGTGGCTGTGCTCGGACTACGCGCGGCTGATCACCGGCTGCGACCTGGTGGTCGACGGTGGCGCGCGGGCGAAGAACTTCGCCTACTCGCCTGCCGCGCCGGAGCACCTCGCGGGCCCGGTGCCGCTCATTCCGCTCGACGTCACCGGAGAGATGGACCGGGAGAGCCGGTGAGGAAGCCGGTCCTGACGGCGAAGGAGGCGGTGGCCGACGTCGCCGACGGTGCCGTACTGCTCGCGGGTGGCTTCGCGGGCGCGGGGTACCCCATGCTGCTGTTCGAGGCGCTCGCCAACAAGGGCGTGCGCGGGCTGACGCTGGTGTGCCTCAACGGTGGGCAGGGCGAGGTGGGGGCGGCACGGCTGGTGCGCGACGGGGCCGTCGACACGCTGGTGTGCAGTTACCCGCTCGGCCCCGCCGACCACGTGGTGCGGGAGGCGGTGGAGTCGGGCCGGATGCGGATGGAGTTGGTTCCGCAGGGCACGCTGGCCGAGGCGATCAGGGCGGGCGGCGCGGGGCTCGGTGGTGCGTTGACCAGGACCGGGTTGGGTACGCGGTTCGCCGAGGGCAGGGACGTGGTGACGGTGCGCGGTGTCGACTACCTGCTTGAACCCGCCATTCGCGGCGATGTCGCCTTCGTCCGTGCTCACGAGGCCGATCCGTGGGGAAACCTGCACTACCGGCACGCGCAGCAGAACTTCAACCCGTTCATGGCGACCGCGGCCAAGGTGACGATCGCGCATGTCGATCGCGTCGTCGACGACGGCTTCGAGCCCGCATCGGTGCACACGCCGGGTGTTTTCGTGCAACGCATCGTCGTGGAGGGAGGCGCCGATGGTCACCCCGCTTGATCGCGGCCGGATCGCGGCCAGGGTCGCCAAGGACCTGCGGCCCGGCTGGTACGTCAACCTCGGCGTGGGCATCCCGCTGCTGCTGGCCGACACGCTGGCCCGCTCGCAGGACTTCGTGCTGCACAGCGAGAACGGCATCCTCGGCCTCGGCCCCGAAGCGGCCGAGGCCGAGCGTGATCCGGATCTGGTCGACGCGGGCGGCCGGTTCACCACCCTGACGGCAGGGGCGAGCATGTTCGACTCCGCGACGTCGTTCGCCATGCTGCGCGGCGGCCACATCGACGCCGCTGTCATCGGTGCCTACCAGGTGTCGCAGCGCGGGGATCTGGCGAACTGGAACGTGCCGGGCCGCAAGTTCGGCGGCATCGGCGGTGCCGCCGACATCGGTGCTTCGGTGCCGAACCTGTTCGTGACCATGACACACACCTCCCGCGACGGCGAACCGAAGATCGTGCGGGAGTGCACCTACCCGCTCACGGCGGTGCGGGCGGTCACACGCGTCTACACCGACCTCGCGGTGCTGACCGTCACCGAGCGGGGGCTGCGGCTCGACGAGGCGGTCGAGGGCATGACGCCGCGGGACGTGCAGCGGGTGACCGGCGCGCCGCTGTACTGGGACGACACCTTCCGCACGTTGACGGTCTGAGCTGTGTGGGACGCGGACAGGGTTATTGCCGTGGTGGCGGGCCTCGCGCGCATCGTCGCCTCGGACGGCGGCAGGCTGGTGTTGCGCTCCTACGACGCGAGTCGGCGAGCGCTGGCCGTGGAGCTGACCGACGGGCACGCGCCGGACAACGTCGACGGCGGCGCCGCAACGCCCGGCTGCCCGGTGGACGAGCGGCTGGTTGCCGACTTCCTCACCGAGGCGCTGTACCGACACGGCATCGACCTCGCCGAGATCCGGGTGAACAACCGGCTCGACGGCAACGACGCCTAGCACACCGGGTGGCGATGCGGGCAGGTCGCACCTCACATTCGCACCAGCTCTGACTCGATAGTGTGATGCGAAGGTCGACGTGTGAGGAGTGCCGATGTCGGAACCCGTTCCCGAGGGTGTGGACCTCGATCACCCGAATCCGGCGAGGATCTACGACTGGTTGCTCGGCGGTACGACGAACTGGGCCATCGACAGGGAGTTCGGCGCCAAGGTGGTGGAGACCTTTCCACTGGTGCGGACCATGGCCAGGGTCGGCAGGGAGTTCCTCGGCAGGGGGGTTCGCTACCTGGCCTCGCAGGGGGTCACGCAGTTTCTCGATCTGGGCTCGGGCGTGCCGACGGTCGGTAACGTCCACGAGATAGCGGACTCGGTGAATCCCGGCAGCCGTTGCGTGTACGTCGACAACGAGCCGGTCGCCGTCGCGCACTCGCGGGTGCTGCTGGAACGGCAGGGAGACCCGGCCAGGCATGCGGTGCTGCACGGCGACCTGCGGCACGCCGACGACATCTGGGAGCGAGCGCTCGCGACCGGTGTGCTCGACCCGGGCAAGCCGGTCGGGCTCATCGTGGTGAACGTGCTGTACTTCTTCGGCGACGAGGACGGCCCCTACGATTTCGTCGCGCGTTACCGCGACCTGCTGCCAACCGGTTCGTACCTGCTCAGCTCCCACCTGACCGAGGACGGGGTGCCCAGCCAGGGCGCGAGCGAGCGCGCGCAGGTGCGCAGCCAGTACCAGAGTTCGGGTTCTGCGCTGCACCTGCGCACGCGCGAGGAGTTCACCCGGTTCTTCGACGGGTTCGACCTGGTGGAGCCGGGCGTGGTGTGGGTTCCGCTGTGGCACCCGGAGGTTGCCGACTCGCCCGCGTCCGAGGAGTTCGCCGACGAGCCGTCGGCGAGTAGCGCGTTCGCGGCGCTGGGCCGCAAACCCTGACATCGGTCCTCAGCCGGCGGGCTCGGGGCCGAACAGTTCGTCGAGATGGTGGCTCAGCAGGGCCGTGGCCGCCTCGGCGGTGCGCTGGCCGATGAGCACGCTGGTGCCGAGCCCGTGGTTGAGCGTCACCAGGCGGGCCGCCTCCGTCGCGGGGTCGAGGTCGGGCCGTAGCTCACCCGCCGCTCGCGCCCCGCGCAGCGTGTCGGTGATCCGCGACTCCAGCCGGTCCGGGCCGGCCACGAACGGCTCGCGCGCCAGCTCGGGGTCGGTCATGGCGAGCACCGCGTACGACGTCCACACGAGGTGGAAGGTCCGGCTCGGCGCGTCGGTCGGCAACGCTTCGGTGAGGAACGCCTCGAGGTGCGCGCGGGCCGGCGCGTGCTGCGGCAGCCGGGCCAGCCGGGCCTGCCAGCGTTCGTGCGCGCGCCGTTCGAGTTCTTCCAGTGCGGCGTGCATCAGGCCGGCTTTTGTCCGGAAGTAGTACTGGACCAGCCGCAGTGACACTCCCGCTTCGGCGGCCACCGACCGCATCGTCACCGCGTGCAGGCCCGCCCTGCTGGCGACCCGTAGGAGGGCATCGATGAGTTGAGATCTGCGCTGGGCGTGATCGGCTGTTCTCGGCACGGCACCGATTGTGGTACAGATGTATTTGATACAGATGTATCAGGATCGGCACCGAAGGGGGGACGGCGTTGCGGGCTCTGGCCGCGGTTTGCATGGCGCAGTTCATGGTCGTGCTCGACGTCTCGATCGTGAACGTCGCGCTGCCCCGGATCGAGACCGCGCTCGGCCTCGACGTCACGGCCTCGCACTGGGTCGTCAACGCCTACACGCTGGTGTTCGCGGGCCTGCTGTTGCTCGGTGGCAGGGTTGCCGACCTGTACGGGCACAAGCGGACCTTGCTGGCGGGTCTGGCACTGTTCAGCACCGCGAGCCTGGTCGGCGGCCTGGCAGGCGGGCAGGAAACGCTGGTCGCGGCGCGGGCCGCGCAGGGGCTCGGCGCGGCCGTGCTGGCCCCTGCCACACTGACTGTCGTCGGCACCGCGTTCGAAGGCGCCGCGCGAACCCGTGCGCTGGCGATCTGGACGGGAGTGGGGCTGGCCGGTGGCACGGCAGGCAACCTGGTGGGCGGGCTGCTGACCCAGACGGTGTCGTGGCGGGCGGTGTTGCTGGTCAACGTGCCGATCGGCGTGGTGGCGGCCTGGCTTGCCCGCTGCCTGCCCTGCGACCGGGCGCGCACGAGGCCGCGGTTGGACCTGCCAGGCGCCGCGCTCGCGGTCGCCGTGCTGGTGTGTGGCACGTTCGGCCTGGCGAGGGCGGGCACGCACGGCTGGAGCGACCCTGCCACGGTCACGGCACTTCTCGCCTGCGGCTGTGCGCTGGCGCTGTTCGTACCGGTGCAGACCAGATGGGCTTCCCACCCGCTGATCCCGCCGCGGCTGCTGGCGCACGGGCAGGTCGCGCGGGGCAACGTCATCGCGCTCGTCGCGGGTGCCTGCCTGAGTCCGATGTGGTTCTTCCTGGCCTTCTCGATGCAGCAGGTGCTGCAACTCGGACCGTTGCTGACCGGGCTCGGATTCCTGCCGCACACCCTGCTGGCCATCGTCTTCGGCGTCGTGGTCACGCCGAGGCTGCTGCATCGGGTGCGAGGACACACTCTGCTGGGCGTGGGCGCGCTCGTCGCCGCCGCCGGGTTCGTCTGGCAGAGCAGGCTCACGCCGGAAAGCGGCTACCTGGTCGGCGTGCTCGGCCCCGCCGTTCTCATCGGTGTCGGTAGTGGCCTGCTCAACACACCGGTCACCCTCGCCGCCACGTCCGGGGTTCCCCGAGCGGATGCCGGAGCGGCCTCCGGCCTGCTGAACACGACGAAACAGGTGGGGGCGGTGTTGGGGCTGGCCGTGCTGACGACCGTGGCTCAACCAGCATTCGCCGGGCCCGCCGACCTGGCCCGCGGCTACGGGCGGGCTTTCGCCGCCATGGCGGCCGCGCTGCTGGTGGTGGCTGTGCTCGCGTTCACTTCCCCGGCGGTGGCAGCGACCTCGGACCGGGATGGTCTTCGCAGCACTCGGTGACCAGCCATTGCGCCACCTCACGCAGCTTCATGTTCGCGTGCTGCGAGGCCTGGATCAGCATCCCGAAGGCTCGGTCCTCGTCGAGGCCGTGCCGCTGCATCAGGATGCCCTTCGCCATGCCGATGACGTCCCTGGCGTTCAGCGCTGCCCGCAGCTGTGCCTGGCGGTTGGCGCCCACGAGTGCCACGGCGGCGTGCGCGGCGAAAAGCTCGGTCAGGTGCTCGGCGTCGGAGTCGAACGCGTCCGTGCGCGTTGAGTACAGGTTCAACGCACCCAGCAGTGTGTTGGCGGTGAACAACCGGACGGCGAGCATCGAGGTGATGCCGAGCTCGGCCGCGGCTTGACCGAAGCTGGGCCAGCGCCCGTCGGCGACGATGTCACCGGTGCGATACACCTGGCCGCTGAAGGTGGCGTCCACACACGGTCCGTCGGACAGCTCGTGCTGGATCTCGTCCAGCCGGGCGACGAGCGCGCTGGACGGCGCGACCGAGCGGATCCGACCGTCCTCCAGCAGGGAGACGCCGACGTGCTCGGCTCCGGGAACCGACGCCGACACCGCGGACACGATGTTGCGCACCGTGCGTTCCACGTCCGGTTCCGGCTCCAGTGATCGCGCGACCCGGCTGAAGACATCGGCGAGCTGGGCGCGGCCCGCGAGGCTCGGCTGCTCCGTCATGACTCCAGGCTCCGCGTGACCCCCGCGACCTGTCCAGCGCGACGCGGCTGCGAGCCCGCATGCCCTTTCGCGGCGCGGGGTAGCCAGCATCCCGACAGCACGGGGGGGACGGTGATCCGGCGGGAGGGTGAATGGACTCCGACGGTGGTGGGCGCGGCCGCGTGGTGGTCGGGGTGCTGGCGGACCCCGGCCTGCCCAGCGAGGTCGTAAGCGGGATGGTCGAGGACCTTCCCGGCATGCTCGACCACGGCATCGGTGGCGGTGTGGAATGGCGCGTCGACTTCCGCACCCAGCCGCTGGTGCTGGACGAGTACGGCAACGTGCCGATCGCCAAGCTCGCCGAGCGGCTTCGCGACAGGTACGGCTGGGACATCCTGTTGCTGGTCACCGACCTGCCCCGGCGGGTGGGGCGGGACCCGATCCTCGCCGACGTCAACCTCGAGCACCGGGTGGTGCTGGCCTCGCTGCCCGCCGTGGGTGGGATCCGGTTACGCAGACGCTTGCGTGACTCGCTGGCCTACCTGCTCGGCGAGTTGGGAAGGGCGGGGGTGCTGCCGGAGGAGGTTTCGCCTCGGCGGCCGAAGGCGGGCACCGCGATCTCACCCGTTCGCTGGGTCGACGAGCCGGGCGACGGTATCGACGCGTCGCTGTCGCTGGTCGGAGTGCGCGGCAGGTTGCGTTTGCTGCTGGGGATGGTGCGGGACAACCGGCCGTGGCGACTGGTGCCGGAGCTGTCGACGGCGCTTGCGGCAGCCTCGGCCGCCGCCGCGTTCGGCGTGTTCTACGGCAGCATCTGGAGCCTGGCGGACGCGCTGAGCCCCGCCAGGCTGGCTGCCATCAGCGTGCTGGCCGTCGCCGCGATGGTGACGTGGCTCATCGTCTACAACAACCTGTGGCAGCGCGGGGATGTGAAGGGCTTCCGTGAGGACACCGTGCTGTACAACGTGGCCACGGTCGTGACGCTGGCCTTCGGTGTCGGGTGCGCCTACGTCGTGCTGTTCGTGGTGACCTTCGCGGGCGCCAGCACGGTCATCCCCTCCGACTATCTCGCCTCGATGGTCGGCCATCCGGTGAACACGGCTACCTACCTCGCGTTGGCCTGGCTGGCCAGTTCGATGGGCACGTTCGCGGGTGCGCTGGGGTCGAGTCTGGAAAGCGAGGACGCGGTCCGCCGCGCCGCCTACAGCAAACGCGAGCGCGAACGGCGCGACCGCTACCGCATGCAGGAGGAGCAGGAGGAGCAGGAGGAGCAGGAGGAGCAGCGGCAACAGCACCAGCGTGGTGACCAAGCGCGCTGAGCACGGCTACCGTGGAGCCGTGTCCCGCAACGACCGTGCCCGAAGCGGCGGTGCGCCGCCGGGGCGCGATCGCGACCTGCTCAGGTGGAACGCCCGCTACGCCGACGAGCCTCCGCGGTTCCGGCCACACCCGCTGGTCGATGCCGCGTTCGACGCCGGGTTGCCGCAGGGCCTGGTGCTGGAACTGGCGTGTGGCCGATCCGGCAGCGCGCTGGCGCTCGCGCGGCGAGGCAGGTCGGTGGTCGCTGTCGACATCTCCGATGTCGCCCTGCGCCAGTTGGGCGCCGAGGCCGAACGGTGCGGTATTCGCGATCGCCTACACCTGGTGCAGGCCGAAGCGCAGGCGTTCGACACCGGCGCCAACCGGTTCGCGCTGGTGCTCGCGACGCTGTACTGGGACCCGGCCGCCTTCCGCATCGGCTGTGCCGTGGTGGCGCCGGGTGGGCTGCTCGGCTGGGAGGCGCTCGCGGCGACGCAACCGCGACGCTTCCGTGTCCGGCACGGCGAACTGTCCGCTCAGCTGCCCGGCGGATTCCAGGTGCTGAGCGAGGAACTGGTCCGAACCGGTACGCGCGCGACCACCCGGTTGCTGGCGCGCGCCACTGCGTGACATCCGTTGCTCTAGGGTGGCGGCATGACGTCGCAGCGCCACCCACCGCCGCTGGCGCGCGAACTCGAGCTTTCGCCGCATCCGGAGGGTGGCTGGTATCGGCGTACCTGGCAGGCGCGGCACCGCCTGGTTCCCGAGGGTTACCCCGGCGAGCGTTACAGCGCCACCGGTATCTACTACGTGCTGGGCCCCGGCGAGCGATCCCGGTGGCACCGGGTGCGGGGTGACGAGCTGTGGCTGTGGCATCGGGGTGGGCCACTGACCCTGCTGCTGGGCGGCACCGGTGAGCGCCCGCACGAGCCCGCCGAGACGGTGACGTTGAGCGGTGCCGTGGAGCTCGGCCACCGGCCGCAGGTTCTGGTGCCCGCGGGCACGTGGCAGTCGGCCCGCCAGGACGGCGGCGACGACGTGCTGGTGTCCTGTGTGGTCTCGCCCGGGTTCGACTTCGACGATTTCGAATTGCTGTGATGCCTCGTGCGGCCGCCGGGCCGCACGCCGACTGGGGGAGACACCGTGCACCTGCGTGACGCCGCGATGACGGCCGCCGTTCTGGGATTCTTCGCCTCGGCCTGGTTCGGCTGGGCGCAGGAGGACCCGCCCAGAGCCTGGCGGGTTCGGCTGACGGTGGGCTCGATCGTCAGCCTGGCCGTCGCTTTGGTGGGTGGGGTGGTGGCGTGGCGGCAGTGGGGCAGCGGCTCGGCGCTGGACAGCGACGCCGCCTTCCGCGCCTACCTGATCATTGTGGGGATCGAGTTCGCGGTGGCGGCGGTGGGAGCGTTGCTGCTGGTCGTGCTGCGCCGTTCCCGGTATCTGGCGCCGTGGATCTGCCTGGTCGTCGGCGTGCACTTCTATCCGATGGCGCCGGTGCTGCGATCGCCGTGGCTGTACGTGCTGGCCACCGCGTTGACCGTGGTGGCGGTGGCGGCACCGCTGCTGGCAAGGCGCGCGAAACTGTTGCCCAGCGCCGTCACCGGTCCCGCCGCGGGGCTGGCGTTGCTGGTGGTCGCCGGTGTGTCCATCGGCACGGCGCTGGCCGCGTCGGCCGGGTGAGCGCTGCCGGTCCCGGCGGGGCGGGGGCGAGGTGGATCGCGCAAGAGGATCGCCGAAGGGCATCCCCGAACGGCATCACAGCTGGAAATGGCGGCGCACGGGTCCGACCCGGATGTCCGGTTCCCGAGGCCACCGCGCCCTGCGTTCGTTCGGCGGGGCGGTGTGTTCGGTGCGCTCGTTGTGTGCCGTCGGGTGCCGCCGGTCGTAGTGCGCGCGCTGCTGCGGATCGCGCAGCAGCCGGTATGCGTTGACGACGGTCGTGAGCCGGTCCGGATCGCCGCCGCTGTTGTCGGGGTGGACGGCACGAACCAGCCGCCGGTACGCGGCCGCTAGCTCCGCTGCCGTCGCCGTGCGGGACACCCCGAGGACGTCGTAGGGGTTGCCGGGGTCGGGCGCGCGTTGTGCGGACATGGCGTACTCGTGCTGTGTGGGCAGCGGCGGTCCGCCCGGCCTCGCGCGGGCGGGCCGCCGCCGCCGTCAGGCGTTGATCTTCTTCCGTTCGGATCCGCCGGTGATGGCGATCTTGCGAGGCTTCGCCTGCTCCGCGATCGGGATCCGCAGGGTGAGTACCCCGGCGTCGTAGTCCGCGCTGATCCGGTCGGTGTCGAGCGTGTCACCGAGGAACAGCTGCCTGCTGAACACGCCTCGCGGCCGCTCGGCGACCTGCACGTCGGCGTCGTCGGCGTAGCTGGGCTTGCGCTCGGCCCGAACCGTGAGCACGTTGCGCTCCACGTCGAGGTCGATCGTGTCCGGTGAGACGCCGGGCAGGTCGAAATGCACGACGAACTCCTCGCCCGAGCGGTAGGCATCCATGGGCATCACGGTGGGCCGCGTCGCGGTGCCGTTCGCACCGAACACCTGCTGGGCCAGCCGGTCCAGCTCCCGGAAAGGATCCGTGCGCATCAACATCGTGTCCTCCTTGGGTCCTGTCTCCGTTCGCCGGCCGGTGGTGTCGTGGTCGTGGCGGCGCCGGCGTACCGCCACGACCCGGCTCGACCGCATCACCTCCTCCGCGCCACGGGTGCGGTGGCGGTTCGACGGTTCGGAGGGGAGCGTTGCCGGACAGGTCCTCGGTTGCCCCTCGTGCGGGGTGTGCACCGGTTCCGGGTGACCGTGGCCGGATGTGTCGGGCGGGCCTGCCCGGCGGTGGCGACCGCCGTGCGGATGGGAACGTGCCACCGTGCGGGGTTCTCGGCGAAGTTGGCCGCGATGATCCCGGCGAACTCCGCGTCGACGAGTTCGCTGTCGCCGCTGACCAGGTCTGCGAACACCGTTGAGATGCGGTCGGTTCGTTCGCTCCCGTCGCGCATCGCGATCACTCCCCGGCACTTCCCTTGCTGCACCAGGTCAAATCACCGCTACATGTTTCTTATATCCACTGATGTAGCTTCAGTCAAGTGCACGAAAGAGAGAAAGTCAGCGGTCAACTGGTTATCTTTTGCGGTACCAGGGCTCAATCTTGGGGAACTCGACGCCGTCCTCGCTCGTCGTGAAGTGTGTCAACCAGGGGTTTCGCGGGAGGTGCAGTGTGCTGCAACCGCAGCCGAGTGAGTCGGAGTTGCTGCCGCTACCTATCGAGTTCGACCAGGCCCTGCGTGGCTACGATCGGGAGCAGGTCCGCCGTTACGTCGAGGACACCGAGGCCGAGCTGCGCCTGCTGGCCGCCGATCGTGACGCGGCGTTGCGCAGGGCGGAGGAGCTTGTCGCGTTGGTCGACCACCTGCGGGTGCGTAACCGGGAGCTGCAGGCGAGTCTCGATCGGATCTGCCGGACTCCGCCGGACACCGAGACGCTGTCGCAGCGCCTCGGCCGCATGGTGGAGCTGGCACAGCAGGAGGCGACCGAGATCAGGAACAGGGCCGAGGCCGCCGCCGAGCGAACCTGGGCGGCCGCCAGGGAATCGGCCGCCCGGCTGCGCGCCCGGCACGAGCGGCTGCTGAGCGAGCTGGACCGTCGGCGCGCGGAACTGGAACAACAACACCGGGAGTTGATGCGCGAGGCGAACCGGCAGGTCGAGGAACTGCTCGCCGACGCGAGGCGGCGCAGGCGTGAACTCGACGAGCAGGCCGCTGCTCACCGGCGCCAGGTGCGGCACGACTTCGAGATCGCCATGGCGGCCAGGCGCGAGCGTGCCGAGCGTGAGCACGCCGAACGTGCCGCCGCGGCCCGAGCCGAGGCCGACGAGACGGTGGCGCGTGCGCGTGAGCGGGCCCGCAGGTTGCTGGCCGACGCCGAGCGCGAGGCGGCCGCGTTGCTGGCGGTGCGAGACGATGCCGCCGCCCGGATCGCCTCGGCACGGGAGATCCTCAAGCGGGCCACGCCGTTGCTGGAACCGGAAGCGAAGCCTGCACCGTCGTCACCGAGGTCGGCACAGTTGCCACAGTCGACGGAGTCGGCACAGCCATCGCGGCGGGATGTGCAGCAGGCCTCGGCGCGCGAGTCCCCGGCCGCGCAGCCAGGCGCCGCGCTCGCCGCGACCGGCTGAGGGCCCGGTCACGGCCGGGCCGGGCTCCGGCCGTGGTGGCACCGGCGCCCGTGGCCTGCGGGCCGGGGCCGATAGACTCGTCGCTGTGAGTCACGCGCTGGACGATTCCTCCGACGAACTGCCCGAGCAGATGCGCATCCGGCGAGAGAAGCTGGAGCGGCTGCGGGAGGCGGGTGTCGAGCCCTACCCGGTCGGCTACCCGCGCACCACCTCGATCGCCGAGGTCAGGCAGAAGTACGACGGGCTGGAGGCGGACAAGGCGACCGGCGAGCAGGTGGCAGTGACGGGCCGAGTCATGCTGTACCGCACGGGCGGCAAGCTGTGCTTCGCGACCATCCGGGACGAGTCCGGCGCCATCCAGGTCATGCTCTCGCTGGACAAGGTCGGTGCCGAGGCGCTGCAGACGTGGAAGAACGACGTCGACCTCGGCGACCACGTCGGCGTGACCGGTGAGGTCATCACCTCCAAGCGTGGCGAGCTGTCGGTGCTGGCGCACAGCTGGTCGTTGACGTCGAAGTGCCTGCGACCGCTTCCGGAGAAGCACAAGGGGCTCACCGATCCCGAGGCGAGGGTGCGGCAGCGCTACGTCGATCTGATCGTCAATCCGGAAGCCCGGCAGCTGGCCCGGCAGCGTGCCGCCGCGGTGCAAGGGATCAGGTCGGTGCTGCTGGAGCGCGACTTCCTCGAGGTCGAGACACCGATGCTGCACAGCGTCCACGGTGGTGCCACGGCCAGGCCGTTCACCACCCACATCAACGCCTACGATCTGGACCTGTACCTGCGCATCGCGCCCGAGCTGTACCTCAAGCGCCTCGTTGTCGGTGGCCTCGAACGGGTCTTCGAGATCAACCGCAGCTTCCGTAACGAGGGCGCGGACTCCAGCCACAACCCGGAGTTCACGATGCTGGAGTGGTACCAGGCCTACGGCGACTACAACACCGGTGCCGTGCTCACCAAGGAACTGGTGCAGCAGGCCGCGATCGCGGTGTTCGGTGACACCGTGGTGCGCAGCCCCCGCCACGGCGAGGTGGACCTCGGCGGTGACTGGCCTGCGATCACGCTGTACGGCTCGGTGTCGGAGGCGCTCGGCGAGGAGGTCACTCCCCGCACCCCGGTGGAGATCCTGCGCAAGTACGCCGACGCCCGCGAGATCGCCTGGAGCCCGGCCTGGGGCCAGGGCAAGCTCGTCGAGGAACTGTTCGAGGCGTTGGTGGAGCACACGCTGGTGCAGCCGACGTTCGTGCGTGACTACCCGCTGGAGACCAGCCCGTTGACGCGGCAGCACCGCGACGACCCGCTGCTGACGGAGAAGTGGGACCTGATCGGCTTCGGCCTGGAGCTGGGCACGTGCTTCTCCGAGCTGATCGACCCGGTGGAGCAGCGGCGCAGGCTGACCGAGCAGTCGTTGCTCGCCGCGGGTGGTGACCCGGAGGCGATGCAGCTCGACGAGGACTTCCTGCGGGCGCTGGAGTACGGCATGCCTCCCACCGCCGGGGCGGGGCTCGGCATCGACCGGTTGCTGATGGGCTTCACCGGCAAGGGGATCAGGGACACCATCCTGTTCCCGATGGTCAAGCCCGACCAGCGCGGTTGACGGCTCGCCCCGCCCGCTCAGCGCTCGGCGAGCGCCAACCTCACACCCAGCGCGACGAAAGCGCTCGCGAAGGTGCGGCGCAGCCACGTCAACACGGCGGGGCGCGAGATGACGTGGGTCCTGATCACGGCGGCGAACGCGCCGTAGCCCGCGAACACCACGAGCGTCATGAGCATGAACACGCCGCTGAGTTGCAGCATTCGCGGCAGCGCCGACGGCTCGCCCGCGCTCACGAACTGCGGAAGGAACGCCAGGAAGAAGATCGTGAGTTTGGGGTTGAGGAAGTTGACCGCGACCCCGGAGGCGATCACCTTCGCGGCGGGACGTCTCGTGCTTCGCGGTGCCGAGTCCCGCGCGACGGCCAGTGCCCCGCGTTCGCGCAGCGTGCTCCAAGCCAGGTAGAGCAGGTATGCCACGCCCAGGTACTTCAGCGTCTGGAAGGCCACCGCGCTGGTGTGCAGCAGCGCGGCGACCCCGGTGATCGCCGCCAGTACGTGCGGCACGATGCCGAGCGTGCACCCGACCGCGGCGACCAAGCTGGCCCGCGTGCCGCGTGCCAGTCCGGCGGCCATGGTGTAGAGCACGCCCGTGCCCGGGGTTATCACAACCACAAGGGATGTCAGCAGGAACTCCACACTCACGCTGTCCTCCCACCCTCGGCGCACCTGCCCTCGCACTATAGGGGTCGCCGGGGACAGTTGCGGGCTGCCGCGGGTGCATCCTCGGATTCGCACCCGGTGGTATCGGTGTCGGCCATGACCGGGCTGCTTTCCAGCGCGAGGGCGCGGGCGGTCTCGCGGCCGGGCGCCGGACTACGTGCGGCTGACCTGGCCCCCGGAGTTGGCGACGATGCCCGCCGGCCGTTCATGACCGGCCGAACTACCGCGGACGGGGTGCTCGCGAGCACCCTGATCCGGCAGTGAGTTGGTCGAGGCCGCCGGTGAGGGCACCCGCGGTGATCGGCGTGAAGGCATCCGGCCACGAGCCGGTGATTCTCGGTGACGATCGTACGTAGAACGCCTCGCCCGCTGTGGTCAGGGTGAGTCCGGGCGTGGTGACCAGCAGGAAATCGCACTCCCATTTCCGCCTCCACCCGCTTCCGCCTCCACCCGCGCGATCGCGGTCGACACGGCCGACTGCGACACCGTGAGCTCCTTCGGGCATCGAGTCAGCTGATCCGCGCGGCGGCGTCGCCGACGATTCGCTCCCGGTAGGCGGTGGGGGACTCGCCGTACTCGGCCTTGAACAGGCGGCTGAAATGCGCGGCGTCGGGCAGGCCCCAGCGAGCCGCCACCCAGGAGACGGGACGGTCGGCGAGCAGCGGATCGGCCAGCTCGCGGCGGATGTGTTCCAGGCGCCGGGAGCGGATCCAGACCGAGAGCCGCTGCCCTTCCGCCGAGAAGATCGTGTAGAGATGCCGGATGGAGATGTAATGGGCCTGTGCGATGGCCGACGGCGTGAGGTCGTGGTCGCCGAGGTGGGCCAGGATGTACTCGCGAACCTCTCGGGCCAGGCTCCGGGCCGGGTTCGTCGCGGGATCCTGGCGGCGGTGCAGCTCCTGCGACAGCATGGTGACCAGCAGGTCCAGTGCCGAGTGGACCAGCCGGGAGGCGTGGCGGCCCGCCAGCTGGTCCATGTTGCGGCCGAGCTCGACGAAGAACGGGTTGATCACCCGGCCCAGGCCGGTGTCGCTCGGGAACCGGACCGCGGTGACCCGGGCGATCTCGTCGCGCGGCAGATCCACCAGCTCGTGCGGGAACATGACCACCATGGCCTGGTTGTGCTCCGGCAGTGCCAGCGTGTACGGCCGATGCGTGTCGTAGATCGCCAGGTCGCCGGGTCTCAGTTCGGCGCGCCTGCCGTCCTGTTCGAGGATGGCCGGACCGGCCAGCTGCAGGCTCAGTTTGTAATACCGCTTGTCGTTGTCCGAGATGAGCTCCGGGGTTCGCCGCACGACGTGGGGGGTCGCCGCGATGTCGTACACGGAGACGTCGTCGACCACGGTCTGGGCCAGATGGCCCTGGAACGCGATGCCGGCGAGTTCCTCGACCTCGAGCGGCACGACAGCGCGCGCGACCGCGGATTTCCAGACGGCGAGCCCCGCCGGCGCGCCCGGCGTGTCGACGACGTAGCTGGCCGTACCGGAACCGGACATCGCGTCTCCTTCTCGAGGACTCGCGGAATTCGCCATCCTATCCGGTCGCGGGTGCCCAAAGCTGCCTTTTCCGTTCCGGGGAAGGGCTCCGCACGCGGACGCGGCCGGTGCGCGGCTGCCTGCGTTCGGATGCTCCGCGCGCCCGGCCGGAGAACCGGTCAGGTTGCGATGACCTGGGGCACAGCGACGGCCTTGAGGCCTTCCACGCCGAACTCCAGGCCGTACCCGGAGCCCTTGACGCCCCCGAACGGCACCATCGGATGCACCGTGCCGTGCTTGTTGACCCAGACGGTGCCGGCCTCGATACGGGCCGCGACCCGCGTGGCGCGCTCGACGTCGCCCGACCAGACCGACGCGCCGAGCCCGGCGTCGAGCGCGTTGGCCTGGGCGATGGCCTCGTCGAGGTCGGTGTAGGCCATGATCGGCAGTGCGGGGCCGAACTGCTCCTCCACGACCAGCGAGGCGTCGAGGGGCAGGTCCGTGACGAGTGTCGCCGGGTAGAAGTTGCCGGGAGCGCCGCGGTCGGGATTGCCTCCAATGACCAGGCGTCCGCCATCGGCCTTGGCCTGTTCGACGAGCTTGTCGACGATGCGGAACTGGTCGGCGGTGGTGAGCGGTCCCAGCAGGCTTGCCTCACTGGTCCCCGGTCCCATGGGCATCCGGGCGGCCACCGCGGCGAGCGCGTCGACGACGTCGTCGTGGATGGTTTCGTGCACGTACAGGCGCTTGAGCGCGGCGCACGTCTGGCCGGTGTTGATGAACGCGCCCCAGAAGAGGTCCTCGGCGATCGCGGCCGGGTCCGCGTCGGGCAGCACGATGCCAGGGTCGTTTCCGCCGAGTTCGAGCGTGAGCCGGGGCAGGTGACCCGCGCTCGACCGGACGATCGCCCGGCCGGTGCGGGTGGAGCCGGTGAACATCAGCTTGCCGAACTCCGGGTGCGCCGCCATCGCGGCACCGAGGTCGCGGTCCCCGGGCAGCACCGTCAGCACGCCGTCGGGCAGTACCTGGTTGACGATCGCGGCGAGCGCGAGCACCGACAGCGGTGTGTGCTCCGACGGTTTCATCACCACGGTGTTGCCCATGCGCAGCGCGGGCGCGAACTGCCAGGCGGCGATGAGCGCGGGCCAGTTCCACGGCCCGATGGCACCGACGACGCCCGCGGCGCGGTAGTGCAGCGTCGCCTGTCCGGACTCGTCGTCGAGCACCCGCTCGGGTTCCAGCGGGGTCGCGGCGGCGGTGCGCAGCCAGGCCGACACCCCGCCTGCCTCGAACCTGCTGCCCGGGCCGTTGAGCGGCTTGCCCTGCTCGCGGGAGATGAGCTGGGCCAGCGCTTCGGCGGAGGCGTCGACAGCGTCCGCGGCGGCGTTCAGCAACCGGGAACGCTCCTCATGGCCCAGCGCCTCCCAGCCGGGCTGCGCGGTCCGGGCGACCGCGACCGCCCGATCGAGGTCGGCGGAGCCGCGTTCCGGGGCCAGGCCGATCAGCTCGTCGGTGGCGGGGTCGGTCACCGACGAGCCGCCGTCCGGCGTCGTCACGGCGGCGAGCAAGGTCTCGTAGGTCTGCATGTCCTCACCTCAGTGTCGTCACGGCTGTCGTCGAAGAGCGATGGAGCGTGTGTGGTTCACGCGGGAAAGCCCGAGCGCGCCGAGTAGCCGAAGTCCACGGTCAGCGCGGCGCCATGGATGCCGCGGGCGCGGGTGGACGCGAGGAACAGGATGTGTTCGGCGATGTCCTCGGGCCGGTGAACGGGATAGCCCGCCCCCGCGAAGTCGTTGCGGCCGAGATCGCCCCGGCTCATCGGTGTGTCCACGATGGATGGACACACGGTGTTGACGCGCACCTGTCCCGCGGTCTCCGCCGACAGGGCGCGGGCCAGCTGGACCACGGCGGCCTTCGACGCGCAGTACGGCACCATCCCGGCGGTGGCGACCAGGGCCGAGTCGCTGGCGACGAGCACCGCGCTGCCGTCGGGTGCCCGCCGCAGGGCCGGGAGGGCGTGCCTGAGGGTCAGGTAGGCGCCCGTGACGTTCACGGCGAACACCCGTTGCCAGTCGGCGAGCCGGACCTCCTCCAGCCTGCTGCCCACCGGGCCGGAGACCCCGGCACACGTGACGACGACATCGATGCGGCCGAGGCGGTGCAGCGTCGCCTCGACAGCCGATGCCATCGACGACTCGTCGGTGACATCGGCGGCGACCGCCAGCGCCCGACCGGGGAGCGCGGACGCCTGTTCTTCGGCGCCGTCGCCGTCGTGGTCGGCCAGCACGGGCGTGGCCCCGAGGTCCGCCGCCCGCCGGGCGACAGCGGCGCCGATGCCGCTCGCGGCACCGGTGACGAACACGACCAGGCCGTCGAGGTCCGAGGACATGGGCACGTGGACTCCCTGCTCGTGGCCGGCCGTCAGCCGAACGCCAGCGTCGGCACGTCGACGATGTGCGCGCCGCCGTCGACCACGAGCGTCGCTCCGTGGACGTAAGAGGCGTCCGGACCGAGCAGGAACGCCACCACGCCGGCGACCTCCTCCGGCGCCGCGGGTCGTCCCAGCGGCACGTCACGCGTCACCGTGGCGTAGGCGGAGTCCACGTCGGCCGCGCCGCCATTCCCGACGAGGGCCCGCATCTCCTCGTCGGCCATGGGCGTGCGCACCCAGCCGGGGCAGACGGCGTTGGCGCGCACCCTGCGGCCGTAGTCGCGTGCGATCGACCGCACCAGCCCGAGCAGAGCGTGCTTGCTGATCGTGTACCCGGCCGTCTGCGGTGCCGCACGCAGGCCGGAGAGGGAGGAGACGACCACGATGCCGCCCCCAGACTCCTCCAGAGCCGTGAGCGACTCACGCGCGGTCACGAACGCGGTCGTGAGGTTGGCGTCCAAACTGGACCGCCACGCCGCGTCGCTGGTGCCCCCGACCGTGTCGTAGCCGTGCCCGCCCGCGTTGGCGACCACACCGTCGAGGCGGCCGTAGCGCTCGCCGATGGCCTCGACGACACGCCGCATGGCGCCGCCGTCCGTGGCGTCCGCGGGCATGCCGACGATGCGCGGATGAGTCGCGGCGACCTCGTCGAGGAGCTCCCGACGCCGGCCGGAGACAACGACGTCGGCGCCGTCCGCGGCGAGCCGGGTGGCGATCGCCGCCCCGATTCCGGTGCCACCACCGGTGACCAGATACGTGCTCACTTGCCCACCTCGGTGGTCATGGGCCGCTGGGCGACGCGGTCGAGGTCCTGGTCGAGCGCGGTCCACACGTCCGGCTTCGAGGCGCGCAGCCACGACGCCACGGCGACCGCGAGCACGGCCGCCAGCGGAAGCAGCCAGGGCAGCAGGGTGATGATGGGGCTGTCGCTTCCCGCCAGCTCGGGGAAGTTGGCGAAGGCCAGTGCGGTGACCGTCCACAGTCCCAACCCGCCGAGCAACGGCAGAACGAACGTGGAAAGCCAGCGGGCATCCCGCACGCGCCGGAAGTGCACCACGATGGCGGTCGCGGCGATCGCCTGCAGCACGACGATGCCGAGCGTACCGATGCCCGTGAAGGCCGCGACGAGGTTCGCGATCGGGTCGAGACCGGCGACCGCGTAGGCCATGGCGACGAGCGTCGCGAACACCAGCTGCGTCGTCGAGGCCGTGACGGGCGCGCCGTTGCTGCGGCGGGTGCGCGCCAGCGCCCGCGGCAGCACGCCGGTCCGGCCGAGCGCGTACAGGTAGCGGGTTGCGGAGTTGTGCAGGGCGAGCAGTGCCGCGAAGAGGCTGATCACGAGCAGCAGCTGCATCGCGTCGGTCATGCCGCCGCCGAGATACTCCGTCGAGACGCTGAAGACCAGATCGCCCGCGGCGAGGTGCTCCATGGCGATGTCGCCCGCTTCCCGCACACCGAGCGCGGAGACGATCGCCCAGGTGGTCACGGCGGCGAAGATGCCGATGAAGACGATCGCCACGTAGGTCGCGCGCGGAATGGTGCGCTTCGGGTCGCGTGCCTCCTCGCTGAACAGCCCGGTCGCCTCGAAACCCACGAACGCGTTGGCCGCGAAGAGCAGCCCGAGCCCCATCGAACCCGCCAGGAACACCTCTGGCAGGAACGGCTCGAACGAGTAACCCGTAGTGAACAGGATGGCGACGTCGAGGATGACCAGGATCGACACCTCGAGCACGAGGGCGACGCCGAGCACCTTCGCCGAGACGTCGATGCCGCTGCGGGTCAGCAGCCATACGCCCGCCGCCGAGACCAGGATCCAGATCCACCACGGCAGGTCGAGGCCGAAGACGTCGGCGAAGACGATCGAGGTGAAGAACCCGCTCGTGCCGACCGCACCGGCGACGAAGCAGTTGTAGCCGACCATGGCCACGAACGCGGCGACAACGCCCGCCGTCCGTCCGAGACCGCGCACAACGTAGGCGTAGAACCCGCCCGCGTTGACCAGGCGCTTGGCCATCTGGGCGTAGCCGACCGCGAAGAGCAGGAACACGGCGGTGGCCAGCAGGAACATCATCGGGGTGCCGCCACCGGCGCCGACGGCGATGCCGATGCCGCCGATGACGATGATGCCGGTCAGTGGCGCGACTGCGGCCAGGACGAGGAACACGACCCCTGGCACTCCGAGGTTTCCCTGGAGCCTGGTTTCTGGTGTAGGGGACACAGCTCTGCTCCGTTCGCGGTCAGGACACCACGGCGTCAGTTCGGGGTGACATTGCTGATCTCGGCGCGCGCGCCGACAGGGAAGGCCACCACCGAGCCGGCGTCGAAGCCGTCGTTGCCGAAGATCTTTCCGTCGGTACGCATGGCGTCCAGATCAATGAGGACGACGCCGAGCGTGGGCACGATCTTCTCGCGCCAGACGAACAGGGTGAGCCGCTCGCGGATGGCGATGTGGTGGCACCGGTCCGTGTCGGCGAGTCCTTTCTCGACACCGCTGAGGCAGTGCCAGGTGTACAGATCGGGGTTGAGGTAGATGTGCTCGTACACCTCGGTCGGCGAGTACGTGTACCGGGTGCGCAGCCCGACGAGCTCGGTCGTCGGTGCGTGCGGGGCGGAGGCGGGACGGTCGATGCCGCCGTGGCCGATGCGGGCTGCCACACCGGTCGGGTCGTCGCCTCGCCGCACCCGGGTGAATGCGGACTCCTCGCGCGTCGCGGCGTCCGGGAGCCGGCCCTCGACGACGGTCACCGCCGCGGCGTCGACGTCGAGCACGAACGTCGTCGAGACCTCGTCGGCGATGCCGTCGACCAGGTAGACGCCCGGCCGGATGGAGGTGATCCGGACCGGAACGTCGGTGTGCTCGCCCCACGAGGCCACGCCGTCGCCGATCCGGAGTGTGATCTGTGTGTCGAGCCGCAGGGTCAGCGTCTGCCCTGTGAGGTCGGTGGTCTCCTCAAGGACGTTCGCCCCGGGTGCGAACCCCTCGCCGAGGGTTCCGACGGGGATGAACGATTCGCTCATGACACTCCTCGTCGCCGGTGGATCGGATTCCGTGCACGGTAGGGACCGCCGCGGGGGGCGCCTAGCACATGAGTGCACGGGGCTTGTCTATGGCGGTGCTCCCGTGCGCGGCAGGGTGGCGCACCGGTGACCTGGCGTGCACTCAGCGACAAGCCCGCCGCAGGCCGATGCAAGACGGTGCGGCCCGCCCGGTCCCAAGATTCCCGCCATTCACAGTGATGCCCTCGCCACGGCGCGGGGCCAACGTGGCACGGGAGGTCACGATGACCGCACGACCGAAGAACGTCCGGCGCCGCCGGTTCCTGCAGGGCATCGGAGCGGGAGTCGCGCTCGGCGCGCTCGGTGGTACGGCGGAGGCGGCGGCCCGCCCCGGCATCGGGCACGCCAAGGCCGACCTGCTGCTGTACAACGGCAGCGTGCTGACCCTGCACGGCGCGTTCGTGCCCGCAGCGGCCATCGCCGTCAAGGACGGCGTGGTCCAGGCTGTGGGGCGCACCCGCGAGTTGCGGCGCCTGGTGGGCTCGCGCACGGAGGTGGTCAACCTCCGGGGCCGCACGGTCATGCCCGGTGTCAACGACGGGCACTTCCATCCGCTGAGCCTCGGCACGGGCCAGCCTCCGCTGACACTGGACCTCAGCAGAGGCGCCGTCGGCTCGATCGCCGAGATCCGTGACCTCGTCGCAGAGGCCGCTCGCGACAAGGGCCCAGGGGTGTGGATCCGGGGTTTCGGCTGGGACCAGGGTTACCTCGCCGAGGGCCGGTATCCAACGCGGCACGACATCGACGCGGTGTCTGCGGACAACCCGGCCGCCCTGCGGGAATGGTCCGGGCACGCGTTGTGGGTCAACTCGAAGGCGCTCGAACTCGCGGGAATCACCCGCGACACCCAGCCACCGCTCGGTGGCGAGATCGTCAAGGACGCCGACGGCGAACCGACCGGCCTGCTGCTGGAGGGTGCCGCCGGCCTCGTCAACGCGGTCATGCCCGACTTCACCGAAGAGGAGAAGCGCCAGGGGCTGCGGATGGCGGTGGACATCATGCACCAGCACGGCATCACCTCGGTCACCGACGCCGGCATCGAGCTGGGCTCGGTCCAGCGCTACCAGGAGATGCTGGAATCGGGCGACATCCGGCAGCGGTGCACGATCATGATCGCCGCCTCTCGCGCAGGCGATCTGCGGCAGACGTTGCTTGCCGCACGCGGGCTGCGCACCGATCCCCGGTGGCTGAACGTGAGTCAGGTGAAGATCTTCGCCGACGGTGTACCCACCCAGGCGCGGACGGCATGGGTCTGCGAGCCGTACGTCGGCGGCGGGCACGGGGGGCTCACGCTGCCGGGCAACTCGGTGGAGGAACAGCTGTCGATCCTTGGGGACTGGGTCATGACGGCGCACGAGCTGGGCTTTCAGGTAGGCGCGCACGCGACCGGCGACCGGACGATCCACGCGGTTATCGACGCCTATGCGGCGGCGGTCGAACGCTTCGGCGGCGCGGGGCTGCGCCACTATGTCATCCACGGGGACCTGACCAGCCCGGCCGATCTGCGGCGGATGGCCCGCCTCGGGTTCGCGGCCAGTTTCAACCCGCAGATCAAACGGTCCCTCTCACACCAGCTGGTCGACGTGCTGGGCAGGGAACGCACGAACTACCAGTGGCCGTACCGCACGGCTCTGAGCAGCGGCGTCTCCGTCGCCAGCGCCTCGGACTCCCCGGTCGTGGGAATGCCGAACTTCTGTGAGGGCCTGACGGCCATGCTGACGCGCAGGAGCCTGGCGACCGGCGAGGTGTTCGGTGCCGAGGAGATCATCGGCCTCAGGCAGGCGCTGGCCACCTACACCACGGCCGGGGCCTGGCAGGACCACGCCGAGGACTGGAAGGGCAGCCTCACCCGGGGCAGGGTGGCCGACCTCGTCGTGGTCGGGGGGAACCTGCTCCGGACGCCCGCGGAGGAGATCGTGAACCTGCCGATCGACATGACCGTGGTCGGCGGCGAGGTCGTCTACGACGCGGCGACCCACAAGCGGGTCCGGACCGCCTCCGCGGCGGCCGCGTCGAGCGGTCTCGCGAGGTACCTCAGCACCGGCTGCTGCCACGGCTGAGCACCGGACTCTTCCTCGCCCGGACCGGCGTGACGGCGCGTCGACCGGCCCGCTGGTTCGGACGACCTCGGCTGCCCCGAGTCTGGTCCCTGACCGATCGACGAGCTGCGACGATCCCGCGCGTCACGATCGGCCGTAGTGGTCCTTCGGCGGTATGCGCCATGGAGATTCACCGTTTTGCCGCCGCTCGCGACTCCACCGCCTGCAGGCTGCTGCCGGCGATCACGTGGGGTGGGATCGGCGGGCAGGTCGGTGAGTGCCTGGTCAACCGGTCGCGTGTACAGGCGCGGGTAGGCCGAGTCGCCTTCCCGGCTTGCCCAGCTGCGCGAGGGCGGCGAGCACGGTCCACTTGGCGTCCTGGGCGAAGGCGGGTTCGTAGGCGAGGCAGCCGGGCTGTTCCAGCCCGGTCGAGGGGTCTTGATCGACTGGTGTGCGCTCCCTCACGGGCGAGCGTCACGCCCGAGGGAGTGCCGATGAGAACGGATCGGCCGTGGGCGGCGATGCCCGTAGGACCACCGGCCGCAGTGCGTGTTCGACGAGCGGGCCGTCGAGCGCAGGCGATGCGCAACTGGGGGCCAGGCACCCAGCGCTCCAGGTGGCGCCGTGTTCGCCGAGCAGGCTGACGAGCGAGGTTGACCTCGTCGATGCCGAGTTCGATGTGCCCTCCGGTGGGTTGTTCCGCCAGCGCAGGATGGTCTCGGCGCCGTCGGCGAATGAGTCGTCGCGCTCCCCGCGCCGACCGGACACCGACCTGGTTGACATCTCCGGGTTCTCACCGATGCGGCGCTGTTGCCTTTCGGCGCATGGTGGAGACATGACTACCACGACGACGTTGAGCAGGCCGAGGAACAACCGGGTGATCGCGGGGGTGTGTGCGGGCCTCGCCGAGCGGGTCGGCTGGAAGCCGAGGAACATGCGACTGCTGTTCCTGGTGTCGTGCCTGCTTCCTGGGCCGCAGTTCCTGGTTTACCTGGCGCTGTGGCTGATCATGCCGAACCGGGAGAACTGAGCCCGCGGGACGCTACCAGTGCGAAGGGCGAGGCGTGCCCGTCGGCAGCCGCGTGGCCTCGTTTCCGTTGGCAGCCTGTAGCTGGGGTTGTGTCAGGAACAGCGACCCCTCCAGGTCGGCCCCACTGAGGTCGGCGCCCCGCAGGTCCGCGCCGGTGAAGTCGGCGACGCGCAGGTCCGCGTCGGTGAGGTCGGCGGCCAGCAGGCTGGCTCCGCGCAGGCTCGCGCCTGCCAGCCGCGCGCCCCGCAGCCGGGCGCCGGTGAGGTCGGCGCCCCTGTGGTCGGGTTTTCGGCCGGGTACAACACAGCGGGCCAACTCGCTGGCGCGTAGCAGCAGCGTGTTGGCCCGCTCGCGCAGTGCGGCGACATCCAGTGCCAGCAACTCCTCGACATCGCCGAGGGTGGCTCGCCACAGTTCGGCTCTGGCGCGGCGAAGCTCGTCGTGGATCGGCCGGGCGGCGGGCAGGCGCAGCGCTTCGGTGAGGTAGCGCAGCACCTCGTGTAGTTGCCGCATGACGGTGAAGGTGTCGAACATCCGCCTCGCGCGGGCGGAGTCGCCGCGCCAGTCCTGCCCGCCGAAGGTCAGTTTCGACACTTTCTGCCCCGCGCCGAAGCAGTCGAAGGCCACGCAGCCGGGATAGCCTTCGGCACGCAACCGGGAGTGAATCCCGCAGCGGAAATCGGCGGCCAGGTTGTGGCAGGCGCTGCCCGCGGGTTTGTCGACGGCGAAATCGGCGCCCGCGGCGAAGGGCAGCGCCACGCAACACAGTCCGAAGCAGTTCGCGCAGTCCGCCCGCAGGTCCGCTTCCAACTCCTCCTCCAGGTCGTCGCCGTCCGATGTGGCGCTGTGCTGCCGGGACAATCGGTTCTCCAGTCGGTGTGCCGGGACCGTGGTGTTCGTTCCATTGTCCCGGCACACGCTCAACGCCGCGCCGGGCGGCGAAACAGCGCCACCACGTTGAGCAGCAGCCCGGCGACCCCGACCGCGGTGACGAAGTCTACTCCTGGCCGAAACTGCCCGAAGTCGCTGACGGCGCCGTGTTCGCCGCCGAGCAGCGCGGTCACCACGGCCAGTACCAGCGCGGCCCCTACCTGGCCGGAGGTCTGCACCAGGCCGGAGGCGAGTCCCTGTTCGGAGTCGTCGATGCCGTCGGTGGCCTGCGCCATGATCGAGCTGAACCCGAACGCGAAGCCGCCGCCGAGCAGCAGCATGGTCGGCAACACGGTGATCGCGTAGTGCGGCGCGTTGCCCGCCGTGGCGAGGAACCACAGGTAGCCCACGCTCAGCGACAGCATCGAGGTCAGGATGAGCCGTGAGGTGCCGAACCGGTCGATCAGCCCGCCCATGAAAGGGGAACCGGCGGCCACCAGAAGGCCCGCGGGCAGCAGCGCGAGCGCCATCCGCAGTGGGGACCAACCGAGCACGTCCTGCAGGTAGATCGTCATCATGAACTGGAAGCTCAGGTAGGAACCGAACAGCGCGACCAGGCTCAGGTTGGCCCGCACGACGGCGCCGATCCGCAGGATGCCCATGCGGATCAGCGGGTGTGAGACCCGGTTCTCGGTGACCACGAACGCCACCAGCAGTCCGGCGGCCAACACCGCGGAGCCGAGCGTGAGCGGGTGCAGCCAGCCGCGCTCGGGTGCGGCGACGACGGTGTAGACGGCCAGCAGCATGCCGCTGGTGAGCGTGGCCGCGCCGAGGACGTCGTGCCCGCCCTCGCCGGGCCGGTCCTTGGGGATCAGCACGTACCCCGCCACCAGCGCCAGCAGGGCGAGCGGCACGGGGGTCACGAACGTCCAGCGCCAGCCCGCGCTGGTGAGCAGCCCGCCGAGGATCAGGCCGGAGGAGTAGCCGCTGGCGCCGAAGACGGTGAAGATCGACAACGCCCGGTTGCGCGCGGGTCCCTGCGCGAACGTGGTGGTCAGGATGGACATCGCCGTGGGAGCGGTGAACGCGGCCGCGAGGCCCTTGACGAACCGGGTGACGATCAGCAGGACTCCGCTGTCTACCAGGCCGCCGATCAGGGATGCCACGGCGAACACCGCCAGCGCGATGAGGAACACCCTGCGGCGGCCGAGCAGGTCGGCAGTGCGTCCGCCGAGCAGCAGCAGGCCGCCGTAGCCGAGCACGTAGCCGTTGACGATCCATTGCAGCGCGGCGGTGGACATGCCCAGTTCCGCGCCGATCGAGGGCAGCGCCACACCCACCATCGACACGTCGAGGGCGTCGAGGAACAGCACGAGGCAGAGCACGGCCAGCACCCCCCACAGTCGAGGGGTCCAGTGCGTGGCGGGTGCGGCTCCGGGTACGGCGCCGACCGGTGGGGTGGCGGAGGTTTCGGTGATGGTCACGGCGGGAAACTACGTGCACGGACAACTAATGCGCAAGCATAATATGACTTGGCAAAAAATTCGTGTGCATATTGTGTGCGCGCATGCTAGGCTGCCCCGCATGTCGTCGCGGGCTCACCTGGCCGAGAAGTGGCGGTCGTTGGTGACCAGCTACAACGAGATCGCGTGCCGCCTCGACCGCGAGTTGCACGAGGCGCACGGCGTGAGCATGAACGAGTTCGAAACCCTCGACCGGCTCGTCGAGCAGGGGTGTGACTCATGCCGCATGCAGGATCTCGCGTCGGCGATGTATCTGAGTCAGAGCGCGCTGTCCAGAACGGTCGGCCGGTTGGAGCGTGCGGGACTGGTCAAGCGGGCGCTGTGCGAGTCCGACAGGCGGGGAGTGTTCGTCGAGATCACCCGGGCAGGCCGCGACCGGCATGAGCAGGCGCGCCGCACCCAGCAGGCGATCCTGGAGCAGCTGCTGGGCGCCGACACGTGAAGCGCTGCCACCGTGGGGCGGACGGGTCAGCCGTCCTGCTCGGTGCGGTGGCCCAGTAGCCGGTCGAGGTCGTCGTCCAGCCAGCTCGTGCTCGCGCGCTCACGGACCTGGATGAGCCGGGAGTACAGCTCGATCGCCCCGTCCTCCACCTCCGCCTCGGCCCTGTGCACGGCGGCGGCAGCGAGCTGCTCGGTTGAAAGCCCCGGATGGCGGGCGGCGTGCGCGCAGGCGGCGAGCAGCAGGGCGGCCTCGACCATCAGCCTGATCTTCCCGCACACCGGGATGAAGCTCTGCGCCAGCATCGTCGTGCCCACCACGGCGCACTCACCTGCGTTACGGGAGAGCCGCCGCGAGATGGCGTGCAGCAGTTCGGTGCCCTGGTCTCGCAGTCCGCGCCAGACGGCCGAGCCGTACAACGTGTAGAGCGCGTTGCCGACCGCTTCCCTCGGGCCCGCCACGGCCTCCGCCGCGGCAGGGACCGTCAGTACCGGACGCCGCCGGGTCAAACTCTCCGCGGCGAGTTCCAGTTGCGGGACCAGCCGCAGCCATGCCGGGGCGTAGTCGCGCACCAACCAGTCCACCGCCAGCCGCGACCGGTCGTCGTCGCGGTCGTCCACGGTGTTCACCAGCGCGGGCACGAAGTCCTTCAGTCGCTGCCGCTTGCCGTCGGGTAGCCGGTCCCCGAGAACGCGACCCACCTGCGACAACACCGGCGAGACGCAGCGTGGCCGGTCCGAGTGTGGTTCGTCGGCGAACCAGGCGACGGCTTCCTGCAGGCAGAGCCGGTAGGTGCGCGTCGGGTTCGCCCCCTTGGAGAGCACGATTCTGCCAAGGTCCACCGGCTCCATGACGGCTCCGTTCCTCGACCCCGCCGACGTGCAGGTCGACGAGGATTAATCTCCAACAGCCACCATCGCCTACATCTGCGGCAACGGCAAGTGTGTCACCTGAAGGGCCGCTGCAAATGCACCTACCTGGAGAAATGCTCACCATCGCCGGTTACTTACCGCAGTTGGTGACCACGCGGTGCGGCTATTGACGTGCTCCCGCCTTTTCCTGCGAACAGTAATGCCTTGGGTTCACGGAATATCGGACGCGTCGTCGAAGGCGGCGGCGCCCGCCACGCTGCCGAAGGTCCCGCGCGGCCGGGGACCAAGGCAGGCAGCCGGTGAGCTTGCCGGGCACCTACCGTTGGGCGGCAAATCACGCGGAGGTGAGAGATGCGTGGACCAACCGTCGCCGACGTGATGAAGCGACCCGTCGTCACGGTCGACGCGCAGACCCCGTTCAAGGACATCGTAAGCCTGCTCGCCGAGCACCGGATCAGCGCGGTCGCCGTGGTCGACGAAGGCAGGCACCCCCTCGGGGTGGTGTCGGAGGCGGACCTGCTTGCCAAGGAGGATCAGCGAGGCACGGCCCATCCGCCCTCGGTGTTCACCGAACTACGCCGCTGGCGGCGCTGGACCAAGGCCCGTGGCGCGACCGCACGTGAGGTGATGACCAGGCACGTGCGCACGATCCACCGTGAGGAACCGCTCGCCGTGGCCGCACGCAGGCTGGCCGAAGGCAGGCTGCGCAGGCTGTTCGTCATCGACAGCTCCGGCACACTCGTGGGCGTGCTGGCCCGCCGCGACGTGCTCGGTGTGTTCCTGCGGCCGGACGAGGAGATCAAGCGGGCAGTGGAGCGAGAGGTTCTGCGGAGGGCGATGTGGGTTGACCCGGCGACGGTGACGGTGCGCGTGCGCGACGGCGTGGTGTCGCTGACCGGGCTGCTCGAGCGCCGCAGCGAGGCGGACATCGCGGGCGAGTTGACGGCCGGCCTGCCCGGTGTCGTCGACGTCCGCAACGAGTTGCGGGCGGCCCTCGAGGACACCTCGCCGGTGCGCAGGACGTTCTGACCAGCCGCGTCACCGAGCCAGGCTGGTGGCGACCTCCGGCATCGGTTGCCACCGCTGCGCGATCCGCGCCTCCAGCGCCCGCATCGTGGTGTACTCCAGATCCTCCAGCGGCAACCGGTGCGGCTCGAACGGGCCGTGCCTGCGCAGGTAGTCCATGGCCGTGTTCGCCTGCTGCCGCGCGGAGTCGAACGACGGGTCGGCGAACATGTCCCTCGGGCCCACGAGCCTGCCGTCGGTGACCTGGAAGCCCAGCGCCACCACCCGAGGCGGGCCGTCGAAACGTGCGGTGTGTGCGTCCGGAATGCTCACCGGCAGCAGCGGTGCGTGATGCGACCCGCGCATGGCGCCACCGACGGTGTAGGGGAAGGAGAACGGCTCCAGCACCTCGCCCACGGCGGGCAGCCCCGACTGGCAGCGCACGATCATCACCGGGTCGTCCTTGCCGACGTACTTGCCCGCGATCAGCGACAACCGCTGCGTCGAGGTGGCAGCCGCCTGCTCGGTGAGGTTGCGCGACTGCACCGCGTGCACGACGTACCTCGCGGGCGCGCCGATGAACATCAGCATGTCGTAGAGCTCTTCCGGGCAGTCGAAGGTGATGCGCTTCTCCTCGAACAGGTCGTAGACCTCGAAGCGAAAACCCGCGTGCATCTTCTCGTCGATGACCAGCCCCGCGGTGTTGAACGGGTCGGCGAACATCTTGTACAGCGCCAGATTCCACGCGCCCGGTTCGGTCTTGTCGGCAAGGAAACAGATCACCGGCTCGCTCGGCCGCTCGGTGAACTCCAGTTCGGCGTAGCCGGGCCCCATGCCCTTGAGGTTGCCGCTGAACGCGTCGCTGAGCAGGTCCTGACCCGCGCCGTAGAGTCCGAGCCGCTTCGCCACCTCGGTGGTCTGCTGGAAGGTGTCCCACGCGAAGCTGTGCACTCGCTCGCTGTCGGCTCCGTGCTCGTGAGTCATGATCAGCGACACGTCGTCGCCGCAACTGGCGACGTGGGCGTCCAGCAGCAGCCCGTCGCCGACGGCGCGGCGCACCGCCTCCTGTGCCGTGGCCAGCAGGTCCGGATGTACGGCCGAGTGTCCGACGAAACCGCCGGTGTCGGCCTTGATAATGCTCAATGTCGTCATGACGCCAGGCTGGGCACCGGTTACCACGCCCGGGTAGGGCCGTAGGTCACACCTGCGGCCGAGCGCACTCGCGAGGCGAAAGTCCCTACCGAGCGGGCGCGGCGGGGCCTACTTTCCCGTGTATGGCGCGCTCCAACGACGCCGTCGCGGCGATGCTGCTCGAGTTCGCGGAACTGCTCGCCATCTCGGGAGGGCCCCCGTACAAGGTGCGGGCCTACGAGAAGGCCGCACAGGCCGTGGAGGGCCACCCGGCCGAGCTGGCGACACTGCGGTCCGCCGAACTGGACGAGATCCCAAACGTGGGCTCCCAGCTGGCACGCAAGATCCGCGAGTTCCTCGACACCGGTTCGGTCGGCGAACTGGACGAGCTACGTGCCCGCGTACCCACCGGGTTGCGGTCGCTGCTCACGATCCCGGGGCTGGGACCGAGGCGGGCACGTCAGGTCTACGAGGAACTCGGCATCACCTCACCGGACGACCTGCTCGCCGCGCTGCACGAGCACCGGCTGCGGGAACTGCGCGGGTGGGGGGCCAGGAGCGAGGACAACCTCGCCGCCGCCGTGCGGGAAGCGCAGTCGGCGGGTGAGCGGGTGCGGTTGGGACTCGCTCTCGGAGTCGCGGAGCGGCTGCTGCAGCGGCTGCGCCCGCTGCCGCAGGTGCAGCGAGTCGAGTACGCCGGGTCGCTTCGCCGGATGCGGGACAGCATCGGCGACATCGACATCCTGGTGGCATCCGACGACCCCGAGCCGATCATGCGGGCCGTCACCGAACTACCCGTCGTGGAACGGGTCATCTCGCACGGTTCCACCAGGACCTCCGTGCTGACCGCCACCGGCCTGCAGGTGGACGTCCGGGTGGTGGCGCCGCCGTCGTGGGGCGCGGCGCTGCTGTACTTCACCGGTTCCAAGGCGCACAACATCCAGCTGCGCGAGCTCGCCTTGCGCGCCGGACTGAAGCTTTCCGAGTACGGGTTGTTCGAGGTGGAGACCGACCGGCGAGTGGCAGGTGAGCGCGAGGAGGAGGTCTACGCCCGGCTCGGGCTGCCCTGGATCGAACCGACGCTGCGCGAAGGCGCGGGCGAGGTCGAGGCAGCGCTGCACGGCACGCTGCCCGAGGTGGTGACCCGCGCCGACCTCAGGGGCGATCTGCACACCCACACCGACCTCACCGACGGAGTGGCGCCGCTGCGGGACATGGTGGCCGCGGCGGCCGCCGCGGGCCACGAGTACTTCGCGATCACCGATCACGCGCCGTTGCTGCACATGCAGCGGATGACAACCGAGAAGGCCCTGGCGCAGCGTCGCCGGATCAGGGAGCTGGACCGCGAGGCCGGTCCCGCCCTGCTGCACGGGACCGAACTGAACATCCAGCCGGACGGCTCGCTGGACTGGGACACCGAGTTCCTCTCCGGGTTCGACATCGTGGTCGCGTCCGTGCACTCCCACTTCGACCAGCCGAGGGACGTGCTGACCGCGAGGCTGCTGCGCGCGATCGAGCACCCGCACGTCAACGTGATCGGCCACCCCACCACCCGCATCGTCGGTGGCAGGTCGGCGATCGACGTGGACCTCGACGAGGTGTTTCGTGCCGCCGCCCGCACCGGTACCGCGCTGGAGGTGAACTCGCTGCCGGAACGGCTCGACCTCAACGGCGAGCTGGTGCGCAGGGCACGGCACTTCGGAGTGCGTTTCGCGGTTTCCAGTGACGCCCACTCGGTCGCGCAGCTGGGCAACCTGTCCTTCGGCGTTGCCACGGCGCAGCGCGGCTGGGCCACTCGCGACGACGTGATCAACACCTACCCGCTGGACGAACTCCGCCGGTTCCTCGCCAAACATGATCACGCTGCTGCTGTGCGGTGACGTCATGCTCGGTCGCGGCGTCGACCAGATCCTCGCCCACCCGGTGGATCCGCGACTGCGTGAGCCGCATGTCACCGACGCGCGCTACTACGTTCGCGCGGCACAGCACCGCAACGGAAGCTTCGACTACCCGGTCGAGTGGAGTTGGCCGTGGGGCGAGGCGTTGAGCGTGCTGGACGACTCCGGCATCGACGCCAGGGTGTTGAACCTGGAGACGAGCATCACCGCGCGAGGCGAGTTCGCGCCGGGCAAGTCGATCCACTACCGGATGCATCCGGCCAACGTGCCCGCCCTGCTGGCCGCGCGACCGGACGTGTGCGTACTCGCCAACAACCACGTGCTGGACTTCGGCACGGCCGGACTGTCCGACACGCTGACCGCGCTCGCCGGTGCCGGGCCGCGGGCGGCGGGCGCGGGCCGGGACGCGGCCGAGGCGGCGAGGCAGGCGACCGTGCCGCTGCGCGCAGGGCGGCGGCTGCACGTGTTCGCGGCATGCCACGGTTCCAGTGGCGTTCCCGCCTCGTGGGCGGCCACCGGCTCCGGACCCGGTGTGCACCGCCTCGCCGATCTCCGCGAGCACACCGCGAGCGCCGTGGCGGACAGCATCGCGGCTGTGAAGCGTGAGGGTGATCTGGTGGTGTTCTCCGTGCACTGGGGTTCGAACTGGGGCTACGAGGTGCCCGCCGAGCAGGCGAGGTTCGCGCGCCTGCTCACCGAAGCGGGGGCCGACGTGGTGCACGGGCACTCCTCGCACCATCCGCGTCCGGTGGAGATCCACCACGGCCACCCGATCCTGTACGGCTGCGGCGACCTCGTCAACGACTACGAGGGCATCACCGGGCTCGAGACCTACCGTGACGACCTGCGGTTGCTGTACCTGCTGTCGTTCGACGAGGCCACCGGCGAGTTCGCTGCGCTGCGGCTGGTGCCGATGCGGGCTCGCAGGCTGCGGTTGCAGCGTGCGGGCACGCAGGACACCGCATGGCTGTGCGACGTCCTCGGTTCGGTCAGCGAGGTCTTCGGCACCCGGGTGCGGATGGCGCAGCAAGGCACGCTGCTGGTCGAGGCGGCGTGAGCCGGCGGTGCTTGGCTCACACGTCGAAGGCCGCCCTGCAGGCCCACCCGCCCGCGCTGGGCTCGATGCTCAACCCGTGCGGGCACACCGCCTTCGGGATCGGGCCTGCGGCGATCACGCCGCCGATGTCGACCACACCGAAGCGCACCCGCAGCCCGCGCGGTGCGGGAAGCACCTGTGTGGTGGCCGGTATCCGGCCCGTGGTCTCCATGAGGTGGATGACCTCGTCGAGGACGGCGGCGAGCAACTCCTCGTCGCTCGTGCCGTCGACCTCGACGTCGACGATCTCGTCGGGCTCGCCGAGCGAGCCGCCCGCGAAGCTCTCCACCATGCCGCTGACCGCCTCGGCGATGCAGCGCTCGCGGGACGGGCCCCACGCCTCGATCCGCAGGTCGCCCGAATGCACCGGCTCCCGGTAGCCAGCCCTGACCTCGCCGGTCACGGTGGGCCACCTCGGCCGCGTAAGGTTAGCGCTGTGCCTGTCATACCGGCTGTCGTATTCGCAGGCGGCAACGGTCCGAAAGGGACGAAAGTCCCTTGGGACACGCCTCGCCACCGTGTTCACCCGAACGAGATGGGCGGCGAAAGTCCCTTCGGCCGAAGCCTTGTGGCCGTGGTACGGACACCAGGACGGCCATAGTGTCTGTCGCCGAGGTGATGTCATGACGTTCATCTGGCTGATTGTCTGGTTGATACTCGGCACCCCCGCGGTCCAGTCCTGGGGCCCGTGGAACAACTGGGGCACCGCCCTGTTCGTGTGCCTGGCGATCGACCTGCTGGGCGTGCTCGGCGCCAATGCCCGCAGGCCGAGGCGCTGATCCCCGGGGCCTGCGGGCAGGTGGCTACGCGGAGGCGTCGCGTTCGGCGCTGTGCTTGCGGGTGGGTCGTACCACCAACACCGGGCACTCGGCGTGCTGCACGCAGTGCTGGCTGACCGAGCCGAGCAGCATGCCGACCACGGCCCCGTGCCCGCGGCTGCCCACCACCAGCAGATCGGCGTCGCGGCTGGCATCGACGAGAACGTTGCTGGCGTGGCCGCGAAGCACCTCCTTCGACACCGAGACGTCGCGCTGCCCACCGACGACCTCGCTCACCGTGTCGTCGAGTGACTGCCGCGCGGTGGCGGCCCAGTCGAAGTCCTCGTAGCCGGGCGGGTAGCCGAAGTTCACCGGAATCTCCCAAGCCGCGATGGCCCTGATCGTGTCCCCGGTCGCCCTTGCCTGCCCAACCGCCCACCGCAGGGCGTCGCGGCTGCCGTCCGATCCGTCAACTCCCACGACGATCACGTCGCTGACCTCCTCTTTGGCGCCTACGAGGTGATGGTTGCAGCCTGCCTCGCCTCGCAGAAAGGGCCGTTCGGCCCCACCGAGGAGAAACCTCGACAGTGGACAGTCGAACGCAGTGGCGCGATAGGCTGCGAAGGCCGACTCGCCCTGCGCGCTTGGACAGGAAAGCCGGAGGAGATGGAACAACCACCAGCCGGACCGCCGTCGGAGCCCGCCGCCAACGACTCAGCACCCGTTGGGCGCGCGTTCGTCGTTTCGCACAACGCCGCGTCCGTGGACGGCCGCCTGGCGATCTCGCCGGGAATGCTGCTGATGTTCGACGAGCGGTGGCCCACCTACGCCGGCTCCACCTACGCCGACGTGCAGCGACGGCATCGGCCGGGCGCGATCTTGGAAGGGGCGGGATCGCTTGTTCGCGAGGACGACGTGCCCGCACCGTTGCCTGCCGCGACCGAACCGGCTGAGGTGCTGTTGAACGACTACTTGCCTCCCGACGTCGTCGGCAGGACCTCGGGCGGCTGGCTCAGCGTCGTCGACAGCCGGGGGCGAATACGTTGGCTGTACAAGGAGTACCCGGGCGAGCAGTGGAAAGGCTGGCACGTTCTGGTTCTGGTCTCCCGCAGCACGCCGCTTTCCTACCTGGCGTACCTGCGCCGTGAGGAGATTCCGTACCTGGTCGTGGGCGAGGAGCGAGTCGACCTTTCGCAGGCCATGTCGGCGCTGCGGCAGCGGCTGGGCGTGCGGACCGTCGTGTCGACCGCCGGAGCGAGGCTCAACGGCGCGATGCTGCGCGCCGGATTGCTCGACGAGATCGAGGTCGAGGTCGTTCCCATCGCCGTCGGCGGCACCACCACGCCCACGATGTTCACCGCGGCCGACCTGGCGGCCACCGACACACCGACCCGGCTGCGCCTGCTCGGCGTGACCGAGCTGCGTGAGGGCCGCGTACTGCTGCGCTACGCGGTCGAGGAAGTGCCGCAGTAGGGCGCACTTCCCGCGCAACGACAGCCGCCGAAGCCGTGCTCCACGCGCCGGGTACCGGCCGCGATCGGGGATTGTGATGGACCTGGCGGGCGCGGTCGGCGAACGCGTCACCGACCGCCGGATCGGCTACCGGCTCAGCGCTGCTCGTCGGAGGGTTCTTCCTCCTCTTCGGAGCTGACGGGCCTGGTACGTGAGGTTCCACCGAATCCCGGCGCGAGGTCGGCGGGGCTGGGGCTTCGCTTGTCCACGTGCGGCCCGCCCTTCGGTGGGTCGTACTCCGGCGCGGGCACACCAGCCTCGGTGTCGGGCGTTTCTGGCTTGTCGCGTGAGTTGTCTGGCATCGGATCGCTCCTTCCGGCACGATTCGGGTTCCCCCGCTTCGGGCGTCCAAACGGCGCCGGAACGCGGGCTCGACCGACGAGAGATCCGTTCGATGTGCAGCGCTGCACCGGCTCAGGGCTAGCCAAGCGGATTCCGGACGCGCATCGGCAGAAAGGCCCCGGTGTTGTGGTCGGCCGCGAACCCGAGCAACTCCGGGCGATGTGTGGAGCGAGAGTGCGCCATCAGGGACTCGAACCCCGAACCCGCTGATTATCGGAAGGTGTCTTCCGCCGTTTGCTGGTGTCTGCCGATAGCCGCCACTACCTGTGCAAATCGCGAATGCAAACGATGGCTCGATGTGGCCAGTGATGGCTGTTTGCCGTCGTTCGGGTTGGGTTTCGTATGGCGCGTCGGGGTGCGGTCTACGGGTTCGCCGGTAGATAAGCCGAGGGCTCCTTGACCTTATTCACGCTCCGATTCAGCAGCGATGGCACCTCGAACCCCGGCGGGACCTGGAGATTTCCACGTGGTCGATCATTGTCGTTCACCATGTTCTGCCGCTCCCATGTTGGCCGAATGTTGGTCCGGAACTTCTCGGCGGCTGAGCGGCGGTAAGCAACTAACGCGATAGAACACAATACCGACGTCCTGCACCATATCGCGTGAGCACGACCACTCAGCGTGCTACCCGATCGGCCGGGCCGATCAAAACAGTAGTTCAAGAGTCCACCGAACAGGTGTTCGCTGCCGTTTGCCGCAACGCACTGTAGTCGATCTTTCATCGATGTAACTCTGATGTCGGAGGGACTGCGGACCGATCCGCAGTGTCGCGAACTAAGGAGTAACGAGATGGCCGCACAGGTTGGAACCACCGCGCGAACCGGCGAGCGTTGCCCCGAGAGTGGGGTGTGGGAGGTGGTCGGCACGCCGACTACCACGGCGCCGATCGCCAAAGGGAACGTCATGCCGCCCTACAACAACCAGGCTGTCACGTGGCGGCTGATCCGCCTCGCGTAGCCTCCGGTACCGCGCTTGACCAGGAGAAGTGCCCGGATCAGCCAGCTGATCCGGGCACTTCCCTATGCATGCCCGCATCGACGAGTACTGTGCCGCGATCGGAAACCACGCGCGAGGGCGTGAACAACCGAGAAGCTGATCGTCCGCTACTGATGAGTTGCCTCGCTGACGTATCCTAGGTGGCATGGCGAAGAAGGAAGTGCGCATCGCGCCAGCCGCGCAAGGCCGTGGCTGGCAGGTCGTCGCGCCTGGGCAGCCTGCGGGGACGGCACGTGTCTTCAAGACCAAGCGGGCGGCGATTGCATACGCCTTGGTCAGTGAGCGCAGCGCCAGGGTTGCCGAGGGAGGTGTGCGTGCCCTTCAAACGACTGGGCGAGTCAAGATTAAGAAAGCCGCCAGCAACCGCAGCGGCAAGACGACGACCAAGCGCCAGCGGGTTGCGGCCGGAAAGACCACAGCCTCGAAGACAGCACGCCTGGTGAAACAGTCCCAGACTGAATATGACCACGACCAACAGCCAGGGCCTAGCTTCCGGAAGCTAATGCAGAATGCGGCGAAACTAAACAAGGACGCATTGGACCGACTGGCGAAATAAGCAGTACACGTGGCAGAGTCGGTCAGGTACCTGAACTTCGACTATTACGTGGTTGCGGCTTCCGAAGCCCTTGAGGTCTCCGAAGCGAAAATCAGACGAGTGGTCAACCGTGGCCTCGCTGAGTCTGCACTCATGGCCCCCGCGTCGGGGTTCGGCGATTACGAAAAGTATCCTTCCTTTGCGGAGAAGGCTGCAGTGCTCCTGCAGCGAATTGCATCGAATCACGCATTGCCGGATGGAAATAAGAGGACCGCGCTTCTTTGCACGATCGCCTTCGCGAACCTCAATTCGCGTTCTTGGCTTCCCCCTTCCGGCGACAAGAATGAAGGAGAGGAAACCGCCGAGATTGTTGAGGCCGCCGCTGGTGGTTGTCTTCCGCTTGCCGCTCTGACGGCTTGGGTACAGCTGAGACTGCATCCACTGGACTAGATGTCACAACCTCAAGTGGGTGGCCTTGTGCCATCCCGTCGACCTGGCGTAGCCCGATCACGCTGTGTCAAGGGGGCAACCTACCTCAATTCCGGCGCGTGCGCTGACAGACTTGCCCCCTTGACACAGCGTGATAGCCCTCCGGGAGGTCGACGGGATGGCACGTCCTCGGCCACCCACGGACCGTAGCGCGTGTCGGTTCCCGGCAATCCCGGAGACCTGCCCGTCCGGCGAGGACATGTTCTTTCTTCTTGGCACCGCGGCTTAGGTGCCTCGGCCTGCCTCGGCCCCGGCCGATGCGCGGGGACCGGCGTCAGCCGCACGCCCCGCGCAGGCTCGGCCGGGGCGGAAGGGCTGAGGCCGCGCGGCGCCGTCAGGCGCCGCCTTGAAGAAGTAGAGAAAGTTTGAACACGACCGTGGTCAACGGGCGGTGGCGGTCTCGGTGAAGATCCATTCAAGGTAGTCGGGGTTTCCGGCTACCAGTGGTGTCGCGGTGACGTGCGGTACCTCGTATGGATGGTGCTGGCGTGCGAGTTCAGTGATGCGGTCCACGAGGCTCGCTCGGGTGTAGAGCACGCCCCGTGTCTCTGTCTTCTCGTGGATGGTGCCGCGCCAGTGGTAGGTGGTTTCGAAGGGGTAGGTGTGGCCTGCCGCGCAGAGGTGTTGCTGCATCAGGTTCTGGATGAACTGCTGGAGCCACTGTTTCTCAGGTGCGGTGATGACAACTTCGACGGCCTGGTCCTCAGTGTTGTCCATTAGCCGATGCCTTCAGGTCGTTGATTACAGCGTGTGCGTCGGCCTTGGTGCGGGTCATGCTGCCCCAGCCGGTCATGATCTTGCCGTCGTAGCCGAGTCCTACCCAACGGCCCCGCATCTGGGTTCCATGCGCATGGAGGACGAAGTACATCGTTCCCTTTGAGCGCACGGAGCCGTCGTTTGCGGCGTACCAGCCGAGCAGCACTTCGTTGTCCCAGAGTCGGAACTCGCCGGTCCAGTGGTAGCCAGTCTCTGCGAGGCCGTGGGTGACGGTCTGTACCTCGATACTGTCACCGTGTTGGGCGAGGCGAACTTCTTGCACGGCGATGGCTTCCTCGCCGTCTCTCCAGGTCTGCCAGCCTGCGTACCACTGGCCTGCGAGGTCGAGTCGGCCGGAACTGGTTCCGGCTAGCTCGCTCACCGAGATCTTGAGCGCTTCGGCGATGGCCACGGCCACGGAGAGGACTGGCTGCTGTTCGCCTGCCTCATAGCGGCGGATCTGGCGAACGCCGATACCGGCGGCCTGGGCTAGGTCGGACTGCGACATGCCCAGGTCTGCACGTCGCTGCCGCATCACATCAGCCATGTCCATGCCGCCATTGTCCCAGGTCGAATTAGTCCTTGACAACCGGACTGATTAGGCCGCAAACTAGGGGACGTATCAGTCCTTGTTGAGGACTAATGAGACACAACAGCCGCTTCGACGGGGGCCGGCTGGCGTCCTCGAAGGCGATGAGACAGGAGTGCTTGATGAGGAACATCCCGGTGAATCTGGGTGGCTTTCGGTTGATGGTGACGGAGCCTCCGGCGTTGAAGACGCGGAAGGACGAGTCGGGTCGTGAGGTTCCGGTGACGGATCGGGATGGGGTGACCAAGTTTGTGGTGTCGGTGTTCGCGAAGGCTCGGGGTGAGAGGGGTGAGGAGATCCGGGTGACGTTGGAGGCGGATCCGGGTGAGGGTTTCGAGGATGGCGACTTGGTGGAGCTGGTGGACGCGCGGTTGTCGCCGTATTCGTTCAAGAACGCTAAGGGCGAGACGGTGTCGGGGGTCGCGTTCAGTGCGGGCGGGTTGAAGCCGGTGGACTGACCCGGCTGTAGGTCCCGCCTGCGGGGGTGGTGGCGCCCTTCCTCTGTGTGGTGAGCGGCCCGTTTCGAGTCGGGCGGGGGCACTTTCTTGGTGTTTGTCAATTTCAGAGTGGGCCGATCCATGCCAAAAATCGCGCCTTTTTGTGGTGGCGCGCCTTGATTCCCGGGGTGTTTGTTCCGGGGGTCTTGGGGTTTCACCACGAATCGAGGAAAAGGGGGTTGGTGTGGTTAGTCGTCGGGGCCTGGATGGTTTGGTCGAGGATTTCGACAAGGCGTTGTCGCTGGTGAACGAGGCCGCGCACGTGTTGGAGGACGCGTCGGTGTTCGTGAGCGCGGCGGGTGCGTTGTTCGCCCGGCAGTCGGCTGGGGTGATTGGCCAGTTGAACGAGGTGTATGGCGAGATTCAGCGGATCAAGCACGAGTTGAGCGAGGTGAGTGCTGATGATTAGGCGGGGTGTTCGTGGCGGGTTGTGTTCGTATGACCCGCAGGGCCCGAAACGGGGCGTGTGATGACCGGTCACGTGTGTAGCGCGGATTTCTGGCTTTCGCCGACACGAATAGCGACGTGCACGGTGTGCGGCAAGCAATGGCCGATGTGATGCACAAGGAGGGTCGGACAGTTGCAGGTTGAGATGTTGAACCGGCGGGCGATGGGCCGTTACCAGAATTTCGTGGCGGCGATGGAGTTGGTGCGCGAGTCGCTGGATGAGCTGGACGGGTTGATCGCGAAGGTGCCGGCCAAGCCCAGCACGGGGTCGGGGTGGACGGTGGCGACGCGGGATGAGTTGACCGGCTACCGCAGGCAGGCGACGGACGAGTTGGAGCGGCTGCGGGAGACGGCCAAGAAGTACGAGGCCGAACTCGTGTCCCGGGATTGGAGGGTGTGAGGGGTGGCCGGACATCAGGTGGACCGCGCGATTGACGCGGTGGACGCGGCGATGCGGGAGCTGAAGCGCTCGTTGCGCGGGATTCCGATCCGGCGGGAGGGGTTCAAGTCCCGCCATGACCGCATGGCCAAGGCCGTGGCCAAGTTGACCGTGGCGTTGGAGGACTCCCGCCCCGCGATCAACGACTAGCCCACACGAACAACACGAGCAGCACAACAGCGCGAGCAGCACAACAGCGCGAGCAGCACAGCAGCGCGAGCAGTACAGCAGCAGAAGAATTCGTCGGTGAAGGGACCGGCCTGACCACCCACGGGGGTGGCGGGTTGGTCCCTTTGTCGTGTCTGGAAAGGACATCAGGGAAATGGGTAGGGAGTTTTCCAAGCGGGCTCGGGGTGCGGAGATGAAGGCCGCCGCCTGGGTCGGGCGGCATCCGGGCAGTGTGCTTGCCCCGTCGGTGGTGACGGCCTCGGGCCTGGAGCTGGGCTGGGCGACGACGGGCGGGATTGTTGGCGGCACGGTGGCGGGGTTGGGTGCGTGGTATCGGGCGCACCCGGACACCTTCGACCGGCTCGCGGCGCCCCGGTTGCGGTCGTGGCGGCGGCGCTGGTGGACGTATGTGGGGTTGCGGTGGCGTAACGCGTTGATCGCTTGCGACTTGTTCACGACCCACCGCAAGACCGGGGAGCTGCGGGTGCCTCGGCTGGTGAGGGTGCGGTCGTACTCGCCGAGTGTGGACACCCTCTACGTCAAGCTGCACCCGGGGCAGCATCTGCGCCAGTTCGAGGCCAAGCTGCCGGAGCTGACCGAAGCGCTCAAGGTGGAGCGGATCGCGCTGGAGCGGGTCAAGCCCCGCGTCATCGCTCTGGTGGTGGAACGCGCCGAGCCGTTCACCGAGGTGATCGAGGCCCCCGAGATGCCGCAGGATGCCGACGCGGTCGAGTTGGGCCGGTTGTCTGTCGGGGAGAACGAGTACGGCGGCGACTGGCGTATCCCGGTGTTGGGGCAGCACCTGTTCGCCGCTGGGGCGACCGGGGCGGGCAAGAACTCGATACCGGCGGCGGTGCTGCGGGGATTGGCGCCGATGATCCGGGACGGGTCGGTGCGGCTGTGGCTGTGTGACCCCAAGCAGATGGAGTTCGCCAAGCTCGCCCCGATCGCCTACCGCTACGCGGCTGAGGAACAGGCGTGCGCGGACCTGATCGATGAGTACGTCGACGATATGCAGGCCACCCAGCAGGCCCTGTCCGGCCAGGGCAAGCGCGCGATCACCCCCTCGCCGGTGACCCCGCTGAACCTGCTGGTGCTGGATGAGATGGGCGCGCTGCTGGCCTACGGCGACCCGTCGGTGGGGCGAGGGCTGCGGCGGCAACTGGCGCTGATCGGCTCGCAGGGCCGGGCGAGTGGGCATTCCATGCTCGGGTTGGTGCAGGAACCAACCAAGGACACGGTGCCGGTGCGGGATTTGTTCACTAACCGCATCTGCCTGCGGGTCACCTCCGCCGCCCACGTCGACATGGTGCTGGGGGAAAACGCCCGGCTGCGCGGCGCGCTCGCTGACGAGATCCCCAACGATCCGGCCACGGCCGGGATTGGTTACGTCATCCGGCAACGCTCCCGCGTCCCGATGCGGGTCCGCGCCGCCTACGTCACCGATACCGAGCTGGACGAACTCGTGACCTTCGTGCGCGAGGGATGGAAGGGCACGCCCGCCAACCTGCAGGTGGTGGCGGGATGAGCCTGTATGTCCAGTACTCGGCGGTGCTGCACGTTCCGCACTACCAGGTCATGAGCTGGCCTTGCGAGGACGCCCCACCAGAGCCGTTGTCGCGACAGCTGCATCGCGAGTGGTGGCGCGCCGAGCGGGAGTTGGCCAGGTACCTGGCCTCGGTGGGTGAGGCCGGGCGCGCACGCGGGGCGGGCGGGTTCCTCTTCACCCACAAGCCGGTGTTTCTGCCGCGCTGCGGCGACTGCGCCGACCTGCCCGAGGGCAACCCCGAGGTCTATTCCGACTGGTGGCAGATGCGCGCGGCGCTGGCTGACTATCCGGGCTGGGTCGCCACCGGCGACCTGACCGTCTTTTGTCCTCATCACCGCCCAAGTTGGGAGTACTGACCATGTTGACGCTGTCGTTTCTGTGGAACTGGACCAAAATCACCGCCCTCGCTGTGATCGCGGTGGTCATCGAACAAGCCCTGATCACCGACCCGTGGGTGTTCATCGGCGCTGTCGCTGTCACGGGCGGGGTGTGGCTGCTGATCACGGTGGGCTTGTACCGCGAGTGGCGCACCCACGGCACCGGCTACCGCCACCAGGTCGCCGAATGGGTCACCGACCGCACCGACAGGAGGACCCGGTGAGCCCCGGTGGCGGGGCGGGGCAACTCGGGCTGTTCGGGCCCGAACCCGCCCCGGCCTCGACCCCTGCCCCGGGGCGGAAGCGCCCACCCGCGCGGCGGGACACCCGAGCCCGATCGGTCGGCACCCCGGCGGCGGCGCGGGACGTGCTCGCCGAGATCGCCGACGGCCGCTACGGGGCGCTGGATGACACCGACCGCATCGTGATCTTCGAAGACACCGAACGGGTGCGGCTGGCCACCGACGAAGACCTCGTGCACAACCTCATCGGCAACGGCTACGCGCAGCGCTGCCCACCCCGCGACACCCTCACCTGCCGACACGGCGCGATCCGCCGCCCGGTGTCCCCGCTGCGCCTGACCAAACGTGGGCGGTCGCTGCTGTACCGCTGGTCCGCCCTCAAACCCTACTGACAGCGAAGGAGAAACCCGTGTCCAAGGTGGACAACCCTCGACCGGCCGGGGCGCGCATGGTTGACGTGGTGCGCGTCCTGGTCACCGTGGTGTTGGGTGGGATCGGCGCGGCGGCCGGGTTCAAACACACCCACGACTGGGCTGTCCACCACGGACAGACCGGGTGGCTGGCCTGGGCTGATGCCGTGGTGATCGAGGGCATGGCCATCGTCGCCGGGTTCGAGGTCCGCCGCGACCATCAGCACGGCAACACCCGGCTGGTCAGCTTCCCCATGGCCGTGCTGGTGGCCGCGTTCGGCGTCCAAATGGCCGCCCAGGTCGCCCTGGCCGAACCCACCCCCGCCGGGTGGCTACTGGCCGCCATGCCCGCCCTCGGCTTCCTCGTCGTGGTCAAGCTGCTCCTACGCCGCGCACCCCTCGACCACCAACCAACCCCACCCCACCAACCAACGGAACCCGCACCCGCTCCGGCGAACGAGCCAGCCCCGGCCGAACCCGACCCGGACCCCGCTGGCCCTGCCCCTGCTCTGGCCGTGGCCTCTGCTGCGGCACCGGCGGCGGGGGTGAGGGTGCTGGGCAAGCTGCCCGTGTCGCTGCGGGACGCGGTGACCGCCCTGGCCACCGAGGCCCACGAGCAGGGCCGCCGGGTGACCGCCGAGGAGATCACCCAGCGGGTGGCGCTGCCGGAGGCGATGGTGACCGCCCTGGTTGACGAGCTCAACACCCGGGTCAACGGCCACCCGATCCCCACCTGAGCAGCGCACCCCGTATCGATCCGCCCGCAGTGGGGCGGGGGCACAGCCACACCCGGCGCACGCTCCCGCCCCGCTTTCTCGTGCCACGGAAAGGTTCCACCGTTGCTGACGCTGGATGAACGCATCACACACCGGCTCCGCTCACCCGGCTACGCCACTTGGCGGGCCAAGGTCATGCAGGCCAACGGCTGCGCCCAACCCATCCGCCTGCTCGGCACCCACCAACTACAGGACACCACCACCGGGCGGGTGCTGCACCACTACACGGGCAGCCTCTTCGCCCCCTGCGGCAACCGCCGCGAAACCGTGTGCCCGGCCTGCTCCGACCGCTACGCCGCCGACGCCTTCCACCTCGTGCGCGCCGGACTCTGCGGCGGCAGCAAAGGCATCCCCGAAACGGTCACCACACACCCCCGAGTATTCGTGACCTTGACCGCCCCCTCCTTCGGCCGCGTCCACACCCGACGCCTCTCCCGCCGTGGCCGGGTCATGCCCTGCGGCTGCGGCGACCACCACCGGGAAGCCGACCCCCGCCTCGGCACCGCACTGGACCCAGACAACTACGACTACGAAGCCGCCGTGCTATGGCAAGCCCACGCCGGGAAACTGTGGCACCGCTTCACCATCCGCTTGCGCCGCGAACTCGCCCACCGCGCCGGACTACGGGTGCGGGACTTCCCCCACCACGCCCGCCTGTCGTACGGCAAAGTCGCCGAATACCAACGCCGGGGCCTGGTGCACTTCCACGCCCTCATCCGCCTCGACGGACCCGACGGCCCCACCAACCGCCCACCCACCTGGGCCAGCGCCGAACTGCTCACCCAAGCCATCACGGCCGCCGCTGCCGGGGTGGTCGTGACCACCCAACATCCCGATGGTTCCCGGTTGTCGCTGACGTGGGGAGACCAACTCGACATCCGGCCAGTCGAGCATGAGGAAACCGAGGGCGGTGAAGGGATCGGGGAGCGGGCCTTGGCGGGCTACATCGCCAAGTACGCCACCAAAGGCACCGGCACCGTTGACGGAGCTGACCGCCCCATCCGCTCCGAACTCGACATCGACCACCTGCGCATCTCCGAGCATCACCGGCGCATGATGCGCACCTGCTGGCAACTCGGCGGCCTGGAGCAATACCAGGACCTGAACCTGCGGCGGTGGACACACATGCTCGGCTTCCGAGGCCACTTCCTCACCAAAAGCCGCGCCTACTCCACCACCTTCAAAACCATCCGCGAAGACCGGCGCGCGTTCCGACTCGCCGAAGCCCTCGACCAGCTCGGCCTCGACCCCGACACCGTGCTCGTGGTCAACGACTGGCACTTCACCGGCACCGGATACCGCGACGACGCCGAACGCGAACTCGCCACCGGCATCGCCGAACGACTCCGCACCCAACGACAACAACAACACCACAAGGAGCAGCCACGATGAGCAGCAAACTCTGGACCATCCACGACCTCGCCGACTACCTCGGCATCCCCATCAACACCCTCTACCAATGGCGCACCAAAGGCTACGGACCCACCGGCCGCCGCATCGGTAAGTACGTCCGCTACCGACCCCAAGACGTGGACGCCTGGGTCGAACAACAAGGGGAGCGCTGATGGCTCGTCCGCCACTTCCTGTGGGTACGCACGGCAAGATCAAGGTCAACCGGAAGCCTGGGGGCGGGTTCGTCGCCAAGGCGAAATATCGCGACTACGACGGTGTGACTCGGCTTATCGAGCGTTCCGGTCATACCGAGACCGCAGCACGTAACCGGCTGCTGGAAGCACTTCGCGACCGTTCCTCGCAGTCGGTGGGCGGCCTCATCACTGGTGACACGAAGTTCTCCGCTGCTGCGGATCTGTGGCTGCGCGAGGTGAACTCGGCCGTGGAGGCGGGCGACATGTCACCGAGTTCGGCTGACCTCTATGAGCGTCAGATCCGCAACTACGTGACTCCGGCGCTGGGTGAGCTGCGGATACGGGAGGTCACAACTCCTCGCGTGGATGCGCTCCTCCAGGTCGTGCGGAAGCGACGGAGTGCGGCAACCGCGAAGGTGGTGCGCAGTGTGGTGTCTGGCGTCATGGGGCTCGCGGCTCGGCATGGTGCGACGGCGACGAATCCCACGCGGGAGACGAAGAAGATAAGTTCGGGCAGGAAGCGCAGCGTCCGGGCGTTGACGGCGGACGAACGTGTGCGGTGGCTGGCTCAGCTCGAAGCCGATCCCTTCGCCGTCCGTAAGGACCTGCCGGACTTGACGCGGTTCATGCTCGCCACCGGGGTGCGCATCGGTGAGGCGCTGGCCGTCTCCTGGGATGAAGTTGACTTGGACGCGCGGATGGTCGATATCGAGTGGACGTTGGTGCGTGTCCGGGGTGCGGGTCTGCGTCGTATTCCTCCGAAGACCGACAGCGGCAGACGCACGCTTCCGTTGCCTCTCTCCGCTGTCGAGATGCTCCGCCGACGGAAGGTGGACGCGTACCCGGATGGAGCTCTGGCCATCGGCACGGCTGCACCGATCTTTCCCGATGTGGCGGGCGGCTGGCGTGATCCGAGTAACACCCGCAGGGACCTGCGGACCGCGCGAGGGACCGAAGGGTTCGGGTGGGTCACCTCGCACGTGTTCCGGAAGACGTGCGCGACGATCCTCGATGAGGCGCGCTTCACGCCCCGGCAGATCGCTGACCAACTCGGCCATGCACGCCCCTCGCTCACCCAGGACGTCTACGTCGCGCGAAAGATCGCGAACCCGGCAACCGCTGAGGTGCTCAATGACGAGCTGGGTACGTAGTCAATGCTCAAAGGGTTGGGTTTTGGCTGGCTTGCCGCAGATGCAAAAAGTCCACGTACCTTCTGACCTGGGGTGGAAGTGCGCCATCAGGGACTCGAACCCCGAACCCGCTGATTAAGAGTCAGCTGCTCTGCCAGTTGAGCTAATGGCGCTTGCCGTGTGATTTCGGGGCGTGTTGCTCCGCCCCTCAACGACGTGACAAACAGTAGCACGGTCGGTGGGTGTGCCCGCACAGCACCCCCAGGCAACCACTCGGGTGCAAGTTCGCAACAACCGCACACGCACCGCGACCGAACGGGCAAGCTGGTGACACATCCGGGGTACCTACAGGGGAATGGAAGGTCGGCAATGACAGGTCGGAGTGGGCTCGGCCCACGGCGGGGGATTCGACTGGCGTCAGCGCTACTGGCCGCCGGTGCGGTGGCCGCGGGTTGCAGCGCCGCCGGTGAAGAGGGAGCCGATCCTCGGCAGAGCCGTAGCGCGCCGACGAGCACGGTGGTGCGTGAATCCGTATCGCTGACGCTGTCGGTGCCCGATGGTGCGAAACGGGTCGAACCGGGGAAGCTGATCACCGCGAGCGCGAAGCACGGGGAGATCGTGCGCGCCTCGCTGGTCGGCACGCACGGCACGAAGGTGAAAGCCGACCTCTCCGAGGACGGCAGGAGTTGGACCTCGACCGAACCACTCGGGTACGGCAAGACCTACACCCTCACCGTGCAGGCCGAAGGTGAGGACGGCAGGTCGCGAACCGAGAAGTCGACCTTCACCACGGCGACACCCGCACGCACCGTCGCGGTGTCTATCAACGCTTGGGACGGCGAGACCGTCGGCGTCGGCATGCCGTTGATCTTCTACTTCACCGGGCCGGTACCGGACAAGCCGGCCGCCGAGGACGCGATCCGGATCACCACCGAACCACGTACCGAGGGCGCCTTCCACTGGTTCGGCGACGACCGCGTGATCTGGCGCCCCAAGGAGTACTGGCAGCCGGGAACCAAGGTCTCGGTCGACGCCCTCGTCTACGGCAAGCGCCTCGGCGCGGGCATCTTCGGCAGCGAGGACAAGAGGCTGGACATCACTGTCGGTGACAGGCTGGTCGCCGTCGCGGACGGCACGGCGCACCATATGCGGGTCTTCGTCAACGGCAAGCAGGTGAGGAGGATGCCGATCTCGATGGGCAAGCCGTCGAGCTCCACCCCGAACGGCGTCTACACCGTGATGAGTGAGCACAACGGCTACACCATGGACTCCAGCACCTACGGTGTGCCCGTGGACAGCTCAGCGGGTTACCGGCTGTTCGTGGAATACGCGGTACGGCTTTCCAACAGCGGCATCTTCTATCACTCGGCGCCGTGGTCGGTCGGCGACCAGGGCGAGCGCAACGTGAGTCACGGCTGCATCAACCTGTCCACCGAGAACGCGGCCTGGCTGATGAGCCGTTCCAAGCGCGGCGACCTGGTGCGGGTGCAGCGAGCAGGTGGGCAGACCCTCGAGCCCACCGACGGCTGGAGCGTCTGGCAGTTGTCGTGGCAGCAGTGGCAGGCGGGAAGCGCCGACCGGTAGCGGTCACGCTCGCCAGAGCTGCCCTCCGGCGCGGGTGAGGACGATGTTGGGTACCACGGCGTGGGCGGAAAGGCGCGAGACGGCGAGTACGAGTTCGGCGACGTCCCCCGTGGTGAGCATGGCGTCGGCGTCGAGTTCGTCGCGTTTCCACGCGGTCATGTCGGTGTCGACGTAGCCGGGGGACAGTGCGGTGGCGGTGACACCGTTTCCGGACTCTTCCAGCGTGACGGTTTCGCACAGCGAGATCAGGCCCGCTTTGCTCGCACCGTAGGCCGCCAACCCTTGCTCGCCCGCCACGCCGGTGATCGAGGCGAGTGCGACGATCTTGGCTCCGCGCTCGGGTGTGGCGGCGGCCGCGGCACGCAGTAGGGGCAGGGTTCGCTGGATGAGCAGGAACTGGGCGCGCAGGTTGACGTTGAGTACCAGGTCGTAGGTCTTCAGAGGCAGGTCGGCGACCGATCCCTGCGCGCCGACCCCACCGTTTAGTACCAGCAGGTCCAGCCGGTGAAACCGATCGGTGTGCGCCGCGACGAGCCGGTGGAGGTCCTCCTCGGCGGCGAGGTTGGCCACGACCGGCGTGACGTCGGCTCCGGTTGCCCGCAGTTCGGTGGTGGCTTCCAGCAGGCCGGCTTCTCGGCGGGCGGACAGCGTGAGCGCGTAGCCCGCTTCGGCCAGTTGTCGCGCGATTCGCAGGCCGATGCCGCGGGAGGCGCCGGTCACGAGAGCGGTCCGGGTAGTGGTCATGCGGTCCTGACCGGGTGTCGGGCCGCGCGTGGGCACGGCGGGGATGGTGGTCGCGGGCAGGGGTCGACTACCCGCTCGGGCTCGGCGAGACGGTGGTCAGCTCAGCCAGTCGTCCGGCATGTCGCCGGATTGCTCGCCGGGAGGTGGGGTGGGTGTGGCCGCCGCGGTGCGGGAGAACCGTGGTGCCGGCGCGGGTTGTGCGACGCCGTCCAACTCCACGATGGTGCCCCGAGCGGCGAGGTTTGGATGGTCGGCGGCTTCGGCGAAGGTGAGAACGGGAGTGACGCACGCGTCGGTGGCTGCGAACACCTGCTCCCAGTGCTCGCGTGGCTGGGCGCCGAACGCCTCGGCGAGCCGGGACCGCAACTGCGGCCAGCGATCCTGTTCGAGCTGGCCGGGCAGGTCGGCCGGGTCCAGCCCCAGCCCCGCCAGCAACTGCGCGTAGAACTGCGGCTCGATAGCGCCGACGGCCACGTAGCGGCCGTCGGCGCACTCGTAGGTGTCGTAGAAGGGCGCTCCGCCGTCGAGCAGGTTGCCGCCGCGTTCGTCGGTCCAGGTGCCCTGACCGCGCATCGACCACATCATCTGCGCCAGCACGCTGGCACCGTCGACCATCGCGGCGTCCACAACCTGGCCCTGCCCTGACCGCTGCCGCTCCCACAGTGCCGACAGCACGCCCACGAGCAGGAACATGGAGCCGCCACCGAAATCCCCGACGAGGTTCAGCGGCGGCACCGGTCGCTCATCCCGGCGCCCGATGGCGTGCAGCACACCGGTGAGGCTGATGTAGTTGATGTCGTGTCCCGCTCGCTGGGAAAGCGGACCGTGCTGTCCCCAGCCCGTCATGCGGCCGTAGATCAGGCGGGGGTTGACGGCATGGCAGTCGGCAGGGCCCAGACCGAGTCGTTCCGCCACGCCGGGACGGAACCCTTCGAGCAACACGTCGGCCTTCTCGGCCAGCCGCAGTGCCAGCGCGTGACCCTCGGGGGTCTTGAGGTCGGCGGCCACTGACCGCCGACCCCGCAGCATCGCGCCGCCGTCCTCACCGCCCGGACGCTCGACGCGGACGACGTCGGCACCGAGGTCGGCGAGGATCATGGCGGCGTGCGGCCCCGGGCCGATACCGGCCAGTTCGACCACTCGTATTCCGGTCAGTGGCCCGGCCATCTCAGTGCTCCCCCGAAGGGAGGTCACGGTCGCGTCGCATGTCGGATGCTCCTAGAGGCGTTCGATGAGGGTGGCGTTGGCCATGCCGCCGCCTTCGCACATGGTTTGCAGGCCGTACCGGCCACCGGTGGCTTCGAGGTGATGGACCAGCGTGGTCAGCAGGCGGGTGCCCGACGCTCCCAACGGGTGTCCGAGCGCGATCGCACCGCCTCGTGGGTTGAGCCGCTGCGGGTCCGCGCCCAGTTCGTGTCGCCAGACCAGCGGGACGGGAGCGAACGCCTCGTTGACCTCGTAGGCGTCGATGTCGGCAAGTGCGAGTCCCGCGCGGTCGAGCAGCTTGCGGGTGGCGGGGATGACGCCGGTGAGCATCAGCAGCGGGTCGCTGCCGGTGACGGCGAAACTGTGGAACCGCGCCTTGGGACGTAGGCCGAGCGCCTTGGCCTTGTCCTCGCTCATGATGAGCACTGCGGAGGCGCCGTCGGTCAGCGGCGAGGAGTTGCCCGGCGTGATCTTCCAGTCGATCTCGGGGAAGCGGCGTTCGAGTTCCTCGTCACGAAAGGACGGGCGCAGCCGGGCAAGGCTGTCCACAGTGGTGTCAGGGCGGACGGTCTCGTCGCGAACCAGTTCACGTCGCTCGCCGTCGGGTCCGGTGACCGTGATCGGCAGGATCTCGTCGTCGAAGCCGCCCTCGGCGATGGTGGCAGCCGCCCTGGCATGCGAGTGCGCCGAGTATTCGTCGAGTTCGCCGCGGTCGAGCTTCCACCTGCCCGCGATGATCTCGGCAGAGACGCCCTGGTTGACGAGGCCTTCCGGGTAGCGACGGGCGACGGCCGGACCCGAGGCGTCCTTGCCGAGAGTCGCGGTGCCCATCGGCACCCGGCTCATCGATTCGACTCCGCATGCGATCACGACGTCGTAGGCACCCGCGAGTACGCCCTGCGCGGCGAAGTGTGCGGCCTGCTGGCTGGACCCGCACTGCCGATCGATCGTCGTGGCCGGAACGGCTTCCGGAAACCCCGCGCCGAGGACGGCCTTGCGGGTGATGTTCAGAGCCTGCTCGCTCACCTGGCCGACGCAGCCGCCGATCACGTCGTCCACCAGCGCCGGGTCCACACCCGTCCGCTCGACCAGACCTCGCAGTGTCCGGCCGAGCAGGTCCGCCGGGTGAACATCGCAGAGCTGGCCCCCGGGCTTTCCCTTCCCCGACACGGTGCGGACGGCGTCGACGATGACCGCGGTGACCATGGCTGCCTCCTCCAGATTGACTTAACGATCGCTAAGTTCGGTACGCGCGTCAAGACGGGCGGCGACGAGACACGGGTCACGGGAACGCGCATCGATCGTTCGGTAGCGTGAGAGGTTTCGCCGCCCGTCGGCGGCGGCCCTGCTGCTGGACCGTTCGGAGTGGACGATCGCGGGCGACGGGTGAGCGCTTCGGTCACCGATGCCGACGTCGTCGGCCGGCGGGCGACCCCGCCGGCGCAACGTCCACGTGGTTCGGGCGACGCGCGGGGTGCCGGAGTCATGGACGGTCGGGCAGGCGTGCCGCTGTCACCGAGCGTGCTCAATAGGTGACCGGAACGCCACATCCGGCACTGTTCGTGATCGCGGAGACATCGTGATGCCGACAGTGTCCACCGGATCAAGTGGGGTGAGTGACGGGACTTGAACCCGCGGCCCCCTGGACCACAACCAGGTGCTCTACCAGCTGAGCTACACCCACCACGCGAGGCATGTCGATGACCGCCTCGGCTGGATCATCGTAGCGCGCGCCCAGCGGCGGCGTCGCACCGGGGCTACTCGTCGCGGTCCCGCAGCACCTCGCCCGCCGCGGCCCTGGCCTGTTCGGTGCTCGGGCCGGGCTGCGGGACGAACGCGGTCCTGCGGTAGTACTCCAACTCGCCGATCGACTCCTTGATGTCGGCGAGTGCCCGGTGGGCAAGCCCCTTGTCCGGCTTCGCGTAGTAGATCCGGGGGTACCAGCGCCGTACGAGCTCCTTGACCGACGAGACGTCGACCATGCGGTAGTGCAGGTACGCGTCGAGCTCGGGCATGTCCCGCGCCAGGAAACCCCGGTCGGTAGCCACGGAGTTGCCCGCCAGTGGCGCCGTCTGCGGGTCGGGCACGTACTCGCGCACGTACTCGAGCGCTCTGCGTTCGGCCTCGTCGATGGTGACGGTGGAGCGGCGTACCTCCTCGGTCAGTCCGGACCTGGCGTGCATCTCACGCACCACGTCGGGCATGTTGGCCAACGCCTCGTCACCGGCATGGATGACGAGGTCGAGGCCCTCGCCGAGTACCCGAAGGTCCGCGTCGGTGACGAGTACGGCGATCTCGATCAGGGCGTCCTTGGCGAGGTCGAGCCCTGTCATCTCACAGTCGATCCAGACAAGACGGTCGGTCACCCTCGAAACCCTAACGTGGCGGACCGGGTGTTGCTTGTCACACTCCGTTTTCGGCCTGTTGGGCGACCGGTCGCGTGACGTTGCGGGACCGCCCACGGGCTCGTCGCCATCGGATTCTCACCGCACGGCCAACTCCTCGGCCAGCGCCGCCCACGACGGTGGCCTCACACCCGCGGTGGGCATGGCGGGGTCGATGCCGTGGCGGCGCAGCAGCCGGTGGGTGCCCTTGCCCGCGAGCGCGGTGACGGTCGAACGGGCCGACCTCGTCGGCTGCCGCCGGGCGGCTCGCAGCAGAGCCCACAGCAGCCGCTCGCCACGGGGGGTCGCTCCTGGCCTACGTCGCAGCAGCAGCTGTGCGGAATTGACGGAAGGCGAGGGGCGAAAGCAATGCGCGGGCACTTTGCGCAGCAGCTGGATGTCGAACCGAGCAGCCCACCAGGCCAGCTCTGTGGAACGTGGCAGCGGTTCGGTGACCCGCTTGGCGAACCCCCATTCCACCACCAGCGCCGCCCTGCGCAGCCGGGTGGTACGCGGACCGAGCAGGCGGCGCAGCAACGCGGTGGCAATCCCGTACGGGATGCTCGACACGACGAGGAACTCCTTGTCCGGCAACGGAAAGGTTCGCGCATCCGCCTGTATGACGCGGACGTTGTCGGCCGCGCCGAGCCGGGCACGCAACCGGCGGGCGAACTCGGGGTCGCGTTCCACCGCCAACACGCGTGCGCCGGTGGCGGCAAGCGGTGCCGTGATCGCCGCGGTACCCGCGCCGAGGTCGAGCACCAGATCTCCAGAGCTCGGCGAGCATGACCTGATCAGGTCGTCGACGACGTGGCGTGCGGTCAGGAAGTGTACGCCGGAAGGATTGGGCAGTGGGTGTTTGCGGGCGCGGCGAGGCCGTCGTGAATTGGGCATGGCGCTGCTTTCGTCATGAACGAGGGGAGCGCCCGGAAACGAGCGCGCACGGACGTCATGGCGCAGCGACAGCAGGCCCGGTCACGAAAGGGCAGCTTCGGAAAGTGAGTGTGGGTGAGCGGCCGCTGCGACTAGGTGCGGCGTGCCCGTAGCCGGGCGAACACCGCGCAGCGGAGGACCAAAGTTCCCATGCCGACGACATTAGCGCCCGCCGCAACCGGTTTTGGTGCTGCTGGCACGAACGGAACTCTCGTGGCGGTGATGCTGTGTGCGAGAGTGCCGGTTCGCCTACTGGGGCCGTGTGAGCGGATCCGTTGGTACAGCGCGTTCCTCGGCGATTGCGCTGATCGGTCGTAGCGTCGGTCACATCGAGTCCACACCGAACAGCGGAGGAGAGCGAACCATGTGTGCGGTCAGCACCGAGCCCGCGGTCGAATCCCACATCGAGGTGAAGGCCCGCGGTGGTATCGACCTTCGTGACTACGCGGATTATCTGCGCCACCAGCCACCGGGCTGCAGACCTCAGGAGGGCGGCAACCCGGCGACGTTGTGCCTGGGGTTCACGGTGGAGGACACCTATCGGCCCGTCGCGGCGCGGGTGCGGCAACGGGCGCCGAACGTGGTGCACATCGGCATCGTGGCGAAGGGGGTAGCGGCAACCGTGGTCGCGGAGCAGGTGCGTCGAATCCTGTCGCTCGATGCCGACGGTGACGGCTTCGCCGCGCTCGCCCGCCGAGATCCGGTGCTGGCCCGATTACGCAGCCTGCGCCCCGGGTTGCGCCCGGTACATTTCCACTCACCGTACGAGGCGGCCTTTTCGCGGTCGTGTGCCACCGGTTGCGCGTCGCACAGGCGGCGGCGATCGTGCGACGCATCGCCGAACGGCACGGTGAACGGGTCTCGATCGGCGGGTGCGCGATAACCTCGTTCCCCGCGCCCGAGGTACTGCTCGACGCCGATCTTTCGCTCGGGTTGTCCGCGGTGAAGCGGCAGCGACTGGCGGCGATCGCGCGTGCCGCGCTCGACGGCTCGCTCAACGGCGCGTACCTGCGTTCCCTGCCGCCTGATCATGCCGTGCGGGAACTGCGGCGGTTGCCAGGGATCGGGCCGTTCTCGGCGGAGTTCGTCGTCGGTCAGGGCGCCGGGCACCCCGCGCTCTTCCCTCGGCGAGAACCCCGGCTTCACGCCAGGATGGCCCAGGCGTACGGGGTTGGCGACGTCGACGAGCTCGAACGGATCGCCCGGCGGTACGGCCCGTACAGCGGCTGGGCCGCGTTTGTGCTTCGAGCCTCGCCGAGTTGTGAACTATATCCCGATGTCGTAGCGGGCCAGGGGAAAGGGGGTTACCGGGAACAGACAGCCCCTGTGGTGAGCTGACGGTGTGGAGTTGGCCGAACTGGACAGCGAGATCCTGCGGGCATTCGAGCTGGATGTCGAGACCGCGGGCACCATTGCGCTCGTCGCGGGAGTGGCGGCACTGCTCGTGGTGCTGCTTCGCGGGCCGTGGCGGTTCGCGCGCAACGTGGTGACCATCGTGCACGAGGCAGGGCACGCGTTCGTCGCCGTGCTCGCGGGCAGACGGTTGCAGGGCATCCGGCTGCACTCCGACACCTCCGGGGTCACGGTGTCGCGGGGCAAACCCGCCGGTCCCGGAATGGTGCTGACGACCCTCGCCGGTTACCCGGCGCCCGCCCTGCTGGGGTTGGCGTTCTCCGGTCTGGTGGCGGGAGAGCAGTTGAGTGCCGTGCTCGGGGTCGCGGCGGCGCTGCTGCTGGGCGTGCTCGTGATGGTCCGCAACGCGTACGGGGTGTTCGCCGTCGTCGTTTCGGCCTTCGTGCTCGGGTTTGTGGCGTTGTTCGCGGGCCCGGGCGTGCAGGCGGCGTTCGTCTATCTCATCACGTGGTTTCTGCTGCTGGGGGCGATCCGGCCGGTGTTCGAGCTGCAGGCCAAGCGCCGCAGGGGCGCCGCCAGGGACTCCGACGCCGACCAACTCGCGCGACTGACCGGGGTTCCGGCGACGATCTGGTTGCTCGTCCTGGCGGTGCTCACCGTGAGCTGTCTCGCGGTCGGCGGGATGCTGCTCGTGGAGCCTGCGGTCTCCCCGTTCTGACGCGGTGGCCTGCGGGTTCGGCCGAGCCTGAAGCACCACCGACCGGCCGGATGCGCCTGCACCGCTTGCGGCACACTAGAGGGGTCGACACAGGTGTGGCTTTTCGAGAGGACTGTGCAGTGGCGGACGAGGTCGCGAAGGCTGTCGAGGAGTGCGCGCGTGCGGCGAAGCGCGCGGCACCATCCATTGCCGCGGTGCCGGACGCGTCGATCGATGCCGCCCTCAGCGCGATGGCTGATCACCTGGTCGCCAACCGTGCCGCTGTGCTCGAAGCCAACGCCGAGGACGTGACGAAGGCCCGCGCGGACGGGATGAGCGCGGGCTTGCTCGACCGGCTGACCATCACCGACGAGCGGCTCACCGGCATGGCAGACCAACTGCGGTTGCTCGCTGGTGCACCTCATCAGGAGCGCTCCGTTCCGGTGGCCGCGCTGGCAGGTGGCCTGCGGCTGGTCGAGCGGCGCAGGCCCGTGGGAGTGATCGGGGCGAACTACGAGGCGAGGCCGAACGTGACGGTCGACGTCGCTTCCCAACTGATCAAGTCCCGCAACGCCGGGGTGCTGCGCACGGGCTCCGCCGCGCTCGGTTCGGCGCAACGGCTGCTGGATGTGGTGGTGGCACCGGCGCTCGCCGAGGCCGGGATCGACGCCGACGCGATCCAACTCGTGCCAAGGGCCGAGCGGGAGGCCGCGGCCGCGCTGGTGCGGCTTGCGAACCTCGTTCCGTTGGTGATCCTGCGGGGAAGCGGTGACAGCACGCGGGCGCTGGCCACCGAGGCGGCGACCCACGGGGTGCGCACGCTCGCCCACGCCGACGGCGGCGGGGTGCTCTACGTCGACGCCGCGGCCGACGTGGAGAAGGCGCGCTCGCTCGTAGCCGACAGCCTCGACCGGCTGGGGGTGTGCAACCGGCTGAACCTGCTGCTCATCCATTCCTCGATACACGACCTGGTTTGGCCGGGGGTGTCCGAAGCGCTCGAGAACCGGGGCGTGCGGGCATCGCTGCCGCCGCACGACCACCCGATCGGCTACGAGTGGGCGCTGGACTCCGAGCGGGAGGCCACGGTGACCGTGGCACGGGTCGACAGCCTGGCCGAGGCGGTCGCGATCGCCAACGAGGAGACGTCGGGGCTCGCGGCTGGCATCGCCACCGAGGACGAGTCGGCCGCTGAGGCGTTCTTCGACGGCTACCAGGGCACGGGGGTGTTCTGGAACGCCACCACCCGGCTGCTCGACGGCTTCAAACTGCTCGGGGTGCCGGAGACCGGCATCAACATCGACAGGGTGCCGGGACCGCGCGGACCGGTCACCTACACCGACCTCTACGTGAGGCAGTACGCGGTGCTGCCCGACCGGTCGTGAACCGGTCAGGCGAACACACTGCGTCCCGCTGGGGAGGCCGGCGATCGAGGTGGATGGTGCGTAACAGCGGCGGTGGGCCGGCGCTCAGTCGCGGCCGGATGCGACGGCCGCGTCGGCCTCCCGCACGTCCAGGCCGAGCATGGCGAGCAGGTGCTGGCAGTCCTGCGCGTCCATGGAGTGGCCTGCCACGGTGCGGGCCGCGAGGCCGCGTACCCGCTCCAGGTGTTCTTCGTGCGCCGCTCGGGCGCGGGCTACTCGTGCCGGGGTCGGGCCGGTGTCACGAACGGTCGTCATGCGGCTCCCTCCCGCCCTGCCGGCGAGGCCGGTGGGCCGGGTTGTCGAGAACGACGCGGCTCGGGGTGCCGACATACGGAACGCTCTCGACAGCCAGACCCTACCGTGATCCGGCGGCCGGGCGATACGGGTCGGCACGCCCACGCGGCAGCCGGGTACCGTCGGGGACTGCCCCTGCCTGGGTGGTGCCAGCGCCGTGGGACCACCGTGAACTCTTCTCAGGACCAGGAGGCCGACCATGGTTGCGAACGCGACGGAGCAGTTGAACCCGGCAGAGCAGACCGCCGGGTTCGCCGAGCTGGGGCTTCGGCCGGAACTGCTGCGGGCACTGTCCGAACTCGGCTACGAGGAGCCGACCCCCATCCAGCTCGCCGCCATCCCCACGGTGCTGCAGGGTCGGGACCTGGTGGGGCAGGCGGCGACGGGCACCGGCAAGACGGCGGCGTTCGCGCTGCCGGTGTTGCAGCGGCTGCCCGACGGCGAGCGCGGCAAGGCGCCCTCGGCCCTGGTGCTCGTGCCGACCAGGGAACTGGCCGCGCAGGTCTGCGAGGCGATGTACCGCTACGGGCACCACCTGGGCGCGCGCGTCGTGCCCATCTACGGCGGCCAGCCGATGGGCAGGCAACTGCGGGCGCTGGGACAGGGTGTCGACGTGGTGGTGGCCACACCCGGCAGGGCGCTGGACCATCTCGGGCGCGGCACGCTGTCACTGGCCGAGTTGCGGACGGTGGTGCTCGACGAGGCCGACGAGATGCTCGACATGGGCTTTGCCGAGGACATCGAGGCGATCCTGCAGGAAAGTCCCGAGCAGCGGCAGACCATGCTCTTCTCGGCGACGATCCCACCGCGCATCGCCGGGATGGTGCGTCGACACCTGCGCGAGCCCGCTCGCATCGAACTGGGCAGGGAAAGCTCCACCCGTGGTGAGGCGTCGCTGATCAGGCAGAGCGCCTACGTCGTGCCGAGGGGACACAAACCGGCCGCGCTCGGCCGCGTGCTCGACGTCGAGGCGCCCACCGCCGCCGTGGTGTTCTGCCGCACGCGCGAGGAGGTCGACCGGCTCACCGAGACGCTGAACGGCCGCGGCTACCGCGCGGAGGCGCTGCACGGCGGGATGGACCAGCCGCAGCGTGACCGCGTGGTGGCGCGGCTGCGCGGCGGTACGGCCGACCTGGTCGTGGCCACCGACGTGGCCGCGCGCGGGCTGGACATCGAGCAGCTGACCCATGTCGTCAACTACGACGTGCCCAGCGCGCCGGACGTCTACGTCCACCGCATCGGCCGGGTCGGTCGCGCGGGCAGGGAGGGCTCCGCGATCACCCTCGCCGAACCCCGTGAACACCGGATGCTGAAGACGATCGAGCGGGTGACCGGTCAGCGGCTGGTGGTCGAGAAACTGCCCACCGTGGCCGACCTGCGTGCCCGTCGGTTGGAGCTGACGAGGGCGGCGCTGCGGGAAACCCTGCTCGCGGGCGACCTCGACCGCTATCGCGGTGCCGTCGAGCCGCTGGCCGAGGAGTTCGACCTGCTCGAGGTGGCGCTCGCCGCCGTCAAGCTCGCTCACGAGGCCTCGGGTGCCACCGACGAGGAGGAGATCCCGGAGGTGGAACTCAGGTCGCGCGACACCCGGCAGGACGGCCGAGGCCGTCGCGCGCCGAGTGGCGGGCGGGAGCAACGTCGCGGCAAGTCCGCGGCCGAGGGCATGACCCGGCTGTTCGTCGGGCTCGGCCGCACGGCGGGCGTGCGCCCGCAGGACCTGGTCGGCGCGATCGCCGGTGAGTCACGGCTGCGCGGCAGGGACGTGGGCGCCATCGAGATCGCGGACCGGTTCTCGCTGGTGGACGTGCCCGCAGGCGCGGCGGACGACGTGATCGCCGCTCTGCGCGGCAGCAGCATCAAGGGCCGGAAGGCGACCGTTCGTCGCGAGCGGCAGCACGCGAGGTAGTGGCGGGGTCGCGCGTCCTGCGCAGTGCCGCCGAGCGCACCCGGTTGTAGCCGCGCACCGAAACCGGGCGGCGGGTGCGCAACTCGTACTCCGGCATCCGCGACAACTCGGTGGCCAGCTCACGATCCACGAGCACCGTGCCGGGGCGTGCCATGGAGGTCAGCCTGCTCGCCAGGTTCACCACCGACCCGTAGACGTCGCCGAACCTGCTGAGTACCCGCCCGGCCGCCAGCCCGGCCCGTACCGCGGGCAACCGCTCGTCCGCGCTGGTGCGCTCGGTCAGCGACAGCGCGATCTCGGCGGCGTCGGCGGGGGAGTCGCTCACGAACAGCACCTCGTCGCCGATCATCTTCACGACTCGCCCGTGGTGTTCGGCGATCAGTTCGGTGGCCAGTCCCTCGAAGCGCTCCAACACCTCGCCCAGCTGTGCCTCGTCGACGCGCCGGGTCATCCTGGTGTAGCCGACCATGTCGACGAACCCGACCACCTGGGTGCCTGACTCCAGGTCTTCCTCGGCGGCGAGCGCACGTCCCGCGTAGGCGGCCAGGTGCCTGCGCCAGACGAAGTTCTGCACCCGTTCCAGCTCGGGCAGCAGCTGCCGCACCAGTTCGACCAGTTGTCGCTGGTCGGCGGCCAGCTCAGGGTGCTCCTCGATCAGCGACCACAGCAGCTGCGACTGCCACTCGGCGAGCCGGGAAAGATGCAGCCCGACGGTTCTGGCCACGGCCGTTTCCAGCTCGGGTTGAAGCAGCCCGGTACCGATCAGTCGGTCGGTCGTGCGCACGGCCTCCACGTCGGCGTCGGTGAACACCACCTCGTCGTCACCGACCGAGGCGAAACCCAGCGCCTGCCAAAGCTTGCGCGATCGCTCCTGCGCAACGCCTGCCCGCTGCGCGACCTCAAGCCGGGTGTACTTGCGCTCGCCGCCGAGCAGCATGCCTTCGAGCCGCCGTTGGAGCGCCTGGTCCGTCATCGGGCCATCAGGTGGTGTGCACGATCAGCACGTCGACGCCGGACTTGCGCGCGACCTCGGAGGGAACCGAGCCGAGGATGCGGCCTGCGAGGGTGTTGAGTCCGCGGTTGCCGACCACGAGCAGGTCCGCCGAGCGGTCCCGCGCGACGTTGCGAAGCGACTCCACCGGTTCGCCGCGCACCGGGACCGTCTCGATGCGGGCGGCGCCCGCTTTCACCGCGCGGTCGCGGGCGGTCTGCAGCGTGTCCTCGGCGGGGGTTGAGCCGACGACCTGGTACGCCTCGTCGCGCAGCACCTCCTGTGCCCGGTCGACCTCGTCCTGGCTTGCCGGGTAGTAGGCGCACGCGATCACCAGCGTCGCGCCGGAGTCGGCGGCGACGGCGGCGGCGCGGTCGACGGCGGCCAGCGAGGAGTCGGAACCATCGGTACCGACGACGATGGTCTGGTAGGCGGCCATCCGGATCCTCCAAGAACATGCTCGAGCCAGGTCTGTGAGCAGACAGTAGCGGCTCGAGCGGCCGGGCGCAGCAGTTACCTACTCACGAGTTGGTTTCGCGCCCGCGGTGGCAGCCTCTCGCTGCCGGGGTCCGGTGCCGTTCTCTTCGCCGTCCTCGTCGGTGTCCGAGCTTGCGGCGGTGGGCCGGTCGATGCCCAGTGCCGACTCCGCGTCGGCCAGCACAGCGCGGGCCGCCCGCACCTGTTCGGCGATCTTGCTTCGCAGTGCCCGCAGTGCCTCCACCTTCTCGGTGGCCTCGCCGACGAGGCGATCGGACTCCTCGGTCGCCTCCCGGACGCGGCGGGTCGCCTCTTCGGAAGCCTCCGCCACGCGTGCGTTGGCCTCGCTTATCGAGTCCTGCTTGCGGCGGTTGGCGTCCTCGATCGACTCCCGGCGCCGTCGCTCGATCTCGGCGTTGGCCTTGGCCTGTTCATCGGCGACCTCGGCCCTGATCGCGGCTGCCTCCTCGGTGGCCTCACGCACCCTGCGGTCGGCCTCCGCCTTGCTCGCCGCCTCCTGCTCGGCGAGCTCACGCATCGACTCGCTGCGGCGGGTCGCCATCGCGATCTCGAAGTCTTCCTCGACCTTGGCCCGGCGCTGCTCGGCCTCGCTGTCGAGGCGCTCGCGCTCGGCCTGCGCGGCCGCGGTGATGCGCTCGGCCTCCGCCCTCGCGTCCTCGAGCACCTTGCGGTGCTCGGCCTCCATCTCCCTGCGGCGTTCGGACAGTTCCGTCAGTAGCTGCTCGTACCTGGCCCGCATGGAGCTGGCGTCGGATTCGGCCTTTGCCCGGATATGTCCGGCTTCGGCCTCCGCGCGTGCTTTGGTGTCGCTGGCCTCTTCCTGCGCCAACCGCAACATTCGTTGCAGCCGTTCGGAAAGACCCTCGATCGTGGTGGGCGGCTGGGCGAGTCGTTCCACCTGCCCTCGCAGGTCGTCGATCTCGATGCGCGCGGCCTCGAGCTGCCTCGCCAGATCGCCCGCCTGCGAGATGGCAGCGTCGCGATCGGACACAAGCATCTTGATGTCGGCGTCCAGCCGTTCCAGATGCTCGTCGACCTGAGCGCGGCTGTATCCGCGCTTCTCGAAGTCGAAGCCGGCTCCCAGCGGCACGAGCTCCCGTTCCTCGCCAAGGCTCATGACCCCACCCTAACGGGAGCCGGCGGTTACACGCCTCGGAACGTCCGGATGCGGTCGAGGTGTCGCGCCCGCTTCTCCTCGTCGCGCACTCCGAGTCCTTCCTCCGGTGCCAGGCAGAGCACGCCGACCTTGCCCTGGTGCAGGTTCTTGTGCACGTCGAAGGCGGCCTGGCCGGTCTGGGTGAGCGGGTAGGTCTTGGACAGGGTCGGGTGGATGTGTCCCTTTTCGATGAGCCGGTTGGCTTCCCACGACTCGCGGTAGTTGGCGAAGTGCGAGCCGATGATGCGCTTCAGGTTCATCCACAGGTACCTGTTGTCGTAGGTGTGCAGGTAGCCGGAGGTCGACGCGCACGTCACGATCGTGCCGCCCTTGCGCGCGGCGTAGACCGACGCGCCGAAGGTCTCCCTTCCGGGGTGCTCGAACACGATGTCGGGGTCCTCGCCCCCGGTCAGTTCGCGGATGCGTGCGCCGAACCGCTGCCACTCCTTGGGGTCAGGGGTCTGCTCGTCCTTCCAGAACCGGTAGCCCTCGGCGTTGCGGTCGATGACCAGTTCGGCACCCATCCGCCTGCACAGCTGAGCCTTTTCCGGGCTGGACACCACACACACCGGGATGGCTCCCCCGTTGAGTGCGTACTGGGTCGCGTAGGAACCCAGCCCGCCGGAGGCTCCCCAGATGAGCACGACGTCACCCTGCTTCATGTCGGCGCCGTTGCGGGAGACCAGCTGCCGGTAGGCGGTGGAGTTGACCAGACCAGGGCTGGCCGCCTCCTCCCAGGTCAGGTGCTTGGGCTTGGGCATCAATTGGTTCGCCTTCACCAGGGCGATCTCCGCGAGGCCCCCGAAGTTGGTCTCGAAACCCCAGATGCGCTGCTCGGTGTCGAGCATCGTGTCGTCGTGGCCCTCCGGGCCCTCCAGCTCCACGTTCAGGCAGTGGGCCACCACCTCCTGGCCCGGTCGCCACTTGTGCACGCCCGGCCCGGTGCGCAGCACCACGCCGGACAGGTCGGAGCCGACGACGTGGTAAGGCAGGTCGTGGCGCTTGGCGAGTTCGGAGAGCCTGCCGTAGCGCTGCAGGAACTTGAACGTGGGCAGTGGCTCGAAGATCGAGGTCCACACCGTGTTGTAGTTGATGGCGCTGGCCATCACCGCGACCAGTGCCTCTCCCGGACCCAGTTCCGGCACGTCGACCTCGTCGATGTGCAGTGCCTTTCGCGGGTCCTTGTCCTTGCTTTGCAGTCCGTCGAACATCTCGACGTCCTCGGCGTGCACGGTGACGCCCCGGTAGGACCGTGGCATCGGCAGGCCGGCGACCGCGTCGAGGTCTCCTGCCAGGATGGCCTGCTGGATCTCGGTGAGTTCGTTGGCCATGGTGGTACCTCCGTGCCGGTCCGGGAAGGGCTTGCCGACAGAAATTACTGGCCGGTAACCCGTCGCACAACCGTCGGTAGCGCGAGCGGGTGGTGCGTCGGGGTGAGCTTGAGCACGGCAGGCGTCTCCCGCGACAAATCTTGACCGGCCGGCCAATCAAGGAGCATCATTGGAATACGGACCGCGAGACACACGGTTCGGCTCGCAGGAGGTGATCACGATGGCTCAGACATCGGTACGTCCCTGGACGAGGCCGCACGACTGGGTGGAAGTCGTGCTCGGGGTCGTGTTGGCCGTCTCTCCGCTGTGGTTCGCCACGAACACGGCGGCGTTGTGGACGATGATCGTTCTCGGTGCGCTGATCGCGCTCGACGGACTCGCCTCGCTGGCGAGGCCGGGCATGGTCTACGGGGAGGGCATCCAGATCGTGCTCGGCGCGCTGGCCTTCATCTCCCCATGGGTGATGGGCTACACCGAGCTGACCGGCGCCGCGTGGACGTCGTGGATCGTCGGCGCGTTGACGGTGATCGCGGGTGCGGCCGCGCTTCCGGTCGCCAATGCAGCACACCGCACGGCCGGACAGCACTGACAGCCCGGCCGCTACCGTCGGCGTTTCGCAACATCGGTCCACATCGACCCACACCGGCCCACGACGTCGCCCCGCCCGGCAGCGTCGTGGGCCGCACGTGGCTTGTGCGGCTTGTGCGGCTTGTGCGGCGCAGTATCGTGAAACGCGCCCCGAAGTAGCAGGTGACAAACAGGGGGCTGGATGCTCGAAAGGAGGAGCGATGGCCAAGAAGGGCGACGATCCTTCCGCCAGGGAACGCATCCTCCTCGCTGCGGAGCGGCTGTTCGCCGAACTCGGCTTCGACGCCACACCCACTTCCCGCATCGCGGAGGTCGCAGGTGTGCCGAAGGGTCTGGTGCACTACTACTTCCGGCGCAAACGGGACCTGCTGACCGCGCTGGTGGAACGGCTGCCTGACGAACGCATCGAGCCTGCCGCCGTGGTGGTGCCCGGCGACATCGCCGAGAGCCTGCGCAGGCTGGTGGCAGAACTGGACCGGCGGCTTTCGGCCTCGCAGGTGCTGTCGCACCTGCTGTGGAGGGAAGCCGACACCCATCGCGCCGTGCGCGACGCGCTACGCAGCCGCTACGACGTCCTGGTCAACCAGGTGCGCACTGTGATCATCGCCGCGGCGGGCGCGGGCAGCCTGGCGCTGGCCGACGTCGACAGCGCGGCCGCGCTGCTCGCGCTGGCGGTCAGCTACCGGCACTCGGTGGCGCGGCACGCCGAGGACACCCCCGACGGGCCCGACGAGATGGAACGCGAGCTGACGTTCATCGCCGACGCGCTCACCGCGCGGGCCGCCGCACCGCGGGAATCAGTGCCCAGCAGCGGGCTCGACTAGCTCGACCAGCACCCCGCCCGCGTCCTTGGGGTGGACGAAGTTGATCCTGCTGCCCGCGGTGCCGCGCCTGGCCTCCGGGTAGAGCAGCCGCAGCCCGTTGTCCCGCAGCGCCGCGCTGGCGGCATCGACATCGGTGACGCGGTAGGCGAGTTGCTGCAGCCCGGGACCCTGCCGGTCGAGGAACTTCGCGATGGCCGAGTCCTCACGCAACGGCGCGAGCAACTGCACGGCGGGTCCGCTGCTGTCACCTGGTGCGTGCAGCATGGCCTCCCGCACACCCTGCTCCTCGTTGACCTCGCTGTGGGTTACCTCGAGGCCGAAGTTCTGCTCGTAGAACTCGATGGCCCGGTCGAGATCGGCCACCGCGACGCCGACGTGGTCGATTGTGGTGATGAAGGGCTTCAATGCCTGCCGCATGACACGTCAGGATAGGCGGTGCGCGGTCGCCGGTGGGGTGACTGTGACACCCGCTGCGTTGGGTCGCGGTGATACCCACCGATGAGCTACCAGTCGGTATCGTCGACTGGGTCGCTCGTGCGGCGAGGCAAGTGCGATGTCGGTTCGCGATGTCGGCTCGATGACAGGAGGCAGCTCGTGTCCGGTTCGGTCATTCTTGGTGCCGCGCGCACCCCCATCGGTCGACTGCTCGGCTCCCTGAAGGACTTCTCGGGTGCCCAGCTCGGTGGGTTCGCCATCAAGGCGGCGCTCGAACGTGCGGGTGTGGCGCCGGAGTCGGTGCAGTACACCATTATGGGGCAGGTGCTGACGGCGGGTGCGGGACAGATTCCGGCCCGGCAGGCCGCCGTCGCCGCGGGTATCCCGATGGACGTCCCCGCGTTGACCGTCAACAAGGTCTGTCTTTCCGGCCTGGACGCCATCGCGCTCGCCGACCAGCTCATCCGCGCGGGCGAGTTCGACCTCGTCGTGGCGGGCGGGCAGGAGTCGATGACGCAGGCGCCGCATCTGCTGCCGAAGTCCAGGGCCGGGTACAAGTACGGCGACGTGACGCTGCTGGACCACATGTCCCATGACGGGCTGTTCTGCGCCTTCGACCAGGTGGCCATGGGGGCCTCGACCGAGAAGTACAACGCGCGCTACGAACTCACCCGTGCCGAGCAGGACGAGTTCGCCGCACGCTCGCACCAGTTGGCGGCCAAGGCCATCGCGGGCGGTGTCTTCACCGACGAGATCGTCGAGGTGAGCGTCCCCCGGCGCGGCAAGGACCCGGTCGTGTTCGGCACCGACGAAGGGGTCCGCGCCGACACCACGGTGGAAGGCCTCGGCAAGCTGCGCCCTGCGTTCGCCGCCGACGGCACCATCACCGCGGGCTCGGCGTCGCAGATCTCCGACGGCGCCGCCGCCGTCGTGGTGGCCAGCAGGGCCAAGGCCGAGGAACTCGGTGTCGAGCCGCTCGCGGAGATCGGTGCGCACGGCGTGGTGGCCGGTCCGGACGCGAGCCTGCACGAGCAGCCCGCGAACGCGATCAACGTCGCGCTCGCCAAGGCCGGGCTCGACGCCGGCGCGCTCGACCTCGTGGAGATCAACGAGGCGTTCGCCGCCGTGGGGCTGGTGTCCGCGCGCAAGCTCGGCCTGGACCTCGACCGGGTCAACGTCAACGGCGGCGCGATCGCACTGGGCCACCCCATCGGGGCCTCCGGCGCGAGGCTGGCGGTGCACCTCACCCACGAACTGCGCCGCCGTGGCGGCGGCCTCGGGGCCGCGGCGCTGTGCGGTGGTGGCGGTCAGGGTGACGCGCTGCTGATCAGGGTGCCCGCGAAGTCGTGAAGGCAGCCGGTGAAACCGCCGCGAACGTCGACGACCTGATCGCGAGCGCACGGCAGGGCGCGCCCCGCGCCGTCGCGCGGTTGATCTCGCTGGTTGAGCATGCGCACCCGGCGCTCGAGGAGGTCGCGGCCGCGCTGCTGCCGCATACCGGACGCGCGCACGTGGTGGGGCTGACCGGGCCTCCCGGCGTCGGCAAGTCGACCTCGACCTCGACGCTGGTGTCGGCACTGCGGGCCGACGGCAACCGGGTCGGTGTGCTCGCCGTCGACCCCTCGTCGCCGTTCTCCGGCGGTGCCTTGCTCGGTGACCGGATACGGATGTCCGAGCACGCCACCGACCCGGCGGTGTTCATCCGGTCGATGGCGACGCGCGGTCAACTCGGCGGCCTGGCCTCGGCGGCGTCGCAGGCGGTGAGGGTGCTCGACGCGGCAGGCTTCGACGTGATCCTCGTCGAGACCGTCGGTGTCGGTCAGTCCGAAGTGGATGTGGTACGGCTGGCCGACACCACCGTGGTGCTGCTCGCGCCCGGCATGGGCGACGGCATCCAGGCGGCCAAGGCCGGCGTACTCGAGATCGCCGACATCTTCGTGGTGAACAAGGCCGATCGCGACGGTGCCGAGGCCACCGTACGCGATCTCAGGCAGCTGGTGGCCATGAACCGCAGGGAGGTTTCCGGTCCCTCGTGGCGGCAGCCCGTCGTGCCGACGGTCGCCGTGGACGGCAAGGGCTCCGCGGAACTGCTCGCCGCGCTGCGCGACCACCTCGGCTGGCTGCGCGAACACGGTGAGCTCGACCGAAGGCGGCTGGCGCGGGCCCGCGCCGAGGTGGAGGCGATCGCGCTGGACCGGCTGCGTGTCCGGATCGGCGAGTTGCACGGCGGCGACCGCCTCGACGAACTCGCGAGGCGCGTCGTGGGCAGGCAGCTCGATCCCTACGCGGCTGCCGAGCGGCTCGTCACAGACCTGCGTCGGTGAGGGTGTCCAGCAGCGCCCGCACCGTGGGACCGAACGCGTGCTCGGCCGGGGTCGCGTAGCCGACCAGGATGCCTGCCCCGCGTTCCCGGTGGTGGTCGATCCAGTGTGGACTAAGCGGTTGCAGCGCGAGCGAGTGCCGTTGCGCGGCAGCAAGCACGGCCTGCTCGTCGGGTCCTGAGGCGGGCAGCATCAGCAGCAGCTGGACCCCCGCGGAAATCCCGCGCGGGCTCAATAGTGGCGGCAGCCGCGCGAGCAGCCGGTCGCGTCGGCGGCGGTAGGAAGCCCGGCAGCGGCGGACGTGCCGGTCGTAGGCACCGGAGTCCAGCAGGTCGGCCAGCACGAGCTGTTGCAGCACCGGTGCGCGCCAGCCGCTGTCCGCCAGCACCGCCCTGACGGGTTCCACCAGCCTGCTCGGCAGCACCAGCCAGCCCAGCCGCAGGCCCGGTGCGAGCGTCTTGCTGGCGGTGCCCGCGTAGACGATGTGTTCGGGGGCCAGTGCCTGCACCGCCCCGATGGGGCGCCGGTCGAAGCGGAACTCGCCGTCGTAGTCGTCCTCGATCACGACGGCGTCGCGGTCCCGAGCCCACCGCGCGAGCTGCGCGCGCCGGTGCGGGGCCAGCGTGACACCGAGCGGGTACTGGTGGGCCGGTGTCACCACGACAGCGGAGCTGTCCAGTTCGGACACCACGAGTCCGTCGTCGTCGACGGCGACCGGGTCGACAGCGAGTCCGGCCGCGGTCGCCAGTTCGCGAAACACCCACAGCGAAGGGTCCTCGAAGGCGACGCTGGACTCACCCAGCCCTCGCAGCGCCGTGCACAGCAGCGAGACCGCGTGCGAGTAGCCTGCGCACACCACGATCCGTTCCGGCTCGGCGACCACTCCCCGGCTGCGTGCGAGATAGCGGGCAAGGGCATGGCGCAACTGCTCGACCCCGCGCTCCTCCAGGTAGCCGAACACCGAGGACGGCGCGTGCTGCAGCACGCGCCTGGTGGCCGACAGCCACTCACCCCTGGGAAACATGGAAAGGTTCGGCTGACCCGGCAGCAGACTCCACCGCGGTTCGGGCTGTTCGGGCGCCGCGGCGGGCGCAGGCATGGCAGCGGTGGCAGCGGTGGCCGCGGTGGTTGCGGTGGCCGCGGTGGGCGCCGTCGCCACCGTCGTCGGCGCGCCCTGCCTGGTGCGCAGGTATCCCTCGGCGGCGAGGTCGGTGTACACCCGGGTCACCGTGCCCCGCGCTATGCCGAGGTCGGCGGCGAGTGCCCTGGTTGACGGCAGCACGGCGCCCTGTGGCAGCCGCCCCGCGCGGATGGCCAGCCGGAACGCCTCGGCGAGCCCCGCTCTACCGGTGTCAGGGTTCCAGTCGAGGTGCACATCCACCCCGGAACTGGACCATGATTTTGCCATGTGACTGGACCATACTCGTGTGCCAGTTTCTGGATACCGTGTGGGCGTGACAAAGCGGATCCAACTCACCGCGAGCCTGCCGCAGGCTCACCGGCAGGTGCTCGCGCTGCACAGCACCGTGGAAGCCGCCGCCGCCGACGCCGGACTCGACCCAAGGCTCGTCGAGCTGGTCAAGATCCGGGCCTCCCAGCTCAACGGCTGCGCGTTCTGCGTGGACGCGCACACCCGCGACGCGCGCGAACTCGGCGAGAGCGAACGCAGGATCTACCTGCTGAACGCGTGGCGAGAGACCAAGCTCTACACCGAGCAGGAGCGCGCGGCGCTGGCGCTGACCGAGGCGATGACGATGCTGCCCAGGGATCAGGACGTGCCGGACGACGTCTACGACCAGGTCACCGCGGTGTTCACCGAGCAGCAGTACGTCGCGCTCGCCTGGGCGGCCACCGTGATCAACACGTGGAACCGGCTCGGGGTGACCAGCCGCAAGCCGCTGCCCGGCGAGGCCGCGTGAGCGCGACCCGGCTGCGCGCGCTGCACCGGCCGGGCGTTCCGCTGGTGCTGCCCAACGCCTGGGACGCCATGAGCGCACGGCTCGTGCAGGACGCGGGCTTTCCGGCCGTGGCGACGAGTTCGGTCGCCGTCGCGGCGGGCCTTGGCTACGCGGACCGGGAACAGGCCCCGCCGGAGGAGATGTTCGCGGCGGCCCGGCGGATGGCGCGTGCGGTGTCCGTGCCGGTGACGGTGGATGCCGAGTCCGGGTACGGGTTGCCACCCGCCGAACTCGCCGAGCGGCTGCTGGCCGCCGGGGTGGCGGGCTGCAACGTGGAGGACACCGAACACCCCGGCGGCAGGCGACGCGAACAGGCCGAGCAGGCCGACCTGCTGGCGGCGCTGCGAGCGGCGGCAGGAGCGGAACTCGTGCTCAACGCACGGATCGACAGCTTCCTCGAAGCAGGCGACGAGTGGGCCGCGCTGCCCGACGCGTTGCGGCGGGCGCAAAGCTACCTCGCCGCGGGCGCCGACTGCGTCTACCCGATCCACCTGCGTGATCCCGACGTCGTCGCCGCCTTCACCGAGCGGCTGCGCCCGGCGCCGGTGAACGTCACCTACCTGCCGGGGATGCCCGACGTCGCCGGGCTCGCGCGGCTGGGAGTGGCCAGGATCTCCTTCGGCGGCGGGTTGCTGGCCGCCACCCGCCGCTGGCTCGGGCGCAGGCTCGACGATCTCGCCGACGGCACGATGCCGTACTGATGTTCCGCACCAGCCCCGTACCGCCGACAGGGGGTGAGCAAGGGGGCTTCGCCACACCCCGGTGACGAAGCCCCCTTGCTCCACACGGACGCCGGTCGGCGATCGGGCTTCAGCTGGCCGGTCGCGGCGGTCGGCAGCGGATCACCGTCAGCGGCCCGGACAACTCCAGCTGACCGGCGGCGTAGGGAACGACGAGCGTGTCACCTCGCCGCAGCGGTTGTCGCCCGCCGCGCTCGGTGCTCAGCGTGCCCTCGCCCTCCAGCACCACCAGCACGGCGAACGACGCGTCGAGTGCCAGTGCCGGGTCCGGACATAGCTGGTCGGCACGGAAGAACGGCCGCGCCCCTTCCGCGAGCAGGTCCACGGTGTGCCCCGGCTCCTCGCCGGTGTGGCGGATCAACGTCGAAAGCCGCTCGCGGTCCCAGCCCGAGGTGTCCAGCGCGTCCAGCGCGGTGTCGAAACCCAGCCCGAGGTGCGCGGTGTCGGGGTCGGCGAGGAAGTCGCGCCATTCCAGCGTGAGCGAGAAGTCGGTTGGCTGCTGCAACTCGACCACGAACACGCCTTCTCCGATGGCGTGCGGCAGGCCTGCCGGGATGTGCACGGTGTCACCCGGCCGCACCGGCACCGCGTTGAGTGCGGACAACATCGCGGGCGCGTCCTGCTCGCGCACCCACTGCGCGATCACGTCGCGGCTCGTCGTGCCGCGGAATCCGGTGTAGACGGTCGCGTCGGCCGACCGGGTACCCACCACGATCCAGGCCTCAGCCTTGCCGACGTGGGAGTCGAAGTGGCCCCGGGCGAAGTCGTCGTCGGGATGGAAGTGCACCGGTAGCCGCTGGCCGGCATCGAGCAGCTTGACCAGCAGCGCCGTCGAGTCGGCGAACGACTCGACGTGCCGCGCACCGAGCCAGCCGAGCGGGTCGGCACGCACGGCGTCGCGCAGCCAGCGGCCGTCGGGCAACCGCGTCAGCCCCTCGGTTTCCGAGCCGAACCGTGTCGTGGTGGAGGCGACCCAGTCCTCGGGACCGTAGGCGGTGTCCGTCGTCGCGCCGCGCAACTCGGCGATCGCGGCGCCGCCGCGGTAGAACTGCGACGGCTGGTTGGCAGGCAGTGCGATCGGTTGCGGCGGTGCGTTCATCCGGAAGAGTCTCTCGCCTTTCCTCGGTGACGGCTCGACATGCCACCGTGAACGACTCACGGTATGCGACCACATGACGCCTCGGCCAGGTGTGTCCGGTCGAACATCGGCGATTCCGGCAACTCGCACCACGCGGCACGGCGGCGACGTTAGCCTTCCGGCATGCCACCCACCGCGGCGCTCGCCGTTTCCGACCTGCGCATGTGTTACGGCGATCTCGTCGCCGTCGACGGCGTCTCGTTCGAGGTCGACGAGGGCGAGTTCTTCGGCATCCTCGGTCCCAACGGCGCGGGAAAGACCACCACACTGGAGATGGCCGAAGGGCTGCGCGAGCCCGACTCCGGCACCGTGCGGCTGCTCGGCAGGTCACCGTGGCCACGCGACCTGACGCTGCTGCCCCGCATCGGCGTACAACTGCAGGCCTCGGCGTTCTTCGAGAAGCTGACCGCCCGCGAGCAACTGGAGACCTTCGGCGCGCTCTACGGTGTCGGCCCTGGCCGGGTGCAGGAGATGCTCGATCTGGTCGGCCTGGCGGACAAGGCGGGCACGCCGGAGGCGAAGCTGTCCGGCGGGCAACGGCAGCGGCTGTCCATCGCCTGCGCACTGGTGCACGACCCCGACATCGTCTTCCTCGACGAGCCCACCGCCGCGCTGGACCCGCAGGCGCGCCGCAACCTGTGGGACGTGCTGCGCGAGATCCGGGCGCGAGGCAAGACAATCATCTACACGACGCACTACCTCGACGAGGCCGAGGTGCTCTGCGACCGGGTCGCGATCATGGACCACGGTCGAATCCTGGCGATGGACGCGCCCGCCCGCCTCGTGCGTGACCTCGACGCCGCCACCCACGTGATCCTCGAACTCGGCGCGCTGCCCGCCTCCGAAGCGGGCAGTCTGCCCGGAGCCGATCACGTCACCGTCGACGAGCTCTCGCTGACCATTTCCACACGCGATCCCGCGCCGCTGCTTTCCGCGCTCGCCGAGCGCGGCACTCTCGGCGGGCTACAGGTGCGCACGGCCACCCTCGAGGATGTCTTCCTCGAGCTGACAGGCAGGGAGTATCGCGCGTGACCGTCACCGAAACCCGGAACCCGCCCCGGCGCGCCGCCCCTGCCCGGCCACCGGCCACGCCGTTTCGCGCGCTGTCCGGCGCGATGTTCAAGGGCTTCGTTCGCGACAAGGCGACGCTGTTCTTCACGTTCCTGATGCCGCTGATGTTCCTCACCATCTTCGGGCTGATCTTCACCGGTGGCGAAACGTCGCGCACCGAGATCGGCGTGGTCGGCCAGGGACCGGTCATCACCGCGCTGGAGGAGTCCGGCGCACTGGAGCTGACCCGACTCGACGACGCGGGCGTGGCGCAGCAGCAGGTGCGCTCGGGTGACCTGCCCGCCTACGTCGAGCAGCGCGGTGACACGATCACGCTGCGGTTCGCCGCCAGCGACCAGAACCGGGCAGGCGCCGTGCGCGCCATCGTGGACGGGGTGGTGAACAGGGCCAACATCGCCGCCACCGGGCAGCCACCCACCTTCACCCTGGACGCGGCGCAGGTCGAGGACAGCTCGCTGCAGCCCATCCAGTACATGGTTCCGGGCATCCTTTCCTGGGCCGTTTCGATCGCCGCGGTGTTCGGTGCCGCGCTGACGTTCGTGAGCTGGCGGCGAAAGCAGGTGCTTCGCAGGCTGTGGCTGGCGCCGGTGCGGCCGCACACGGTGCTCAGTTCCCGCGTGTTGGTCTCACTCGGTGTCGCGCTGCTGCAGTTCGCCGTGTTCGTCGGCATCGGAATGCTCCCGATGTTCGGGCTGCGGCTGACCGGCCAGTGGTGGCTGGCGGTCCCGTTGCTGCTGCTCGGCACACTGGCGTTCTTCTCCATCGGCATGCTCGTTGGCGCCTTCTGCAAGACGGAGGAGGCCGCCAGCGGCGTGGCGAACCTGATCACCCTGCCGATGGCGTTCCTCTCCGGGACCTTCTTCCCGATCGACGCCGCCCCCGCGTGGCTGCGCACGGTGTCGCAGGCGTTCCCGATGCGCCACCTCACCGACGGCATGCTGGACGTGATGGTGCGCGGGCAGGGTGCCTCCGCGCTGCTGGTTCCCGCGCTCGTCCTCGTCGGCTTCACCGCCGTCGCCGGGCTCGTCGCGGGCAAGGTGTTCCGCTGGGAGGAGTGAGACGTGAGCACGCTCACCGGCCCCCGAGGGTCCGGTGAGCGTCGTCACGGCTCACACTGGTAACACGACGTCCGACAGCGTGGTTGACGTGATGACCAGTTACCTGTCCCACCGCTGCCGAAGCCGGGCGGTCGGTACCCGAGGAGGAATCGTTGTCGAACAAGGCTGCTGTCTTGTTCCGTGTCGTCGCGGTCGCCGAGGCGTTTTCCTGGGCGGGCCTGCTGATCGGCATGTTCTTCAAGTACGTCGTGGAACTCGGTGAGGGCGGCGTGCCGGTGCTGGGCATGGTGCACGGCGTGCTGTTCGCGCTCTACGTGATCGTCACGCTCGCGGTGGCCCGTCAGCTGCGATGGCGCCCCGCGACGCTCGTCGTCGCACTGCTCGCGGCCGTTCCCCCGCTGTTCACCTGGCTGTTCGAGCGGTGGGCGCTGCGCAGGGGCAAACTCGACGGCCCGCAGCGGCTGCGCTACGGCGGTACCGGCCTCATCGTCGCAGAGGGCAGCGGCAGGGAGTACGCCAACACCGCGGGCGCCTGAGGCCTGAAGCACTCAGTCGACGAAGTCGCCCGCCGCCTTACGCACCTTGGTCAGCAGTTCGGTGAGCTGCTCGGTCTGCTTCGCGGTGAGGCCCTTCATGCCGAAGTCGATGGCGGTGACCGCTTTGGTCGCCTCCTCGCGGCGTTGCCTGCCTTCGTCGGTGATCTCCACCAGCGTGGTCCGCCGGTCCGTCGGGTGCGGGACCCGCTTGACGAGGCCGTCCTTCTCCAGCCGGTCGACGATGTTGGTGACGCTGGTGGGATGTAGCTGCAACCGCTCGCCCATCACTCGCATCGCCAGCGTCGAGCTGCGTGCGAAGGTCAACAGCACGAGCGCCTCGTAGCGTGCGAAGGTCAGCCCGTGGGGCTTCAGCGCGCCGTCGACGGCGGACTGCAGGATCTGCTGGACCCGCATCAGACCGGTGACGGCTGCCATGGTTGTCGAGGGCCCGATGCGCTCCTCCCACAGCTGCGCCGCGCGCGCGATCGGGTCGAACGGCAACGGACGGTTCATGGGCCTCGAAGTTAGCAGCGATCGTCGGCAAGCTGGGGGCGGGTCGGGCCTCGACTCCGCACCGTCGGCGCGTCTACGGAGGAACCATGATCGTGGCATTCAGTGTCAGCCCGTCGGCAACGGACACCGGGGCGGGGGTGAGCGAGGCGGTCGCCCGCGCCGTGCGGGTGGTGCGGGAGTCGGGGCTGCCCAACGAGACCAATGCGATGTTCACCAACGTCGAGGGCGAGTGGGACGAGGTGATGGACGTCGTCAAGCGGGCCGTGCAGGCGGCGGGCGAGGGGGCCTCGCGGGTGAGTCTGGTGCTCAAGGCCGACATCAGGCCCGGCCACACCGGCCAGCTCGGCGCGAAGGTGGACCGTGTCGAGCAGCGGCTGAACGAGTCCTGACGGGTGCGCGGTGGTGGCCGAACGCCGCCACGCGGTCACGAGCGGCGACCTGCGATGAACTGGCGCGGCGTCCGTGCCAGGATGGAGCCGTGACACAGCCACGCGGATCAGCCAACTCACCAGCCGTGTCCGCCGCGCTCTCCGGAGCCGTCGATCTCTCCGGGCTCAAGGCGCGCGCCGACGCGGCACGACAGCAGCCGAGTCAGGGCGGCGGGCAGCAGAGCCAGGGCGGCCGACCCGCCGCGGGTGCAGCGGTCATCGACGTCACCGAGGCGACGTTCCAGGCCGAAGTCGTGGAACGCTCGCTGCAGCAGCTTGTCGTCGTCGATCTGTGGGCGGACTGGTGCGGGCCGTGCAAGCAGCTCAGCCCGGTGCTGGAGAAGCTGGCCGCCGAGAGCAACGGCGCGTGGGTGCTGGCCAAGATCGACGTGGACGCCAACCCGCGGATCTCCCAGCTCTTCGGCGTGCAGTCCATTCCCACCGTCGTCGCGATCGCGGGCGGGCAGCCGGTGGACGCCTTCTCCGGCGCGCAGCCGGAGCCGCAGTTGCGGCAGTGGATCGGCCAGTTGCTGGAAGCGCTGCAGGACAAGCTGCCCGGTGTGCAGGCGGCGCAGCAGGAAGGCGGCGAGGAAGGCGAGCCAGGGCAGGACCCCCGCTTCGTGGAGGCGGAGGACGCCTTCGAGCGCGGTGACTTCGCCGCGGCCGAGGCCGCCTACCAGCGCATCCTTGACAGCGAGCCGGGTAACGAGCAGGCGAAGGCGGCGCTGGTGCAGGTGCGCTTCGCCGCACGCGCCGCCGACACGGACCCCTCCGCGGTCGCCAGGGCCGACGCTGCCCCCGACGACCTCGAAGCCCAGTTCGCCGCCGCCGACCACGAGGTGGCGGTCGGGCAGGTGGAAAGCGGTTTCGGCAGGCTCGTGGCCGCTGTGCGCCGCACGGCGGGCGATGACCGCAACCGGGTGCGCGAGCACCTGGTGGGGCTGTTCGAACTGTTCGACCCCGCCGACGAGCGCGTGATCAAGGCGCGCCGGGACCTGGCGAGCGCGCTGTACTGAGTCTCCTACCGGCCCCGCGCGCAGCCTTGCTCGCCCCGGGCGCCGGGGCGAGCAAGGCCCGGCGGGGTCAGTTGTAGCTGCGGGTGCAGACCTGTGAGCCCTGCAGGTAGCCCTGCCTGAGCGACTCCACCCTGGCGAAACCGTTGGCGACCCGATGCCCGTTGAGGTCGGCGGCGATGAGACTGCGGGGTTGCAGCAGTTCGGCGATGGCCTCGTCGAGGTCACCCGGCGAGAGCCGCAGCACGTTGTCGTGGTCGTCGCCGCTGATCGCGCCCGCCCACGCCCCGACGAGGCAGGACGTGCGCAGCCCCGCGTTGGCGTTGTCGACCGACGCGCCGACCCCGTGCTGAATGCCCTGTACGTATCGCGAGGCGATCTCGGCGAACGCGGCGAAGTCACCGAGTCCGCCGTCGGACTCGGTACCCCTGAACTCGGCCTCCCTGTCGATCGGCTGTCCGAAGTCGGCCAGCGTTGCCAGGTCGATGCTGACCGTGTTGCCTTCCGGGCAGTAGGAGGCGGGCGCGGTGTCGGGACCGTCGGGGCAGGAACCACCGTCGTCGACGATCTTCGGGGTCTCCACCTGCGCCCCAGCGAAGGCCTGGTCGAGGCTGCGCTGCAGCAACGCCACGGTCTCCTCGCTGATCCGCAGGTCGCCACCGCTGGAGTCGTTGGGGTCGAACGGCTGCTCGGTGATCCGCGAGTCCACCTCGGCCTGGTCGATGTCGGCGCACTTCAGCGCGCCCTGCTCGAAGCCGAGCTGGAAGGCGTAGGTGCGGTCGAACGCGGTGCCGTGCGCGCTGGCCTCCGCGGCCGACTGGCCCGGTTCGTCACGGATGAAGAACAGCGACGCCATCACCTGGTTGAGCCCCTCGGAGGTGGAAACGGTGAAGTACTTGCTGTTGTCCTCGGCCATCCAACGGAAGTACGCCCCGGTGAAGCAGTCGGCCTGCTGCTCCTTCACGATCGTGGAGGTCTGCTCGTCGATCCCGGCGCGCTCGCCGAGCCGGTACTGCACCGCGTGCCCGTACTCGTGGCCGAGCACGGTGACGATCGCCATCGGCCCGAACCGCTCGCGAAGCAGCGGCAGCAGCATGCTCCTGTCCCATGCGACGAGGTCCTCGGGAGGGCAGTAGAACGCGTTCATGGCGGCGTCGGCCGTGGTGGCCCCGCACACCTCGATCTCGTCGGCCTCGGGGTCGTACGACAGCAGGGAGCGCACCGGCCGGAACTGCTGCCCGAAATGTCTCGGGAACAGCTGGGTCCAGTAGTCGCTGACGTCCGCGATCGCGGCCACGGCGACCTTGTCCTCCTGGCTGCCTGAGACGTTGCGCACCGCCAGCCGGGGTGTGGGTGCGTTCGGTTTGAACCCGCTCTCGAAGTGAGTGACCGGTAGTCCCGCGATGTCGCCGACGGTCTGCAGCTTGCCAGGGGTCTCGGTGCCGCATGCCGTGGCCAGCAGCGCCACGGTGGCGACGGTGGCTACAGCGGCGGTGACGAAAGTGGTTCTCCACGGGCGCGACGCGCCACGTCCCCCAATGCGGTTCATGGCGGCACACTACCGAACGCGGCCGCCCGGCTATCGTCGATCAGCATGAGAGCAGTCCGCCGGTTCACCGTGCGCGCGAGCGTGCCAGAGGAGTTGACGGGCCTGACGGCATTGGCGACCAATTTGCGATGGACGTGGCACCCGCCGACGCGAGACTTGTTCGCCTCCATGGACGACGCGCTGTTTCGACGTATCCGTGACCCGCTGCGGATGCTGACGGCCGTACCCGCAGGCAGGCTGCGGGAGTTGGCTGCCGACGAGTCGTTCCTGGCCAAGACCCGGAAGGCGACCCAGGATCTGCACCGCTACCTCACCGAGCCGCGCTGGTACCAGCGCAGGGCCGCGGATCGGGCGCAGCGGGGCGACCCCGACGACATCGACACCGACCCCGAGGAGCGCTTCCCCGCCGCTGTCGCCTATTTCTCGATGGAGTTCGGGGTGCACGAGGCGCTGCCGAACTACTCAGGCGGGCTGGGTGTGCTGGCAGGCGATCACCTCAAGGCGGCCTCGGACCTCGGTGTGCCGATGATCGGTGTCGGCCCGCTGTACCGGGCGGGCTATTTCCGGCAGTCGCTTTCGCTGGACGGCTGGCAGGTCGAGCACTACCCGGTGATCGACCCGAGCGGATTGCCGCTGGAACTGCTCACCGAGCCGTCCGGCGAGCCGGTGTTCGTGCACGTCGCGATGCCGGGTGGCAGGGACCTGCACGCGCAGATCTGGCTCGGGCGGGTGGGCAGGGTGCCGCTGTTGCTGCTGGACACCGACGTCGACGGCAACGACGACGACCTGCGTGGCGTCACCGACCGGCTCTACGGCGGTGACGCCGATCACCGCATCCGCCAGGAGATCCTCGCCGGCATCGGCGGCATGCGCGCGGTGCGCCGCTACTGCGAGCTGACCGGGCATCCGCAGCCGGAGGTGTTCCACACCAACGAGGGCCACGCGGGCTTTCTCGGCCTGGAACGGGCACGCGAGGTGCTCGCAGAGGGCTCACTCACCCTCGACGAGGCTCTGCCCGCCGTGCGCGCGGGCACCGTGTTCACCACCCACACCCCCGTCTCGGCGGGCATCGACCGGTTTCCCGTCGACCTGGTGCAGCACTACTTCGGCGACGGCAGGCTGCTGCCGGGTGTCGACGTGCGCAGGGTGCTGGCGCTCGGCGCGGAGGACAACCCCGGCATGTTCAACATGGCGCACATGGGGCTGCGGCTGGCGCAGCGGGCCAACGGCGTGTCCGCGCTGCACGGCCGGGTGTCGCGGCGGATGTTCTCGAAGCTGTGGCCCGGTTTCGACACCGAGGAGGTGCCGCTGCGCTCGGTCACCAACGGTGTGCACGGGCCGACGTGGGTGGCGCGCGAGATGAGCGCGCTGCTCGGCGGCAGCGACGAGGAGTGGGGGCACGACGGCGACGCCTCCGGCATCGACAGCAGCGTGACCGACGAGCAACTGTGGGCACTGCGCCGGGAACTGCGCGGAAACCTGATCGCGGAGGTGCGCCGCAGGGCGCGCGACGCCTGGCTGCAGCGGGGGGCTTCGGCACTGGAACTGGGCTGGACGGAGCGGATCTTCGACCCCGATGTGCTCACCGTCGGATTCGCAAGGCGAGTGCCCACCTACAAGCGGCTGACGCTGATGCTGCGCGATCCGGAACGGCTGCGGGCGCTGTTGCTGGACGAGCGGCGCCCGATCCAGATCGTGGTCGCCGGGAAGTCGCACCCGGCCGACGAGGGCGGAAAGGCGCTCATCCAGCAGATCGTTCGGTTCGTGGACGACCCGGCGGTGCGGGAGCGGATGGTGTTCCTGCCCGACTACGGCATGTCGATGGCGCGCTATCTCTACCGCGGTTGCGACGTGTGGTTGAACAACCCGACCCGGCCGCTGGAGGCATGCGGCACATCCGGCATGAAGGCGGCGCTGAACGGGTGTCTCAACCTTTCCATCAGGGACGGCTGGTGGGACGAGTACTACGACGGCAGCAACGGGTGGGCCATCCCGACCGCCGACGGTGTCACCGACCCGTTGCTGCGTGACGATCTCGAGGCCGCGGCTCTCTACGACCTGCTGGGCCAGCAGATCGCGCCGCTGTTCTACGACCGCGACGAAAGCGGGGTGCCGCGCGGCTGGCTGTCGATGATCTGGCACACCCTGCGCACGCTCGGCCCGAGCGTGCAGGCATCGCGAATGGTGCGCGAGTACGTCGACTCCTACTACCTGCCCGCCGCCGCCAAGGTGCGGGCGGCCACCGAGCACGACTACGCGGGTGCCCGCTCGCTCGCCGCCTACCGCACCAGGCTCGACACCCACTGGCCGCGGGTGCGCATCGCCGACACCGAGCTGGCGGTGGAGGGCGAGTCGCTGGTCGTGGGCGAGGAGGTGACCGTGCGCGCCAAGGTGGACCTCGCCGGGCTCGACGATTCCGAAGTGGAGGTCCAGGCCGTCGTCGGCAGGGTCGGCGACACCGACGATCTGCTCGACACGGTGACGGTGCCGATGCGGCCGCGGGGCAGGGGAGAGTTCGCCACGAGGCTGCGGCTGCCGCACGCGGGTTCGCTGGGCTACACGGTGCGGGTGCTGCCGAAGCACCGGCTGCTGGCCAGTCCCGTCGAGCTCGGCAAGGTGGTGCCCGCCTAACCTAACCAGGCCCATCGCCCGGCGCGCGGGCCAGTCGGTGACAATGGCCGGGTGAACGACGTGGTGGCTGCGGACGACCTTGCCGATCTCGTGATCCACGCCAGCGGGGTGGAGGTGCGGCGTGGCGGCAACAAGCTACTCGCCGACCTCGACTGGGCGGTCGAGTTGGACGAGCGTTGGGTGGTGCTCGGCCCCAACGGCGCGGGCAAGACCACCCTGCTGCGGCTGGCCGCCGCCGAGTTGCATCCCACGAGCGGGACGGTGCACGTGCTCGGCGAACAGCTCGGCCGCGTCAACGTCTTCGACCTGCGCACGCGGATCGGGTTCACCTCGGCGGCCGTCCACGGCCGGGTGCCACCGCAGGAGCGGGTGCGAGACGTCGTGCTCAGCGCGGGCTATGCCGTGCTCGGCCGCTGGAAGGAATCCTACGACCGGATGGACACCGACCGCGCCGACGAACTGCTCGCCACACTGGGCATCAGCCACCTGGCGGAGCGTGCCTTCGGCACCCTGTCCGAGGGCGAACGCAAGCGCACCCTGATCGCCAGGTCGTTGATGACCGACCCGGAGTTGCTGCTGCTCGACGAGCCGGCGGCGGGCCTGGACCTCGGCGGCAGGGAGGATCTGGTGGCACGGTTGTCGGCGCTGGCGCTGGACGCCGACGCGCCCGCGATGGTGCTGGTCACCCACCACGTCGAGGAGATCCCGCCCGGCTTCACCCACGCGCTGCTGCTCTCGCAGGGACGGGCGGTCGCCTCCGGACTGCTCGACGATGTGCTGACCAGCGAGAACCTTTCCGAGACCTTCGGGCAGGACCTGGTGCTGCAGCGGTCCGGCGACAGGTTCTTCGCCCGGCGCCGGTAACGGGTTCTACCGCCCGGTAACCTTTGTGAGGCTGACGAGGTAAGGAGGCAGCGTGGGCGAGTTCGTACGCCTCGAGGTCGAGGCTGGCATCGGCACGATCCGGCTGGACCGGCCGCCGGTCAACGCGCTGAACAACCAGGTGCAGGCCGAGCTCGGCGAGGTCGCGGCCGAGGCGAGCAGCCGGGCGGACGTCCGTGCCGTCGTGCTGTACGGCGGCGAGAAGACCTTCGCGGGCGGTGCGGACATCAAGGAGATGGCTGCCAAGTCCTACGCCGAGATGGTGGCCTTCGGCACCGCGCTGTCGGCCTCGCTGACCGCGCTCGCCGAGATCCCCAAGCCAACGGTCGCCGCGATCACCGGCTACGCGCTCGGCGGTGGCCTCGAGCTCGCGCTGACCGCCGACCGCAGGATCGCGGGAGACAACGTGAAGGTGGGCCAGCCCGAGATCGGGCTCGGCATCATTCCGGGGGCGGGCGGCACCCAGCGGTTGCCGAGGCTCATCGGTCCGAGCAAGGCCAAGGACCTGATCTACACCGGACGGTTCGTCGAGGCGGCCGAGGCGCTCGAACTGGGCATCGTTGACCAGGTGGTCGCGCCCGACGATGTCTACTCCACCGCGCACTCCTGGGCCGCGCAGTTCGCCAACGGTCCCGCCGTGGCGCTGCGTGCAGCCAAGGCCGCTATCGACGGCGGACTCGACACCGACCTTCGCACCGGGCTGAAGCTGGAGACCAGCCTGTTCACGGGGTTGTGGGCAACCGAGGACCAGGCGGCCGGTATGCGGTCGTTCATCGAGAACGGCCCGGGCAAGGCCACCTTCGAAGGGAAGTAACCGACGTGACCCAGGTGTCCGACCCCGCGCCCAACCCGCACGCCAGTGCCGAGGAGGTGCGTGCGGCCTTCGACGATCCCAAGCTCGCCAACGTGCTGTACCACGACTGGGAGGCGGGCACCTACGACGAGAAGTGGTCGATCTCCTACGACGAGCGCTGCATCTCCTACGCCACCGAGGTGTTCGAGGCGGTCGCGGGCACGGCGGGCCAGCCCTACCCGACCGCGATGGAACTGGGTAGCGGCACCGGGTTCTTCCTGCTCAACCTGATGCAGGGTGGGGTGATCAAGAAGGGGTACGTGACCGACCTCTCGCCCGGCATGGTGGAGGTCGCGCTGCGCAACGCCCGCAACCTAGGGCTCGACGTCGAAGGCAGGGTGGCCGACGCCGAACGCATCCCCTACCCCGACGACAGCTTCGACCTCGTCGTCGGGCACGCCGTACTGCACCACATCCCCGACGTGACCGCGGCGTTGGGTGAGGTGCTGCGGGTGCTCAAGCCGGGCGGCAGGTTCGTGTTCGCGGGAGAACCCACCCGCATCGGCGACTTCTACGCGCGCAGGTTGGGTCAGCTCACCTGGTGGCTCACCACCAACCTGACCAAGCTGCCCGCGCTGAGCGGTTGGCGGCGGCCGCAGGAGGAACTGGACGAGTCCTCCCGTGCCGCCGCGCTCGAGGCGGTGGTGGACCTGCACACGTTCGACCCGGCCGAGCTGGAGCGCACGGCGCTGGCCGCGGGTGCGGTGTACGTGCGGGCGGTGACCGACGAGTTCAGCGCGGCGCTGGTCGGCTGGCCGATCCGCACGTTCGAGGCAGCGGTGCCGCCGCAGCGGCTCACCGTGCGGTGGCGGTTGTTCGCCTACCACCTGTGGTTGCGGCTTTCGGCGCTGGACCGGAAACTGCTGGCGCGGGTGCTGCCGCGCTCGCTGTTCTACAACGTGATGCTCACCGGTACCAAGCCGCCCGCGCCGACGGAACTGTAGTTGCCCTACGCCTTCTCGCTCGACGACGTCGCCTTCCTCCGCTCGCCCGAGGGCGAACGGGCGGTCGGCGCCTGCGAGGGGCTGGAGTTGACCGGCGAAAGCATGCTCAGCGACGTCGCCACCGCGCGGCGGGCGGTGGGTGAGCGTTACGCCGCCGTGCTGGAGACGGTGCTGCTGCGAAGGAAGGCGCACCGAAAACTCGGCGGCGCGGCGCGGTGGCTGTTCACCGAGGACGCGCTGCAACAGGCCACCCCCACCGCGGTGGCCGAGTACCGCGCCGGTCGCCTCGCGGGCCGGGACGTGCACGACGTGACGTGCTCGATCGGGGCGGACCTGGTGTGGCTGGCGAGGTCGGCGAGCCGCTGCGTGGGTTCGGACATCGATGCCGTCCGGCTGGCGATGGCGGGCCACAACTGCGCGGTCGAGGCGGTCGATCCGCTGCTGGCACGGGCCGACGCGCTGGCCCCGGCGACCAGGGGCTGCGTCGTGGTGGCCGATCCGGCCCGCCGGGACGTGGCAGGCAGGCGCACCTGGAGGCCGAGGGACTTCGTGCCCGCGTTGGACGAGCTGGCTTCGGTGTACGCGGGTGCGGACCTGGCGGTGAAGACCGCGCCGGGCATCGACCCCGCCGCGGTGCCGTGGGCGGCCGAGGTGGAGCTGATCTCCCTCGACGGCCAGGTCCGCGAGGCGTGCCTGTGGAGCGCGGGCCTCGCGTCGGCCTCGCGCAGGGCGACGGTGCTGCGCTCGGACGGCACCCGCTGGTCCGTCACCGACGCCGACCCCGACGACGCCGTTGTCGCCGAGCCGGGGGAATGGATCATCGATCCGGACGGTGCCGTGGTACGGGCCGGGCTGGTACGCCACTACGCTGCCCGTCACGGGCTGTGGCAACTCGACGAGCGCATCGCCTACCTCAGCGGCGACGAACCGCCGCCCGGCGTGCGTGCCTTCCGGGTGCTGGAGTTCGAGGGCTACAGCGAGAAGACGCTGCGCGCGACGCTGCGCAGGCACCAGGTGGGCAGGGTGGAGATCCTGGTGCGCGGCCTGGACATCGACCCGAACGTGCTGCGTCGCAGACTCAAGCCGCACGGCCCGAACGAGGCCAGCGTGGTGCTGACCCGGATCGGCCGGTCGCCGGTGGCGTTCTTCTGCCGCGCCGAGCGGATACCGGCCACGTAGCCGCCGCGAGACCGGCGATTATATCGATGTCAATCGATTGACGGGGCGGTCGCCGGCGTTAGATCATGGGGTCATGACGACCGCCGCGACCGACTCGTCGCTGCTTGCCGACCGCGAGGCCGCGACCTACGCGCAGTGGTTCGCCTGCCTGGGCGAGCCGACGCGGGTCCGCCTGCTGCACGCCGTCGCGGTGGCGCCGGGCGGGACCACCGTCGGCGCGCTCACCGAGTCGCTCGGCATCAGCCAGTCCACCTGCTCCCACCACGTCCGAAAGCTCGCCGACGTCGGATTCCTTCGGCTGCACAAGGAGGGGACCACGACGAGGGTGACGATCAACGAGGCGTGCTGCACCGGGCTGCCGCACGCCGCCGACGTGGTGATGGGCATGCTCGCCCGCCCGTGCTGCCCGGAGGACGTGCCCGACGACGTGCTCGTGCGCGCGCTGCGACCCGCCGACTGGCCCGCCGTACGCGACATCTACGCGGAGGGCATCGCCACCGGCGTGGCGACCTTCGAGACCTCGGTGCCGAGCGCGGAGCGGCTGGACGCGGCCTGGCTGCCCGGCCACCGCTGGGTGGCCGAGATCGGCGGCGAGGTGGTCGGCTGGACCGCGCTGCGGCCGGTGTCGGACCGGGAGTGCTACGCCGGGGTCGCGGAGAGTTCGGTCTACGTCGGTGCGGCCTACCGGGGCAGGGGAGTCGGCAAGTCGCTGCTGCGCACCCAGGTGGTCGAGGCCGACCGCGCCGGGCTGTGGACGTTGCAGACCTCGGTGTTCACCGAGAACCGCGCGAGCATCGGCCTGCACCACAGCGCGGGCTACCGCACCGTCGGTATCCGGGAACGCATCGCCGAGCGCGACGGCGTCTGGCACGACACCGTGCTGCTGGAACGCCGAGCCGACAGCGTCAACGCCACCTGTACCCGAACCCCCGACTGTGACTGCGACTAGCGCGAGTCCCCCTCCCAGGCCCGCGAGTTCTGCGTTCCCGCCCGCGAGTTCCCCGCCCAGGCCCGCGAGTTGTGCGCTCGTATCCACGTGCGCCCCGCCGCCACGGCGTGCTCAGTCGCGTAGCGCGTCGTCCAGTTCCTTCAACAGTCGCGCCTTCGGCCGGGCACCGACGAACGTGGTCACTGCCCTGCCCCGGCGAAACAGCACGAGCGTCGGCAGTGACATCACGTGGTAGTCGCGCGCGGTGACCGGGTTCTCGTCGGTGTTGAGCTTGCGGATGGCGAGGGAGCCCTGCCGCTCGCTCGCGATCTCGGCCAGCACCGGAGCGATCATGTGGCACGGCGGGCACCACTGCGCCCAGAAGTCGACCAGCACGGGTACGTCGTGCCGCAGCACCTCACGCTCGAACGTGTCGTCGGTGACGGCGAGCAACTCGCCGGGATGGCTTGTCGACGGCATCAGAGGTTCTCCGCCGGGTTCGGTGCCTGCACGCGGCACGGGTCGGGTTGCCGCGAGAGCGCCTCGGCCAACTTGGCGAGCAGGCCTTCCCTCGCCGAGTGCAGCTTCTCGAGGCAGGTATCCACCTCGGCGAGTTTGCGCTGGTAGACCTCGATCGACTCGGAGCAGGAGTCGCCGGTCTCGTGGCCCGCGCGTAGGCAGGCGACGAACGGCCTGGTTTCGTCCAGGCTGAGCCCGATGGCTCGCAGCCGCTGGATCTCGGTGACCAGCCGGTAGTCGTCCTCGTCGTACTCCCGGTAGCCGTTGGCGGCGCGCCGCGCGCCGAGCAGGCCCTGCTCCTCGTAGAACCGCAGGGCGCGGGTGGTCATGCCGGCCTTCCTGGCCAATTCGCCGATCCGCATGCGAGCGAGCGTAAACCTTGCCGTTGACGGCAAGGCAAAGCTCTTGCCTGGGCCGATTCAGCGGCGCAGTAGCGTCTCCCGCTCCATGTGCGACAGCTTCTCGGGGTTGCGCACGGTGTAGAGCCCGGTGATGAGGCCGTCGTCGATCCGCAACGCCACAACGCTGTCGATCTCGCCGTCCAGTTTCAGGATCAGCGCCGGGTAGCCGTTGACCTGCGCAGGCCGCAGCGACGCCTCGGTGATCCGGCTGAGCCCGGCCGCGAGCAGGCGCGCCACCTTGTCGGCACCCACGACGGGGCGCGGCACCGCCTGTTTGATTCCGCCGCCGTCGCCGAGGAGCACGACGTCGGGGGCGAGGAGGTCCAGCAGCGGCCGCAGGTCGCCGGTCTCGACCGCGCGCTGGAACGCGTCCAGCGCGCCGCGGACGTCCTCCGGTGAAACGACCCCTCGCGGGCGGCGTGCGGCGACGTGCTCCCGCGCCCGGTGAGCGATCTGCCGTACCGCGGCGGGGCTCTTGTCGACGGCTTCGGCGATCTCGCCGTAGTCGAAGGCGAACACCTCACGCAGCACGAACACCGCCCGCTCGGTCGGCGCGAGCGTCTCCAGCACCAGCAGCATCGCCATCGAGACGCTGTCGGCCAACTCCACGTCCTCGGCCACGTCCGGCGCGGTGAGCAGCGGTGCGGGCAACCACTGGCCGACGTAGGACTCCTTGCGCCTGCGAAGGGTGCGCAGCCGGTTGAGCGCCTGCCGGGTGGTGATCCGGACGAGATAGGCGCGCTCGTCCCGCACCGTGTCCAGATCGACGCTTGCCCAGCGCAGCCAGGTTTCCTGGAGAACGTCCTCCGCGTCGGCGGCGAGGCCGAGCATCTCGTAGGCGACGGTGAACAACAGGTTGCGGTGGGCGAGAAAGGCCTCGGTGGCCCGGTCGGGGCGGTTGTCGCGGTCGGGGTCCCCGCCGCGATCGTCGGGCGTGGTTCGCGGAGTGCCGACCATGATTGCTCCTGTTCGCATCCGACTGTGTCACCCACCGGACACCGTGCCCGGCGCCGTTGTGACATCGACATCGTGACCGGACCTGGCGGCGTGCGTCATCGCGGCGCGCTGTCACAGAAGGCGGGCGGGTGGCATCTGGTGTTCGTCACATACCACCGAAGTGGAGGACGACATCATGCAACCCCGGATCAATCTGATGGCGAACGAGATCGCGACCAGGTTCGGCAAGCGGTTCGCCGCCGCGGGCCAGGTGGTCGAGCAGTCGCTGCCGAAGAACCTGCAGGAACTGGTGGCGCTGCGCACCAGCCAGATCAACGGCTGCGCCTTCTGCGTCGACATGCACACCAAGGAGGCCGCGCACGCGGGGGAATCCGCGACCCGGCTCAACCTGGTCGCCGCCTGGCGGGAGGCCACCGTCTTCACCGAGGCCGAGCGGGCCGCGCTGGCACTCGCAGAGGAGGCCACCCGGCTGGCCGACGGCCACCACGGCGTGTCGGACGAGACCTGGGCGCAGGCGCGCGAGCACTACGACGAGGACCGGATCGCCGCGCTCGTCTGCCTCGTCGCACTCGTGAACGCGGCCAACCGGCTCAACGTCAGCGTGCGCAACCCGGCAGGGTCCTACGAGCCCGGCATGCTGGCCGCGATGCAGGACAGCCTGCAGCACTGATCGGCTGCCGAATCGCCCGCCCGGCCCGGCACGACGGGGTCGGGCCGGGCGTGGGTCGATCGCTACCGCCGCTGCTCGAGCATGGTGAGGAAGGCATCGAGTTGGGCCGCGCCCGCGAGCAGGTTCCGGCTGCGCGTGGTGAGCCGCGACTGCCAGGAGTCCAGGAAGGCGCTCAGCGCCTCCGCCCCGCCAGCCTCACGCAACGACCGGAGGAACCGCTCGACCTGGTGCAGCGGGTATCCGCCTCTGCGTAGTTGGCGCGCGATCTCGGCGTCACGCACGCATTCCGGCCCGTACTGGCGGTACCCGGTGGTTCGGTCTCGTTCGGGGCGCAGGATGTCGTGGGCTTCCCAGCTGCGTAGCGTCGCCGGGTGCACACCGAGGCGGCGTGCGAGTTGCCCTACCGTCAGTGGCCCACCGCGAACGGCGGTGGGTGTCGTGGTGGACAGGCTGCTCAGCGAGGCCGCGACCTCGGCACGGGTGTCCCGCTCGGCTCGCAGCCGGACGTGGGTGGCGTCGATGAGCCGGTAGGCGGAGTCGGTGTCGCCACGGTTGGTCGCGCGCATGATCTCAAGTGCCCGCTGATGCCCGTGGCCGCCGCGAAGCGCGAGGAAGGCGCGCAGGGCCTGCGCGTGCAGGGGCGTGTAGCGCCGGTAGCCGGTCGGGCTGCGCCGTGTCGGAGGGAACACGCCCGCGGCTTCGTAGTTGCGGATCGCCTGCGGGGACAACCCGTGTTCCCGGGCGAGATCGATGGGTCGCAACCTGTACCTCCGATTGAGGTTCCAGGCTATCAACCTCAGGTGAGCGTTGGACAAGTTTCACTCGATTCTTCAACGATACTGTCGAGGGCGACCGATTTCGGAAAGGATCGCCCATGTCCACTGCCACGTCACTGCGCGCGCTCGCCCGCCAACTCGACGATCCCGCGAGCCTGGGCCGCGCCGTCGACGAACTGCTCGCCGCGCGAACGCGACCGCCTGCCCTGCTGGCTCTCGGCGAGCCGACACACGGAATCGCGGCGTTTCCGTTGCTGCGAAACGAACTTCTCGAACACCTCGTCGAGCGCGGCTTCCTCTCGATCGTGCTGGAAACCGACTGCTTCGCCGCGTCCGTTGTGGACGGTTACGTGACAGGGTCGGCCGTGGAGATCGACACGGTGCTCGCAACGGGGTTCAGCCACGGGTTCGGCAACGTGCCGGGCAATCGCGAACTCCTGGAGTGGCTGCGGGCTCACAACGCCGACCGCGCCCCGCGGGAGCGGGTTCGCTTCTACGGTTTCGACGCGCCGGTGGAGTCCTCGGGTGCGCCGAGCCCGCGACGTGCACTGTCCGAAGTGAACAACTACCTGCCCGCCTCGCTGCGGCCGGGCTCGGCGCGTGACCTCGACGCGCTGCTCGGCGACGAGGCGGAGTGGACCAATGAGGCGGCCATGTTCGACCCTTCGGCCTCCATCGGCGACTCCGACCGGGCTCGCGCACTGCGTGTCGTCGCCGACGACCTCGCCAGCGCGCTGCGTCGCGCGGCGCCAAGCCTGCGTCCCGCCGACCCGGACGGCTACGACGACGCCGCCGCGCACGCGCGCACCGCGCAGGGCCTGCTGCGCTTTCACGCGGCCATGGCCACTGCGGCACCCGACCGCATCGCGACCCTGCTCAGCCTGCGCGCGGAGCTGATGGCGGACAACCTGCTCGCGATCGTCGCGCGGGAGCGGCGACGCGGGCCGAGCCTGGTGTTCGCGCACAACGTGCACCTGCAGCGGGCGAGCTCGCGCATGCCGGTGGGCGAGGACGGGCGGAAGGAAGAAGTGAGCTGGAGCAGCGCGGGCGCGATGGTGGCTCTCGCCCTCGGCGAGGGCTACGTTTTCGTCGCGACCGACGCCGACCCGCACAGCGATCCGGGCACGCTGCAGGGCGCGCTGGCCGAGGCGACCGACCGCCGTGCGCTGTTCCCGGCACCGGCGTTGCGTGCCGCGCTTGCCGCCGATATCGGCGCGGGCAAGGAGATCGTGCGCGGCCACATCCCGCTCGGTCCGGCGGACCTGGCGTGCGCCGACGCGGTCATCTTCGTGGCCGACACCGACGGGAAACGGCAGCAGTACTGGTAGCGGGCGGCTGAGCAGTCGGCCGAGTGGGCTGCGACTCCGGCTTGACATGAAACCAAAAGGTTTCCTATTGTGGTCCGTGTGGAACAGGTCTTCAAGGCGTTGGCGGATTCCACCCGCCGGGATCTACTCGACGAGCTGTTCCAGCGGGACGGGCAGTCGCTCAACGCGTTGGCGAGCCGGTTCGCGATGACGAGGGTCGCCGTGGCCAAGCACCTTCGCCTGCTCGAGGAAGCCGGGCTGGTCGTGTCGCACCGGCGGGGAAGGCAGAGGTTGCACTTCCTGAACCCCGTGCCGATCCGGCTGGTCCACGACCGCTGGGTCAGCAAGTACACCGAGACGTGGGCAGCGGGCCTCGTCGATCTGAAGCGGCAGCTGGAGGCACCCGTGGAGAAGATGTTCGAGATCTTCATCCGTACCACACCGCAACGGTTGTGGCAGGCGATCACCGATCCGGATACGCGGGCGCGGTTCCAGTTCGGCGCGCGCGTGGAATCGGACTGGACTACCGGCTCGCCCTACCGGGTCAGCCACGAAGGAGTAGGCGGGCTGATCGAGGGGGAGAACCTGGAGGTGGACCCGCCTTGGCGGCTCGTGCAGAGCTACCACGCCATCTGGGACGACGACATCGCCGCTCAGCGAACCAGCCGGGTGACCTGGCAGATCGAGCAGGTCGGTGACAGCTGCCGGCTCGTCGTCCGGCACGACCAACTCCCCGCCGACGCCGACGAGCATCTGTACGGCGGCTGGCCGATGATCCTGTCCGGTCTCAAGACCTGGCTGGAGACCGGCACGGAACTCACCACACCCGGCTCACTGATGTACGGAGGCGAATCATCATGACCGCGGGACACACCAGACCCCACGGGAGACCGGACAAGACATTCGCGGCGACTTTGCGCAAGAGCCCGAACGCGGGCGGCTGGACCTACGTCGTGCTGCCCGGCTCGGTCGAGTTCTTCGGCACCCGCGGCCCGGTGAAGGTTCGGGGCCGCGTCGACGGCGAGCCGATCGCCTGCTCGTTCATGGCTCTCGGCGACGGCACCCACAAGCTCGCGTTCGCCGCCGACACCCGCGCCCGCATCGGCAAGCAGGCGGGCGACACCGTCACCGTCACGCTCGACGAGCGGATCGCGCGATGACCACGCAGGCGAAGCCGATCACGGGAATCCGGGCCGTCAGCGTTCCCGTCACCGACCAGGAACAGGCGCTGCGGTTCTACGTCGACACGCTCGGTTTCACCGTGCTGCGCGACGGGCCGATCCCGACAGGGCGCTGGATCGAACTGCGGCCAGGCAGCGACGACCTCGTCGTCACGCTGGAGCACGCCGCCGGGGACGTCAGTCGCGGCGCGATCATGGTCCGGTTCACGACCGACGACGCGGCCAAGGCCCACGCCGCGCTCACCGCAGCGGGGGTCGACACCGACGAGATCCTCACTTGGCCCGGCGTCCCACCGATGTTCGCCTTCCGCGACCCGGACGGCAACGCCTTCTCCATCACCCAGACCTGACCCGACGCGGCCGCATCGAGCGGTTTTCGCAGCTGTGCCGGTCGGGCCGGGTGTGCCCGCGAGCCTGCGCATGCCAGGGCTTGACCTTGACGCAGCGTCAACCCGCCATCCTCACGGTCGGCTGCAACAGCACCGTAAAGGAAGGCGGGAAGACCGTGTTCACGGAAAAGATCGTCGGCGCCACGTTCCACGGCGCCGAGCAAGCGATCGGCGGGATCAGCTCATGACTGCCCGATCGACGACCGGTCCGGCGATTCGCGTGCTGGGCCTGCATAAGTCCTACGGCAAGCTCGAGGTGCTGCGCGGCGTCGACTTCGAGGTGCAGCGGGGCAGCATCTTCGCCCTGCTCGGCTCCAACGGGGCGGGCAAGACCACCATCGTGCGCATCCTGGCCACACTGTTGAAGGCGGATGCGGGGACGGCCGGTGTCAACGGCTTCGACGTCGCCACGGAGGCGGCCAGGGTGCGGGAGTCGATCAGCCTCACCGGGCAGTTCGCGGCCGTCGACGAGATCCTCAGCGGGCGGGAAAACCTGGTGCTCGTCGCCAGGCTGCGGCACCTCGACGACCCGGGCGGCATCGCTGACGACCTGCTGAAGCGCTTCTCGCTGAGGGAGGCGGCCGCGCGGAGGGTGTCGACCTACTCGGGCGGGATGCGTCGCCGACTCGACATCGCGATGAGCCTGATCGGGAATCCGCCGGTGATCTTCCTGGACGAACCGACGACCGGGCTGGACCCCGAGGCCCGCATCGAGGTGTGGGACGTCGTCAGGAGTCTCGCGGGGCGCGGCACCACCGTGCTGCTCACGACACAGTATCTGCAGGAGGCCGAGCAACTCGCCGACCGGATCGCGATCCTGCACCAGGGCCGGATCATCGCGGACGGCACCCTCGCCGAGCTCAAGCAACTCCTCCCGCCCGCCGAGGTCGAGTACGTCGAGAAGCAGCCCTCCCTGGAAGACGTCTTCTTCGCGGTTGTCGGCGGCAGCGCCGAAGGTGGCGGAAGCCGCGAGTCCGAATCGAACGAGAAGTAGGTAGACCATGTCCACGCACTACTTCAGCGACACCATCGTCCTAACGGGACGGACCTTGCGCCACGTCACGCGCAGCCTCGACACCATAATCACGACCGCGATCACGCCGATCGCCATGATGTTGCTGTTCGTCTACGTGTTCGGCGGTGCGATCGACACCGGTTCGGTCCGCTACATCGACTACATGCTGCCCGGCATCTTGCTCATCACGATCGCGTCCGGCGTCTCCTACACCGCGTTCCGGCTGTTCACGGATATGAAGAGCGGAGTTTTCGAACGGTTGGAGTCCATGCCCATCGCACGGTCCGGCCTGCTGTGGGCACACGTGCTGACCTCGCTGGTCGCCAACCTGATCTCGCTGGCGATCGTCGTGGGCGTGGCTGTGCTCATGGGTTTCCGCTCCGGGGCAGCTGTGCCTGCCTGGCTGGCAGTCGCGGGCATCCTCTTCCTGTTCATCCTGGCCCTGACCTGGATCGCCGTGATTCCCGGGCTTTCTGCGACCTCGGTGGAGGGTGCGAGTGCCTTCTCCTACCCGCTCATCTTCCTGCCGTTCATCAGCTCGGCGTTCGTGCCCACCGAAACCATGCCGGGCCCGGTGCGGTGGTTCGCCGAGCAGCAGCCGGTGACGTCGATCGTCAACGCGATCCGCGCCCTGTTCGCGGGCGGGCCGGCAGGTGACGACAGCTGGATCGCCCTCGCCTGGTGTGTCGGCATCCTCGTCGTGGCCTACGGCTTCGCGATGCTCACCTATCGCCGCAAGACTTCCTGAGGCAACCTGGATCCGTGCTCACCATCAGCCAGTTGGCCGCGTACGCAGGGGTCACGGTGCGGGCGGTACGCCACTACCACCAGATCGGGCTGCTGCCGGAGCCCGAGCGAGACCGCTCGGGCTACCGGGCCTACGACGCCGCCGCGGTCGTGCGACTCATCCGGATCCACAGCCTCGCCGACGCAGGCGTGCCGCTGGCCAGGGTGCAGCAACTGCTCGACGCGGGCCCGGAGGAGTTCGCCGACGGCGTCGCGGAGATCGACAGCCAACTGCGCGCCAAGATCCGGCGGCTGCAGCGCAACCGCGAACGGATAGCCAGGCTCGCCGCGGGGGAGCAGCTGGCGCTGCCGCGCAGCGTCGTGGGCTACCTCGACCGGCTGCGCGGGCTGGGAGTCCAGGAGCGCTACATCGAACTCGAGCGGGACGCCTGGATCATGATCGCGGCGCGGCTCCCGGACCAGATCGACTCGGTGATCGCGAAGAAGCACGAGGAGTTGGACGATCCTGACATGGTCAGGCTCTATCACCTGCTCGGCGGCGCGCTCGACTGGCAGGTCGACGATCCGAGGATCGTCGAGGTCGCCGACATCCTGGAGCGGCTGATGATCCGTGCTGTGGCCGACGGCGAGACCGGTGCCGAGGGCTTCGACGACCAGTTCGTCGCCCTGCTGGACGCGACCATGATCAAGTCCTCACCGATGGCCGGGCGGCTGCTGGCGATCCTGCGGGAGCGGGGTTGGCAGGGGTGGACCCGCATCGAGCGAGTACCCGCCGAAAGCGCAGGCGGGGTTGGCACCGAGCAGGCGACAGTCGAGCAGCGCTCGTCATCGGCGCGGCCGTGACCGAACACGGTAACCTGGGGAGTGCCTCGGCTGCCGCCTGCCGATGCGGAGCCCCGTCAGTCGTCTCCTCGGTTCCGTGGCCCGACCCTGACTCGCAGCAGCGGCAACCTCCGGCCGGGAATCGATCGCGACGGTGCCTCGCCGACACGCTCGGCACCCAGCTTGCGGTAGAAGCCCTCGGCGTTGGGATCGGCGGCGATCTCGAGGTGTTCGAATCCGGCGGCGGCCGCGGTGGTCATCGCGTCATGCCACATGACGCGGCCGAGGCCGGTGCCGATCCGGCTCGGTGCGACCCACATGTCGCCGAGTTCGCCGACCGGCGGCTCGCCGTCGATGCTGTAGCAGCCGGCCACCGTGCCGCCCAGGTCGACGACCACTATGCGTCGTCGCGCGATGTCGTCGGGGCTGAAGGTGAGTTCGGCGCGGCACGAGTCCAGGAATTCCTCGTCGTAACCCCAGTGGCGCTTCGCGGCCAGCGCGAGCTCGCTCAGCGTGCTCGCCTCGTCCGGCCTGGCGCGTCGCAACCTCATGGTTGTCACCTCGAACGTCCGTGCACCGACACCACCACCAACCGGTGGAGTATCGCGGACTTGTGCGTGTTCAGCGGTGCCGTTCGGCGATGTCCATGGCCCAGGTGTACAGCGTTTCGGGGTCGCCGAGGGCGGCCCGCACACCGGGTTCGACGAGTGGACCGGTGGCGGCGTTGAGGAGGTCGAACAGGCCGAGGCTGACCCATTCCCAGCGCATTCCGTCGAAGTTGTAGGCGTGCATGAGCGGTGCCAGTCGCCTGCGGATTCCGGCGACTTCCGCCTCGGACAACCCCGCTTTTCGCAGTCGGTTGTCGGTGGCGCGCTCGTCGTCGGGGTCGAACCAGGTGTCGAGGAACGGCTCGAGCAGGTCTGCCCAGATGTCTGGCCGGTGCCTGTTGGCGATGCCGTTGCGGCGGCAGAACTGTTCGAGGTCGCCCTGCTGTTCGCGCGGTATGAACAGGGTCTCGCCGAGCGTGGTTCGGATCTCGGGCGGCGCGGCCCCGCGGTCGGCGTCGCGGATCTGCTCGCAGGCGAGGATCCCGGTGGGGTGCACGCTCGAGCCGGGAAAGTCGTAGCTCGAGAAGTGGATGTGGTGCTCGGTGAAGCTGACCTCCATCAGCTCATGGTCGGGCGTCAGGGACGCGCGGGGAAGGCCGCTGCCGCGTGAGATCGGCTGCTGTGGCCGCGGGCGGCGAGGTAGGCGCTGCAATCGTTTCGGTCGTGTTGGGTGCAGTCCGGTCAAGCGGTGCCGGTGTCGAGGTCGAGGAGGTCTGCGACCACGGCGGCGGGCAGTTCGGCGGCGCGGACTCCCGTCACCGACGCCGCTGCTGCGGCCATGGTGAACTTTTCCGCGTGAACTTGAGCAGGTTCGATCTCACGACCCGGTCTTTGCGGGCGGACATGATCGCTCGGCGGGCGACAGGTGTCCGCCTTACTTCATCATTCGCTCGTCCGCGGGGGAGACCGACCAGCGCGCTTGCTACGCGGATCCGGTTGGGGGAGACATAGCGCTACGCACGCGGACACGCCACCCGAAGGACCTCGACCACGCCCTGTCCTGTCGCTGCCTCCGGCGAGCGCTTCTACGCGCAGGAGGTGGATCGCGGGCCGCATCCCGCCCAGGTCGATGGGCCGGTCAGCCGGTGAAGGGTTCCAGTGCGAAGCGGCCGATCGCCACGAAAGCGGTCAGGGCGAGGTAGCCCCCGTCCGCCAGCACGGTTTTGGTCTCGCCACGGCGGATCCGCATGACGACGGCGCCAGTCATGATCAGCGCCAGGCCGCAGGCCGCCAGCGGTACCAGAATCGGGGCGATGCCGAGCAAGGCGGGCAGGATCAGGCCCACGGCACCGAGGATCTCGAGTGCTCCGATGGCCTTGAGGGTGCCGGGCCGGAAGTCGAGGACCCAGCGCGCGGCGTCGGCCATCCCGGCCAGCTTCTCCCGTGGGACGAACAGCTTCCCGAAGCCGGAGAACAGGTAGACGGCGGTGAGCAGGCCTGCGATGCTCCACAGTGCGATGTTCATGAGTCTTCTCCTTGGCAGAATGCCTGGGGGTGGCGGCCTCAGGCGGACCCGGGACCCCGGATCCGTCCGAGGGGAATGTCCGCGTCAGCCGAGCTGTCCGGGCTGGTACTCGCCGCCTGGCGTCCGGGTGATTACGTTCAGCCGGTTGAAGGCGTTGATCACGCAGATCAGGGCCACCAGGGCCATCAGCTGATCCTCGTCGAAGTGCTTCGCCGCGTTCGCCCACACCTCATCAGTGACGCCGCTGGAGTCGGCGAGGCGGGTGCCCTGCTCGGTGAGTTCCAGCGCCGCCCGCTCCGCCTCGGTGTAGACGGTCGTCTCCCGCCATGCCCCGACCAGGTTGATCCGCACCACGCTCTCGCCTGCGGCCGCGGCGTCCTTGGTGTGCATGTCGAGGCAGCCGCCGCAGCCGTTGATCTGGCTGGCGCGGATCTTCACCAGCTCCTGCACCGCCTTCGGCAGCGCAGAGTCGGTGATGACATTGTTCGACGAGATGATGTGCTTGGCCCACTTCGACCCGACCTCGTTGCGCATGGGGTTGATCCGGGTTTCCATCCCGTTCTCCTTCGTCTTCGCGTGCTTGCACCACTACGACGAAGGACCCAGCCACGACGTAACCGATGCGACGGGTGTGCGCTACTCGGGTCGCGCGGGCAGACCCATGGTGTCGAGGCGCTTGCGGTCGCTCACGGTCAGCAGTTCGACGATCCGGCCGTCGACCACGGTGCACGCCACCACGCCGAGTACCTTGCCTTTCGCACCCCAGGCCACGAACCCGGGCTCGCCGTTGACCAGGACCGGGAGCACCGAGGTCATCGACCGGATGCCGCGCAGGATCGGACTGGCCACCTCGGCCGCCCCGACCGTGGTCATCACGCCCTGCGGGTGGTATGTGCGCCAGGTCACGTTCGGATCGAGCAGCCGTACGAGCCCTTCGAAATCCCCGTTCCGCGCCGCGGCGAGAAATGCGTCGACCACTGCGCGCTGCCGCTGCGGCTCCTGGTCCGGCTGCGGTGCGCCCTGGACCTTCCGGCGGGCCCGGCTGGCGAGCATTTTGGTCGCGTCGGTGGACCGGCCGATGATCTGGCCGATCTCTGCGAAGGGCACTGCGAACATGTCATGCAGTACGAACGCCAGCCGCTCGGTGGGCGTGAGGGTGTCGAGCACCACCAGCAGTGCCAGCCCGACCGATTCGGCGAGCATCGCGTCGTCCTCGGGTGCCGCCCCGCCGTCCACAGTCACCACCAGCTCGGGCAGTCGGTCGTCGTACGACATCTCGGCCCGGGTCGTGCGCGAGCGCAGCACGTCGATGCAGACCCGGCCGACCACGGTGGTCAGCCAGCCGGCCAGGTTGCCGATCGCGGTCGCGTCCTGCCGCGCCAGCCGGATCCACGCCTCCTGCACCGCGTCCTCGGCGTCCACCCGCGACCCGAGCATCCGGTAGGCGATCGCCAACAGGCGCTCGCGCTGCTGCTGGAAGGCTCCCGCCAGTGCTTCGTGCGGACCTGATCCGGTCATGTCGTTACCTTCCTTGCGCGAACTCCGTCATGGTCATGACGGGCCCGAAGGTGCCGAGGTAACCGTGCGGCGTGCGTCCTGATGGAAGCACAGCGGCGGGCACCGGGGTCAACATGCGTTACCGCTGCCCGGGCCGCTTCGACCGACACCTTTCACTGATTGCAGGAAAGGCACTCGGCGGCTTCGTCGATCTTGACCCGGTCCGGCACGCCGGTGCTGAGTCGTTCCTCGCCGGCGCGGATCGCTCGGCCGCTGCCGCGGTTGATCAGGTCCGGCAACGATCCGATGTGCCCGGTGGTGTGGTTGAACAGATAGTCCGACAGCTCGTCGGCGAGCATGCCCGGGTACTTGTCGGCCAGTACCGGCAGCCGTTCCAGGCCGAGCAGCGAGGTATGCCATTCCTTGCGGCCCTTGGCGGCAATGGTCAGCCCGTCGGTCGGCCCGCTCCCGCGTAGTCGTCGCCGGGGGTGCGGTAGTTGTGCACCTGCACCGCTTGCCCGAACGTGGGCGCGTCGATCATCTGCTGGTTGCCGATGTAGAGCCCGACGTGGTGGATCTTGGTCGCGGGGTCGCCGTAGAAGATCAGGTCGCCGAGTCGCGGTTCCTCACCCTCGGGCACGTGCGGCACGCTGTTGTACTGCGTGTGGGCCGTGCGCAGCAGCTCCACCCCGGCCTCGGCGTAGGCGGCCGTGGTCAGACCGGAGCAGTCGAAACCCGCGTCGCCGTGTTCGGTGCCGTTGCCGCCCCACACGTACGGCAGGCCGATCTTCTCGATGGCGAAGGTGACGGCGGTCAGCGCCGCCGGGTTGGGCTCCCTGCCGCTCTGCCCGACCGTTCCGTACACGTTGGCGGTGGCCAGCACGCGGTGCAGGAACAGCGGCGCGGGGTGCAGCCGCGCCACACCGGCCAGCCAGTCGTCGCCGTCGGAGAGGTCCCTGCCCTGCGCGCACAGCGCCCTGCCCGCCGTCAGTGCGGCGTCGTCGATGTCCTGCACGTCGGGCTGGTCGCCGGAAGCGCTTGCGGCCCACCGCTGCCACACCGAGGGCGACAGTTGCAGCGGGCCCGCCGAACCGGGCTGCGAGATGACCTTGCCCGAGAAGTCGCGGAACTCCACGGTGGAGATGGGCTCGGAGACCGTGCCGTCCTCGGTGATCTGCCCGCCGCCGACCCTGCCGTGGTCGGTGGTGGTCTTGCCGACACCGGCCAGCGTCACCCAGGAAAGGTTGCAGCGCGGCGATTCCTCGGACAGCCTCGCCGTCGCGGTGGCGTAGGCGTGCATCGCGGGTCGAGGGATGTCCAGCCAGCGAGCCACGTCGTCGACCCACGGCTCGAACCGGGACCCAGACTCGGTCGGCACGGGCGTGTGGCTTGCGGGCGGCCGCGTCGGCGCCGCCTGCTTCGTCGACGGTGCGGGCACGGCGGAGGTCCCTGCCGGGGAGGCGGCGGCCTTGACGTCCTCCTGGGCGCCGGGAGCCATCCGCATCGCCACCGTGAACACCGCCGCCGCGGCCAGCACCGAGGCGAGCGCGATGCCAAGAGTCCGCCTGCGTGACCGTCCTTCACCGTCCCCGCTCATGGGCACAGGATAGGCAGCGACAGTGCAGCGACCGTGAGAACGCCCTTCATGCCGACTCTCCCGCCAGCCGCCGCAGCAGGAACGCCCGCAGCTCGTCCAGGTCGGTGTCCACCGCGACGGCCACCGTCGGCCGGTGCAGGCCCGGGTCCTCGGTCTCGGCCCGCACCTGCGGCCTGCGGCGGTCCACCACGGTGGCTCCGCGAGCAGGGCCGAGCGAGGTCTCGACCGCCACCGGCACCGACTCGGTCCGCAGCAGCCCGGGGCTGATCGCCTCCGCCACCGCGACGGCGTCGTGCAACGCCATCGCGTCGCGGCCCAGCGCCTTGCGGTAGTGCGCGAGGTAGGCAGGGGTCAGCGCCTCCAGCGCTGCGCCGATCGGCCCGGAGGCCGCGAGCGTGGTGAGCCAGTCGGCGCTCACCGCGCAGCGATAGGTCAGGTCCATCGGCACCAGCACGCAGGACACCTCTCCACCGGTGAGCACCCGGTGGGCGGCCTCGGGGTCGCTGAAGATGTTGAACTCCGCCGCAGCGGTGCTGTTGCCGTACCCGAGCGCGCCGCCCATCACCACCACGCGGGCGATCCTTTCGGCCGCGCCGGGATGTGCCGCGAGCAACGTGGCGATGTTGGTCAGCGGCCCGATCGCGGCGATCGTCACCGGCTCCCCCGACTCCGCGAGCAGCCTCGCCAGCAGGCTCACCGCGTCGATGCCCTCGACGTCGCGCTCCGGGTCGGGTAGCAGGTGTGCGCGCCCGGAGAGGCCGTCGTCGCCGTGCACGGGACGCGCCTGCCGCCACTGCGGATGCACCAGCGGCCGCGCCGCCCCCGCCGCGACCGGCACGTCGGCGCGCTCGCACAGCGCCAGCACGCGGCGCGCGTTGTGGGTGGTGTCAGGCAGACCGACGTTGCCGAACACCGTCGTGACACCGAGCAGGTCGACGTCGTCGCTGAGCGCGGCCAGCGTGATCGCGAACGCGTCGTCCACGCCGGGGTCGGTGTCGATGACCAGCTTGGTAGGCATCGGTCACTCCCTCACTCGGCTGCTCCGGGACACAGGTTACGGTCACCGCATGACGTCCATGTGGGGTTCACCCGTGCTGCCGCGGCTGCGGGGCTGGCGCCGGGCGCGCCGCGACCCGAGGCAGGCGAGGTTCCTGACCGCCGACTCGCTGCGCTGGGTGGTGCGCAACCGCGCCTTCACACCGTGGTACCTGGTGCGCTACTGGCGACTGCTGAAGTTCCGTATCGCCAACCCGCACATCGTGCTGCGCGGCATGGTGTTCCTCGGCCGTGACGTGGAGATCCACTGCCGCCCCGGTTACGGGCGCATGGAGATCGGCCGCTGGGTGCACATCGGTGACGGCAACGCCATCCGCTGCCACGAGGGTTCGCTGCGCATCGGGGACAAGGTGGTGTTCGGCAGGCAGAACGTGCTCAACGGCTACCTCGACATCGAGATCGGCGCGGCGACGCTGGTGGCCGACTGGGTCTACGTGTGCGACTTCGACCATGTCACCACCGACATCAACCTGCCGATCAAGGACCAGGGCATCGTCAAGGCTCCCGTGCGGATCGGGCCGGACACCTGGATCGGCACGAAGGTGTCGGTGCTGCGCGGCACGCGCGTCGGCCGGGGTTGCGTGCTCGGCGCGCACGCCGTGGTGCGCGGCGACATTCCCGACTACGCCATCGCCGTCGGCTCACCCGCGCGCGTGGTGCGCGACCGCAAGGCCGACTACGAGGCCGACGCCGAACGCAGGGAGGCGGTGCGGGACATGGCCCGCAAGGCGTCCAAGGCGCTGCGCAAGACGCTGGGGGAGTGAGCGACGCCTGCCGTGCCGGATCGACCGCGCCGGTCAGGGGTCCTGCTTCGGCACGGCCGGGTAGGGCACGAAGGTGCTGGTGTTCTCGTCCACGGTGAGTTGCTTGCCGATGGTCGGGAACGCGCGCTGCGGGCAGGCGGGCCGCTCGCAGACCTTGCAGCCCATCCCGATCGGGGTGGCCGCTGCCTTGTCGTCGAGATCGAGGCCCGCGGAGTAGACGAGTCGGTGCGCGTGGCGTAGCTCGCAGCCCAGCCCGACGGAGAACATCTTGCCGGGGCTTCCGTAGCCGCCGATGTTGCGGGCGATGGTGCGTGCCACCCAGAAGTAGCTCTTGCCGTCGGGCAGCGTGGCCACCTGGCTGAGGATCTTGCCGGGCGAGGTGAACGCCTCGTAGATCACCCACAGCGGGCACGCGCCGCCGACGCGGGAGAAGTGGAAGCCGGCCGCGGACTGCCGCTTCGACATGTTGCCCGCTCGATCGACGCGCACGAACGAGAACGGAATGCCCCGCAGCTTCGGCCGCTGCAACGTGGACAGCCGGTGGCACACCGTCTCGAAGCCGACGCCGAAGTGGTCGCACAGCAGTTCGATGTCGTAGCGCAGCCGCTCGGCCTGCCCGTGGAACTGGCGGTAGGGCAGGATCAGCGCGCCCGCGAAGTAGTTCGCCAGCCCCACCCGCGCCAGCGACCGTGCCGGTTGGCCGGAGAACGCCCACGAGTCGGCCAGCTCGTCGATGAGGTCGTCGTACTCCAGCAGCGCGATCTGCGAGGCCATCCGGAATGCCTGCTGCCCGATGCGCAGGCTGGGGGCCATCCGCAGGATGCGGCCCTGCGTCTCGTAGCGGTGCTGCTCGCCGGAGGCCTCGTCGATTCCCTCCGTGGTGACGGTGACGCCGTAGTGCTCCACCAGCCGGTCGCGAAGGCCGTTGCGCACCTCGCCGCGCCGCAGGCCAAGCTCCTCGTACATCTTCTCGGCGCGCTCGTCGAGCTCGGCGACGTAGTTCTCCCGCTCGTAGAAGAAGTCGCGCACCTCCTCGTGGGGAAGCGGCGCCGCGGCGCTGCCGTGCATGCCGCGGCCGTCCTCCGCGACGAGGGCGGCGGTGCTCTCCACGGCGTTGCGGTAGCGGCGGTGCAGCTTCACCAGCGCGTCGGCGATGGTCGGCAGGTTCTTGGCAAGGTCGTTGATCTCTCCGGGGGAGACCGGCGCGCCGATGGACTCGTCCAGCAGCGCCTCCCGCACGTCGGCCACGATCCGGGAGGTGTCGTTGTCGGCGAAGAACTCGGCGTCGACACCGAAGGCCTCGGTGATGCGCAGCAGCACCGGGACGGTCAGCGGCCTGCTGTTGTGCTCGATCTGGTTGAGGTAGCTCGGCGAGATCTCCAGCAGCCTCGCCAGGTCTGCCTGGCTCATCGACCGGCTCTCCCGCAGATGCCGCAACCTCGCGCCCGCGAAGGTTTTGTCCACGCTGCCCGACTCCCTCCGAAGGGTTTCCCGTGCGGTACCGATCAAGCCGGTAGATTCCGCGTCTTTGCGAAGCACGTGTTCGCAACCTTCGCAGAAGTCTACGAAAAATTCGCACAAATTGGCAAATTGGAGATCTGGCCGAGTTTTCGCAGCACATGTCATCGTCAGGGTTAGCAGGCGAGTTATCGCAAAGTTCGCAAAGTTGGAGAGGCCACGATGACTGTGTCCCCGGAGCAACGCTTCGAGCAGGAAGCCGCCAAGCTTGCCAAGGAATGGGAGAGCAACCCGCGCTGGAAGGGTGTGAAGCGCTCCTACTCGGCGGCCGACGTGGTGAAGCTGCGCGGCAGCGTCGTCGAGGAGCACACGCTCGCGCGCCGCGGGGCTGAGAAGCTGTGGAATCTGCTGCACACCGAGGACTACGTGCACTCCCTCGGCGCGCTGACCGGTAACCAGGCGGTGCAGCAGGTCCGTGCCGGCCTGAAGGCGATCTACCTCTCCGGTTGGCAGGTGGCGGCCGACGCCAACCTGGCGGGCCAGACCTACCCGGACCAGAGCCTGTACCCGGCCAACTCGGTGCCCGCCGTGGTGCGCCGGATCAACAACGCGCTGGCCCGTGCCGACCAGATCAACTGGGCGGAGGGCAACACCGACATCGACTGGTTCGCCCCGATCGTCGCCGACGCCGAGGCGGGCTTCGGTGGCCCGCTGAACGCCTTCGAGCTGATGAAGGGCATGATCGCCGCCGGTGCCGCTGGCGTGCACTGGGAGGACCAGCTGGCGTCGGAGAAGAAGTGCGGCCACCTCGGTGGCAAGGTGCTCATCCCCACCAAGCAGCACGAGCGCACCCTCAACGCCGCGAGGCTGGCCGCCGACGTGCTCGACGTGCCCTCGCTGATCGTCGCCCGCACCGACGCGCAGGCGGCCACGCTGCTGACCAGCGACGTCGATGAGCGCGACCGCAAATACCTGACCGGCAACCGCACGTCGGAGGGCTTCTACGAGGTCCGCAACGGGATCGAGCCGTGCATCGACAGGGGGCTGGCCTACGCCGAGTACGCCGACCTGCTGTGGATGGAGACCTCCGAGCCCGATCTCGAGGTCGCCCGCGAGTTCGCCGAGGCGATCAAGGCCAAGTACCCGGACCAGATGCTGGCCTACAACTGCTCGCCGTCGTTCAACTGGCGCAAGCACCTGGACGACGCCACGATCGCCAAGTTCCAGCGCGAACTGGGCCACATGGGCTACAAGTTCCAGTTCATCACGCTGGCGGGCTTCCACGCCCTGAACTACTCGATGTTCGACCTGGCCAAGGGCTACGCGAACGAGGGCATGACCGCCTACGTGGACCTGCAGGAGCGCGAGTTCGCCGCCGAGGACCGCGGCTACACCGCCACCAAGCATCAGCGTGAGGTGGGCACCGGCTGGTTCGACCTGGTCAGCACCGCGCTGAACCCGGAGAGCTCGACGACCGCGCTGAAGGGTTCCACCGAGGAAGCACAGTTCTGACCCCTCGCTGAAGGGAAGACGAGATGGCTGGGATGGCTGACAGGCTGCAGGACCGGATGAAGGTCTCCGGCCCCGAGGGGGAACGGTTCGAGCAGATCCTCACCCCCTCGGCGCTGGAGTTCATCGCCAAACTGGACAGCGCGTTCGCGGGGCGTCGCAGGGAACTGCTCGACGCCCGGCGGCGGCGCAGGGAGCGGATCGCCTCCGGTGAGGAGACGCTGGGCTTCCTGCCCGAGACCCGCGCGCTGCGAGCCGACGAGTCCTGGCAGGTGGCGCATCCCGCGCCGGGCCTGGAGGACCGTCGGGTGGAGATCACCGGTCCCACGGACCGGAAGATGACGGTGAACGCGCTGAACTCCGGTGCCAGGGTGTGGCTGGCCGACTTCGAGGACGCGACGTCGCCGACGTGGCGCAACATCGTCGGCGGCCAGCTCAACCTGTACGACGCGATCAGGCGGAACATCGACTTCACCGACAACGGCAAGCGGTACACGGTCGGCGACGAACCGGCGACGATCGTGATGCGGCCGCGTGGCTGGCACCTGGTGGAGAAGCACATCCGCCTCGACGGTCGGCCGGTCCCAGCCAGTCTCGTCGACTTCGGGCTGTACTTCTTCCACAACGCGCGCCAGCTCGTCGCGCGTGGCAGCGGGCCGTACTTCTACCTGCCGAAGCTGGAAAGCCACGAAGAGGCGCGGTTGTGGAACGACGTGTTCTGCTTCGCGCAGCAGGAACTCGGTATCCCGCGCGGCACCATCCGGGCCACGGTGCTCATCGAGGCGATCACCGCGGCGTTCGAGATGGAGGAGATCCTCTACGAACTGCGCGAGCATTCCGCCGGGCTGAACGCGGGTAGGTGGGACTACATCTTCAGCATCATCAAGACCTTCGGCGAGGCGGGTGCCGACTACGTGCTTCCCGACCGCGCGCAGGTCACGATGACGGTGCCGTTCATGCGGGCCTACACCGAGCTGCTGGTGCGCACCTGCCACCGGCGTGGCGCGCATGCCATCGGCGGCATGGCCGCGTTCATCCCCAGCAGGGACCCGGAGGTCAACGCCACGGCGCTGCGCAAGGTCCGCGAGGACAAGGAGCGCGAGGCCGAGGCGGGCTTCGACGGGTCGTGGGTGGCCCACCCGGCGCTGGTGCCCGTCTGCCGGGAGGTGTTCGACGGTGTGCTCGGCGGCTGGTCGAACCAGCTCGGCAAGCTGCGCGAGGACGTCGAGGTCGATGCACCGGACCTGCTGAACGTGGCGAGCGCGGGCGGCGAGGTCACCGAACAGGGCGTGCGGTCCAACATCAACGTGGCGCTGCGCTACCTGGACGCGTGGCTGCGTGGCTCCGGGGCGGCCGCGATCTTCAACCTCATGGAGGACGCCGCCACCGCGGAGATAGCACGCTGTCAGGTGTGGCAGTGGCTTCGCAACGGCACCAAGCTGGACGACGGCACGCTGGTGACGCACGAGCTGGCCTGGCAGTGGCTGGAGGAGGAACTGGCCGACGTCCGCGCCGAGTTGGGCACGGGCAACCGGCTGGACGACGCTCGGGAGATCTTCGCCGAGGCCGCGCTCGGCGAGAAGCTGCCGAACTTCTTCACCACCGCCGCCTACGCCCGTTACCTGACCGAGGCCGGCTGAAGCCGGGGGGTAGGAAACCGCGAGGCCACGCGGGCCGGGTGCCCGCGTGGCCTCGCGTCGTTCACGGTGTCCGCGGTGACCGTCGAGGTGTCGCCGCCAGCAGGGTTCGTGCCGCGGCGCGGCTGGTGCGGGCCACCGTCGGGTCGTCGGACATCGCCGCGACCACGGTGGCCCCCTCGACCAGGGTGAGCAGTTGCTCGGCGAGCAGATCCGGATCGGCGGCGCCCGCGTTCTCGGACAGCTCACGCAGGTAGCCGCGCACCGCGTCCTTGTGCCGCCGTGCGGCTGCCGCGACACGCGCCGAGCCCGAGCCGAGTTCGCCGAAGGAATTGATGAACGCGCAGCCGCGGAAGCCGGGCCTGCGAAACCACTCGTGCAGCCAGTCGAAGACGGCCAGCGGAGCTTGCTCCGGCGTGGTGGCGGCGGCCGTGACGTGGTCGGCAAGCTCCCGCCGCCACCGCTCGTCCCTTCGCAGCAGATATGCCTCCACCAGGCTTTCCTTGGAGGGAAAGCACTGGTACAGCCGCTTCAGCGAGACCGAAGAGCGGGCCCGGATCGCGTCCATCCCCACCGCCTGGATGCCGCGCTCGTAGAACTCGGCCTCGGCGGCGTCCAGCAGCCGCCGCTTGGCCTCTTCGATGTCCATGCCTTCCACCCTGGACCAGAGAACGATCGTTCTCTAGGCTGTCGGCATGAACTCACGCCCCCCGTTTCCCCCGTTCGACGAGACCACCGCCGCGCAGAAGGTCCAGGCCGCCGAGGACGCCTGGAACACCAGGGACCCCGAACGGGTCGCGCTGGCCTACACCGAGGACTCGGTGTGGCGAAACCGTGACCGCCACGTCGTCGGGCGCGCCGAGATCGTCGAGTTCCTGCGCCAGAAGTGGGAGCGCGAACTCGACTACGCGCTGCGCAAGGAACTGTGGGGGTTTCGGGAGAACCGCATCGCCGTGCGCTTCCAGTACGAATGCCACGACCACTCGGGGCAGTGGTGGCGAAGCTACGGCAACGAGCTGTGGGAGTTCACACCCGACGGACTGATGCGCCGCCGCGAGGCCAGCATCAACGACGTGCCGATCAGCCAGGAGCAGCGCAGGATCTTCGGGCCGAGGCCCGACAGCGAGAAGGGTGTACTGCTGCCGGTGTTCTAGGCCGACGACGAACTCTGCTTGCCCAGTGCTGTGGCCTGTTGCCGCGCATTTGGTGATACGGGGAAGTAGGTCTTGTCCGGCGAGGTCGGCAGAACTCGACGGGTTGCGCCGAGCGGAAGCGGCACGGGAGGACGCGAGCCCGAACGCCACGGTGACCGACCCAGGTGCGGGCGACGACGCAGGCTCGGGTGTGGCGTGGCGGCGGTGCTGGAGGCCAGCGCTGCCCTGGCGCTGCTGCGTGCGGAACGCGGGCACGAACAGGTCGCCGAGTTGCTTCCCGGCTCGGTGATGTCGGCGGTCAACTATGCCGAGGTGGTGCAGAAGCTCGCCCGGTTGGGCAGTGCGACGGCTGAGGACGATACCGCCGCGCTCGTCGCACTGGGTGCGACAGTGGCGCCGTTCGATGTCGCGGCGGCGGTTGCCGCGGCAAGATCGTGGCCTGCCACCCGGCACGCGGGATTGTCCCTGGCCGACCGGGCCTGTCTGGCGCTCGCCGGTGATCTGCCGGATGGCGTCGCGGTGACCGCCGATCGTGCCTGGGGCGAACTGAAGTCGGACGTGCGGGTGCGGTTGATTCGCTGACGGGTGCGCGATCCGGTTCCGCCGTACTTCCGATCTTCCGCCCGCCGACCGTACATTGTGGTCTCCGGCCGCGCTCGGTCCTCCAGGCGTTCGCCGTGACGGACCCGTGCCGTGGCTTGGAACTCATTCCTCCGTTTCGCCGGCAGACCGAGTGGTACGGGAGGACGCGAGCCCGAACGCCACGGTGACCGACCCGGGCGTGGTCGACGCAGGCTCCGGCGTCGCGGTTGACGGCCGATCGAGCCTGGGACGAACTGGACCTCGACGTCCGGGCGCGGGCGATTCACCGACGGCTCAACGATCGGCCGCTGCGGGCCGCCCGTGGGTGCGTTCGGTTCCCGTGCTTGGCCGAGCCCGAGATGCCCGAGCCGGTTGGCGAACCCCGCGACCGTACGGTTTTCACTCCCCGGTGGCCTGCCCGACACCTGGCCGCCGCCTGGCCGGGGGAGGGTCTTGCCCCGACGGCGTCCGAATGTCCCGATTGGGGAGGATCCCATGTCCGAGTACAGCGGCGAGCAGGGTCGGCGGTTCGACCGCAGACGGTTCCTCGAGCTCAGTGGCGTGAGCACCACGGCGTTGTTGCTGGGCACCGGCGCCGTGCACAGCGGCACGGCGCTGGCCTTCCCGCCCGCGCTCGGCAATCCGTTCACGCTCGGGGTCGCCTCGGGGGACCCGTTGCCGGACGGGGTCGTGCTGTGGACCCGGCTGGCGCCAGATCCGCTGGCCGAGGACGGCAACGGTGGCATGCCCCGGGAGCCGTTCGGGGTGCGCTACCAGGTTGCCGAGGACGAGCAGTTCACCCGTATCGTGCGGCGAGGGGCCGTCGAGGCCACCCCCGAACTAGGGCACAGCGTGCACCCGGAGATCACCGGGCTGCGGCCGGGCCGCGAGTACTTCTACCGCTTTCTCGCGGGCGACGCCGTCAGCCCGGTCGGGCGTACGAAGACCGCACCACTGCCCGACTCCGCCGTCGAGCAGGTGAGGTTCGGACTCGCGTCGTGCCAGGCGTGGACCGGCGGCACCTACGCGGCCTACCGCGCGATGGCCGCCGACGACCTGGACTTCGTCGTCCACGTCGGCGACTACATCTACGAAGCTGGTGACACCCGCAGCCTCGCCGACTTCCGCGTGCTGCACGCCCGGTACAAGACCTCACCGGACCTGCGCGCCGCGCATGCCGCCTTCCCGTTCGTCGTGACGTTCGACGACCACGAGGTCGACAACAACTGGGCGGGCGACGTTCCGCAGGACTCCACACCGGACTTCCTTCAGCTGCGGGCGAATGCCTTCCAGGCCTACTACGAGCACCTGCCGTTGCGGCTAACCGCCCGTCCCTCGGGCGCCGATATGACACTGCACCGGTCGTTGCTGTTCGGCGACCTGCTTTCCCTCAGCGTGCTCGACACCCGCCAGTACCGTGACGACCAGGTCGACGGCCGGTTCATCGCGCCCCGCGACCCGGACGCGCTCACCCCCGGCCGGACCATGACCGGCGCCGGACAGGAACGCTGGCTGCTGGACACCCTCGCAAGCTCGCGGGCGCGGTGGAACGCGATCGCGCAGCAGACCATCATGGCGTTCTTCGACTACGACACCGGCCACGGCGTGAGCATCAACCACGACCAGTGGGACGGTTACGCCGCTGCCCGCGACCGGCTGTTCGCCTTCCTCGCCGATCGGCGACCGTCCAATGTGGTCGTACTGTCTGGCGACTGGCACTCGGCATGGGTCAACGACCTCAAGGCCGATTTCACCGATCCGGACTCCGAGACACTGGCCACCGAGTTCGTCGGCACGTCGATCAGCTCCGGCTGCGGCTGGCGAGACTCGGTGGCCGCCGCGCTGGAGGCGAACCCCCACGTTCGGTTCTTCGACGGCGACCACCGCGGCTACACCCGTTGCACGGTGACGCCGTCGCAGTGGCGCAGCGACCTTCAGGTCGTCAACCACCCGGCCGACCCCTCCGGGCCGGCGTTCACGCTCGCGTCGTTCGTGGTGACCGACGGCGTCGCCGGTGCGCGCCGGTTGGAGGACGCGGGCGACGGCGTCGCCGGCCGGGTGACCGACGCCACCGACGGCACAGCCCTGGCGAACGTCGTGGTGCGGGCGAGCGCAGCCGACGGCACGGTGGTGAGCACCGGCGTCACCGGCACCGACGGCGAATACCGGCTGCTGGTAACCCCTGGCAGCTACGACATCGCCGCGACGGCGGGTTGCTACCGGACGGCCAGGCGCACTGTCGACTCGGCCGAGGGCACGCTGCAGCGGGTGGATCTCGAGCTGCCGCGCGTCACCGGCGCGCTCGCGGGCACGGGCAAGCGGCTGGCCGGTGCGCGGGTGGAGGCGGGCGATTCGGACATCGTCATGGAGAACGCGGCACTCGCGATGGCCGTCGCGGCGGTGACCGAGGACGGGCAGCTGCTCGGCACCACACGTGGGAAGGTGCTCGACATGGCCGTGCGAGGGCGCAGCGACCAGCTCGACTGGATCAACCTGACCTATGCCTCCGCCGCGCAGCCGCAGGGGACCGAGGCATGGCAGCAGGTCAGCGTCCGCAACGATCGCGTCGAGGTGATCGAGGCCGGACCGACTCGCGCGGTGGTCCGCGCCAGTGGTGCCTCCACCGACTTCGCCGCGCTCACGGTGACCACGACCTACACGCTGCGGCCGGACAACTCCTGGGTGGGTGCCGAGTCGGTGTTTCGCAACACCGGCGGCGCGGCCGTCACGGTGTGGGTCGGGGACGCGCTGGACCACGACGGGCCGGGACAGCGAAGCGGAGTCGCCGGGCACGGCACCATCACCACCCCCTACGGCAGCCCGCGGCGCTACGAGCCAACCGAGCCGTGGTTCGGCATGACGGGAACCGACCCGCAGACATACGGCCTGATCTACGACGCCGACCCGGAGGGCCTGCTGGTCGCGGCGACGGGCAACTGGGTGATGAGCATGGTGCCGGTGCAGATCGCACCCGGCGCCGAATACCGCCTGACCCGGCGCATCGTGGCCGTCGACCACGGCGGCGCGGCCGACCCGTTCGCCGTGCTCGCGCAGCTGTACCGGCGGGCACGGTGAAGCCTCAGCGAGAACCGCTCACGGCTCGAAGGCGTTCCCGGTGGCGATCTTGGGCCTGCCCAGCGTCGCAGGCCGCTGCACCGTTCGCGCCCGCCGGTAGACACGCGCGGTCGCGGCGGCGATTCGGGCCCAGTCGAACTCGGCGGCCAGCCGTGACTGCGCGGCCAGCGCGCGACGGCCCGCCGCGTCGGTGTCGGTGAGCACGGCGTCGACGGCGTCGACGAGCGAGGCCACGTCGCCGGGGGCGAACGCCAGCCCCGTCTCGCCGTCGATCACCAGCTCACCCAGACCGCCGACGGTGGAGGCGACCAGCGGGGCCTTGGCCGCCGCGGCCTCCAGCGCGACGATGCCGAACGGCTCGTACCGGCTGGGCAGCACCACGGCGTCCGCGGCGGCGAGCAAAGCGCGCAACTCCCGGTCGGAAAGGTGACCGACGAAGTCCACCGCTTGCGCCAGTTCCAGCCGGTCGGCCTGCTCCCGCAGTTGCTCGAGGTGCCTGCCCTTGCCCGCCACGACCAGCCGGGTCCCCGGATGCCGTCGCCGGACGGCGGGCAGCGCGTCCAGCAGGTCCTGCACCCCTTTCTCCCACTCCAGCCTGCCGAAGAACAGCAGCAGCGGCGCGCCGGTCCCGCCGTGTGTCTCGCGGGCTCGCCGCACCTGCTCGTCCGGCACCTGCCAGCCGCGCTCCTCGATGCCGTTGTGGATCACGGTGATGCTCTCGGTGGGCACCTCGAACAGTTGCGCCACCTCTGCCCGCATGGACTGCGAGCAGGTGATCAGCTCGTCCACCCGGTTGGCCAGCCACCACTCCACCGAGTGGATCTGCTGGTTGAGCGGGTGGGACAGCCAGCCGGAGTGCCTGCCGGCCTCGGTGGCGTGGATGGTGCCCACCAGCGGCACACCGGCGGCCTCGGCCAGCGCGATCGCGGGATGCGTGACCAGCCAGTCGTGGGCGTGCACCACGTCGGGACGCCAGCCTCGCAGCAGCGCCGTGCCCGCCCTGATCATCGCGTGGCCCATGGCCAGCGTCCAGGCCACCAGGTCCCGCTCGAACGTCAGGTGGGTGGGGTCCTCCGCGACCCGGACGATCCGCACCCCCTCCACCACCTCGTCGGTGGTCGGATGCGTCTCGGCGTCGGTGCCCGCGGGCTGCCTGCACAACACCACGACTTCGTGCCCGTCGAGGGCGAGATGCCTGGCCAGCGCGTGGACGTGCCGGGCAAGCCCCCCGACGACCACGGGCGGGTATTCCCACGACAGCATGAGCACGCGCATACGTGGAGGTTACTCACCGGTTCATTAGCCCGTGGCGACGCGTCCGTGTTCTCATCGAGGTGATGACCGCCTCAGCGCCGCTGTTCACGCCCTGGGCCGAGCAGGTCGGCCCGGACAACGCCCTGCCCGAGTACCCGCGGCCTCGGCTGCGCCGCCCGCGCTGGCTCAGCCTCAACGGGCTGTGGGACTACACGGCGCGTTCGGCCGACGGCGCGACGCATCCGGGTGAGCGCATCCTGGTGCCCTACCCGCCCGAGTCGGCGCTCTCCGGAATCGGGCGCCGTGACGAGCACATGTGGTACCGAAGGACCTTCGACATCCCGCCGGACTGGTGGGGCGGCCGGGTGTTGCTGCACTTCGGGGCGGTCGACCAGGTCGCGACGGTGTGGGTCAACCACCAGCCGCTGGCAAGGCACGAGGGCGGCTACACGGCGTTCAGCGTGGACATCACCGACGTGCTGCGCGACGACGCGGAGCAGGAACTGCTGGTACGCGCCGACGACATCGGCAACCGAGGCACCTTCGGTGTCGGCAAGCAGGCCAATCAGCCCGGCGGCATCCTCTACACCGGCGCATCGGGTATCTGGCAGTCGGTGTGGCTGGAGCCGGTGCCCGCCACCCACGTCGCCGCGCTCGACATCGGCTGCGACGAGCGGGGCCTCGACGTGGCCGCCACGGTCGCGGGCGACGAGGCGCGGGAACTGCAGGTCGTGGTCAGCGAACCGGGCGGCGGTGAGGTCGCCCGCGGCAGCGGTCCCTCGACCGGGCCGGTGCGCGTCGACGTGCCGAGGCCCCGGTTGTGGAGCCCCGACGACCCCTACCTCTACGACGTCACCGTGCTGCTGCGCGGTGAGCACGGCGAACCGATCGACGAGGTGGAAAGCTACGCGGGGCTGCGCACCATCGGGTTGGTCGAGGACGGCGAGGGCCGCTGCCGGATCGCGCTCAACGGCCGGATCACCTTCCTGCACGCGCTGCTGGATCAGGGTTACTGGCCTGACGGGATCTACACCGCACCCACCGACGAAGCGCTGCGCCACGACCTGGAGCGCACCAAGGAGTTGGGCTTCAACAGCGTTCGCAAGCACGTCAAGGTGGAACCGCAGCGCTGGTACTACTGGGCCGACCGACTTGGGCTGCTGGTCTGGCAGGACATCCCATCGCTGCCGGTGGTGCTGGAAAACCCGCCCGGTCCGCAGCCCGCGCCGGTGACGAAGGCTCGCGAGCGGTTCGAGGCGGAGCTGTCCGCGATCGTCACGCAACTGCGCGGGGTCACCGCCGTCGTGGTCTGGGTGCCGTTCAACGAGGGGTGGGGCGAGTACGACACCGCGCGCATCACGCAGCTGGTGAAGGCGGCCGACCCCACCCGGCTGGTGGTGGCCGACAGCGGGGTGAACTGCTGCCACTCCCACCCCGACTCCGGCGCGGGTGACGTCTACGACGACCACACCTACGTCGGGCCCGGCAGCCCGCGCGTCGACGACGGCAGGGCCACCGTCGACGGCGAGTACGGCGGCATCGGGCTGCTGCCGCAAGGGCATGCGTGGCCCGGTGAGCCGCTCGCCTACGAGATGGTCGAATCCGGGCAGGAGCTGACGCGGCGCTACGCGGAGGTGAGCCTCGACCTGGAGCGGGTGGTGCGGGAGGAGGGGCTCTCCGGCGCCGTCTACACCCAGACCACCGATGTGGAGAACGAGGTCAACGGCCTGCTCAGCTACGACCGCAGAGTGCTCAAAGTGGACTTCGAGGTGGTCGCGGAGCGCAACCGAGCGGTGATAGCGGCGGGCTCGTGGCCGCCCGGTCCCGCCGCCACCGAGTCGCGGCTGCTGAGCGTCCCCACCGAGGACACCGAGGACACCGAGGAAACCGAGGAAACCGGGGACGACCACGAAGCGCCCACCGGCGAGGCCGCAGGGTAATCGCTGTCCACACCGGACTGTTCGGCCGCGGCAGGCGCGGGACCCCACAAGGTCAGCGGTCGCCGGAAAGCAGGTCCCTGGCGTCGAGCTGACCGAAGGGATTGTCCAGCGCGCGCAGCGCGGCCGCTCGCGCCGCGGCGTCGGGCCCCGCGGAGCGCAGCAGCCGGGCCAGTTCGTCGAACCGCTCGGTGTGCGCCCGCGCGCGGCCGCGCGCGTAGTCGGCAGCGGAGTCCTTGGTGACCATGAACGCCCAGTCGCTCGACAGCGCCAGCAGCGCCTCGGTGACGGCCTGGTCGGCAACCGGGTCGCGCACCGTTCCCCTCGGCCGCAGCGTGAGCAGCCGCTGCTGCAGCGCCGTGTTGGCGGCGACCATGTCGCCAACCTGCTCGCCGTCCCACACTCGCCAGTCCTTGCCCGAGCCCCACGACGAAGCGGGCAGTTCCACCGGGCCACCCAGATGCCCGGCCTGCAGTGCTCCGGCGAGCGTGGTCACCCGCACCCCCGCCTCCGGCAGCGCGCGCAGCACGCCTTCCAGCCAGGCCGGGCCCTCGTGCCACCAGTGGCCGAACAGTTCGGTGTCGTAGGCCGCCACCACCAGCGAAGGCCTGCCGTGCCGACGCCGCAGTCCGCGCAGCCTGGACAGCACGGTGTCGACGAAGTCCTTGACGTGTAGCCGCAGCGTGTCGGCGGCGAGGGCGGGGTCGTAGGGCGCCTTGTCGGCGGGTGCCACGTGCTTGCCGGTGACCCGGGACGGTTTCAGCCCCACCTCGTGGGCCCAGGTGTGGAAGTCGCGGTAGCTGCTGTGTCCCGGGTAGCCGGACTTCGGCGACCACACCCGGTAGGTCACCTCCAGGTCGCGACCGAAACAGACCACGTCCGAGGAGCCGACCGTGCGCGCGGCGGAGGTGTCCCCGCGCAGCGACGGGCCGTCCACCAGGAAGCGCTCGACACCGTCGGCGGCGTAGCCGTCCTCCATGCCCGGTGCGTAGCCACACTCCGGCGCCCAGATCCCGGCAGGGCGCGTACCGACGCGAAGCGTGGTGTCGGCCAGCCCCGCGCGCAGCGCGAAGGATCGGACCCGCTCGTCGAGCAGTGGCTGGAACGGGTGGGTGAGCGGCCCGCCGAGCAACTCGACGACTCCGGAGTCCACAAGGGAACGAAGCAGTGGCGAGAACCCGTGCGACCAAAGGGCTTCGAACTGCTCCGTGGCGGCACACGCGGTGCGGTACTGCTCTGCGGCCAACTCGGAAAGCAACTCGTCACCGCGCCACAGTGAGGCGGCGTGCCGGGCGCGAAGCTGCCAGTGGCCCAGCCACTCGTGGAAGGTGCGAAGCGAGTAGGGGTCGTCCAGTTGCGCGGCCAGCACCGGGGTCACGCCCAGGGTCAGCACGTCGTGCCTGCCCTCGGCGGCGAACCGCCGCAGCAGGTCCACCACGGGAAGGTAGGAGTGTGCCCACGCCTGGTAGAGCCATTCCTCCCCGACCGGCCAGCTGCCCTGGTGCGCCAGCCACGGCAGGTGGCTGTGCAGGACGAGACAGAAGGTGCCCTCTGGTTGCGACGTGGCCGTCACGGCCGCACCGCCACCGCGATCAGGTCGAGGCTGGAGTCGAGGTCCTCGCCGTCGATGGCGAAATCCGCCGCACCGACCGACGCCACGTCCGCGAGCAGTTCCTCGGGCCAGCTCGCCTGGCCCGGCAGTGACCCCAGTACGACGTCGAGTTGTGCGTCGATGATCGACCCGCCGTGTTTCGCGTCCAGCTCACGAAGGCGGGCGCCGTGGCGAAGGCCGTGCAGCGATGCCACGGCGAACCCTGCCTCGGTGAGCAGTTCGGCCAGCTCGGACGGGGACAACTCCCTGGTGTGGTAGGGGTTCAGCGGAGTCGGCGAGTCCGGTGTGAAGGTGAGCCGGTTGGGGGTGGTGACCAGCAGCTTCCCGCCGGGCCGCAGCACCCGGTTGCACTCGGCGAGAAAGCCTTGCTGGTCCCACAGGTGTTCGATCACCTGCAGGTTGGCCACGACGCCGACGGCGGCGGTGCCGACGGGCAGGAACGCGAGGTTGCCCCGCACGGCGCCCAGCCGCGGGTAGTTGCGCGCCACGTGCTTCATGGTCGGCTGGTCGTAGTCCAGCGCGAGCACCCGCGAACCGGTGCCCGCGATCAGTGCCGCGCCGTAGCCCTCCCCGCAGCCCGCCTCCAGCACGGTCTCGCCCGCGCAATGGGGCAGCAGCGCCAGGTACGCGGCCTCGTGCCTGGCGAACCAGTAGTTCTCCTCCACGACACCAGGCACCGTGCGCTCGCCCGTCAGGTGCAGGGTCTGCGCCCGGTTCGTGGCAGCAGTCGACACTCGCGCTCTCCCTCGTCGGTGGTCACGGGCGCAAGGCGGCCGCGACCCGATTGGCGCTTACAGTGTGGGCGCTACGGTGATCCCGAGTGCACCGGGGCCGACGTGTGCGGCGATCACGGTGCTCGCCCGCACCACGACGATGTCGTTGAGGTTGGGAATGCTGTTGCGTAGCTGACCGACCACACTCAGCTCGCGGTCGGTGGGCGTGGCGCAGGCCACGGCGATGTCGACACCGGCGTTTCCCGCCCGGCGTACGGCGAGGTCGGTGAGCTTGGAAAGGGCGCGCTTTCCGCCCGCGACCCTGGCCAGTGGCGCCACCTGGCCCTCCCGCACGGTCAGCAACGGCTTGATCGACAGTGCCGTGCCCAGCATGGCGGAGGCGGCGCCGATCCGGCCGCCCCTGCGCAGGTACTCGAGGGTGTCGACGTAGAGCAGTTCGCTGGCGCCGCGGTAGCGCCGGTCGGCCGCCTCGATGACCCGCTGTGGCGACCCGCCCGCGGCCGCCGCCCGCGCGGCGGACAGCGCGGAGAAGCCCAGGCTCATGCTTGTGGTGCCACTGTCGATCACGTAGACGGGCACGCGGACCTGCTGCGCGGCCTCCCTGGCCGCCGCCACGGTCTGCGACATCCGGCCGGAGATGTGCAGGCTGACGATCGCGGCGGCTCCCGCGCTGACCGCGTCCTGATAGGTCCAGAAGAAGGCGCCGGGGTCCGGGGGTCTGGTACTGACCGGGTGCCCCGCGCGCAGCATCTCGATCAGGTCCGCCCGGTCGAACCGGTTCTCGTCGTCGACGCGGCCGTCGGCGACGATCTGGACCTGCACTACCGAGATGCCCCACTGCGCGGCCAGTTGCTCGGGGATACAGGCGGTCGAATCGGTGATCACTGCTACCGGCACGCCCGGCAGGTTATCCCTAGTAACCACCCGTTTGAAGCAGTGCGTTGCAACTTTCGGCGGCAACGGGATAAACCGCACGTAGTTCCCGGTGCTCGGATCAGTTACCGGGACGATCGTCCCGGTAAAATGGCATTCCAGGTGAATGCCGTCACCTCGCGGAGCGGGCCCGGCCGAGGAGGCCCTAATCTACCGAGCAGTAACGCCTCGCGTGTGCGCCTAAGGAGATCCATGACCAACATCGTTGTCCTGGTCAAGCAGGTGCCTGACACCTACTCGGAGCGAAAGCTGTCCGAGACCGACCACACCCTTGACCGCGAGTCCGCCGACGCGGTGATCGACGAGATCAACGAGCGCGCCGTCGAGGAAGCGCTCAAGATCAAGGAAGCGGGCGAGGGCGAGGTGACCGTCCTGTGCGTCGGTCCCGAGCGCGCTACCGACGCGATCCGCAAGGCACTGTCGATGGGAGCCGACAAGGCCGTCCACGTCTGCGACGAGGCGCTGCACGGCTCCGACATGCTGGCCACGGCCAAGGTGATCGCCGCGGCCGTCCGTCAGATCGAAGGCGTGGACCTGGTGATCGCGGGCAACGAGGCGTCCGACGGTCGCGGCGGCGCCGTTCCCGCGGTGCTCGCCGAGCTGCTCGGCCTGCCGCAGCTCACCCACGCGCGCCAGCTCACCGTGGACGGCGGCTCGGTGAAGGTCGACCGCGAGACCGAGGACGGCATCACGCACCTCGAGGCGAGCCTGCCCGCCGTGGTCAGCGTGACCGAGAAGATCAACGAGCCGAGGTACCCCTCCTTCAAGGGCATCATGGCCGCGAAGAAGAAGCCGGTCCAGACCCTGACCGTGGCCGACCTCGGCGTCGACGCGAGCGAGGTGGGCCTGGCCAACGCGTGGTCCACCGTCCTGGAGGCCTCGCCGAAGCCGCCGCGCACCGCGGGCCAGCGCGTGGAGGACGAGGGCGACGGCGGCAGCAAGGTCGCCGAGTACCTGGTCGGCCAGAAGATCATCTGACAGCACCGGCAGACATCGACAGACAAGGAAACCAACTCATGGCCGAAGTTCTCGTCCTCGTCGATCACGTCGACGGTGAGGTCAAGAAGGTCACCTACGAGCTGCTGACGGCGGCGCGGGCGCTCGGTGAGCCCTCCGCGGTCGTGGTCGGCGCTCCCGGCACCGCAGGCAAGGCGAGGGAGTCGCTGGCGTCCTACGGCGCGGCGAAGGTCTACGCCGCTGAGTCCGAGGACGCCACCGGCTACCTGGTGACGCCGAAGGTCGACGCGCTGGCGGCGGTGGCCGACCAGGCATCGCCCGCGGCGGTGCTGGTACCCGCCACGTCCGAGGGCAAGGAGGTCTCCGGGAGGCTCGCCGCCCGCCTGGGCTCCGGCTGGCTGGTCGACGCCGTCGGCGTCGGCGCGGACGGCACCGTGGAGCAGTCCGTCTTCGGTGGTGCGTTCTCGGTGAAGGCCAAGGCCGCCAAGGGCGTTGCGGTGATCTCGGTGCGCCCCGGTGCGGTGGAGGCCGAGCAGGCCGAGGGGGCAGGCGCCGAGGAGTCGGTTTCGCTGCCCGCCGCGGACCCGGCCAAGGCCGCCCGGATCACCGGGGTGGAGCCGGTGGTCGGTGGCGACCGACCCGAACTCACCGAGGCGTCGATCGTGGTCTCCGGTGGCCGCGGTGTCGGCTCGGCGGAGAAGTTCGAGGTCGTGGAGAAGCTGGCGGACGCGCTCGGCGCCGCGGTGGGCGCTTCCCGTGCCGCCGTCGACTCCGGGTACTACCCCGCGCAGTTCCAGGTGGGCCAGACCGGTAAGACGGTCTCGCCGCAGCTGTACGTCGCGCTCGGCATCTCCGGTGCCATCCAGCACCGGGCGGGCATGCAGACGTCGAAGACGATCGTCGCGGTGAACAAGGACCCCGAGGCGCCGATCTTCGAGATCGCCGACTTCGGCGTGGTGGGCGACTTGTTCAACGTCGCCCCGCAGCTCACCGAAGAGGTCGCCAAGCGCAAGGGCTGACCGCTGTCGAAACCGGCCACCGGGACCTCGCGTCCCGGTGGCCGGTTCGCGTCGGCGAACGCGGTTTTAACGCGTTGTGCAGCCGCAGGACACGATCGGCACTCCGTGGCTTCGCAATCCGGCGCGAGGATCGGCGCATGACACGGTCACAGCTTCTCGCCAGCACTGACCGGACGGGCGCGGGCAACGCGCGGTACTCGCTGCTCGTCGCCCACGACAACGACGACGTGCTGGCCGCGCAGCGGCTACGCCACCAGGTCTTCGCGGGGGAACTGGGCGCGCGGCTGCACACCACGCGGCCCGGGGTGGACGCCGACTACTTCGACGACTTCTGCGACCACCTCGTGGTTCGCGACGACAACACCGGTGAGATCGTCGGCACCTACCGGATGCTGCCGCCGCGGCGGGCGGCCGAGGCGGGGCAGTTGTACGCCGACCTCGAATTCGAGCTGAGCAGGATCGACCACCTGCGGCCGGGGCTTGTGGAGACCGGCCGTTCCTGCGTGCACGCCGACCACCGCAGCGGCGCCGTCGTCGGCCTGGTGTGGGCGGGCATCGCCAGGTACATGTTGCTTTCCGGGCACCGCTACCTGGCAGGCTGTGCCTCGGTGCCGCTCGCCGACGGCGGGATCGGCGCGGCGCAGGTGTGGGATCTGGTGTCGCACCGGCACTACGCGCCTGCCGAACACCGGGTGACACCGCTGCGACCCTGGAACGTCGACACGGTCGGGCCTCGCCCTCGCGGCGCGCTGCCGCCACTGCTGCGTGGTTACGTGCGGCTGGGTGCGAAGGTGTGCGGGCCGCCCGCGTACGACCGGGACTTCGGTGTCGCGGACTTCTTCGTCCTGCTCGACCTGCAACAGGTGGACGAGCGGTACCTGAAGTTCTTCCTCGGAGCCCAGGTGTGAGCGGTATGGACCACGTCTGGATGCCCGTGTCGCCGTGCGGGCCTGGATGCCTGACCCGTGACGAGCCGGTGGTCGGCCTGCCCCGCCGAGTGGTGCGGTTCGCCCGAGCCGCCGCGGTGCTGTGCGTGGCGTTGCTGCTGGCCCCCTGCCTGGCCGCGCTTCCCGCGGCAGGTAGGCGGCGCGCGGTGCGGCTGGTCTTTCGTGGCCTGCTCGCCGCGTTCGAGGTGCGCCTCGTCGTGCACGGCGAGTTGGACTCACCGGGTCGCGGAGCGCTGGTGGTGAACAACCACATCTCCTGGCTCGACATCGTCGCCGTCAACGCGGTCCGTCCCATGCGGGCACTCGCCAAGCGCGAGATCGCCCGCTGGCCGGTGCTGGGCCGGCTGGTTTCCCGCTCGGGCAGCATCTACCTGGATCGGGGCAGGCTTTCCACCCTGCCCGCCACGGTGGCGCGGGTCGCCGCCGCGCTGCGGGAGGGCTCGCTGGTCAACGTCACCCCGGAAGGCACGACCTGGTGCGGGTCCGCGTCGGGGCGGTTTCGGCCCGCGCTGTTCCAGGCCGCCATCGACGGCGGGGTCGGCGTTGTCCCCGTGGCGCTGCGCTACCGCAGCGGCGACGGAAGGCAGACCACCTGGCCCGCCTTCGTGGGCACCGAGTCGCTGATCGAGTCGCTGCGCAGGGTCGCGAGGTTGCGCGGGCTGGTACTGGAGTTGTTCGTGTGCCCCGAGATCGCGCCCGGCCGTGCCGCCGACCGGGCGGAACTGGCGCGGCTGGCGCAGGCCGCCGTGCACGCGGCACTGGGAACGACGCAACTGGTGCGTCCCGCTCGCGGCCGGGTGGTACGACCGGTACGACCGGTAGGATCACTGCCCGCCACGGTGTGACCGCCTCCACAGCTCGCGTGCACGAATGGTCCGGTCCTGCCCGTATCCTGCCTACCTGAACCCGCGACCGCGTGCAGGACGCGATGGAGGCGACGCGTGGCCATCGAGCTACTCGGGGGGCGTTACCGGCTGGTCGACGTGCTCGGCCGTGGCGGCATGGGGCAGGTGTACCGCGCGCTGGACACCCGGCTCGACCGCACCGTGGCGTTGAAACTGCTCACCGACACCGCCGACGAGCGCCACGGCGACCGGTTGCGGCGCGAGGCCGAGCTGCTGTCGCGGTTGGCGGATCGGCACATCGTCGAGGTGCTCGACGCGGGCGAGGCCGACGGCAGGCTGTACGTGGCCATGCGGCTGGTGGAAGGTCCGGACCTGCGCCGCGTGCTCGGCCACGGTCCGCTGGAACCCCGGCGGGCGGTGCGGATTCTGTCCCAGGTGGCCGCCGCGCTCGACGCGGCGCACCGGGCCGGGATCGTGCACCGCGACGTGAAGCCGTCGAACATCCTGCTCGCCGAGCACGAGGACCAGGGCGACGGCCGGCACGACAGCGAGGACGAGCACGAGGGCGAGGCGGAGCCGGGGGAGCAGGCCTACCTCACCGACTTCGGTATCGCCGTGTCGCTCGCACCGCAGGCCACGCGGCTCACCAGGACCGGCAGCTACGTGGGGTCACTCGACTACATCGCCCCGGAACAGTTGCGCGGGCAGGACGTCACCGGCGCGGCGGACGTGTACTCGCTGGCGTGCGTGCTGTACGAGTGCCTCACCGGCAAGGTGCCCTTCCCCGCCGCCGACGCGGCCGCGAAGCTGGCCGCGCAGCTGAACGACCCGCCCGCCGCGCCGTCGGTGTTCGACCCACGAATCCCGCCCTCGCTGGATTTGGTCGTGGCCACCGGTATGGACAAGGACCCCCGCCGCCGCTACGCGAGCGCGGGCGAACTGCTGGCGGCCGCCGACTCCGCGCTCGCCGACCGGGAACCTGCGGCGCCGCCTTCGGCCACCGCGCCCGGCACGGCCGTGGCACCGGGCGATGGCGGCGACGAAGTGTTGCTGCGCGCCATAGTGTCGGCGGCGCAGCGCCGACACTCGCGCCCCACGAACGGCCCCGGCGCGGACGGCGAACCGTGCCCCTACCCGGGCCTGAGAAGCTTCGACACCGGCGATGCCGCGTGGTTCCACGGGCGGGCCGCGGAGGTGACAGAGCTGCTGGTGCGGCTTTCCCGGCAGCTGGCAGCGAACGAACCGGTCGTCGTGCTCGGTGCCTCGGGGACGGGCAAGTCCTCGCTGCTTCGCGCAGGGCTGTTCCCCGCACTCGACGAGGCAGGCTGCGACTGGCCGAGGCTGGCGCTGACGCCGGGCGAGCGGCCGGTGGAGACACTGGCCACCCGGCTGGCCGCCGTGACCGGCGAGGACCCGGCCGCGCTGGCGGAGAGCATCCGGCGGGAGCCGGCCGCCTTCGGTGGGCACTGCACACCGGGCCGTGGTCGGCGGCTGCTGATCGTGGTCGACCAGTTCGAGCAGCTGTTCACCGACGGCGCGAGCGCCACCGATCGCGCCGCGTTCGCCGAGGCGCTGGCCTGCGCCTCGCCCGCCGCCGTGATCGTCGCGGTGCGCGCCGACTACCTGCCCGACTGCATCGCGCTGGAACGGCTGCGAGCCGGGCTGGACAACCCGGTGGTGGTCGGCCCGCTCGGCCCCGAAGGGCTTCGCGAGGTCATCACCGTTCCCGCCGCCGAAGCCGGACTGTCCATCGAGGACGGTCTCGTCGAGCGGCTGGTCGCCGACATCGGCGCGGGGGACGGCGGCGTGGCCGAGCGGGGCGCGCTGCCGAGACTGGCCCACGCGCTGCGGGAGACCTGGAACAACCGTGAAGGCGATACTCTGACGCTGGCGGGCTACCAGGCGACGGGCGGGGTCACCCGAGCCGTCGCGGTGAGCGCAGACCAGCTCTACCAGCGGTTGGACGCCGCACGCGCAGCGGCGTTTCGCTCCACCCTGCTGCGCCTTGTGAAGGTGCTGCCGGACGGTGCCATGGCCCGCCGCCGCGCCGACCGCGGCGAACTGGACCCCGACGCGGTCGCCGAACTGGTCGAAGCCCGGCTGGCCACCGCGGACGAGGAGGGTGTGCGGCTGGCCCACGACGCGCTGCTGACCGCCTGGCCACGGTTGCGGGATTGGGTGCAGGCCGACCGCCAGCACCTGCTGTCGCGGCAGCGGCTGCAGGAGGCGGCCGCCGCCTGGCTGGAGGGCGGACGCGACCGAGGCGACCTCTACCGGGGTGCCCGGCTCGCCGAGGCCCTCGAGTGGGCGCAGGCCGACGGCGAACTCCCCGACGGCGAACGGGAGTTCCTCGAAGCGGGCAGGCGCGAGCAGCAGCGCAGCACGCGGCGGCTGCGTGGGGTCGTGGCGGGCCTTGCCGTGCTGCTCGTCGCGGCACTTCTGGCCACGGCAATGGCGGTCAACGCCCGCGACGACGCGGGCACGCAGGCGCAGCTGGCGCTGTCCCGGCAGCTCGCGGCGGAGTCGCTGGCGCTGGCGGAATGGGACCCGGTGGGCGCCCGAAAGACCGCGCTGCGGGCGTGGCGCGCGGCGCCGACGGCTGAGGCGCGCGGCGCGCTGTTCTCGGTCGACAACGCCACCTACCCGGTGCGGTACGAGTCCGGGCTCGATCCGGTGTTCACCACCGACGTCAGCGCCGATGGTGATCTGGTAGCGATCGGTGGAATGGGACGCTCCGGTGCCGAGGTCGTGGTGTTGGACACCGTCTCGGGGCAGCGGTTCACACTCGCGACAGGTCTCGGTTCGGATCCGGTGCAGGCGGTTCGGTTCTCCCCGGACGCGGGCATGCTCGCCGTCGCCGTTTTCGGCGAAGCCAGGGTCGGGGTGTGGGACGTCAAGCAGCGTCGGCGGCTCGCCAGGCTCGACCAGGGTGCGGTGGCCGTCGGGCCGATCGCGTGGCGAGCCGACGGCACGGCGCTGGCCGCGCAGACCGCCGACGGCGAGGACAGCCGCATCGGCGCGTGGGATCCACGCACCGGGCGGTTCCGGCGCTGGCTGACCGGCGCCGCCCCGGACGGCCTGCTCGCCTTCGACCTGGCCTTCGGCAAGGACGGCGCACGGCTGGCCGTCGGCCGCATCGACGGCACCGTGGAGCTGTGGAACCCCGGCAGCGGCGAGTTGGTGCACCGCGACACCGCCCACCGCGACGCCGCGCCGGACGCTGAATCGACCATGCCCGCGACACTGGCGTTCTCCGGGGAGCTGCTGGCGTCGGCGAGCATGGCGGACAACGACATCCGGCTTCGCGACGCCGTCACCGGCGAGCCCGTGGGCGCGATCGCCGACCGCACCAGACACACCAGCGACCCCACGCAGGGACCGGGAACCCTCGCCTTCTCCGGCGACGGTGCCTACCTGCTGAGCGGCACCGGCGGCAGAGTCATCGCGTGGGACCCTGTCGACCGCACGCGGCTCGGCGAGTACCCCAACGGCCCCGCGCAGGGGCCGGTGGTGGGGCAGACCGTGATCGCGCTCGCCGCATCCGCCGACGGCAGCACCACCGTGGCGGCCCAGGTCGGTGGTGGCATCGTCAGCTGGCCCCGCAGCGGCGCGTGGTTCGAGCGGGCCACCGGTTCGGTGCTGGGTGTGGCTTTCCGGCCGGGCGGCACCCACGCTGCTGCCGTCGACGGCGACGGCAAGCTGTACACCTGGGACTACTCCACCGGCAGGGCAACCGCCTCGCCACTGGAACTGAACTCGATCGCCACCGCGGTCGGCTACGCCGGGGACGGCACCAGGGTGGTCGGCGCACTCGACGGCACCATCACGGTGCAACCACCGGGAGGAGAACCGCTGACACTGGAGCTCGGCGCCGAGTTCCGCGGCCATCTCGCGATCTCCGCCGACTCCGCGTTGCTCGCCGCGGCGAGCAGCCGCTCGCTCGCCGATGAGCGGGGTTCGCGCATCCGGGTGTGGGAGTTGGCTACCGGGCGGCGGCTGGCCGCGCTGGACGACGTGCCCGGCGGCGTGTCGGCGTTGGCGTTCAGTCCGGACGGCTCGCGGCTGCTCGCCGCGAGCAGCGAGGAGCCCGCGCAGGTCACCGACAGTGTGAGCGGTGCCGCCGTTGCGTTGTTGAGCTGGCAGGCCGACGACCTCACCACCCGACCCACCGAGGTGGCCATCGACAGCCCGGTGCTCGACGCGGCCTTCACCCCGGACGGCCGGAGCCTGGTGCTCGCGTCGTTGAACGGACACATCGAGGTCCGCGACGCGGACACCGGGCGGTTGCGGCGTCAGTTCGGTGACCATCCCTCCGCGGTGCGGGCGCTGGCGATCGCTCCTGACGGCACCACGCTCGCGACCGCCACCACCGACGACGCGACCGTGTGGCTGTGGGACCTCGCCGAAGGCGGCCTGCTGGCGAGGCTGAACTCCGGACGCGGTTTCGAGGTCAACGACCTCGCGTTCTCCCCGGACGGCGGCGTGCTCGCCAGGGCGGGCAGCGACAGCGACGTGGCGATGTGGCGTACCGACACCGACGTGGTCGTGCAGCGTGTCTGCCGAAGCCTCGCCGAGGTGGGAGAGCCCACCGCGGACCTCGGCTGCGGCGGCGACTGAGCCCGCGGGGGCGGAACCTTCCGCTGCCGCCGACCACCTCCGCCGCGCGATCGTCTCTGCCGTGACGACAAGGAGCGGCGGATGAATTCGAAACAGCGACGATGGCGACCGGCGGTACGCACGCTCGTGCGTGCGGTGTCACCGGCACGGCCGCGGTGGCACCGCGAGCCGGGTAGCTCGAAGGTGGTCGTGCGCAACGGTGGGGCGGTCCCCCACCGGCCCCGAAGGGGGTGGCGGCGGTGACAGCGGCGATGCGGCACGGCTGGCGGCTCAGCGCGACGGTGGTCGGGCTCGGCGCGGTCACCGTCGTGACCGTGCTGGCGCTGGCTCTGATGTGGACGTTCGGCTGGGGATGGTTCTCCGCCACTACCGCCGAGTTGCGTGGCCAGCAGGCGCAACGCGAGCGCGTCGAGGCGGGTGGTGACTACCGCATCGCGGCCTACGAACACTTCTTCGACCTGTGCGCGGCCGTCCAGAGCAAGGAAAGCACCATCGCGCAGCTGCAGGCGGAACTGCCCGGCGCGGATCAGCGGCGCGTGCAGCAGATCCGGACCACGCTCACCGCCCTGCGTTCCAGCAGGGCCTCGGCCATTCACGAGTACAACGCCGACGCGCGCAAGGCGGCCACCACGGGCAGGTTCCGTGACCTGGGGCTGCCCCGCCGGCTCGACATCGAGGAGGAGACCTCATGCGCACCGCGAAGGTGAGGGCACTCGTCGCAGTGGTGGCGCTGCTGTTCGCGGCAGGTTGCACCAGCGACACCGCGCAGGACCACGAGCGCGCAAGGCAGCAGAGCGGCTACGACCGGCTCACCAGCGCACAGCCCGCCGAACAGATGGGATACAGCCCGACGAGGGAGACGATCAACTACTGGATCAAGACCTGGGACGAGCCGCAGAAGCTCTCCTACGTGTACCTGCTGGCGGGCAACGGTCAACTGGTCGGCTACTACGTGTTCACCGGGCTGCCGGTGTCGTACTGCGCCTCGCTCACCCCGACCTACCGCTGGGAAGGCGGCGGCTCCCAGTCCGAGCCGGTGCCCGCGCCCGCCATGGACGGCGTCTACTACAGCGGGCAGGGCTCGTGTGAGACCTACTACGGCCGCGACGCCACCACCGGCTCCTATCTGGAGTACACGGTCGGCACCGGCATCAGCGCACTCGTCTACGAAGAACCGTTGCCCCGTGCGGACGTCGAGCCGCTCGGCTTCACGAAGGTGGAGGACGTGAAATGACCGCGAACGACGCGGGCGGCACACGATTGCCCCCGAGGCGCCGCGAAGCCGATCGCGAACTCGGCAAGCCGGTCGTGGTGCTGCTGACAGTGCTCACGCTGGCCAATGTCTACGCCATGGTCAGCGGTGTGGCACTGGTCGCCGACGAGTTCGAGCACGGCAGCGAACTGGACGACCTGTCGGCCCGGTTGGCGGTGCTGTCGCTGGCCGAGGCGGTGGTGTCGCTGGGTTTCCTCACGGCGGTGTGGCTGCGGCAGTTGTGGGGCGTGCACGCCTACCTGGCGGTGAAGGTGGTTATGGTGCTGTTGATCTCGGTGGCGGCGCGGCACTTCGTGCCACTGGCGTTGCTGCCGACACTGCTGGGGGTACTGCTGTGGGCGGCGGTCCACCACGCGGGCTGGCGACCACGGGACCCGCGCTGGTGAACCGCGAGCGAGCCGGAGGAAAGGCCGATGTTGACAGTGACGATGCGTTCGCCCGAACTGCACCCGGTGGCGCTGACCTCGGGGGAGCGGCTGCTGTTCGGCAGGGCGCCGCACAGCACGGCGAGGCAGCCGGGCCGGTACGCGGTGGCCCTGCCCGGCTGCGCCCCGCACGTGTCGCGGGTGCTCGCCGACGTGGTTGTCTCCGACGGCGCCGCGCGGCTCACCTGGCGCGGCGCGAACGAGGCGATGCTGTCCAGCCTGTTCGAGGCGCCGGGTGGCGCGCGCCGGGTCACCCTGGTACGTGGAATGTCCACTGTGCTCGATGACGGCAAGAACGAGCTCGTCGTGTTCGGGGCCAGAGCGCTCGGGCAGCGCACGGCCGATCTGGCGCTGACGTTCCTGGTGGCCGCGACCCGAGGCCGAGGCGAGCCCACCGAACTGGAGGCTGCCCGCGCCGCCGGTGCGGGCACCCCGGTCACCGAGGAGGCCCCGCAGGCGCTGACCCGCTACTCCAAGGTGTGGTTCGTCGCGCTCGCGCTGGCCGAGCCGCTGCTGGCGGGCGAGGACGACGAGGCGAGAGTGCCCACTCACCAGGAGATCCACCGCAGGGTCAGTCACTGGCGAGACGGGCAGGCGTGGAACCTCGCCGACCCCAGGCGGGTGGACGAGGCCGTCAAGAAGATCTCGCGGATCGCGTTCGGGGAGGAGGCCGACCCCTACACCGCCGCGCGGGAGGGCAAGTTGTTCAACGCGCGGTTCGCCGTGGCGAGGCGCGCGGCGCAGCGCAGGCTGGTCACCGCCGAGGACCTCGACGAGGTGGAACGGGCCGCGCGCGAGCGGCGCTGATCCGGCGTGGCGTGACGAGAGCGGCGTGATGAGCGAGCGGCGTGATGAGCGAGCACTGCCTCAACGGAGCGCGCCACGCCTTCACACCAGTTCCCGGATCACCTCGACGAGCATCGTCGTCAACGTGTCGAACGTCGATTCGCCCTCGGCGCCGGTGGCCTCCGCGGGCGAGCCGTCGCGGTCCGGCGCGTCCCGCAGCCGCGCGGTGTCGACGAGTTCGGGGCGTTCGGCCAGCACGAGCGAGGTCTCGCAGCGGCCCGCGTGGCACTGCCCGCCGCGAAACCGCTCCGGCAGCCGCCGCGCGACGGGATGCCGGGCCGGATCGAGATGCCCGATGTGCTGGCCGCTTCGCAGGGCCACCGTGTGCACTGCGCGCCGCAACGTCGCCAACTGCTCCGGTGCGGAATGGTTGTCGACCAGCACGACGCGCGGCAGCCCCTGCTCGCCGAGCGCGGTGCAGACATCGACGATCAGCGAGTGCAGCGTCTCCTGCCCGATGCCCACGGCACCGTCGGTGGCGCAGCGGGTCACGCCGTAGCCGAGCGGGGGCAGGATCAGCACGCGGACGTGCTCGTCGGTGGCCAGCCGTGCCGCCGCCCGCTCACACATGCTCTGCGAGACGAGCTGGTCGGTGCCCAGCGGTGCGTGTGGCCCGTGCGGCCGCACCGCCCCGATCGGCAACAGCGACACCGGCACCCGAGGCCCCCGTCGCAGTGCGGCCAGCTGCGGCGAGGACAGCTCTGCGAAACGCACGGCCCTAAGCTACTCAGCATGGCAGGCAGCGACCAGTCGCGTGCGGCGGTGCCGGAGCACGCCACGCCACCGGACCACTCAGCGCTCACCTACACGTCCTACCTCGCGCTCGACGAGGTGCTCGGGGCGCAACGACCCAGATCGAGCGAGCACGACGAACTGCTGTTCATCGTGATCCACCAGGTGTACGAGTTGTGGTTCAAGCAGCTGCTGCACGAACTGGCGTTCCTGCAGCAGCGGCTGGAAACCGGCGACACCCCGCACGCGCTGCGCACGCTTCGCCGCATCCTGACGGTGCTCAAGGTCGTCGTCGCGCAGATCGACGTGCTGGAAACGATGACCCCGAGCCAGTTCACCAGCTTCCGAACCCGGCTGGACGCCGCGAGCGGCTTCCAGTCCGGCCAGTTCCGCGAGTTGGAGGCCGTGCTCGGCAGGCGGGACCCGAAGGTGTTCCAGCACTACCCTCCCGGCAGCCAGGCGCGGGAACGGATCGCTGACGCCATGTCGCGGCCCTCGCTGTTCGACTCGTTCCTGACCTACCTTCGCGTGCACGGTTACGACGTGCCCGCCGAACGCGACGTGAGCCTGCCGCTGAGCCCCTCACCCGCCGTTCAGGACGTCCTGCTGAAGGTGTATCGCGACGACGCGGGCCCCGCCTCGGTCTGCGAGCACCTGGTCGATCTCGACGAAGGGCTGCAGGAGTGGCGGTACCGGCACGTGAAGATGGTGGAACGCACCATCGGTGACAAGACGGGGACGGGTGGCTCCTCGGGCGCGGCCTACCTGCGCACCACGGTGTCCACGCCCGCCTTCCCCGACCTGTGGGCCGTGCGGAGCAGACTGTGAACGGCCTGGCCGCGCACTACTCGCGGTTCCGCGTCGCCGACCGGCTGCTGCTCACCGGCCACTCGCACCAGGCGTGGCCGGACGTCGCGAGGCAGGGACTGCTGGAGGCGTTCGACGACGCCGCCAGGGATGTCGACGCCAAGTGGGAGGCGGCGTTCGCCAAGGCGGAGCGCGTCCGCGACGGCTTCCGCGGCTTTCTCGGCGAGCCCGGGGCGCGGCTGGCGCTCGCGGCGAGCACCCACGAGTTGCTGGTGCGCCTGCTGTCCGCGCTGGACCTGCGCAGCCGCCCCCGGCTGGTGACCACGACGGGCGAGTTCCACTCCGCGCGCCGCCAGCTCGATCGGCTGGCGGAGGAGGGCGTCGAGTTGGTGAAGGTGCCCGCCGAGCCGGTGCCGACGCTGGCGCAGCGGCTCGCCGACGCCGTCGACGGGCGCACCTCGGCGGTGCTGGTGTCGAAGGTGCTGTTCGAGACGTCGCGGATCGTGCCGAACCTGGGCGAGTTGGCCTCGGTGTGCGCGCGGCGGTCGGTGGAGTTGGTTGTCGACGCCTACCACGCGCTGGGCGCGGTGCCGACCTCGGTGCCCGAGGAGGGCCTGCGGACCGCCTGGATCATGGGTGGCGGCTACAAGTACCTGCAACTCGGCGAGGGCAACTGTTTCCTCCGGCTACCCGAGCACGCCGACGAGCTTCGCCCGGTGGTCACCGGCTGGTTCGCCGGGTTCACCGAACTGGCCGACACCACCCGTGCCGGGCGCGTCGACTACCCCACGGGCGCCGACCGGTTCGCGGGCGCGACCTACGACCCGGCCAGTCACTACCGCGCCGCCCGGGTGTTCGACTTCTTCGCAGAGCAGGGCCTCACCCCCGCCCGGCTGCGCGAGAACTACCTGCGGCAGAACGAGCGCATCGCCGCCGGGGTGGACGAACTGGAATTGGCTGCGGAGGTGGTGGCTCGCGACAGCGACACTCCGCGCACCGAGTTCGGTGGCTTCACGGCGTTGCGCTGCGCCGACGCCGACGGGTTGCGCCGCGCGCTCGCGGCGCACGGCGTGCACACCGACAGCAGGGGCCCGTACCTGCGGCTGGGCCCCGCGCCCTACCTGTCCGACGAGCAACTCGACACCGCGGTCGCCACCTTGGGCCTGCTCGCAGCGCGCTGAGGCGTGAAACGGCTATCGAGCCTGCTTCGCGGCTTCGCCGAGCCGGTCCAGCAGCGGTAGCAGCGCTGCGGGATCCTGCACGTGGGCGTTGTGGCCGAGCCCGGTCAGCACCACGGGGTCGCGAACGTGCTCCCGAAGGTGCGCGGCCGGGCACATCGGGTCGGACTCGCCCGCGGCCAGCACCACCCGGGCTCGGCAGGCGGCCAGCAGCCCGGTCATGTCCGGGGCGCCGACACCGAACGCCCGCTGGTCCACGGTGAGCCGCCAGCCGCCTTCGGTCTCGGCGATCCCGGCGGCCACCTCGGGGCCGTTCTCGTCGACGAGCCCGGTCAGGCCCGCGCCACGTAGCCAGCGGTTCGCGGCCTCGGCACGGTCGGGCAGTACCCGCGGCGGCCGGGCGGCGACCTGCGCCGCCTTGGCCAGTTCCTCGGCCGACCACCGCAGTTTGATGCCGAGCCCGCACACCGCGCTGACACCCACGCCGAACCAGCCCGACGCCAACGTCAGCGCAAGCGCGCCGCCGAGCGAGTGGCCGAGCACCGCGACGTGGTCTCGACCGGCGACGGAGTCGGCGACCTCGGCGGCCATCCGGCCGAACGAGTAGTGCCTCAGCGCGGGCGCCTCGCCGTGCCCGGGAAGGTCGGGTGCGACGCATTCGCCCGGCCAGCGGTCGGCGAGCTCGCGTTCCAGCCCGCGCCACACGTGGCGGTTGGCGCCGAGACCGTGCAGCAGCAACAGCACGGGTTCGGTATCGGTCACGCGTCGATCCTGCCCGATCACGGTGCCGTCGAGGGAGGTCGTTTGGGATAGTTACGGCAGCGGTGCCTGATCGTCTCGGAATCGACCTTCCGTGGCAGGCCGCCGCACACCGGCAGGCAGCGTTCGCCCGGCCACAAGCCGACGCGGATGCGCACGACGAAGGAGTCACGACCGTGACCGAAGGTGTATTCGGCCGCGACAGCGGCCACGAGCAGGTTGTGTTCTGCGCCGACGCCCGCACCGGGCTCAAGGCGATCATCGCGGTGTACTCGACCGCTCTGGGGCCCGCACTGGGCGGCACCCGGTTCTACCCCTACGCCGACGAGGCGGCGGCGCTGACCGATGTGCTCGCGTTGTCGAAGGGCATGGCGTACAAGAACGCGCTGGCGGGACTGGACCTCGGCGGCGGCAAGGCCGTCATCATCGGAGATCCACGCGCCGACAAGTCCGAAGCGCTGCTGCGTGCCTACGGCCGGTTCGTGCAGTCGCTCGGTGGCCGCTACATCACCGCCTGCGACGTGGGCACCTACGTCACCGACATGGACGTCGTGGCGAGGGAGACCCGCTTCGTCACGGGGCGCTCTGTCGACGAGGGTGGCGCGGGTGACTCCTCCACGCTGACGGCCTACGGGGTCTTCCAGGGGATGCTCGCCAGCGTGGAGCACGTTTGGGGCACCCCGCAGCTTCGCGGCAGGCGTATCGGTGTGGCAGGCGTCGGCAAGGTCGGGCACCTGCTGGTCGACCACCTGGTTCGGGCAGGCGCGCAGGTAGTGGTCACCGACGTGTCGCAGCAGGCGATCGACCGGGTGCGTGCCGCCCATCCGGGGGTGGACGTGGTCGCCGACACCGCCGAGTTGCTGCGGGCGGACCTGGACGTCTTCGCGCCCTGCGCGCTCGGTGGGGTGCTCGACGAGCAGGCGGCGCAGCTGCTGCGGGCGCGAGTGGTGTGCGGAGCGGCCAACAACCAACTCGCCCACGCGGGAGTGGAGAAGCTGCTCGAGGAGCGCGGCATCCTGTTCGCCCCCGACTACCTCGTCAACGCCGGGGGAGTGATCCAGGTGAGCGACGAGCTGAACGGGTTCGACTTCGAGCGCGCCAAGCGAAGGGCGGGCAGGTTGTACGACACCGCGAAGGCGGTGTTCGAGCTGGCCTCCGAAGAGGGTGTGCCGCCGGTGACGGCGGCCGACCGGTTGGCACAGCGGCGGATGGCCGAGGTGCCGAGACTGCGCTCCATCCTCGTGCCGTCCTCGTGAGCTGAGGGGGCGAGTGGCCCCGGGGCCGCGAAACCGGCGGACCCGGGGCCGCTTGCGACGACGTTTCAGCCGCTCTTGCGGCGGAAGTCGCGCTTGTGCGCGGCAGGGCCGTGTGCCTGCGTGATCCGGGAACCGAAGTTCTCGTGGGAGGCACCCGCCTTGGCCCTGGCCTGCTTGCGCCGCAGTGCCTCGCGGAACTTGCGCTTCACGTCGGCGTCGTGCTCGTCCTCGCCCGACGGTGCCGGTTCGGTCATGGTTGCCTCCCACAGGATCGCGGCGGCCGGTGGTCGCCTACGTACTCAGCCTGGCAGCCGCGGCCCTTCGGGGCCAGCGGATTCTCGAGCAGGCGGCGCGGCGGTCAGTCGTCGCGCTTCTTGCACACGATCTTGTTCTGCGGGTTGTACTTCACCGTGCGTGACTCCCTGCGGATCTCGGCCCCGGTGCTCGCGTCACGGATGATGCGGGTGTCGGTGACGGTGAAGCCGGGTGCCCCGTCGCTGGGCACGCAGTTCTCCTTGGGGCCGTCCGTGGTTTGTGGCTGCACGAAGTTGGTCCGGTCACCGGTGACCGACTGGACGTCGTAGTGCTTGGTGCCCCACATCCGCACCGTGATGCTGGAGGGCGTCCAGATGGTCTGGATGGCCACGCCGGTCGGGCTGTCGTTGGTGAACCGCAGGTCGATGACGCTGGAGCCGTCGGGGTTCTGGAACACCGTGGCTTCCCTGCCTTCGGGGTACCTGCTGATGTAGTAGCTGTGCTCCTTGTGCCCGGCGTCGGTCATGCCCGCGAAGTAGGAGGCGTTGTACAGCGTGGTGGCGAACTGCGAGATGCCGCCGCCGACCGCCTTGCCCGGCGCTCCGTGGTCGATGATGCCTGCCTCGACGTAGCCCTGGGCCTTCGTGCGCGGCCCGGTGTGGCCGTTGAGGCTGAAGGTCTCGCCCGGCTTGACGATGGCGCCGTTGACCTGCTCGGCGACCCTTCGGATGTTCACGCCGGAGTCGGCGGCGAAGCCGCCGGTGGTGAACTCGCTGACGACTTCCTTGATGCCGAGCTTGTTGGCGTCCTCGGTGGTCATCTTGGCGGGCTTCTTCTCGTACAGCGCGGTGAGTTCGCGGCCGTCCGGCTTCTTGAGCACCTCGGCGAGCGGCTTGAGCGTTTCGCCCCAGTTGATCTGGTTGCCGTCCACCGAGGGCTCCACACGCGGCTGCCCACCGTCGAAGACGATCGTGGCGTCCTTGCCCTCCTGCTCGGTGCTCGCCAGTTCTTCCTCGACACCGGCGACGATCTTCTTCTGGTCGAGTTTGGGAACCAGCGCGCCGTTCTCGGCGGCGAACGACAGGCCCGCGGCGATCTCCTCGGGTTCGAGGCTGCCGTCGGCGCCCTCGCCGTGCACGACCACCGGCGCCGACACGGCGGGCTTGGCGATCTGCTCCATCGCCGTGTTGACCGCTTCCGGGGTGATGGTGACCGGGGTCGACCTGACGGGCAGCGTGAGCCGTTGTCCGGAGACCCAGTGCGCCAGGATCGTCGCCCTGGCCCGCTCGACCTCGAGTTCCTGGCCCTGTTTGGGTTCCACGGGTACCGGCGTGGCGCCTTCGAACACGATGTTGCCCTCGGTGGGCTTGCGGTCGATCTTGTTGCGCAATGCCGCCATCGCGTTCTCGAGCTGGTTGGGCTCCGCCTGCGTCACCACGCCGACCTCGGTGGTGGTGAAGAAGGAGGCGATGCGGGTGAACGGGCTGAGTGGTTGGTCACCCGCCTGGTCGAGGGTCGCTTTCCAGTCCAGCCGAAGGCCTGCCTGCTCGGGCTCGAACTGGTCCTGCACGTCACCGGCGACGAAGGTCACCGGCTGGTTCATGCGCGGTTCGAGTTGCTCACGCAGCAGGTCCTCGGCTTCGGCATGGCTGAGGCCGCCGACGTCGACTCCCGCCACCGTGACCCCCCGTGGCACGTCGCCGTTGGTGACCAGCAGGTCGACGCCGTAGATCAGCACCAGAGCACCGAGCACCGCGCCGGTGACCAGCGCAGGCTTGCCGCGCAGCCACTCCTTGAGTGCCTGAGCTGCCCGAGCGGCAGGTGTGGCCTGGGTGGCCTGCGCGGCCTCGCCGACCGGCCGCAGGTCGCGCGTGGGTGAGTCCGCCGCGGCGAAGTTCTGCGTCGGATAGTCCTGCGCCGAGAAGTTCTGCCCCGAGAAGTTCTGCGTCGGGTGGCTCTGCGGCGCTTGACCCTGCGGCGCTTGGCCCTGCGGCGTGAAGTGCTGAGTGGCCTGGTCCTGCGTGGTCGCGCTCTGCGCGGTGGGGCCTGGGGGAGTCTGTGGGATGTGTTGCGTGGTCTCGTTGCCGTGCTGAGCGTGCTCGTTACCGTGCTGCTCGGCGCCGCCTTCCGGATGAGGCGGTACGACAGGCAGCACGTCGGTCTGCTCGCTGTGCGACTCGGGCCACTGGCGATCCTGCGGCAAGACAACCCCTCCACGTCTGGCGACGACGGGCCAGGACTCCGCGGAAAAGATACGTGGCGGCTCCGACACTCCGTGCACCAGCCCCCCGTCCCGGCCCGCCCGGGCGGAGGCGAACCGGACCGAAAGCGGACCGAACCCGAACGAACCGGACGCAACCGGGCACGAACCGGTACCGATCGCGGCCGAAAGTGTCGGTTCGGCTCATTCTGTCGCGCAGGTCGGGGTATCCGGTCGGCGACCGGCCGATCCCGACCAAGGAGCGTGACGAACCATGAGCATCACCGGTGACGACGTCAGGTCGCTGCTCGACAGCGATCTACCCGATGCCAGCCTGGTGCTGCTGGAGGGCAGGGTGCACCTGCTCGGCGGCCCGGACCTGCAGTCGCCGCGATACGCTGGTGCGCTGGTCGTCGCCTCCCGCGACGAGCTACGCGACCGGCTGCTCGATCACGAGCCGTCCGCGCGCGAACTCGACGAACTGGCGGCGGGGCTGCGGGTCTCGGTCTCCAACCTGGGTGGCTGAATCGAAAGGGGCGGGTGTGCGGCTGCTCATCATGTCCGACACGCACGTGCCACGGCGCGCGAAGGACCTGCCCTCCCGGGTGTGGCGGGAGGTGGACACCGCCGACCTCGTCGTGCACGCGGGCGACTGGGTCAGCGAGTCGCTGCTGGACCGCGTGCGGGCCCGCTCGCGCACGCTGCTCGCCGTGTACGGCAACAACGACGGTCCGGCGCTGCGGGCGCGGCTGCCCGAGGTCGCCGAGGCGGAGTTGGCCGGGCTGCGGCTGGCCGTGGTGCACGAGACGGGCCCGGCCAAGGGCCGTGAACAGCGCTGCGAGCGCCGCTTCCCCGGCGCCGACGTGCTCGTCTTCGGCCACAGCCACATTCCGTGGGACAGCGTCACGGCGGGCGGCCTGCGGCTGCTCAATCCCGGTTCGCCCACCGACCGGCGACGGCAACCACACCACACCTACCTGACCGCGAGCGTCGCGGACGGCGAACTGTCTGGTGTCGAGCTGCACCGGCTACCGGCGGGCTGAGTCGTGGACCCGGTAGGTGTACTGCGGCAGATCGCACTCCAGCTGGAACGGGCGGGGGCTCCCACCTACCGCGTGCGCGCCTTCCGCAGGGCGGCCGCCGTGATCGCGGCCCTGCCCGCCGACGAGCTGGCGCGGCGGGTGCGGGACGCGACGCTCACCGAACTGCCCGGCATCGGCGCCACCACCGCGGGCGTCGTGACCGACGCCGTGGCAGGCCGCGAACCCGCCTACCTCACCGAGGTGACCACGCGCGGCGCGCCGGACCTGCCCGACGGCGGGGAGCTGCTGCGCGCGCTGCGCGGTGACTGCCACACGCATTCGGACTACTCCGACGGTGGCAGCTCGATCGAGGAGATGGCGCTGGCCGCCCGCGAGCTCGGGCACGAGTACCTCGTGCTCACCGACCACTCGCCGCGGCTGACCGTCGCGCGTGGCCTTTCCGCCGAGCGGCTGCGCGGGCAGCTGGAAGTGATCGCCGAACTCAACCCCACACTCGCGCCGCTGCGGGTGCTCACCGGCATCGAGGTGGACATCCTGCCCGACGGCACGCTGGACCAGGACCCCGAGCTGCTGGCCGAACTCGACGTGGTCGTCGCCAGCGTGCACTCCCAGTTACGCATGCCCGAGCCGGAGATGACGCGGCGGATGCTCACCGCGGTGGCCGACCCGAGGGTCAACATTCTCGGCCACTGCACCGGCAGGCTGGTGAAGGGCCGTGGCAGGCCGCAGTCGCGGTTCGACGCGACGGCGGTGTTCTCCGCCTGCCGCGACAACGACGTCGCCGTCGAGATCAACTCCCGGCCGGAACGCCTCGACCCGCCGAGGCGGCTGCTGCGCCTTGCCCGCGAGCTGGGCTGCCGGTTCGCCATCGACAGCGACGCGCACGCGCCTGGCCAGCTGGGTTGGCTGCCCTACGGCTGTGCCCGCGCCACCGAGTGCGGGGTCCGGCCCGCCGACGTGGTCAACACCCTTCCCGCCGACGAACTCGTCGCCTGGGCGTCCGGACACTGAGACGACCGGCGGCGACTGGACAAGATAGGTACGGGCGTACTAGATGTGGTTCGTGCCCATGCTGCGCTCCGCGATCCGCGCGGGCGAGGAATCCGCCTCACCGCTGGCGAACCGGTCCTTCCGACTGATGCTGGTGGCGTCGGCTGGCGCCTTCACCGGCTACGCGCTGCTGCTGCCCGTGGTCCCGCTGTGGGCGGTACGGCAGGGCGCGGGCGAGGTGACCGCGGGCGCGGCCACCGGTGTGTTCATGGCCGCCACCGTGCTCGCGCAGTTCGCGGTCCCCGCCTTCGTCCGGCGGTACGGCTACCGTGCGGGCCTGCTGGCTGGGATCCTGCTGCTCGGCCTGCCGTCACCGCTGCTGGCGGTGGGCACGGCTCCCGCGGCGATACTCGGCATCTCCCTGGTCCGTGGACTCGGGTTCGGCCTGCTCACCGTCTGCGGCAGCGCCCTGATCGCCGAGTTGCTGCCCGCGGGCTCGCTCGCGCGCGGGTCGGGGCTGTACGGGCTGGCCGTCGGCCTGCCGCAACTGCTCGGGCTGCCCATCGGCACCGGCATCGCGCAGAGTTGGGGATTCGTGCCGGTGTTCGTGCTGGCCACCGCGATCCCGCTGGCCGCGATCCTGCCCACGCTCGCCCTGCCCGCCGCCCGGCCTGCGCGGCGGCACGCCGGCGACGGCGGGCCGCACGGCGCGAGGCAGGTGACCGCGGCGGTGTGGCGGCCGTGGTTGCCGATGCTTGCGGCCTCGACCGGGTTCGGGGCGCTGGCGACGTTCCTGCCGCTGATGCTGTCCGCGCCCGTGGCGGCGGTGGCGCTGTTCGCGGTGCCCGGCGCCGGGATGCTGGCTCGCTGGTTGGCAGGGCATGTGGGCGACCGGCGTGGTGGCCCCGGCCGGATGCTGCCGGGCGCGCTGCTGGCCTGCGGGCTCGGCCTGCTCGGTATCGCGGTGTTGACGGCTCACCCCGTGCTCGCGGTGGCCGCGGTCGGTCTGTTCGGCGCCGCGTTCGGCGTCGTGCAGAACGACGCGCTGGTGGCGATGTTCGCGCGTACCTCTGCGGGCACCGCGAGTGTCGCGTGGAACGTGGCCTTCGACGCGGGCCAGGGCCTCGGCGCCGTGGCCGTCGGCGCGGTGGCGGCGCAGGTCGGCTTTCCCGTGGCGTTCGGGGTGCTGGCGGTGGCCGCGTTCGTGCTGTTGCCCGTGGCGTGGCGCGCCCGCGACGGCGGTTAGGCTGGACACCGTGCCTCAGGTCGTGATCCTTGACTACGGTTCCGGGAACCTGCGTTCCGCCGAGCGTGCCCTGCGACGTGCGGGCGCCGATGTCGAGGTCACCTCCGACGCGCATGCCGCGCTCGAGGCGGACGGGCTGGTGGTGCCCGGTGTCGGCGCGTTCGCCGCCTGCATGGAGGGGGTGCTGGCCGTCGGCGGCGACAAGATCGTCGGCACCCGGTTGGCGGGTGGCAGGCCGGTGCTCGGCATCTGCGTCGGGATGCAGGTGCTGTTCGAACGCGGCGTCGAGCACGGCGTCGAGGCCAAGGGGCTCGGTGAGTGGCCGGGCACGGTCGAGCGGTTGCACGCCGACGTGCTGCCCCACATGGGTTGGAACACCGTCAAGGTGGCGCCGGGCTCGCGGCTGTTCGAGGGGATCGACCCGGATGCCCGGTTCTACTTCGTACACTCCTACGCCGTGCGGCGCTGGGAACTGGTCTCCGGACTGCCCGGCGGGCAGCCGAAGGTGACGCTGGCGCACCACGGCGAGGACTTCGTCGCGGCGGTGGAGAACGGCCCGTTGTGTGCCACTCAGTTCCACCCGGAGAAGTCGGGCGACGCGGGCGCGCGGTTGCTGGCCAACTGGCTGGGCACGCTGTGAGCAGCCGCGTGGCACCCTCCGCTCGGTGAGGCGGGAGCCGCTTCCTATAGTGGCCCGGTGACCCTGACCCTCCTTCCCGCAGTCGATGTCGCCGATGGCCAAGCCGTTCGCCTGGTGCGCGGCGAGGCCGGGACCGAGACCTCCTACGGCTCCCCGCTCGACGCCGCGTTGGCCTGGCAGCGCGACGGCGCGGAGTGGGTCCATCTGGTCGATCTCGACGCGGCCTTCGGCAAGGGCAGCAACCGGGAACTGCTGGCCGAGGTCGTCGGCAAGCTCGATGTGGACGTCGAGCTGTCCGGTGGCATCCGCGACGACGACTCGCTGCGGGCCGCGCTGGCCACCGGGGCGCGCAGGGTCAACCTGGGCACCGCGGCCTTGGAGGACCCGTACTGGTGCGCGAAGGTGCTCGCCGCCTACGGCGACCGGGTGGCGATCGGACTCGACGTGCGCATCACCGGCGAAGGGCACCGGCTCGCCGCGAGGGGCTGGACCAGCGACGGGGGTGACCTGTGGGAGGTGCTCGAGCGCCTCGACCGCGACGGTGCCCAGCGCTACGTGGTGACCGACGTCAGCAAGGACGGCACGCTGGGCGGCCCGAACCTGGAGCTGCTGCGTGAGGTCACGGCGCGCACCGACGCGGCGGTGATCGCCTCCGGTGGTGTCTCCAGCCTGGACGACCTGCGTGCACTGGCGACGCTGGAGTCCGACGGCGTCGAGGGTGCGATCGTGGGCAAGGCGCTCTACGCGGGCGCGTTCACGCTCCCCGATGCGCTGGCCGCGGTCTCGCGGGCTGGTTGAGGCTGGCTGAGGTTGGTTGCGGCTCAGCGCTGCTGACCGGTCACGCCGTCGAGGGTGACGGCAAGGCCGACCGTGCGTTGCCGCCCGCCCCGCAGCCGGGACAGGAACATCGACACCCTGCCCACCACGCCGTACTTGCGGGCGATGGCTCGCCGGACCCGTTCGCTGTCCTCGTCGGCCAGCACCCTCGCGGTGCCGGTGACCGTCGCTCCCTTGGTGTTGCGCCCCCTGAAGTCGCACGCCACCAGCTCCACCGCCGGGTTTCGCCGGACGCGCTTGACCTTGCCCGCCTTGCGCTCGGTCCACACCACGAGTTCGGAGTCCATGCGCGCCACCCACACCGGGGTGGGGACTGCCTCACCGCCGGCGCGGAAGGTGGTCAGCAGCACGTACGGTTCCTCGGCCAGCCTGTCCAGCTCCGCTCGCATGCGGCCAGGCTAGCCGGGCGCCCGAAGGCGTGCCCGCGTGCGGGTGCGCGAATCGCACCGCGGGACTCGCAGGCAGGAGCGGGGGACTCGCGGGCAGGAGCGGGGGACTCGCGGGTGGTCAGGGTTGCGGGATCGTTGACTGGCCGGGGCGAAGCGTCGCTCCGCAGTGGCGGCGGGGCCAGGCCGCGCCGGACTGCTCCACCCGCGTGGTGGTGGTGTCGGCGTAGGAACGCAGCCTGGCCAGCGCCGCGTCGTCGGTGACGGCATCCTTGCGAACCCAGTCCCCGTGCGGGGCACCCTGGTAGATGTCGAAGTGGATCGGGTGGTAGTCGCGCTCCAGCCTCGGGTCGGCGGCCAGCCCGGTGCCGCTGCTCCACGGCTCGCGGATGTGGATGAATGTCGGGCGCGCCTCGCCGTAGACGTAGTCGCGCTGGCCCGGCTTGTCGTGGTCGCGGGCGAGTTCGGCGAACCGGTCGTGGGTCAGGCCCGCCATGTCGATCAGCCGCAGCCTGCTGGTGAGAGCCGAACCGCCGAGGTCGGGAATGAGCAGCGACGCCTGCCGCAGTCCGAGGATGTCGGCGTAGGCGTTGAAGACGCGGCCGAACCGGTCGGCCACGTAGCAGGCCGAGATGTTCGGTTTGGTACGGAACTCCTGAGCGTGGCTGGTGAACGAGGCCGCCGACGGCAGCAGCGCCGCGATCAGGCCCACCGACAGCCAGGCCCGCCCTCTGCGGCCGATCCTGGTGAACACCTCGATGGCCGACAGCGTGGCGATCAGCGCGCCCAGCACCCAGATCGGCGTGGCGAACCGGTACTGGCTCATCCAGTCCGGTTCCAGCACGGCATACGCCAGCAGCGCCAGGCCCAGCGGGACCAGCAGCGCCAGCAGGCCCCGCCGCCACCACGGCGCCTTCGCCAGCAACATCCCCAACAGCGCTACCACCACCAGCACAGCAGGGGCACCGGCGTACTCGACCAGTTCACCCGGCCTGGCCATGTCTTCAAGCGCCGGGATGTCCTGCCCCTTCGCCACCGACGGGCTGGACAGCAACTGCCCGAAGGTGGCGTAGCGCCACGCCACATACCCGCCGACCGGCACCGCGAACGCCGCGGTCGACAGCAGGATTCGCCGCACGCTCTGCCACAGCAGCGGCCTGCGCAGGCTGCCGAGCACCACCAGTGGGTAGACCCCCGCGTAGATCAGCCCTTCCGGCCTGGTCAGTGCGGCCAGTGCGGCGAGCACACCGGCCGAGAGCGCGACCTTCCAGGCGAGCAGCCGGTTGTCAAGCACCGCACGGAAGACCAGCACCGCCTGCCAGCCGACGATCAACGCGTACAGCGAGTTCTCGAGGCCGGAGAACGTCCAGATGACGAACGAAGGGATCGCCGCGAGTATCGCGCCGACGGCGATCGTGGCCAGCCACGGCCGTCGGGTGATCCTGGCGGCGGCGACGTAGCAGGCGGCGAGGATGCCCGCGCAGCACAGCAACGCCAGCGCCTTGGGAAGCAGCACGTAGTCGGGAACCCCGAACAGCGTGCCGCGGTCGAACAGCCCGACCAGCCGGGCAAGCGCGAGCAGCACCGTCCAAGTCGGATTGGAGAACCCCTCCACCGGCTCGGCGCCCGCCTGCACCACGGGGCCGAGGCCCTGGGCGATACTGCGCGAGTAGGCGAACGAGATCGCGGCGTCGTCGATGAGCCAGTTGCCGTACACCGACCCGTGAGTCCCGATGAGTGCGGTCCCCGCGGCCACCGACGCGGCAGGCGCCAGCCTGCGTAGCCGGCGCAGCCGCCGAGCTCGCGGGCAGGCGACCGGCTCCTGCCGTGCGGAATCGACCGCGGCCGCTTCCCCCACCGAGACGAGTGTCATGAAGACACCCTAGAGAATCTGGGCCGCGAGCTCCGTCTGGCCACGCCACGCATGGTCATGTGCCTTCCGTCGGGACGAAGCCGGTCGACCGCGGTGGGGGCGGTGCTGGGTCCCGGCCGCGGTCCCCGGCTGCGGGACCTGAAGCAGGTGCCGCGCAGGCGAGGAACCGACACGTGGCCCGGCCTCCGGGGCTGCCTACAGCCGCGAGATCATACGGGACCCCTCGCCCGGTGGCGCCGGCCGGGCCCGGCGGCGCGGCGGCCGTCCCGTTCGGCCGTACGCTTGACGCATGTCCGTCGCAGTGAGGGTCATCCCGTGTCTTGACGTCGACGCGGGCAGGGTGGTCAAGGGCGTCAACTTCACCGATCTGCGCGACGCGGGCGATCCCGTCGAGCTGGCCCGCGCCTACGACGCCGAAGGCGCGGACGAGTTGACCTTCCTCGACGTCACCGCATCCTCCGGCGACCGCGAGACCACCTACGAGGTGGTGCGCCGCACCGCGGAGCAGGTGTTCATCCCGCTGACGGTCGGCGGGGGAGTCCGCAGCACCGACGACATCGACCGGCTGCTTCGCGCGGGCGCCGACAAGGTGAGCCTGAACACCGCCGCGATCGCGCGCCCGGAACTGCTGCGGGAGGCTTCCCGGCGGTTCGGGGCGCAGTGTGTGGTGCTGTCGGTGGACGCCAGGAGGGTGCCGCAGGGCGGCACGCCGACCGGGTCCGGTTTCGAGGTGACCACCCACGGCGGGCGCAACGGCACCGGGATCGACGCGGTGGAGTGGGCCGCGCGCGGCGAGGAACTGGGGGTCGGGGAGATCCTGCTGAACTCCATGGACGCCGACGGCACGAAGCGGGGCTTCGACCTGGAGCTGATCCGGCTGGTGCGGGCGGCGGTGCGGGTGCCGCTGATCGCCAGCGGCGGCGCGGGCGCACCCGAGCACTTCCTGCCCGCGGTGCGCGCGGGAGCCGACGCCGTGCTCGCGGCGAGCGTGTTCCACTTCGGCGAACTCAAGATCGGCCAGGTGAAGGACGCGCTGCGCGCGGGAGGGGTGGAGGTTCGGTGAGCGGTGGGCTCGATCCCGCGATCGCCGAGCGGCTCAAGCGCACCGCCGACGGCCTGGTGTGTGCCGTGGTGGTGGAGCACGCCACCTCGGAAGTACTGATGGTGGCGTGGATGAACGACGAGGCGCTGCACGCCACGCTCACCACGCGCAGGGCCACGTACTTCTCGCGGAGCAGGAACCGGCTGTGGGTCAAGGGCGAGACCTCGGGCCACACCCAGCACGTGCGGGAGGTCAGGATCGACTGCGACGCCGACACGTTGCTGGTGCGGGTGGAGCAGACCGGGCCCGCCTGCCACACCGGCACCACCACCTGCTTCGACGCCGAGGACCGGGTACTGCTGCGCGACGAGGAGCCGGGCGCGCGTCAGCCGGGGAAGCCGATGTCGCCGGTGAGGTAGCGCTGCAGGGTGGGCGCGATGGTCTCCACGAGGGTGTCGATGTCCGCGCTCGCCAGCGGCTCCATCCTGGCGACGTAGCGCGCCATGCCCAGCCCGATCACCTGGCTGGCGCACAACCCCGCCCGCAGTTCGGCCTGGTCGCTCCCGGCCGCGCTGGTGATCCCCGCGAAGATCCTGCTGACCAGGGTCTCCTTGAGCAGGTGCAACGCCTCCTCGCGCGCGGTGACGCTGCGCACCAGTGCTGTGAACACCTCGCCGCCCGCGCCGTCCCAGCGGGTGACGAAGGCGCGCACGATGTTGCGGCCCAGGTGCTGCGGCCCGTCGGCGGTCACCTCGTCGAGCACGTCGCGGAAGTCGAACGGCACCTGCAGTACGGCCTGCGCGAACAGGCCTTCCTTGCCGCCGAACCAGTGGTTCACCATCGCGGCGTCCACGCCCGCCCTCGCTGCGATGGCGCGCACGGTGGCGCCGTCGTAGCCGCCCTCCGCGAACACCGTTCTCGCCGCTTCGAGCAGCGCCGCCCTGGTGTCCTCCCCGGCAGGGCGGCGGCCGCGCCGCTTGGTGGGGGTAGCGTCCTTGGCGGAAGTCACTCCTCCATCATGCAGCACTCCCGGATTTGATTCGACGTTTGACGAATTCGCCCCGAGGGCACGAGGTGTCACCACCGGCGGCACAATGAGCACATGGTGACTGCCCATTCCCTCGCCGAGGGCGCCACCGGCCTCGGCGCGGTGAGCCCCGGTCTCGAGGAGTTCCGCGCGCTGGCGACGGACCGGCGGGTGATTCCGGTCGTGCGGCGACTGCTCGCCGACGCCGACACTCCGGTGGGGCTCTACCGCAAGCTTGCCGGAACGCGGCCGAACACCTTCCTGCTCGAGTCCGCCGAGAACGGGCAGTCCTGGTCGCGTTGGTCGTTCGTGGGAGTGCGTAGCCCGGCCGCGCTGACCGTGCGCGACGGCAGGGCCGTGTGGACCGGCACGCCGGTGGCCGGGCTGCCGACCGAGGGCGACCCGCTGACGGTCCTGCGCGAGACGATCGCCATGCTCCACACCGAGCCGCTGCCGGGCATGCCGCCGCTGACCGGCGGGATGGTCGGCTACATCGGCTACGACTCCGTCCGCTGGCTGGAACGGCTGCCCGAACTGGCGGAGAAGGACATCGACATCCCCGAGCTGACGATGTTGCTGGCGACCGACCTGGCCGCCTACGACCACCACGAGGGCACGGTCACGCTCATCGCCAACGCCGTCAACTGGGACGACTCCCCGGAACGGGTGGATGCCGCCTACGAGGCCGCGGTCCAACGGCTGGAGCAGATGACCGCGCAGCTCGCCGCTCCGGCGCCCGCCACCAACGCGGTGTTCGACCGGCCCGAGCCCGAGTTCACCAGGCGCCGCGCGAAGGCGGACTTCCATGCCGCCGTCGAAGCGGCGCGGGAAGCCATCCACGCGGGCGAGGCGTTCCAGATCGTGCCGTCGCAGCGGTTCGAGATGCGCACCGGCGCCGACGCCCTCGACGTGTACCGCGTGCTGCGTACCTCCAACCCGAGCCCGTACATGTACCTGCTGCGGCTGGACGGCTTCGACATCGTCGGCTCCAGCCCCGAGTCGCTGGTGACCGTGCGCGACGGCAGGGCCACGACCCACCCGATCGCGGGTACCCGCTGGCGTGGGGCCGACCCGGACGAGGACGCGCAGCTGGCCAAGGACCTGCTCAGTGACGACAAGGAGCGCGCCGAGCACCTCATGCTCGTCGATCTCGGCCGCAACGATCTCGGTAAGGTCTGCAAGCCCGGCACGGTGCACGTGGTCGACTTCTTCTCCGTCGAGCGCTACAGCCACGTGATGCACCTCGTCTCGACGGTGACCGGGGAACTGGCCGAAGGCAGGACCGCGTTCGACGCCGTGCTCGCGTGCTTTCCGGCGGGAACGCTGTCAGGGGCGCCGAAGGTGCGGGCGATGGAACTCATCGAGGAGCTGGAGCCCACCCGCAGGGGGCTCTACGGCGGGGTCGTGGGCTACCTCGACTTCGCGGGCGACGCGGACACCGCCATCGCCATCCGCACCGCGCTGATGCGCGACGGCACCGCCTACGTGCAGGCGGGCGGTGGTGTGGTCGCCGACTCGCAGGCCGAGTACGAGGACAACGAGTCGCTGAACAAGGCGCGTACGGTGCTGTCGGCGGTGGCCGCCGCTGGCACCATGAGCCCGGCGCGGCCACGTGAGATCCCGTGACTCAGCCTGCACCGACCGCGACCGACAAGCGTCTACTGTGGATCGTAGTGGGCGCGCTGGTGGTTGCCGCGGTGGCGCTGTGGGCATCGAGCGGGCTGCCCTGGCTCGACGTGCCGCGCGGGCTGACCAGGAACGGCAGGCTCGCCGACGACGTCACCGGCGGGCAGTCGCTCACCGCGCTGACACCGCTGGCGCTGTTCGCGCTCGCGGCGGTCGCCGCCACGCTGGCTACCGGAGGTTGGCTACGTCGGGTGTTCGGTGTGCTCGTTCTCGCGGTGGCGGCGTGGGCGCTTTACGCGGTGCTGGACGCGGCACTCAACGGTGCGCAGCGGATCTCGTCGAGCGGCTGGGCTCCCGGGTACGGGGAAGGACCCGGCGAACCGGCGAGGACCTTGCTCGGCCCTGCCGTGGCTGTCGCGGGCGTGGTGCTGCTCGGCGGTGCGGGCGCGGTGCTCGCCTGGCGTGGCGGGCTGCTGCCCCGAATGGGGGCCAGGTATTCCGCGCCGGGAGGGCGACGTGAGCGCCAGGATTCGCGGCCGGACCTGTGGCAGGCCCTTTCCGACGGCGATGATCCGACCACGAGGAGTTAACAGCGGCGGCTTTTTCACTGGTGGGCAAGGCAATTCCGACCCGAAGCCGGTACGTCGGTCCGCGAGGGTTAGCATCATTTCGGCGGGAAGGGGAAGGTTTTTGTGAGCCACCTTGCGAACGAGGCAACAATCGCGACTCCCGGCGGAGCTACCCGGTGAGCGTGCTCGAGGACATCATCGCCGACATCCGCGCCGACCTGGCCCAGCGTGAGGCGCAGCTGCCGTTCGACGAGCTGAAGCGGCGCGCGGCGGCTGCCCAGCCGCCCCGAGACGTGATGGCGGCACTGCGGGAGTCGGGTATCGGGGTGATCGCGGAGGTCAAGCGGCGCAGCCCGTCGAAGGGCGACCTCGCGCCGATTCCGGACCCGGCGTCGCTTGCCAGGGACTACGAGGACGCGGGCGCCCGCGTGATCAGCGTGCTCACCGAGCGCAGGCGCTTCGGCGGCTCGCTGGCCGATCTGGACGCCGTGCGGGCAGCGGTGGACGTTCCGCTGCTGCGCAAGGACTTCATCGTGAGCCCGTACCAGGTACACGAGGCCCGGCTGCACGGTGCCGACATGGTGCTGCTGATCGTCGCCGCGCTGGAGCAGAACGCGCTGGTCTCGTTGCTGGACCGGGTCGAGTCGCTCGGCATGACCGCACTCGTGGAGGTGCACAACGCCGAGGAGGCCGACCGGGCGCTGGAGGCGGGGGCCACGGTGATCGGCATCAACGCGCGCAACCTGCACACCCTCGAGGTCGACAGGGACGTGTTCGGCAGGCTCGCTCCCGGACTGCCCATGGAGACGTACAAGGTCGCCGAGTCGGGCGTCCGTGGACCTGGCGATCTGATGGCCTACGCCGGACACGGTGCGGACGCCGTGCTGGTCGGCGAGGGCCTGGTGGCGACCGACGACCCCAAGGGCGCGCTGGTCAAGCTGGTGACCGCGGGGTCGCACCCGGCATGTCCGAGGCCGAGCAGGTGAGCGAGAAGCACAGGGGCGGCCACGACCCCGACGAGCGCGGGCACTTCGGGCCCTACGGCGGGCGGTTCCTGCCCGAGGCGCTGATGGGCGCGCTCGACGAGCTCTCGGCGGAGTACGACAAGGCCAGGCTCGACCCGGAGTTCACCGCCGAGTTCACCCGGTTGCTCACCGGCTACGCGGGCAGGCCCTCGCTGCTGACGGAGGCGCCCCGGTTCGCCAGGCACGCGGGTGGTGCCCGGATCTTCCTCAAGCGGGAGGACCTCAACCACACCGGGTCACACAAGATCAACAACGTGCTCGGTCAGGCGTTGCTCACCAAGCGGATGGGCAAGAAGCGCGTCATCGCCGAGACCGGGGCGGGCCAGCACGGGGTCGCCACCGCCACCGCCTGCGCGCTGCTCGACCTCGAGTGCGTCGTCTACATGGGAGAGGTGGACACCAAGCGGCAGGCGCTCAACGTGGCGCGGATGCGGCTGCTCGGCGCCGAGGTGATTCCGGTCGCCACGGGCTCGCGCACGCTGAAGGACGCCATCAACGAGGCGTTGCGCGACTGGGTGACCAACGTGGACACCACTCACTACCTGCTCGGCACCGCGGCGGGCGCGCACCCGTTCCCGGTGATGGTGCGCAACTTCCACAAGGTCATCGGCGAGGAGGCCCGCGAGCAGATGCTGCGGCTGACCGGCAGGCTGCCCGACGCCGTCGCCGCGTGTGTCGGGGGAGGCTCCAACGCCATCGGAATCTTCCACGGCTTCATCGACGACGCCGACGTGCGGCTGGTCGGCCTCGAGCCCGGCGGCAAGGGGATCGAGTCGGGCGAGCACGGCGCGACCCTGACCGAGGGCACCCCCGGGACGCTGCACGGCGCGATGTCCTACCTGCTGCAGGACGACGACGGGCAGACCATCGAGGCGTACTCGATCTCGGCGGGACTGGACTATCCCGGTGTCGGCCCCGAGCACTCGTGGCTGAAGGACACCGGCCGTGCCGAGTACCGGGCCGTGACCGACGCCGAGGCCATGGAGGCGTTCCAGCTGCTGTCCCGCACGGAGGGCATCATCCCCGCCATCGAGTCGGCGCACGCACTGGCGGGAGCCATGCGGCTGGGTAAGGAACTGGGCGCGGACGCGCACATCCTGGTCAGCCTTTCCGGCCGTGGCGACAAGGACGTCGACACCGCCGCCAGGTACTTCAAGCTCGTGGAGGACGTGTGAGCAGGCTCGGCGAGCTGTTCGAGCGGACCGGGCAGGAGGGCAGGGCCGCGCTCGTCGGCTACCTGCCCGCGGGCTACCCGACCGTGTCGCGGTCCAAGGAACTGCTCGCGGCCACCATCGACGCGGGCACTGATCTGGTCGAGGTCGGCGTGCCCTACTCCGACCCGGTGATGGACGGCCCGACGATCCAGGCGGCGGCCGACGAGGCGCTGCGCGGCGGATTCCGGTTGCGGCAACTGTTCGACGTGGTCGAGTCGGTCGCCGCGCGCGGTGGCCGCGCCGTCGTGATGACCTACTACAACCCGGTGTTCCACTACGGCGTCGACGCCTTCGCCCGTGACCTGGCGGCCGCGGGCGGGCTCGGACTGATCACCCCGGACCTCACCCCCGACGAGGCCGGCGAGTGGCTGGAGGCGTCGCAGCGACACGGGCTCGACCGGATCTTCCTGGTCGCGCCGTCGTCGTCGGAGGAGCGCATCGCGCTGACCGTGAAGGCCACCACCGGTTTCGTGTACGCGACCGCGGTCATGGGCGTCACCGGGGCAAGGGATTCGGTCGGCGCGGGCGCCGCCGAACTCGTGCGCCGCACGCGCGGGCACACCGACCTGCCGATCGGTGTCGGGCTGGGAGTGCGCTCCGGCGACCAGGCCGCCGAGGTTGCCGGGTTCGCCGACGCGGTGATCGTCGGCTCTGCACTGGTGGCGAAGGCGGCCGAGGGCACCTCGGCGGTGAGCGCGCTGACCGCCGAACTCGCCGAGGGTGTGCGCCGCCCGGCGGTCACTGCCTGAGCCGGGAAGCACCTGGCGGACCCGTCGGTGCTCGCCCGCGCTACGGTGGGCGCTGTGAACACCGCGTCGGCCTTCTTCCTCGCGAACATCCCCAGCCCGGATCGCGGGGTCTGGTTCATCGGGCCCGTCCCGCTGCGTGCCTACGCGCTGTGCATCATCGCGGGCATCCTCGTCGCCATCTGGTGGGGTGACCGGCGGTGGGTGCAGCGCGGCGGCACCAAGGGCACGATCGTGGACATCGCGGTGTACGCCGTGCCGTTCGGGCTGGTCGGTGGTCGGCTCTACCACGTGATCACCGACAACCAGCTGTACTTCGGTGAGGGCAAGGACCCGCTGCGGGTCTTCTACATCTGGGACGGTGGTCTCGGCATCTGGGGCGCCATCGCGCTCGGCGGGGTCGGCGCCTGGCTGGCCTGCAAGCGCAGGGGCATCCCGCTGCCGGCCGTCGCCGACGCCATCGCACCCGGAATCGTCACGGCGCAGGCCATCGGCAGGCTGGGCAACTACTTCAACCAGGAACTCTACGGCGCGCCCACCGACCTGCCGTGGGGGCTGGAGATCTACCGGCGGGTGGACCCGGAGAATCCGCTGATCCAGGACCCGCTCGACGGCGTCGCGATCAACAACGTGCCGATCGAGGTCGTGCACCCCACGTTCCTGTACGAACTGCTGTGGAACCTCGGTGTGGCGTTGCTGGTGGTGTGGGCCGACCGCAGGTTCCGGCTCGGCCACGGCCGCGCGTTCGCGCTGTACGTCGCCGGTTACACGGCGGGCCGGTTCTGGATCGAGCTCATGCGCACCGACCCGGCCAACGAGATCCTGGGACTGCGGGTCAACGTCTGGACCTCGGTGCTCGTGTTCGTGGGTGCGGTGGCCTACTTCGTGCTCGCCCGCGCCCGTGGTCCGCGCGAGGCGCCGGAGACGCTACGCGGTCACGCCCCGGGGGAGCGGGAACCGGAGGAAGAGCGCTCCGAGGAGTCGCCGGAACCCGAAGGTTCGCAGGAGGGCGCAGGCGACTCAGCCGGTGACGAGGCCGCGGCCGGTGACAAGGGGCAGGTCGAGCGCGGTAAGTAGGCCCGCCGGTGCCCGCACGACCGCGGGGACCGCGTTCACCAGGCGCATCGCGGTGGCCTTCAGCCCTGCGGTGTTGTGGTCGCCGTCGCTGCCGAGCAGGCGCAGGTCCAGGGTGTAGTTGGGTTCGCCGGTGACCTCCACCCGGTAGCAGCCCGCGCCCGCGGGTTGCGGCCAGTCCTGGCCCAGGTCGGGACGCAGCCGCGTGACGTGCTCCAGCACGCACACACTTCGCCCGTTACGCATACCGCGGACCTCGAAGCGAAGTGCGGCGGCCGTGCCGCGCTCGACGGTGCCGCAGGAGATGTCGAACGTCTCCGGTGCGGCCAGCCGCTCGTGGCTTTCCTCGATCGCGTCCAGTTCCACCCCGAGTCCCGCGGCCAGTTGGCGTACCACGCTGCCCCAGGCGAGGGTCAGCACACCCGGCTGCAGCAGCATCGGAACCTGCTCCAGTGGCGAGCCGAAGCCCATGATGTCGAAGACGACCTTGCGGTTGTCGTAGGTGGCGTAGTCGAGAATCTCCAGGCAGCGCACTTCGTCGATGCGTTCGCAGACACCGGTGAGCACCAGCGGCAACCAGTCGTTGGCGAAACCGGGGTCCACGCCGTTGACCCACAGCGACGCTTCGCCTTCGCGTGCCGCCTGCCGGATCGGCTCGATCATCTCCTCGGGCACCACCTGGTGCGGGTACTGCAGGAAGACGGGGCTGCTGGAAACGACGTTGACGCCCGCTCGCAGGATGCGGCACAGGTCGTCGATCGCCTCGGTGATGCGGTCGTCGGCCATGGCCGTGTAGACGACGCAGTCGGGCCGCAGCGCGAGCAACTCGTCGGCGTCGCCGCCCGCGCGCACCCCGAGTTCGCGGCCGAGTCCGGCGAGCTCTCCCGCGTCCACGCCGACCTTGTGCGGGTCGCTGACCCACACTCCTGCCAGTTCGAGGTCGGGGCGCGCGGCGATCCCGGCGATGGCGTTGCGGCCGACGTTGCCGGTGCTCCATTGCACGACTCGGTAGGTCATGTCAGGTCCGGCAGGCCGAGTTCGAGGTTGGGCACCTGCTGTCCACCGTCCACTTCGAGCACCTTGCCGGTGACGTAGCCGCCCGCGGGGGAGGTGAGGTAGACGATGGCGGCGGCGATGTCCTCCGGTTCGCCGATGCGCCGCAGCGGGGTCGCGGACTCCATCCGCTCCCGCAGTTCGGGGTTGTTGACCACCACCTCGAGCGCGGAGGTGGCCACGGAGCCGACGGCGACGGAGTTCACCCGCACCTTCGGGGCGAGGTCGGCGGCCGCGAGCCTGGTGTAGTGGGCCAGTGCGGCCTTGGCTGTGCCGTAGGCGAGGAATCCCCGACCGGCGACGCGGCCCATCACCGACGAGATGTTGACCACCGAACCCCCGCCCGCCGCCAGCAGCGCGGGCACGGCCGCGCGGGTGAGGGCGTGTGCGGTGGACACGTTGAACCGGAATGCTTCCTCGAGGAAGTCCGGTGTGGTGTCCAGCAGCGGGCTGGGGAACGTGCCGCCGACGTTGTTGACGACGATGTCCAGCCGCCCGAACGTCTCGACGGCGGCGTCGGCGAGTGCGGCGGCGTTGGCCGGGTCGGCGAGATCGGCGGGCACCGCGTGCGCCTTGCGTCCGGTGTCGGCCACCTTCGCGGCGACGGCTTCGAGTTGCTCGGTGGTGCGCGAGGAGATCACCACGTCGGCACCTGCCTGCGCGAGTGCGAGCGCGGTGGCGGCGCCGATGCCGCGCCCCGCTCCGGTCACCACGGCGACCTTGCCGGTCAGCCGGAAACGGTCGAGGATCATGCGCGAACTGTAACACGTTCTAGTCAGCTGTCGAGGGCTCGTTCAGGCCCGCGCCAGAGCCACGAAGCACCGGCGGCGCCGCATCGCCACAGCTCGAACGAGCACTTCCTCGGTGGCTCGCAGCCCCGCCTTTGCGGAGGAACTCAATGGTCGAGCGGCGGCGTTGGGCGGCTCTACTGTGGGTGTCTTGGTGGATGTGTGGTGGTCGTTGATTCACTCGGCCGGTTGTGTCGTGAGTGGGGCTTCGTGACTGTCTGCTTTGTGGTGTCTGAGCTGTTGGTGTGGCGGCATTTTGCGCGGTGTTCTCCCGTTTCGCAAGGTCTGTGCGGCCTATCGGGTTCGCCGGTTTTGGGTCTTGTCGGTCTATTTCGGTGGGTCGCTGTGCGTGATGGGGTGAGTGTGCTCCGGCGATGTCGATGCCGGTGGTTCCTGGGCTGAGGGGATTGCTGCCATGCGTCGTCGGCGGAATGTGTTGTCGCGCGCCGTGATCGTCTTCGTTTCAGCGGTGCTGGTCTTGGTGGGTCTGCCGGTAGGGCCGCCGGTGACCGCTGCTGGTGGTGGCGTTTCTCTTGGTTTGGGCCGGCTGTGGGAGTCGGTGGTGGATTGGCTGTCACCGCAGGAGGCGGTGGCGGGGCCGCGGCTCGCGGCCGGGGCGGTGGCGCCGCCGAGGCGAGCGGAGCCACCGCGCCGGGTGCGGGAGCTGGTTGACAGGCGCTCGGCGACCGCGAAGGTTTTCGCGCTGTCGGACGGGCGCACGCAGGTCGAGGTGTCGCCGGTGCCGCGGCATTTCCGTGATGCGCAGGGGAAATGGCGAGGGATCGACACGACGGTGCGTAAGGGCGGGCCACAGGGCTACCGCTTTTTCAATGACACCAACACATTTCGGTCGCGGTTCGGCGCTTCGTCGGACAATCTGGTGCGGTTCGAGCACGGCCGCAAGAGCATCACCGTGGGTTTGGCGGGGGACAGGCGGGTGGTGGAGCCTGCGGTAAAGGGGAACACGGTCACGTATCGGGGCGCGATTCCCGGCGCGGATGTGGTGTATGAGGTGACCGGTGAGGGGTTGAAGGAAAAGATCGTGCTGGCTGAGCCGCCTTCGGAGGCGGTGTTCCGGTTCTCGTTGCGGCTGGGTGGGGTGACGGCTCGGGAATTGCCGGATGGGGCCATCGGCTTCTTCCCCGTGGGCGGGGCGGGGGATGGTCCGCCGGTATTGGTGATGCCTGCGCCGTTCATGTACGACCAGGTCAGCAAGGACAAGTCGCCGTACGGCAGGGCTTTCAGTCGCCGGGTGAAGCAGACGGTGGAGCAGCGGGGCTCCGAGTTCACGGTCACGTTGTCCGCGGATGGGCAGTGGTTGCGGGCGCCGCAGCGACGGTATCCGGTGGTGATCGATCCGACGATCAAGGTGGAGCCCACCCCGACCACGGGTGAGGATGTGCAGATCTGGTCGGACACTCCGGACCGCAACGACGGGTCGAGTTACCGGTTGTCGGTGGGTACGGATCCGTGGGGCGTGGCGCGGAGTCTGGTCAAGTTCGACACCTCGATGGTGGCTGCGGGCACGGCGTTGGATTCGGCGCGGCTGCGGGTGTATTACGACAACGAGTTGCACACCGGCGCCAACGATGTGGAGATCGAGGCGCGGCGCGTCACGCAGGCTTGGAGTGAGGACACCGCTACCTGGAACAGTGTTCATAGTGCGTTCGCCGAGGCGGGTCTGTCCACTCAGGTCAAGCAGGCGAACACGGCGAATGTGTGGCACGAGTTCGATGTGCGCAACATCGTGCAGTCGTGGGTGTCGGGTTCGGCGGCGAATCACGGCGTCATGCTCAAGCCGGTGGACGAGACGCTGGGCCGCGGCGGGGCGATCTATCAGGCGGCCGAGTACGCCTACAACGGCGAGGTGGCCAACCGTCCGAAGCTGGTGCTGACCTACGGGCGCCCGAGCGTGGACTTGGCGTATCCGACCACGATCCATGCCACCGGTGCGGAGCTGGGGTGGCAGCCGTATGCCGATGCCGATCCGGAGGACCCGGCCGATGATGTGGTGGAGTATCAGGTGCACCGCAGCGTGTACCAGACGTTCACGCCGTCGGCGTCGACGCTGATCGCACCGCTGGCACCGGGTGTCACCTCGTTCACCGACACCACGGCTGAGCCGACACCGGCGGACTCGCCGGATCCGTTCGGCAACGCGTATTACTACATGGTGGCGGCCAAGACACGGGACGGCCAGCTGATTCCCGGGCCGACGCAGGTGGCCAGGCTACCGAAGGCCGGGCGCACCACCCGGATCTTCCACGGCGGAGCGGACGCGACCACGCTGTCGTCGGCGCAGCCGAACACCAACCTCAACAGTCTGGGTGGGCAGCCGTGGCTGTCGGTGGGGATCAACAGCTCCACCTACGGCACCACCCGCTCGGTGATCCGCTTCCCGGACCTGTCCGGTATCCCGGCGAACGCGCAGGTGGAGTCCGCCGAGTTCGGGCTGTGGGGGTTCTATTCCTACGGCTCGGGGGCGCGCGTCAACGTGCACCCGCTGACGCGGTCGTTCGTGGAAGACGAGGCGAGTTGGAACCAGGCCTCGGCGGGCACGGCATGGTCCAGCGGCGGAGGCGATTACGGCGCCTTGTCCGACCAGATCGACACGATCAGCAACGATCCTCGCTGGAACTGGTGGGATGTCTCGGACGCGGTGCAGGGGTGGGTGTCCGACCCGGCCAGCAACCACGGTCTGATCGCGCGGCTGAACGACACGATCGACACCCAACGCACCCTGTTCCTCTCCGACGAGGCCGCCGAGCCGCAGCTGCGGCCCAACCTGGTGGTCACCTACACCGAGCCAACCGCGCCCGGCACTTACCACGCCCCGGACACCCCTTCGATGCGGATGATCCCCGGCGATGAGTACACGATCCCGGTGACGCTGACCAACACCACGAGCACGACCTGGTCGGCGACGGATCGCGCGCTGTCCTACCGGTGGAGCCTGCCCGACGGCACCGATGCCACCACCGGCGGGAACCGGCTGGAGACCGCGTTGCCCGCGGATGTGCCGCCGCAGGGCACCGTCACCGTGCAGGCGAAGGTGAAAACCCCCATTCAGAGCGATGCGGGCAACAAGCGCGAACAGTTCGTGCTGGCCTGGGATCTGCGTGACACCGCGGGCGGCACGTGGCTGTCGGACACGGCGGGCATCCCGCCCCTGGAGCAGAACGTCACGGTGGAGGACCCCACCAGTGACCAGTTGGGTCTGGAGAAGTTCTACTCCTACGCGGGCACGGCTACCGGCGCCGGGTCGAACGTGCTGGTCAACCAGTACGCGGGCAACACCGTGTTCTCCTACGACGCGCTGTCCAACCCCGGTCGCGGGCTGTCGACGTTCGTGCGGCTGACCTACAACAGCATGGACACCTCGGCCACCTCCATGGGCTACGGGTGGTCGCTGGCCGCCTCCGGGCTGGCGCGCTTGGGCACCTCGCTGGAGTTGCATCCCCGGGGGCAGGACTACCCCACCCGGATCACCGTGCCCGACGGGGACGGCACCTCGCATGTGTTCACCCTCGACAAGCACGGCTCCACCGATCCCGCGGTGTGGACCTACGATCCGCCCGCGGGGGTGCACCTGTACGTGCGGCGCCACGAAGGCAACGATGCCGCCCGCCGCTGGTCGCTGACCCGCCCGGATCGCACCCAGTTCTTCTTCGACGAGCAGGGCTGGCTGTCCGCGGTGGTGGACCGCAACGGCAACACCCAGACCTTCACCTACACCGAGCGCAAGTCCCACAACCAGCCGCGCAAGTTCCTCGCCTACGTCACCGACCCCACCGGGCGCAAGACTCTGCGGCTGGACTACTGGGAGAAGGGCGAGACCAACAACCCGCACCTGCTGGACATGGTGCAGTCCATCACCGACATTTCCGGCCGCACACTCACCTTCGGCTACGACGACAAAGGCCTGCTCACCGAGATCGTGGACGGCGCGGGCACCGCGAAGGCCAAGACATTCGGTTTCGGCTACGACGCCACCCAGGGCAACAAGAACGTCAAACTCGTGGCCGTCACCGACCCGCGCGGCAACACCACGGACCTGGCCTACTACGAGGCGCCGGTCGATCCGTTGGACAAGTGGAAGGCACAAACCCTGACCGACCGGCTCGGTGACGCCACTGACTTCGCCTACACCGACCCGGACGGTTCCACCGGCTCGGAGATGGAATCCACTGTCACCGACGCCGAAGGGCACGCCACCAGCTACCGCATGGACGGCTACGGCAGGCCGATCCGCACCACCAACGCCAGGAACGAAACCACCCAGCTGGGCTGGGACGCCGACAACAACGTCGTCTCGCTCACCGAAGCGAACGGTGCCGTCTCGACGTGGACCTACGACCCCAAGACCGGTTACCCCACCTCGATCCGTGATGCCGAAGCCGTCGCCAACAACACACCTGCGACCACGCTGGAGTATCAGACCGGTCTGGCTGGCCACACGGCCGAGTTGACCGCGAAGGTCACCCCGGAAGGGCACCGCTGGGAGTTCGGCTACGACGGCAACGGCAACCTCACCACGGTCACCGACCCCAAAGGCGTGGCCACTACCGGCGTGGGCGATGACTACCAGACCAGCTACGGCTACGACCAGTATGGCCAGCTGCTCACCGCCACCGACGCGAACGGCAACACCACCACCTACGGCGACTACCACCCCGCCGGCTACCCCCGAAGCACCACCAACGCACTCGACGAAACGTCCACTGTGGTCTACGACGAGCGCGGCCAGGTCACCGAAGCCACCAACGCCGCGGGCGCCACCACCACCATGACCTACGACGTCTTCGGCCGACCGCTGGAGACCACTACTCCCAAAGACGCAGCGGCGGGTGAGGTGATCACCACCCCGGCGCCGGTGTATGACGCGAACGACAATGTCACGCGGTCGACCGCCCCCAACGGTGCGGTCACCACCGCCACCTACGACGCCGCCGACCAGCTCACCACGGTCACCGAACCCAAGGACACGCCGACCGGGCCGGAGCGCAAGTCCACGTTCGCCTACGACAAGGTCGGCAACCTGGTCTCGGAGACTCAGCCGCTGGGCACGCTCACCCCGACCGACCAGGACGACTACGTCACCCGCTACGCCTACGACGCGATCAACCAGCTCACCAGGGCCACCAACGCCGCAGGCGACGTCATCACCTATGACTACGACAACGTCGGCAACCTGGTGACCGTCGTCGACCCCCGCAAGAACGCCACTCCGGACACAGCCGACTACACCACCAAGTACGGCTACGACGCCAACCACCGGCAGGTTTCGGTCACCGATGCCGGGGGGAACGTGACGAAGCAGTCCTACGACCTCGACGGCAACGTCGTGACCACGACGGACGCGGAGAACAACACCACCACCTACGTCTACGACCAGCGGGCGAAGGTCACCGAAGTACGGGTGCCGCACAAGGGCGACGGCAGCGGCGGCGTCATCGCCCGCACCACCCGGTTCGAGTATGACCAGGTGGGCAACCAGACCCGCGTCATCACCCCACGCGGGGTGGACACCCCCGCGGACCCGGACGATTTCGCCACCCGCACCGTCTACGACAAGCTCAACCGCCCCATCGAGAAGCACTCCGCCTACGATCCCGACGACGCGCGTTACAACACCGCGGACGTGATCCGCTACGCCTATGACGCGGTGGGCAACCTGACCGAGGTCTCCGCGCCGCCGTCGGCGGGCCAGTCGCTGCGCAACACCACGACCTACGAGCACTACGACAACGGGTGGATCCGTTCCTCGACCGACCCGTGGGGCATCGCTACCAGCTACGACTACAACCCGCTCGGCCAGCAGACCACTCGCACCCTGACCTCGGCGGGCGGGTCGTCCTCGCGCACGATGACCTGGGGTTATTTTCCCGACGGCAAGCTTGAGTCGCGCTCCGATGATGGTGTGCCGGTCGGGTTGCGGGTTGCGCTGGCCGATAATTCCGACACCCAAGACGTCACCACCACCGGTGTCTGGGACGTCTCGACCGCGGGTGGCGGCTTCCACGGCCACAACTACCGCACCGCGCCCGCCGGCACCGGAGGCGCTACGTTCCGGTGGAACCTCGTGCTGCCCGATGCGGGTAGCTATGAGGTGTTCGTCAAGTACCCCGACACCGCGAAGGCCACGAACGCGAGGTACACCGTCTCACCTGGTGATGGTGGGCAGTATCCGGTCACGGTCAACCAGACCCAGCAGGCCGGGCAGTGGGTCAGCCTCGGCAGTTGGCAGTTCAACGGTGGCGCCGGGCAAAGCGTCACCCTCTCGGACAACGCTGACGGGTTGGTGGCAGCCGACGCGGTCAAGCTTGTCCGCGACAACTCCGGTGACACCGACACCGAGGCCAAGACCTTCGGCTACAGCTACGACGCCAACGGCAACCTCTCCAGCCTGTCCGACGACAGTTCCGGCGCGAAGGCCGACGCCTACGCCATGACCTACAACGGCCTCAACCAGCTGGCCAAGGTCGAGGAAAAACTCGCCGGCGCACTGCGGAACACCACCAGCTACACCTACAACGCCAACGGCAACCCGCTGTCCCGGGATCATGACTCCCAGACTGCGGCGTTCGAGTACAACTCGCGTGATCTGGTTTCGAAGGTGACCAATACCGAAACCGGACAGTCTCCCAAGGTCACCGGCTATACCTATACGGCGCGTGGGCAGGTGTTGCGGGAGACCAAGGCCAACGGCAACGCGGTGGACTATACCTATTATCGCGATGGGGCGCTGGCTTCGCAGGTGGAGAAGAAGACCGACGCCACCCTGGTGGCCCGGCATGATCTGGTCTACAACGCGAATGGGCACCGCACCCGCGATGCCTCCAAGGTGCAGAACGCGGATGATCCGAGCGCGTATTTGGATCGGGTGCGGGAGTACACCTATGACCCGCAGGACCGTATCGCGCATGTGACGAAGAAGGACGCGGCCACGGGTGCGGTGTTGGAGGACGAGGACTACGTTCACGATGCGGGTGGCAACATCATCGAGCAAACCGTGGACGGTACGACGGCGAGTTACACCTATGACCGTAACCGGCTGACCTCGGTCACCACGGGCGGGGCGACGGCCTCCTACAACTACGACCCCTACGGGCGCCTGTTCGGTGTCAAGTCCGTGGGGGAGATGTTGGAGGCGTGGGTCTACGACGGGTTCGACCGGGTCGCCACGCATCACAAGCGCACCGATGCGGGCGGCATCGAGACGAGCACCTACACCTACGATCCGCTGGACCGCACCACCTCGAAGACCAGCGGTGGGGACACGACCGACTTCGCCTATCTGGGTCTGTCGGACAAGGTTATCACCGAAGAAATTTCTGGGCAGGTTCAGCGGTCGTATGCCTACGACGCCTGGGGCGGGCGGCTGTCGCAGCTGAAGCATGACACCGACGGCACCGGCCCCGAGGTCGACGAGGATTCGTTCTACGGCTTCAACCCGCACACCGACGTCGAAACGCTGACCACCGAGACCGGTGACACGCGGGCCACCTACGGCTACACCGCCTACGGCAAGGACGACGAGGAAGCGTTCACCGGGATCGATAAGCCGGATGCGCAGAACCCGGGCCGGGAGCCCTACAACGTCTACCGGTTCAACGGCAAACGCTGGGACCCCCACTCCGGTAGCTACGACATGGGGTTTCGGGACTACAACCCCGGCCTGAACCGCTTCCTCACCCGCGACACCTACACCAGCGCCCTGGCCGACCTCAACCTGGCCACCGACCCCTACACCGGCAACCGCTACGCCTTCGCGGGCGGCAACCCCATCACCCGCATCGAGATCGATGGGCATATCAGTTGCACCGGACCCGACGGCATCGACTGCGGCATGACGGACCGCGCCAGCTGGAGCAACTTCTACGGCGACAGCGGCGAGCCGAGTGGTTCCTCGACACGCACCGCAGCGGCGGGTACTGCGCCTTCGTCGTACGAAGGGTGCATGCGCAAGTACGGCGCTTGCGCAGTCGACCACGACATCGAACTGAGCGTCGCTGAACTGGGTCACGGCGCGTTGGACGTGGCTGGCCAAGTCCCCGGATTCGGTGAGCTCTTCGACGGCGCCAACTGTGCCTGGTACGGAGCCGAAGGCGACAACCTCAACGCCGCTGCGTCCTGCGCCGCCATGATCCCCATCCTCGGAAACCTCACCACACTCGGCAAACACCTCGGCAAAGCCGTAAACAACACGGCGAACACCGCAAACGCCGGGGCACGTGCACTACCTGCGAGCGTGCAGGTTCCGTTGGGCAACTCGAAGTATGGCTTGGAGCACATCCTCCGCCGACATTCGTTCAACTCGCTCACAACGAAACCAGCTTCGAAATTCTCTCGTGGCATGGGGTATATTGAGATCCGAGGAGCGATCAACGACGCCGTCGCGCGAGGGGGCACGTGGCGAGTGGAGGGAGCATCCCGCGTGCTCGATACCAGTGTCGGTCGCACCATCGGTACCGACCTCGCAGGAAACTCGACTAGCGGAATCCGGGTGGTCACCGATGAGACCGGATCCGTCATCACCTCCTATCCGATTCCATGGCCATGATCGAACTCTCCCTGCTCCCGGCCCCCGACTACGACGCCGACGCCGATGCCGGCGCCGAGTCAGCTCCGGCCGCGGCAATCGAGCACACGTACTTTGTCGTGCTCGTTCGGCTCAACATTGACGGACAGGAACTCTTGGCATTCCCTGGTGTCTACTCGGACCGGAGGCCATTGCCCGCGCTCGGATTCGCGAGTCAGTTGCTCAGGACCGTTTCAGAGCTCGGGCATGGCGAGTCGGGGACGGTCACGTTGGAAGATGGAGGGGTTCTCTCTATCGCTCGTGACGGCGACCACTTGGCAGTTGCGAGTTCGCTCGCGGCAACCCGCGTGACTGTGCTTCGCAGCGATCTTCTGGGCGCGGCGCGGGCCCTCGCTCGAGTCGCGTGTGACTACGTACTCTCCGTGTCGCCAGCGATGGCAACGCATGCCTCGTGGCGCGATTGGTGCCCGGAGGTCCCGTGATCAGATTCTTTGCGGGAGTCATGGCCTTCCTGACTGCGTGGCTCGGGTTGATACAGCCCGCTGCACGGGGCGGTGGCCGTGGGACTGGCCAACACCTCGCGCGGCTCGTGGTGGCCGTTGCGCACCACCAGCCGGTGACCGCCCTCGTCGCGCTCGCCAGCGAACTGCGCGACATAGACGTCCACCTCTGCCCGCAACGCCTCGTCCAGCATCCGCCGAGCACCCTCACGCACGATCCCATCGATCAACGACGACGAGCCGGGCTGGTCGTTGGAGCCGGTGCCCGGTAGGCGTAGTCGGTCGTCTCAGTCCCGCTGGTCTTCGACACCGTCCGGTCGAGGGGATCGTAGGTGTAGGTGCTCGTCTCGATGCCGCCCGCATCGGTGCGCTTGTGATGGGTGGTAGTGCGGTCGAACCCGTCGTAGACCCATCGCGTTAGCCAGGACCTTCGCCTCCTCGAGTATCTCGTTCGCGAAGCGGTCGAACTTCACGCCGTTAGCAAGGTGACCCACCACGCACGAAGATCGCGGACATTCCCGATCAAAGTCGACGATGGTGGAGACGACTCGGTTCATGGTTCCCCGAGGAGCTGCAGCAGGTCGAGCGCTTCACCGGTGGTGACTTCACCGTCGATCATGTCGCCAATCTCGTCCAGCCTTGAGACAGCGGCAGAGATCGCATCCTCCCAGGCGTCCTCGAACTCGATATCAATTGGCCGGATCGGACCGCCCCCGGTGCCTTCAACGAAACCGCGCCGCACGAATGACGCCCAAGCCTGGGCAGCCGCGGGTGAGAATCGGCCGTCGATCAGACCCCGCAGGATGCTGACTGCGGCGACTCGCGTGACAATCAACGGTGCTCCGATCGATCTCGCGGCTTCTCGTACCGAGAGGTGATCAGCTGTCGAGATGTCGACGAGGGCGTTCGCGTCACCTTCCAGCGCGCGCCGCAGCGCCTCGGAGAGCTTACGGTCCACCACGCACCCACTCGGTCCCGAGTTGGCCATCGGGACCCATCGTATTCTTGTGCTCGCGAAGCACCTCCCCGGTGCGATCAACCTGACATGGGGTTTCGGGACTACAACCCCGGCCTGAACCGCTTCCTCACCCGCGACACCTACACCAGCGCACTGGCCGACCTCAACCTCACCACCGACCCCTACACCGGCAACCGCTACGCCTTCGCGGGCGGCAACCCCATCAGCCGCATCGAGATCGACGGGCATTGGTGGGACTGGATCGAAGACACTGCCGAGGCCATTGGTGATGCCGCGAGTTCTGCGACAGAAGCCGTCGGTGATGCGGCAGGATGGACCGTTGACAAGGCTGTCGGTGCCGCTCGGGGCTTTGACGAGGTTTCTACTGAAGCCTGGAACGATCTTTGGGCCACTGGTTACAACATTTGGGAGTGCAGAAGCTTCTCCTCTGCGGAGTGCGGGCACAATATGGCGGCGCTCGGTGGGGTTGTAGAGCAGGTGACCAGCGACCCGCTGGGTACCTCGGCAGCGATGTGGAACAGCATCGTCGACCCTATCGCCGAACATTGGCAAGCCGGACGCGAAGGTGAAGCCATCGGCCGCGGCATCGGGGAAGTCTTCGGCACGATCGGCGGGTTGGTCACCAAACTCGGGCGAGTCGACATCCCGAACAGCCGTGCAAAGCGGTGTTCGTTCACTGGTGAGACCACCGTTCTCATGGCCGATGGCAGCCGCAAACCCATCGAGGACGTCAAGGTCGGCGACTGGGTCATCGCCACCGACCCCGAAACCGGCGAACAAGTCGCCAAACGCGTCACACACGTCTTCGTCCACAACGACACCGTCATCGACCTCGTCGTTGCGGGAGACGTCATCACCACCACCGAAGACCACCCGTTCTGGTCCGCCACCGACCAGCGATTCGAACGCGCCGACCAACTCAGCCCGGGCGAGCAGGTCCTGGGAGCAGAAGGCCAGGTCATCACGGTGTCCGGACTCCGGCTCGGGACGGCACGCGACGGACTAGCCTACAACCTCAGCATCGAGGGCATCCACACCTACCACATCGGCCAGAACGACATCCTCATCCACAACGACTGCTTGACCGCCCTTCGAGATTGGTCGAGCCGACGGTACCATTTCGGGAACGTCCAGTTCCAGCTAGACAAGTCGGGCCTGTCGCACATCCTTCAACGGCATCATCCCAGCTACTGGGACGGCACCACCAAGGCCCGGCAGACGTTTTTCGACGACTCGATGAGCATCGCGGATGTGGAGAACGCCATCGGCGCCGTCGCCAGACAGAACCGGGACCAACTGATCAACATCGGCGCCGGAACGCGCCAGGTCCAGGGCACGGTCGACGGAATCGATTACGTGCTCGGCGTATCCGGTGGACGGATTAGGCAGTTCTACCCAGGAGTGCTTCCATGACCAGAGTCAAGATCGCAACTTTGGTGCGCCTCGAAACCGGGTTCGTATCCGTTGACAACCTCGAACGGTATGACGGCGACCCTGAGCACGTCGCCGGAGCCATCAGTCTGGTGATCGACGGGACGGAACTGCTCGGCGCGGACCTCTGGGACGACGTCAACTGGCTCTGGCCGCTCATCGTTCATGCCCTTGACGACTACAGGCGCACCGGCTCGGGCAAGTGTGGTTTCCCAGATCAGCCGATCGCATTCTCAGCGGAGTCGGCTGGGGCGGGAACAGTTCTCATCCGAGTGTTTGATGGCGAGTCGATCGAACGATCCTCCGCGGTGCCCGAGGATGATCTCTTCGAAGAGGTTGCTCGAGCTGGGATCTTCTTCTTCGACGAGCTTCAGAGGATCTGCCCGGGCACCTCATACGGCGTCACCGAGCGAACGACGCTGGAAGGGTGGCGCCGATGAAGCGAACGGCCAGCTGCCGGTCGACGATCGTGATGTCAGTGAGCCTTTGCCAACCTGGATGGCTAGTACTGCAACTGAGCTTGGCCCCGTAGCACGGATACCCGATCTGAGGTGACCGTTGGTCACCAGGAAGGATGTCGCTGTGCCTGCTCCTCACCCGCCTGAGTTCCGTCGTCGTGCCGTTGAGCTGGCCCGTCAGGGCGAGCAACCGATCTCCCATACATACCCGCGACGGTTCACCCTCACCGGTGGGATGCTCGGTGATATCGGTCAACCACGAAGCCGTCGAACTTCACGCCGTTAACAAGGTGACCGATCACTCACAAAGATCGCGAACACTGACACTCCCGATCAAGCCGACGAAGGCGGAGACGACCCGGTTCATGGTTCCCGAGGATCTGCAGCAGATCGGGCGCTTCACCGGTGGTGATTTCGCCGTCGATCATGTCGCCGATCTCGTCCAGTCTTGAGACTGGCGGCAGAGCTCGCATCCTCCCAGGCGTCCTCGAACTTGATGTCGATTGGCTGGATCGGACCGTTCGCGGTGCCTTCGACGAAGCCGCGCCGCACGAATGACGCCCAAGCCTGGGTAGCCGCGGGCGAGAATCGGCCGTCGATCATGTCGGTGTATGGGCTCAGGACATCCTTGACGGTTTGTCGTCAGGAGATGCTTGACGTTCGTCGAGCTTGGCGCCGGCTGCGGTGACGTGGAGCCGGGTGATGGGTTTGGTGCTTCGGCGGGGGCGGACTGCGATCTCCTCTTCGCCGTGGAGGATGCGCAGGTGGGTGTCTTCGATGACGACGGTGACGATCTTGCCGCGGTGACGTGGGCCGAGTTTGATGCCCTGGCCGGCGACCATGATGCGTCCGCTTGCGTGGACTTTTCGTTGCGCGCGAAGGGATCCAGCGGGCAGCGGGGGCGGTGGCAGAGGTGTGGAGGGTATCCGGGTGCCGCGAAGCCGGCGGATCTTGTCGGCGTCGATGGGGCAGGGCCAGGTGCCGATCAGGGCGTTGTCGGCGACGGCGTGCAGCAGGTGCCCGTCCAGCCGCAGGGTGACCCGGCGTCTGGCCCAGGCGAACCCCACAAGGTGGTTGGTGCCGCCGATGGTGACGATGCCGTCCTTTTTGACCGCGCGGTCGATCTCGACGGCTTGGCCGGGCTGGAGGACGGCTGTGCCGTTGGCGCGGCGTAGTGCTGGGCGCTCAGGTGCGGGCCCGGCTCGTCGGGCGCCGCGCATCGCCAGGTAGTCTTCCGGCCGTAGCCGGGAGGCGACGGTCCGGATGACATGACCGTCGTAGCTGAGGTGGATGCTGCGCAGATCGGCCCAGACCGTGACGGTGCGGCCGGCCATGCTCTGATGCAACGACACGACTTGGCATCCGGACCGGATCTGCACGTCTCCGCTAGGTGAGACCCGGACGTCGAACTCCACGGCCGCACCGTCCCCGTCGGAATGCCGCGGCGGCTCGATCACGTCGATCACCAGCGACGCCGACTGCTGCTGTGGCGGGTCGGCGGGCTCGAGACGGGTCGGCCCGTTGGGGCGGAACAAGCTCGCGGGAACCGCCATGTCCAGTGCCTGGTGCGGCCGTTGCTGGTTGTAGGAGGCGATCCAGGCGTCGATGGCCTCTTGCGCCGCCGCAGTCGACTCGAAGGGCGCGACATGGTCGAGGAACTCGGTGCGCAGCGTCTTGTGGAACCGCTCGATCTTGCCCGTTGTCGTCGGTGACCGCGGCTTGGTCAGACGCTGTTTGATGCCGTTGTCGCGGCAGATTTTCTCGAACAACACCTCCACCGGCAGCGGCTTGAGATAGCGGCCGGTGAACTGACCTCCATTATCGGTCAGCACTTCCGCGGGCACGCCGTAGCGGCGCATGGCCGCGGTGAACGCCTCAGCCACCTCTCGCGCGGACGGCGTGACCAGCACGGTGGCGATCACGATGAACCGTGAATGGTCGTCGATTCCGGTCAGCAGCTTGCACTCACGACCGTCGGCCAGCGGGACCCCGCCGACGATATCGAGCTGCCACAGATGCATCGGAGTCTGCCGCTGCCACCGCTTGTACTTGCGTTTGTGTTGCTGGGCCTGCGGATCGACCATCCCGTTGCGGGTCAACACCCGATGCACTGTCACCCGAGACGGCACCACCGCAAGATCGTGACCGGCCAGTTCATGACTGATCCGGCGCGCTCCCCACCGGGGATTCTCGCGACGCAACCGGCAGATCAACGCCTCCACCTCGGGACTGACCTTCGTCGGACTCGTATGTGGCCGCCGGGAACGATCAGCCAGCCCGGTCATCCCCTCGGCCTTGAACCGCCTCCGCCAGGTATCCACCGACTGCCGTGTCGTGCCGTAGCGGACCGCGACCTCGCTGATCGGCGAACCACCCAAAACCTCGACACCGCCCGATACCGGTACTCCACCACCGCCTGCTGATCCACAACCCGCCCATCCGCCAACCACCACGCGCGCGCAGAACAAGATCACGAACAGCTCTGGGGCGTCAAGCATCTGCTGAGAACAAACCGTCAAGGATGTCCTGAGCCCCTACATTTGACACATCAGACCCCGCAGGATGCTGACTGCGGCGACTCGCGTGACAATCAACGGTGCTCCGATCGATCTCGCGGCTTCTCGTACCGAGAGGTGATCAGCTGTCGAGATGTCGACGAGGGCGTTCGCGTCACCTTCCAGCGCGCGCCGCAGCGCCTCGGAGAGCTTACGGTCCACCACGCACCCACTCGGTCCCGAGTTGGCCATCGGGACCCATCGTATTCTTGTACTCGCAAAGCACCTGCCCGGTGCGATCGACCTGCCATGGGCTTTCGGGACTACAACCCCGGCCTGAACCGGTTCCTCACCCGCGACACCTACACCGGCGCACTGGCCGACCTCAACCTGGCCACCGACCCCTACACCGGCAACCGCTACACCTTCGCGGGCGGCAACCCCATCAGCCGCATCGAAATCGACGGGCATATCAGCTGCACCGCACCCGACGGCATCGACTGCGGCATGGAAAAGCGTATCTCCGGCAGTACGACGCAAGAGCGATTGGCGGCGAGAGCGGCACTTGAGCAGCCTGCGCTGGGGCCGATCTGAACCGCGAAGAACAACGCTTCCTCCGCCCGGTTGGTTACGAGGGCAACGGCGAGCTGTCCACCCGCGACGCGATCGCCCTGGCCGGGAAGAGTCAAATGGCCTGGCAGAAGGTCTGCACACTCATTAACCGAAGCACCGACAGCTGCTACGCAGGCACCACCAGACACCCCACCTTCCAAGACGCCGAACCCTTCGCCAAATTCCTCTACCAACTATCCCCCATCGCCGATATCGCCAACTGCGCAGAAGGCGACCCAGAAGGCTGCGCATGGCTCGCAGCCAACCTGATCCCCACCAGCAAAGCCGCCAAAGCAATCGGCAAAGCCGCAGACTCCGTGGACGAACTCGCGCAGATCGGCTTCCGAAGCAACACATCACACATTTTCCGAAATGCACCTGGACACCTAGCTGAGGACACCGCTGAAAATCGAGCTCTAATCAAGAGCGCTCTCGACCCGGCGAACCTCCGCCAGACGGATCCGCTGAAGGATGGTACACTTCTTTATAGATATTTTAGGATCCTTCCTGACGGAACCCAGGTGTGGGCAGAGGTTCGCAATGGCGAGATCACCAATGGAGGCCTCAATGACACCCCCCGATAACCCTCAACCAGAGCAAGATCTCCTTACTCCGCATGAGGCATTCCTGGCGATGACTGACTTTATCTGGCAGTTTGCCCAACGGGCTGGCGACGACCTGATCACCCTTATTGGTGACACCGAGATCGAGGCTGATGGCGGCCCCTTCGATCCGGCTGCTTGGGAAGATTGGCTGACGAGTGTGGCCAAGATCCGAGAGGGTAGACCGCCGCGGGAGGCTGATGGCGGCCCGGTTGATCCGACTGCTTTCGAACATTGGCTGGCGAGGGAGGCAAAAATCCGAGAGCGTAAGGGTTCCTGACGCATTGTTTTGGTGAGTCGGCGGCGAGTTCAGGTGGTGGAAGCATCCGTTTCGAAGAGTTCGGTGAACACTTCGTTGGGTTTTTTCCAGTTGTGGATCTTAGAGCGTGTCTCGTTTGGTTCTTTGTCGTTGGGCTGTCATGATCTTGTGCTGTGATCGACTCGCTGTCGCAACGGTTGGTGCCCGACGAACTGTGGGTGTTGGTGGAACCGCTGATTCCACCGGCGAAGGAGCGTCCGCAGGGTGGCGGCCGGGCGCGGACGGATCCGCGGGCGGTGTTCACGGCCATCGTGTTCGTTTTGACCAGCGGTTGTGCGTGGCGACACCTGCCGCCGTCGTTCGGGGTGTCGGTACCCACGGCGCATCGGACGTTCACCAAGTGGACCGAGGTCGGGTTGTGGAGGCAGGTGCACCAGGCGGTGCTGGACGAACTGGGTGGCCAAGGGCTGATCGACTGGTCGCGCGCGGTCCTGGACGGAGCATCCGTCAGGGCCAAAAGGGGGGCGGCCTGACCGGTCCGAGCCCGGTCGATCGCGGCAAGCCCGGCTCGAAGATCCACGTGCTGTCCGACCGGGCCGGCATGCCCTTGACGGTCGGGATCTCCGCAGCCAACACCCACGACAGCCACGCGCTCAAGCCACTGGTCAACGCGCTGCCCGCAATCCGATCCCGCCGGGGACTCCGGCGCCGGAAACCGGCCAAACTGCACGCGGACAAGGCCTACGACATCCCCCAGTTGCGTGTCTGGCTACGTCGCCGCGGCATCATCCCGCGTATCGCCCGCAAGGGCATCGACAACAGCGAGAAACTCGGCAAACACCGGTGGGTGATCGAACGGTCCATCGCCTGGCTCACCGGCTACCGGCGACTGACCCTCCGCTACGAACACAAACCCAGCCACTACCTCGCCTTCCTCACACTGGCCGCCACCCTCACCTGCTACAAAAAACTCACCAAATGAGACAAGCTCTAATTACTCGGTCGTGCCACTGACCCGTTCCCCTCGATTCCTCACAGGATAACCCTAATTGGGCCCCTGTCCAGGATCTTCGAGGCCCCTCAGGGTCCCAGCGTTTGCCGTTGAACCGGTAGACGTTGTAGGGCTCCCAGCCCGGGTTCTGCGCATCCGGCTTATCGATCCCGGTGAACGCTTCCTCGTCGTCCTTGCCGTAGGCGGTGTAGCCGTAGGTGGCCCGCGTGTCACCGTTGGGCTTGGTCAACGTTTCGACATCGGTGTGCGGGTTGAAGCCGTAGAACGACCGCTCATCGGTTTCCGGGCCGGTGCCGTCGGTGTCATGCTTCAGCTGCGACAGCCGCCCGCCCCAGGCGTCGTAGGCATACGAACGCTGAACCTGTCCAGAAATTTCTTCGGTGATGACCTTGTCCGTCAGGCCCAGGTAGGCGAAGTCGGTCGTCTCAGTCCCGCTGGTCTTCGACCCCGTCCGGTCGAGGGGATCGTAGGTGTAGGTGCTTGTCTGGATGCCGCCCGCATCGGTGCGCCTGTGATGGGTGGTAGTGCGGTCGAACCCGTCATAGACCCACGCCTCCAACATCTCCCCCGCGGACTTGACACCGAACAGGCGGCCATAGGGGTCGTAGTTGTAGGAGGCCGTCGCCCCACCCGTGGTGACCGAAGTCAGCCGGTTACGGTCATAGGTGTAGCTCGCGGTGGTGCCGACGCTTGAGCTCTCGCAACTCGGCCGCAGCATCAGCGGTCAGGCCGGGTTTGACCCTATCCTCGGCATCAGCCTGTCGCAGCCACTTCTGCACCGTCATCGGATGAACCCCGAAGTCGTTGGCGACCTGCTCAATCGTCACACCCGGCTCACGGTTACGCGCGGCCCGGACCACGTCCTCACGGAACTCACGCGGATAAGGCTTGGGCACGATGGCATCCTTCCACGCTTGACTCTCGACAAGCGAACTCAGATGTCACAGAACCCTTCACCAGCCCCACGTTGTCGCTCAGGCTGATGCAAGAATCGGCTCACCGTCCATGATCAGCTCCGCACATCTGACCGCTAAACCAGCCTCATCTGACCACAAGATTGCTTCGAGCAACCAAGTTGACGAAGCACTGTCGAAACGAACGTGAACTTCGGTCAATTCTGCATAATCCCATCTTGCAGGCAGTCCATTGAAAAGGCGCAGATCGGTGAAGCGCCTGCACCAGAGCTCGTGATTGGACTCCTGTCCAGCTTCAACAACCGTAACCGTCAATTTTGCGTCATGCTTTTCCAAGTCGACAGCTATTTCGTTCAGCGTGCCACCCCAAAGGGCGTCCGTGCGCACTAACTTCCTCCTCGTATTTTGTTAATTATATTGAGAATATCTTCCAATGAATTATCACTTATGTCGATATGGGTCAGGGCTCGATCGGTCGAGGCGATACCAGAAACCGTGTAGGCCTGCCTTGCCAGGAACGCTGATTCGATAATAGTTTGTTCGTCCACCACTTTGCTCCATCACTCGCACAGCAATGAGCCTTTTTCATCCGTTCGCGGGTTCGTGGTTCTGTAGGACGTGGGTGGCTTTGGTCAGGCGGTCGGCGCGGCGTGGGCAGTTGCGGAGTTTGCGTAGGATGCGCCAGGTCTTGAGCTGGGCGTTGGCGCGTTCACCGGGGCCGCGGTGCCGGGCGTGGGCCCGGTTGGCGTCGGTTTGCGATTCGGGCTTGTTGCGGCCCTTGTACGGCGTGATCACGTGTTCTCCGGTCGGGTCGTAGCCGTGGTAACCCTTGTCGCCCAACGCGATCAGCCCGGCGTCGCGCAGGGCGGCGAGAATATTTCCAGATCCGGCGGCCGCGGTGTCATGCGTGGCGCCGGGCAGGTCACCGGACACCCACAGGATGGTGCCGTCCGGTGAGGCGATGACCTGCACGTTCACCCCGTGCTTGCGGTGTTTGCCCATCGCGGCGTTGTCGCCGCACGCGCCGACCCGGCCCATCGATCCGGTCAGTCCGTGAGCGCGCAACAGGCGCCGGTAGGCTGCCGATCGGAATTGGGCTCCACGGTCGGAGTGGACCACGACGCCGGCCGGGTCGCGCAGCGCGATCGCGTTACGCAGCGCCGCGACTGCGAGTGAGACCCGCATGTGCGAGTCGATGGAGTAGCCGAGAATCTTGTTGGAGTGGCAGTCCTTGATCGCGCACAGGTAGAGTTTCCCTTCGCTGGTGGGGTGCTCGGTGATGTCGGTCAACCATGTCAGGTTCGGTGCGGCGGCGGTGAACTCGCGGCGCACCAGGTCGTCATGCACCGGCGGCCCCGCCTTCCGGTGGAGGCCTTTCTTCTTGGCGTGCAACGAAAAGATCTGTTGCACGGCCAAGGACCACAAACCAAAGATCAACTTACCGAGAAAACCTCATTAGATCGCTGACACTTCCCTGTGATCAACAGTGTCCCAAGGACGTCGGAAGAACACCCACACTTGACCATCGTCGCGCCGCAACCTTGACCACGTCACTGTCCCCAGCGAGCACCACATGAAACGGGACCGCAGGCCGGTCCCACCACTCCCCGAGTTCGACCGGACTTGCCCATATCTCAGCCGCAGATTTCAGCGAACGCACAAGCGAATCCAGCTCCCCTGTTCCCTCGTCCGCGAGTAGCTGGTCTGGCTCCGTAACCATCACGACATAGCCCTGCCCAGCCGGCAAGCCTTCCAGTTCAGCAATGCATTCATGGAAGGCGTCTCTGTTTTCACCGAAGTAGAGTGGGAACTGCAACGCAGCCGCGAACTCGTTGAAAACCCCCTCAAGCGTTCGCATCTTGCGCCCACGCACAATCCGAGCGGTCAGTCCCGACTCCGCCCAACCCCACACCGCAGAGTTGATCGCCTGGCGACCACCTTCAAAGAGAAATAGCCAGTGCTCCGGATCCGCCCTTAGTAGCCTTCGAATGTCAGCCATCCTGTCGCTCCTCGGATAAGGATGAATGTATCATAGTGATCGCCTGTGAAGTAGGCGGACCCATCACTACCAGTGATAAGACGCTCCGGTCCGCGGTCGACCCCTTGACGTAAGGGTTCACGTCCCACTCTCGATAGGTGACCCCAGGGGTCCCGGGTAAGAGCCCATCCTCGTTTTTAAAAATCTTTCCTCCCTTGTAACCTGGTAGCGGCGCGCCCTTGTCATCCACCCGATCAAGGACTCTCGAAATCTTTTCCGAAATCGGCCCGATTGAGAACGCGTGATCTGTCGACCTTGCCGCCTCACCGATTGCTTTGGCGGCTTTGCTGGTGGGGATCAGGTTGGCTGCGAGCCATGCGCAGCCTTCTGGGTCGCCTTCTGCGCAGTTGGCGATATCGGCGATGGGGGATAGTTGGTAGAGGAATTTGGCGAAGGGTTCGGCGTCTTGGAAGGTGGGGTGTCTGGTGGTGCCTGCGTAGCAGCTGTCGGTGCTTCGGTTAATGAGTGTGCAGACCTTCTGCCAGGCCATTTGACTCTTCCCGGCCAGGGCGATCGCGTCGCGGGTGGACAGCTCGCCGTTGCCCTCGTAACCAACCGGGCGGAGGAAGCGTTGTTCTTCGCGGTTCAGATCGGCCCCAGCGCAGGCTGCTCAAGTGCCGCTCTCGCCGCCAATCGCTCTTGCGTCGTACTGCCGGAGATACGCTTTTCCATGCCGCAGTCGATGCCGTCGGGTGCGGTGCAGCTGATATGCCCGTCGATTTCGATGCGGGTGATGGGGTTGCCGCCCGCGAAGGTGTAGCGGTTGCCGGTGTAGGGGTCGGTGGCCAGGTTGAGGTCGGCCAGTGCGCCGGTGTAGGTGTCGCGGGTGAGGAACCGGTTCAGGCCGGGGTGGTAGTCCCGAAACCCCATGTCGTAGCTACCGGAGTGGGGGTCCCAGCGTTTGCCGTTGAACCGGTAGACGTTGTAGGGCTCCCGGCCCGGGTTCTGCGCATCCGGCTTATCGATCCCGGTGAACGCTTCCTCGTCGTCCTTGCCGTAGGCGGTGTAGCCGTAGGTGGCCCGCGTGTCACCGGTCTCGGTGGTCAGCGTTTCGACGTCGGTGTGCGGGTTGAAGCCGTAGAACGAATCCTCGTCGACCTCGGGGCCGGTGCCGTCGGTGTCATGCTTCAGCTGCGACAGCCGCCCGCCCCAGGCGTCGTAGGCATACGAACGCTGAACCTGCCCAGAAATTTCTTCGGTGATAACCTTGTCGGTCAGGCCGAGGTAGGCGAAGTCGGTCGTCTCAGTCCCGCTGGTCTTCGACACCGTCCGGTCGAGGGGATCGTAGGTGTAGGTGCTTGTCTCGATGCCGCCCACATCGGTGCGCTTGTGATGCGTGGCGACACGATCGAGTTGTATTCGAACGCCGCTGTCTCAAATAACGGATGTGACCACTAAGAGCTTGTCTCATTTGGTGAGTTTCTTGTAGCAGGTGAGGGTGGCGGCCAGTGTGAGGAAGGCGAGGTAGTGGCTGGGTTTGTGTTCGTAGCGGAGGGTCAGTCGCCGGTAGCCGGTGAGCCAGGCGATGGACCGTTCGATCACCCACCGGTGTTTGCCGAGTTTCTCGCTGTTGTCGATGCCCTTGCGGGCGATACGCGGGATGATGCCGCGGCGACGTAGCCAGACACGCAACTGGGGGATGTCGTAGGCCTTGTCCGCGTGCAGTTTGGCCGGTTTCCGGCGCCGGAGTCCCCGGCGGGATCGGATTGCGGGCAGCGCGTTGACCAGTGGCTTGAGCGCGTGGCTGTCGTGGGTGTTGGCTGCGGAGATCCCGACCGTCAAGGGCATGCCGGCCCGGTCGGACAGCACGTGGATCTTCGAGCCGGGCTTGCCGCGATCGACCGGGCTCGGACCGGTCAGGCCGCCCCCCTTTTGGCCCTGACGGATGCTCCGTCCAGGACCGCGCGCGACCAGTCGATCAGCCCTTGGCCACCCAGTTCGTCCAGCACCGCCTGGTGCACCTGCCTCCACAACCCGACCTCGGTCCACTTGGTGAACGTCCGATGCGCCGTGGGTACCGACACCCCGAACGACGGCGGCAGGTGTCGCCACGCACAACCGCTGGTCAAAACGAACACGATGGCCGTGAACACCGCCCGCGGATCCGTCCGCGCCCGGCCGCCACCCTGCGGACGCTCCTTCGCCGGTGGAATCAGCGGTTCCACCAACACCCACAGTTCGTCGGGCACCAACCGTTGCGACAGCGAGTCGATCACAGCACAAGATCATGACAGCCCAACGACAAAGAACCAAACGAGACACGCTCTAACTCGTAAGCCCGAACGGATGACATCCCACCGTCGCAACATACAGTACCGACTTTCCAGTCGAAACCTCTTCTCGTTGCTCTTTTGAAATAAAATCAACACTAGGCAACGGTCGAGTCTGCGTTTCAATCCGAACACGGCACGGCACATTCTCTCGTAGATCGACCCTACCGACGGCTACTGTTTCTGAGTGTTCATCCAACGTGGAATATCGCCCCGGACGGCGCTCCCAGGAAATATTCGGAATCGAGAATACTGCTTCCGGATCCACGTCACCACGGGATCCGAGAAAATAGTTCTCCAATAGCGCCTTGTACTCATTTCTACCAATCAGGCGGAATCCGTAGTCGGTCCTTATTTGATCGGACAGTTCCGCGTTATTCTCCTGCTCCTCGGGAAACTTCGAGCATCCACCAAGGGCACCGACGACCGCTGCAACGACGAGCCAAAGCAGGAGGGAGCGCAGTCGAGCCTGTGTCATCTGTAGCACCGCCACGCATCGAAACAATATACTGCTGTCGCCTGTGCCATATTGGTGCGCACGGAGCGCACATACGAGGTTATCCCGTCGCTTGCCGCGACTCTACCATTAAGAGCTTGTCTCATTTGGTGAGTTTCTTGTAGCAGGTGAGGGTGGCGGCCAGTGTGAGGAAGGCGAGGTAGTGGCTGGGTTTGTGTTCGTAGCGGAGGGTCAGTCGCCGGTAGCCGGTGAGCCAGGCGATGGACCGTTCGATCACCCACCGGTGTTTGCCGAGTTTCTCGCTGTTGTCGATGCCCTTGCGGGCGATACGCGGGATGATGCCGCGGCGACGTAGCCAGACACGCAACTGGGGGATGTCGTAGGCCTTGTCCGCGTGCAGTTTGGCCGGTTTCCGGCGCCGGAGTCCCCGGCGGGATCGGATTGCGGGCAGCGCGTTGACCAGTGGCTTGAGCGCGTGGCTGTCGTGGGTGTTGGCTGCGGAGATCCCGACCGTCAAGGGCATGCCGGCCCGGTCGGACAGCACGTGGATCTTCGAGCCGGGCTTGCCGCGATCGACCGGGCTCGGACCGGTCAGGCCGCCCCCCTTTTGGCCCTGACGGATGCTCCGTCCAGGACCGCGCGCGACCAGTCGATCAGCCCTTGGCCACCCAGTTCGTCCAGCACCGCCTGGTGCACCTGCCTCCACAACCCGACCTCGGTCCACTTGGTGAACGTCCGATGCGCCGTGGGTACCGACACCCCGAACGACGGCGGCAGGTGTCGCCACGCACAACCGCTGGTCAAAACGAACACGATGGCCGTGAACACCGCCCGCGGATCCGTCCGCGCCCGGCCGCCACCCTGCGGACGCTCCTTCGCCGGTGGAATCAGCGGTTCCACCAACGCCCACAGTTCGTCGGGCACCAACCGTTGCGACAGCGAGTCGATCACAGCACAAGATCATGACAGCCCAACGACAAAAAACCAAACGAGACACGCTCTAACTACATCTTTCATGTTGTCTACTCCAGCATTGTAGCCATATGCCAAGAGTTCCTCTCTTGTATGGTCACCATACGTCGTCCTACCACCACCCAATGGTAGCTCTCTCTGCAAGTCACTGAGATGGTATGCGGTGACCATTATCGAGAGCTTGTCATTACCGAGAAGTTCACCCCAATCATCAACACCGCGAAATACTTCAGGATGCTTTTGGATAGTCTGATCAAACACTTCCTCGTTGATCTGTGTCATACCGATGGTGGCCTTCGAGTACAGGCCGAAGGAGTCTAGCACGTACAGTTCATTCTCAAGTCCATTGAACCAGAACCCTCGAAGATGACTCTCGCGTTGGACGATCCCTCGTAGCAGCCTCGCATCGATACCCGCATCCCGAGCCACACCTGCGATGAAGTCATCATAGTCATCGTAGTCGGGGAAACTAAACGCATCCGACAGAGCGTCGGCCATGTCCGCAAAAATATCGCTATCATCGGCGTGGACTCGTTCCGCTTGCACAGGCATCGCAGTTTCTGAGCTGCCGGCATCCCCGTAGAAGTTGCTCCAGCTGGTGCGGTCCTGCATGCCGCAGTCGATGCCGTCGGGTGCGGTGCAGCTGATATGCCCGTCGATTTCGATGCGGGTGATGGGGTTGCCGCCCGCGAAGGCGTAGCGGTTGCCGGTGTAGGGGTCGGTGGCCAGGTTGAGGTCGGCCAGGGCGCTGGTGTAGGTGTCGCGGGTGAGGAAGCGGTTCAGGCCGGGGTTGTAGTCCCGAAACCCCATGTCGTAGCTACCGGAGTGGGGGTCCCAGCGTTTGCCGTTGAACCGGTAGACGTTGTAGGGCTCCCGGCCCGGGTTCTGCGCATCCGGCTTATCGATCCCGGTGAACGCTTCCTCGTCGTCCTTGCCGTAGGCGGTGTAGCCGTAGGTGGCCCGCGTGTCACCGTTGGGCTTGGTCAACGTTTCGACATCGGTGTGCGGGTTGAAGCCGTAGAACGACCGCTCATCGGTTTCCGGGCCGGTGCCGTCGGTGTCATGCTTCAACTGCGACAGCCGCCCGCCCCAGGCGTCGTAGGCATACGAACGCTGAACCTGCCCAGAAATTTCTTCGGTGATAACCTTGTCGGTCAGGCCGAGGTAGGCGAAGTCGGTCGTCTCAGTCCCGCTGGTCTTCGACCCCGTCCGGTCCAGCGGATCGTAGGTGTAGGTGCTCGTCTCGATGCCGCCCGCATCGGTGCGCTTGTGATGCGTGGCGACCCGGTCGAACCCGTCATAGACCCATCGCGTTAGCCAGGACCTTCGCCTCCTCGAGTATCTCGTTCGCGAAGCGGTCGAACTTCACGCCGTTAGCAAGGTGACCCACCACGCACGAAGATCGCGGACATTCCCGATCAAAGTCGACGATGGTGGAGACGACTCGGTTCATGGTTCCCCGAGGAGCTGCAGCAGGTCGAGCGCTTCACCGGTGGTGACTTCACCGTCGATCATGTCGCCAATCTCGTCCAGCCTTGAGACAGCGGCAGAGATCGCATCCTCCCAGGCGTCCTCGAACTCGATATCAATTGGCCGGATCGGACCGCCCCGGTGCCTTCAACGAAACCGCGCCGCACGAATGACGCCCAAGCCTGGGCAGCCGCGGGTGAGAATCGGCCGTCGATCAGACCCCGCAGGATGCTGACTGCGGCGACTCGCGTGACAATCAACGGTGCTCCGATCGATCTCGCGGCTTCTCGTACCGAGAGGTGATCAGCTGTCGAGATGTCGACGAGGGCGTTCGCGTCACCTTCCAGCGCGCGCCGCAGCGCCTCGGAGAGCTTACGGTCCACCACGCACCCACTCGGTCCCGAGTTGGCCATCGAGACCCATCGTATTCCGGTGCTCGCGAAGCACCTCCCCGGTGCGATCGATCTCTTGGACGTAGAGCTTGCCGTAGCCTGGATTGTCCGCAGGCGAGAAGAACTGCAGCCGGTAGCCGCCGCCCGGGAGTGCGATCGCTTGGAAGTCCTGGCTCTTCGAGGTCGGGCGGTTTCCAGTGGTCGTTGCGAATCCTGACAGATGGGGGTTCGCATGCCGAGATACGCGCCGAACAAGATGCCTACGGAGGTCAAGCGTCGCCACTTTGAGTTGATCAGGACAGGGACGTCGGGCTCGGCGGCCGCCAGGCAGGTGGGTGTGTCGCTGAGCTGCGGGTCGGTGTGGTTCGTCGACGCTGGCCGGGTGACCTTCATCGAGAAGCCGATCAGCTCGCGGTATCTGGATCAGGACGACCGGATCGAGATCGACAGCTACCCGGACCGGACCCACACCGGCAAGCGACGACGAGCTGGCGAACGAACATCAACCTCCTACACGGTCAACCTCCCGTTCTGCTGGGCGCACGAAAAGAGCTCAATTCCGATTAACGTCGATATCCGCCAACCAGCTCCACTGGTCGCCACGCGCCCGCAGGCGCTGGAAGACCTGATCCAGGCAGCCGACGAGGCTCACACCCTCTGCCCGAATGAAGCCCTGATCTCCAACCCCCGGACCAGACAACACCACCGTCCAGGGTTCATCACCGTCGGATGCTCTCTCGTGGTCGACCTTCACGATGACCGTCACGCCCGAACGGCCCAGCCGCTCCATCATGTCTTCGACATTTCTCAACTTCATCAGTACCCCCTCAGTGCAGACGCAATGTCGGCCACACCGTACAGTTGACCCTTGCCCACCTGGTCGATGACTCTCCGCAAATCGGCAGACGTCGGGCCGCTAACCACTCCGTTTCGCTCCATCAGTTGCTCGATTACTGCCTGGGCTGTGCGCTTGTTTCCATTGTCATACATGTGTCCGCCAGCAATGTCCCGAATTACTACCGCAGACTTTTCCCAGAAGCTTCCGTAGCGGCTAGCGTTCACTATCGTGTTGGCCGGGGACCCATGCATCAATGTCGAGCCACCGAACCGCGCGTTGATCTCGCCGATCTCCTCTGCACCAACACCAACCTTGAAGCCCCCGTTGGGCGATGCCTTGACTCCGGCGTTTGTGGCGTTTTCTATCTTACCTGCGGCTTTGCCGAGGTGTTTGCCGAGTGTGGTGAGGTTTCCGAGGGTGGGGATCATGGCGGCGCAGGACGCAGCGGCGTTGAGGTTGTCGCCTTCGGCTCCGTACCAGGCACAGTTGGCGCCGTCGAAGAGCTCACCGAATCCGGGGACTTGGCCAGCCACGTCCAACGCGCCGTGACCCAGTTCAGCGACGCTCAGTTCGATGTCGTGGTCGACTGCGCAAGCGCCGTACTTGCGCATGCACCCTTCGTACGACGAAGACGCAGTACCCGCCGCTGCGGTGCGTGTCGAGGAACCACTCGGCTCGCCACTGTCGCCGTAGAAGTTGCTCCAGCTCGCGCGGTCCTGCATGCCGCAGTCGATGCCGTCGGGTCCGGTGCAACTGATATGCCCGTCGATCTCGATCCGGCTGATGGGGTTGCCACCCGCGAAGGTGTAGCGTAGGTGGCCCGCGTGTCACCGGTCTCGGTGGTCAGCGTTTCGACATCGGTGTGCGGATTGTGCCCGTAGAAGGACTGTTCGTCGACCTCGGGGCCGGTGCCGTCGGTGTCATGCTTCAGCTGCGACAGCCGCCCGCCCCAGGCGTCGTAGGCATACGACCGCTGAACCTGCCCAGAGATTTCTTCGGTGACGACCTTGTCCGTCAGGCCCAGGTAGGCGAAGTCGGTCGTGTCCCCACCGCTGGTTTTCGAGGTGGTGCGGTCCAGCGGATCGTAGATTTAGGAGGCCGTCGCCCCGCCCGTGGTGACCGAATTCAGCCGGCTACGGTCGTAGGTGTAACTCGCCGTGGTGCCGCCGACGTCCAGGGCGCGCCGCAGCGTGCGGCAAGCCAACGCGGTCTTCGTTGCGGTCCCGGTGTCATCGGGGGAGAGCGCACGCCGGCGCTCGCCATTCGGTCCGAACCCGGTCATCCTGCTGCCTGCGCGTGGTCCGCCGTTGACGCTTCCTCCTGGCATTGCGGCAGCGATCAGCAAGGCCCGCTCGGGTACCACAACCCCGACCCGAACGGTTCTTGCCGGAGGCGACGCGCACCGCGCCCTGCCTGGCCCCAGCCCACGTGGACGCCAACTGTCGCACTTGACCGTCCACTACGGAGGAAGCCAGGTCATGGATGGAAATGACGCCGGCATCTCACCAGCAACAGCACGCTTCGTCAGAGGCCGGGCCATGCGGCCGCGGACAGCGGCCTCGGCCTCGACTGCAACCCGTCAGGTCGGCTCACAAGGTTCGCGTCGCGCGCCCTGGAGCGTGGCGGGGGCGCGCTTCCGGTGCCGTCGCGGGCGAGGGTCATGAATGGCGCACCTACTGCTCCGCGGCCTCGCCGCCGCGTACGGGGGCGACGACAGGATGGCCGCCGGTGGTGGTCAGCACTTCCACGGTCGCGCGGTAGTGCCGCCGCAGCACCTGTGGTGTCAGCACCTCGGCGGGCGGGCCCTGCGCGGCAACCCCGCCGGAGTCCAGCAACAGCAGCCGGTCGGCGTACTGCGCGGCGAAGGTCAGGTCGTGCAGCGTGGTGACCACGGTGGTGCCGTCCTCGCGGCGCAGCCGGTCGAGCCGGTCCAGCAGTACCTGAGCGTGCCCGATGTCCAACCCGGACGTTGGCTCGTCAAGCAGCAGCAGGCTGGTGCGCTGCGCCAAAACCCTGGCCAGCACGGCGCGCTGCCGCTCGCCACCGGACAGCGTGCGCAGCCTGCGCCTGGCCAGCCGACGCAGGTCCAGCCTCGCCAGCGACTCCTCGACGATGGCCAGATCGGTCGCGCCCTCCTTGGCCAGCGGCCCCAGATGCGGCGTGCGGCCCAGCAGCACGTAGTCGGTGACGGTGAGGCCGTCCGGCAGGATCGGGTTCTGCGGGGCGTAGCCGAGCAGCCTCGCTCGCCTGCGCCGGGTCAGCGCATCACTCGCCGTGCCGTGCAGCGTGATCTCACCGCCGTGCCGCACCAGCCCGGCGATGGCCTTCAGCAGGGTGGACTTGCCCGCCCCGTTGGGGCCCACGATCGCCAGCCAGCCACCCGGCTCGATCTCCGCCGACACCTCGCGCACCACCGGATCGGCCCCGTAGCCCGCGGACACCCCGCGCAGCCACACCGCGGTCACGACAGCCGTCCCCTCGAGGTGCGCAGCACGATCGCGAAGAACGGCGCGCCCGCGAACGCGGTCACCACACCCAGCGGCAACTCTCCCGGCAGCACCGTGCGCGCCACGTGGTCGGCGAGGATCAGGAACACCGCACCACCGATCAGTGCCAGCGGCACGATGACCCGGTAGCTCGATCCGGCCAGCAGCCGCACGATGTGCGGTACGACGATCCCGACGAACCCGATCAGCCCGCTGACCGCCACCGCGGCCGCGGTGGCCAGCGACGCCGCCGCGAGCAGCAGCAGCCGCACGCGGCCGGGCCGGAGGCCCAGCGACGCCGCTTCCGCGTCGCCGAGAGCCAGCACGTCCAGCAGCCGGGCGCAGGCCAGCAGCACGGCGGCCGCCAGCACGACGTAGGGCAGCGCCAACAGCAGATCGCGCCAGCTGCTGACGTTGAGCCCGCCCATCGTCCACGTGTAGACCTGCTTGATCGTGTCGGTGTTGAGCTGCTGGACGAAAGTCTGGACGGCGGTCAGGAACGCCGTCACGGCCACGCCCGCCAGCAGCAGCGTCGCCGTGCCGGAACCGCCGGCCGAACGGCCGACCGCCCAGCTGAGCCCCACACCTGCGAGCGCGCCCGCGAAAGCGGCGAGCGGCAGCGGTCCGATCAGCCAGCCGGTGACGGCCGGGGCGAACACCATGACCACCGTCGCGGCCATCCCGGCGCCCGCCGCCGCGCCGAGCAGGTACGGGTCGGCGAGCGGGTTTCGGAACACGCCCTGGAACGCCGCGCCCGCACCGGCCAGTGCCGCGCCGACGAGGCCCGCGAGCAGCACCCTCGGCACCCGCAGCTGCCACACGATCGCGGCCTCGCGTTCCGACAGCGGGGACACGCCGCCGCTGACCTGGGCGGCGATCTCGGCGAGGACGCGTTGCCAGCCGAGCTCACCCGCCCCGACCACGACGGCGAACACCACGGTGACCAGCAGCGCGAGCAGCGCGAGCAGCACAGTCCGTGGCCGCAACCTCGTCGTGGCCGGGCGGGAGCGGGCTTTGAGCACGGCTACCGGCCGGCGTCGCGCACGGTGGACGACACGGTGCGGACGAAGTCGACGAGCCGGGGACCCCAGCGCGAGGCGATGTCGTCGGGCACCGCGACCACGCGGCCCTGTCTGACGGCGGTCAGCGTGTCCCAGCCGGGGCGCTCGGCGACCGTGTCGGCGCTCTGCCCGCAGCAGTTGGTGTCGGCGAGGAAGATCAGGTCCGGGTCGGAACGGAGAATGTGCTCGGCCGAAAGCTGCGGGTAGCCACCGAGCGCGTTGGGGTCGTCCTGGTCGGCGATGTTGCGCAGCCCGAACAGGTCGTAGACCCCGCCGATGAAGGTGGCCGAGGTGACGCTGTAGAAGCTGGGATCCAGCTCGTGGTAGTAGCTCAGCTCGGTTTTCGGTGTGTCGGCCACGAGCTTGCTGATCTCGGCCTCGGTACGGCGCGCGAGTTCCGCCCCTTCCTTAGCGTGACCGGTGGCCTTGCCGACGAGTTCGAACTGCGTGTAGGCGTCGCGCAGCGTCGCGGGTGCGGGCAGCACGAGCGTCTTGGTGCCGGTCTTCGCCAGCGCCTTCGAAAGCTTGTTCTCCAGGTCGGACTCGACGACGACCAGGTCGGGGTTGTGGGAGGCGATCGCCTCCGGGTCGATGTTGAGCCCGGAAAGCGACGTGCGCGGCGCCTGCTCGGGATAGGTGGACTGGTCGTCGACCGCGACCACCTGCTCGCCCGCGCCGACGGCGTACAGCGTCTCGGTCGTGGAAGGCGACAGCGAGACGATGCGCTCGGGCGCCGCTTCGAGGGTGACCTCGGGCGCACCCGCGGGACGGAGGGTGACCGGGAAGCCGCCCCCACCGCCTGCCGAGGCCGATGCGGGCTCCTTTCGCTCGGCGCAGCCGGCGAGGGCGAACAACAGCAACAGCGGTAACAGTGGCAACAGCGCCCACAGGCGCCTGCTGGAAGGCAACATGAAACCTCGACTGGTCGGCCGGCGCGGGCCGCGCCGGGACCGCGGGCTGCGATCGCGGACGCCGCACCCCTGCGCCGGAGGCGGGTGGCGTCAGCGCGAGCGGCAGGCGACCTGGCTCTGGGCCCCGCTGTCACGGCACGTGTTCGTACCGGCACAACGGGTCCCATCACAGTTGCGGCACAGCGCCGGATTCACACCGGACTTCGCTCCCGCTCGCGTCGGAGGACGCTACCAGGCCGCGAAATTCGGGTAGACTCCATAGGACAAATCACCGGTAGTGCACAGTCCGTGCGCCAGTCGGGCAACGCGCCCAAGACATCAAGAACATCGCCGTTCTCCGCAGCCAGATCGTTACGGTCGCGTGGGCGGAATGTGCACTTCGAACCGGTGCTCCCACGTTTCCCAGATGTTAAGGTCGCGCTAATGAGCGGGCCATCGTCGTCCCGTGCGCAGCACAAACCGAGCACGAAGACGACGCAGGAGGTCCCATTGATCTTCTCCGCGATTCCGGCTCGGCAGGGGCTTTACGACCCTGTCACGGAACAGGATTCCTGCGGTGTGGCCATGGTCGCCCACGTCCGAGGGGTACGCTCTCACAACATCGTCACCGACGCGCTGACGGCGCTGACGAATCTCGACCACCGTGGCGCTTCCGGCGCCGAGCCCACCAGCGGCGACGGGGCGGGCATCCTGCTGCAGCTGCCGCACGAGTTCCTTCGTGCGGAGTCCGGGATCGACCTGCCGTCACCGGACGCGTTCGGCTCGCACCACTACGCCGCTGGCCTGGTATTCCTGCCAACCGACGCCGAGCAGCGCAGCAAGGCGGTCGGCCTGGTGGAACGCATCGCATCGGAGGAGAACCTCCGCGTGCTGGGCTGGCGTGAGGTGCCGGTCGACGCGGACACCGCCGACCTCGGCCCGACGGCGCGTTCGGTGATGCCGCACTTCGCGATGCTGTTCGTCGCAGGAACAGCCGACGCCGACGGCGAGCTGCCGAGCGGGCTGGAGCTGGACCGGCTCGTGTACCCGCTACGCAAGCGCGCGGAGCACGAGAGTCAGGCGGCGGGCTGCGGCGCCTACTTCCCATCGCTTTCGGCACGCACGCTGGTCTACAAGGGCATGCTGACGCCCGTGCAGCTGCCGAAATTCTTCCCCGACCTGCGCGACGAGCGGCTCAGCAGCGCCATCGCGCTGGTGCACAGCAGGTTCTCCACCAACACGTTCCCTTCGTGGCCGCTGGCGCACCCCTACCGCTACGTGGCCCACAACGGCGAGATCAACACCATCAGGGGCAACCGCAACCGGATGCGGGCAAGGGAAGCGCTGCTCGAGTCCGACCTGATTCCCGGAGACCTCAGCAGGCTCTTCCCGATCTGCTCGCAGGAGGGCTCCGACTCCGGCTCCTTCGACGAGGTGCTGGAACTGCTGCACCTCGGCGGCCGTTCACTGCCGCACGCGGTGCTGATGATGATTCCGGAGGCGTGGGAGAACCACGCCACGATGGACGCCGAGCGCAGGGCGTTCTACCGGTTCCACGCCAGCCTGATGGAACCGTGGGACGGCCCCGCCGGCGTGGCTTTCAGCGACGGCACCCTGGTCGGCGCCGTGCTGGACCGCAACGGGCTGCGGCCCGCCCGCTGGTGGCAGACCGCCGACGACCGGGTGGTGCTGGCCAGCGAGGCGGGTGTGCTCGACCTGCCGCCGTCGCAGGTCATCGCCAAGGGCAGGCTGAAGCCGGGGCGGATGTTCCTCGTCGACACCGACGCGGGCCGCATCGTCAACGACGACGAGATCAAGTCGCGGCTCGCGGCGGAGGCGCCGTACGAGGAGTGGCTGCACGCCGGGCTGCTCTCGCTGTCGGAGTTGCGCGACCGCGACCACATCACGCAGTCGCACGCCTCCGTGCTGCGCCGCCAGCTCGCCTTCGGCTACACCGAGGAGGAGCTGAAGGTGCTGCTCGCTCCGATGGCGGCCAAAGGTGCCGAGCCGGTGGGCTCGATGGGGTCGGACATACCGCCTTCGGTGCTGTCCAAACGCTCACGGTCGCTCTACGACTACTTCAAGCAGGGGTTCGCGCAGGTCACGAACCCGCCGCTGGATGCGATCCGTGAGGAACTGGTCACGTCGATGAGCCGGATCATGGGTCCTGAGCAGAACCTGCTGCAGCCCGGACCCGCCTCGTGCAGGCACATCCAGTTGCCCAGCCCGGTGATCGACAACGACGAGCTGGCCAAGCTGATCCATATCAACGACGACGGCGACCTTCCGGGTTTCGCCTGCACCGTTCTGTCCGGACTGTACGAGGTGGACGGTGGCGGCCCCGCGCTCGCCGACGCGATCGAGCGGGTGCGCAGGGAGGCGTCCGAGGCGATCGCCGCGGGGGCGCGGACGCTGGTGCTTTCCGACCGCGACTCCGATCACCGGATGGCGCCCATCCCTTCGCTGCTGCTCGTCTCGGCCGTGCACCACCACCTGGTGCGCACCAAGGAACGGCTGCGGGTCGCGCTTGTGGTGGAGACCGGCGACGCCCGCGAGGTGCACCACATCGCGTTGCTGCTCGGCTACGGAGCGGCGGCCGTCAATCCCTATCTGGCGTTCGAGACGATCGAGGACATGGTCGCCCAGGGCGCCATCACGGGCGTCGAATCCGCCAGGGCGGTGCGCAACTACGTCGACGCGCTCGTCAAGGGCGTGCTGAAGATCATGTCCAAGATGGGCATCTCCACCGTCGGCGCCTACACGGCGGCGCAGGTGTTCGAGTCGCTGGGACTGTCGCAGGAACTGCTGGACGAGTACTTCACCGGCACCGTCTCCAAACTCGGCGGCGTCGGCCTCGACGTGCTCGCCGAGGAGGTCGCCATGCGGCACCGGCGCGCCTACCCGGACAACCCCACCGAGCGGGTGCACCGTGGCCTCGAGAGCGGCGGCGAGTACGCCTACCGGCGCGAGGGCGAGCTCCACCTGTTCACCCCCGAGACCGTGTTCCTGTTGCAGCACGCGAGCAAGTCTCGCCGCGACGAGGCGTACCGCGCCTACGTCGACGAGGTGAACCGGCTCAACCGCGAAGGCGGCGTGCTGCGAGGGCTGTTCTCGTTGCGCACCGGCGAACGTCCGCCCGTGCCGATCGACGAGGTCGAGCCGATCGAGTCGATCATGCGACGGTTCAACACCGGCGGCATGTCCTACGGCGCGCTGTCGATGGAGGCCCACCAGACGCTGGCCATCGCGATGAACTCCATCGGCGGCAAGTCCAACTGCGGTGAGGGCGGTGAGGACCCGGAGCGGCTGTACGACCCGCAGCGGCGCAGTGCCGTGAAGCAGGTGGCGAGCGGCCGGTTCGGTGTCACCAGCGAGTACCTTGTCAATGCCGAGGACATCCAGATCAAGATGGCGCAGGGCGCCAAGCCGGGCGAGGGCGGCCAGCTTCCGCCGAACAAGGTCTACCCCTGGATCGCGCGCACCCGGCACTCCACGCCTGGTGTGGGGCTGATCTCGCCGCCGCCGCACCACGACATCTACTCGATCGAGGATCTGGCCCAGCTCATCCACGACCTCAAGAACGCCAACGAGCGGGCGCGGGTGCAGGTCAAGCTCGTCAGCACGCTGGGTGTCGGCACCGTGGCCGCGGGGGTGTCGAAGGCCCACGCCGACGTGGTGCTCATCTCCGGCCACGACGGCGGCACCGGTGCCTCGCCGCTGAACTCGCTCAAGCACGCGGGCACGCCGTGGGAGATCGGGCTGGCGGAAACGCAGCAGACGCTGCTGCTCAACGGTCTGCGCGACCGCATCACGGTGCAGGCGGACGGCGGGTTCAAGACCGGGCGCGACGTCGTGGTCGCCGCGCTGCTGGGTGCGGAGGAGTACGGCTTCGCCACCGCCCCGCTGGTGGTGGCAGGCTGCGTCATGATGCGGGTCTGCCACCTGGACACCTGCCCGGTGGGCGTGGCGACGCAGAACCCGGACCTGCGCAAGCGTTACACCGGCCAGGCCGAGCACGTGGTGAACTTCTTCCGGTTCGTCGCGCAGGAGGTGCGCGAGTACCTGGCGCAGCTGGGCTTTCGTTCGCTGGAGGAGGCGATCGGCAGGGCGGACATGCTGGACGTCGACCGTGCCGTGGAGCACTGGAAGGCACAGGGGCTCGATCTAGCGCCGATCTTCCGGATGCCGTCGCACACGCCGTACGGCGGCGCGCGGCGCAAGACCCGCGAGCAGGACCATGGGTTGGAACACGCGCTCGATCGCACGCTGATCCAGTTGGCGGAGGCCGCGCTGGAGGACGCGCACCCGGTGCGCCTGGAACTGCCCGTGCGCAACGTCAACCGCACCGTGGGCACGCTGCTCGGCTCGGAGATCACCAGGAGATACGGCGGCGCGGGCCTGCCCGACGACACGATCCGGGTGTTGCTCACCGGTTCGGCAGGCCAGTCGCTGGGCGCGTTCCTGCCGCCCGGCGTGACGCTGGAGTTGGTGGGCGACGCCAACGACTACGTCGGTAAGGGTCTTTCCGGAGGGCGCATCGTGGTGCGGCCGCATCCCGATTCCCCGTTCGACGCGGAGGGGCAGGTGATCGCGGGCAACACCATCGCCTACGGGGCCACCAGCGGTGAGCTGTTCGTCCGGGGACAGGTCGGCGAGCGCTTCGGCGTACGCAACTCCGGTGCGCTGCTCGTGGCCGAGGGCGTCGGTGACCACGCGTTCGAGTACATGACCGGCGGTAGGGCCGTCGTGCTCGGCAAGACCGGCCGCAACCTGGCCGCGGGCATGTCCGGCGGCATCGGATACGTGCTCGACCTGGACAAGCGCCAGGTGAACGAGGCGATGGTGGACCTGCTCGCGCCCGAGGCCGACGACCTGGCGTGGCTGCAGCAGATCGTGCGGCGGCACTACGAGCTGACCCGCTCGGCGGTTGCCGCGTCGCTGCTGGGTGACTGGCCACGCCGGGGCGCGGCGTTCACGAAGGTGATGCCGAAGGACTACCAGCGGGTGCTGCGTGCCGCCAATGCCGCGAAGGCGGAGGGAAGGAACATCGACGAGGCCATCATGGAGGCAGCCCGTGGCTGAGAATGGCGGAGCTTGCGTAGCGGTGGCCGCGGGTGCCGACCGGGTTGGGCCCCCGCTGTGGCAGGTTTTTGGGCCACAGCAGGGGAGGGTGCCCCACAAGACACTGAGGCAGCCCGTGGCTGAGAATGGCGGAGCTTGCGTAGCGGTGGCCGCGGGTGCCGATCGGGTTGGGCCCCCGCTGTGGCAGGTTTTTGGGCCACAGCAGGGGAGGGTGTCCCACAAGACACTGGAGGTCTGCCCGCGCCACACTTGCGAAGCCGCGCGTGGGCAGACTGATCGGGTGTGGGTGTCCCACAAGGCACTGGAGGCGCCCCGTGGCTGACCCGACCGGTTTCCTCGACCACGAGCGTGTCGAGCAGCCGAAGCGCCCCAAGGACGAACGAGCCCGTGACTGGCGTGAGGTTTACGCCGACCTCGACCCGGAGGAACGCAACCGGCAGGTGCGGGTGCAGGCGACGCGCTGCATGGACTGCGGTATCCCGTTCTGCCATTCCGGCGGTGCGGGTTGCCCGCTGGGCAACCTCATTCCGGAGTGGAACGACCTGGTGCGCGGCGGCGAGTGGGAGCAGGCCAGCGAGCGGCTGCACGCCACCAACAACTTTCCCGAGTTCACCGGCAAACTCTGTCCCGCGCCGTGCGAGTCGGCGTGCGTGCTGGCCATTTCCCCGGCTTCCGGTGGGGCGGTGGCCATCAAACGTGTCGAGGAGACGATCGCTTCGCAGGCGTGGGAGTCGGGGTACGTGCGGCCGGAGCGGGCCGCGGCCGCCACGGGCAAGAAGGTGGCTGTGGTGGGTTCGGGGCCGGCGGGGCTGGCTGCCGCGCAGCAGCTCACGAGGGCGGGGCACGAGGTGACCGTGTTCGAGCGTGACGACCGGCTGGGCGGCCTGCTGCGTTACGGCATCCCCGAGTTCAAGATGGAAAAGAAGGTGCTCGACCGCAGGCTCGCTCAGCTGCACGAGGAGGGCACCACGTTCGTCACCGGCTGCGAGGTCGGTGTGGATCTCACCGTGGAGGAGTTGCGGGAGCGCTACGACGCGGTCGTGCTCGCCGTCGGCGCGCTGCGAGGCAGGGACGACACCGCCACGCCGGGTCGTGAGCTGGCGGGTGTGCACCTCGCGATGGAATACCTGGTGCCCGCCAACCGGTTCTGCGAGGGCGACGGTCCCGCGGAGATCGACGCGGACGGCAAGCACGTCGTCATCATCGGCGGCGGCGACACCGGGGCGGACTGCTACGGCACCGCCACCAGGCAGGGCGCGCTGTCGGTGACACAGCTCGACCAGTACCCGCAGCCACCGTCCACTCGCGACGACGATCGCTCGCCGTGGCCGACGTGGCCCTACCTGCTGCGCACCTACCCGGTGCACGAGGAGCGCGGGGAGCGGCTGTTCGCCGTCGCGGTGAGGCGCTTCCTCGGTGACGAGCAGGGGCGGGTGCGCGGCATCGAGTTGCAGAAGGTGCGCGTGGAGAAGGACCCGCGGACCGGGCGACGTCAGGTGGTGCCCACGAGCGAGGAAGTCGAAGAGGTTCCGGCCGACCTGGTGCTGCTGGCGATCGGGTTCGAGGGCGTCGAGCACATGCGGCTGCTGGACGACTTCGGGCTGAAGCTCACGGGGCGGGGCACGCTTTCGTGCGGCACCGACTGGCAGACCGATGCGCCAGGAGTGTTCGTGTGCGGCGACGCGCACCGGGGCGCTTCGCTGATCGTGTGGGCGATCGCGGAGGGCAGATCCGCCGCGCACGCGGTGGACAGCTACCTCACCGGTTCCTCGGACCTGCCCGCACCCGTGCACCCGACGGCGCTGCCGCTCGCGGCGGTGTGAACCGATCGGCTGAGGCCGGCACGCCACCTGTGTTGACCGAGCAGCCGGTCGGGTCAGCCTGCCGACCGTGCGAAGTGCCAGAGTGCCGCGACGGCCAGGCAGAGAAACGCCACGGGGTAGGCGATGTTGTGGAACACCCGCGCCCGGATGTGGGTGGCCACCGCTGCGACGAAGTACGACACCAGCCCGGCCGCGGCGGCGAGTCCGATGAGCCGAGGGCCGAGTAGGCCGAGAACAAGTCCGGCGACCCCGGCCGCCTCGATGACCGCGAGGTAGCGGATCCATTCGCGACCGATGCCCACCTCGGCGCAGTTGCGCAGCACGAACCGCGCGCCGACCGCCTTCGCGGCGACTTCGACGGTGTTCGCGGCGATACACAGCAGGGTGGCGACGAGCAGCCCGGTCGCGAGCACCTCGCTCAACGCGAACACCGCCCCGGCCCGCCCTGCCGGGCCGCGCGGCGGCCGGTGACCGTATCGGCGTTCCCGGTGGCTTCGACGATCGGCACGCTCATGGCTGTCTCCATAAGGTTGTTGATGTTGAGGACGGGGTGTTCTGGACGCTGCCGGCGGGGCCGTCCGCGCGTGGCTGACCGCCCACGAGAAAGATACGTGCGCTCGATTCCAGCACGGTTGGTTGGCCGCGGTTTCCGGGCCGGCAGGCCTGGACCGCGTCGCTCCGCCCGGCACCTCGCCACCGCGACGTGACCCGTCGGCCCGCCGGCGACGCTGAACTGCTTCCCGGACGTCGGGACCCAGCCGTTCGGCGTGGCGGCCCTACCGATCACCCGCCTGCTCCGCGAAGTCGTCGTGACCCAGCACGGCCAGCAGGCGGATCTTGTCCTCGGCCTCGCTGCCCGGCGCGGGCGTCAGCACCAGCAGCGCCTGGGACTGGTCCTCGGTGAACAGCACCTGGCAGTCGACCTCGATCGGTCCCACCTCGGGATGCACCAGCACCTTGTGGTCGGCGAACCGCTGGGCCACCTCGTGCCGTTCCCACAGTTCGCGGAACTCGTCCGACTCCGCGAGCAGCACCCGCACGAGCTCGCCCGCGCGGGAACGGGCTCCCGACGCGCCGTAGGCGGCGCGCAGCGAGGCGACCAGGCTGCGCGCCTGGCGCTCGTGATCGTCGGGCGGATAGACCGCCCGCGCCGCCGGGTCGATGAACCAGCGGTACACCTCGCTGCGCGCCCAGCCGGTGCGCCGGGAGTGATCGCCGAAGATCGCAGTCGCCAGCCGGTTCGCCACGAGAACCTCGCTGAGGGCCGAGAGGATCAGTGCCGGGCTGTCCTCGAGCCGGTCCAGGACGCGGAGCAGGGCGGGCGCCACGTGGGTGTCGCCCAGCGTGCGGCGCGGCACGTTGTGCCCCGCCAGCCGGTACAGGTAGTCGCGCTCGTCCGCGGTCAGCCGCAGGGCGCGTACGAGCGAGGCGAGCATCTGCTCCGAGGGCTGCGGGCCGCGCTGTTGCTCCAGGCGCACGTAGTAGTCGACCGACATGCCGGTCAACGTCGCCACCTCCTCGCGCCGCAGTCCGGGGGTCCGGCGGCGCGGTCCGGGCACCAGACCGACGTCGGACGGGCGTAGCCCCTCGCGGCGGCGACGCAGGAAGTCTGCGAGTGCGGCACGGTTCATGCGTCCATCATGCGTCTGTGCGGCGCGCCCGAGCCAGGGATCGCCGATCCCCCGATCGTCAGGCCTCTCCACCCTGTCCGGCACACGCCCAGAGTGGACGCATGGACATCACAGGAAACACGATCTTCATTCCGGGCGCCACGTCCGGCATCGGGCTCGCCCTCGCACTGCGGTTGCAGGCGAAGGGCAACACCGTCGTCGTCGGCGGGCGGCGCACCGAACTGCTGGAGAAGCTGGCGGCCGAGCACGGCTTCGCCACCGTGCGGATCGACACCGCCGACGCCGCGTCCATCACCGCCGCCGTCGGAGAGGTCCTGGACCGCCACCCGGAACTGAACGTGCTCATCGCCATGGCAGGCATCATGCGCGTCGAGGACTGGCGCACGGCCGGGTTCCTCGCCGACGCCGAAGAGACCGTCACCACCAACCTGCTCGGCCCCATCCGGTTGATCGCCGCGCTCACCGAGCACCTGAGCACCCGGCCAGGGGCGGCGATCATGACGGTCTCGTCCGGCCTGGCCCATGCTCCGCTGCGCGCCACGCCCAGCTACAACGCGACGAAGGCCGCGATCCACATGCTCGGCGAGACGCTGCGCCTGCAACTCGCCGACACCGGAATCCAGGTGAAGGAACTGGTGCCACCGGCGGTCCGCACCGCGCTGCTGCCGGGGCAGGAGACCTCCGACGTCGCCATGCCGCTCGACGAGTTCGCCGACGAGGTGATGGCCCTGCTGGAGGCCGACCCCGGCGCACCCGAGGTACTCGTCGAGCGCGTGAAGTTCCTGCGCTTCGCCGAGGTACGCGGCGACTACGACAAGGTCGTCGCCACGCTCAACGCCGCGGACCCGCACACCCACTGACCAGGACCGTCAGCCATCGGAGGGGATCCACCATCGCCTTCGCCAGCCTCAAGGTGCCCGCGGGCACCCCCGATCCGCCCTCGCGACGACCGTATGGCACCGTAGCCTGCACCGTCCACATGCGTGTCAAAGACGGTCACGGCGATCGGTGCCCCCAGCATGTTGTGCTCGCGTGGCTTGATCCGGTCGAACTGTTCGGTGAAGACGGTGAACGCTCGCTCGATCGGAACGGCAACCTCGATCTCACGCCGTACGGACGTCTGCGTGGAGGTGGGATCATGCGCGTTACTCCGTTTCCTGCTCCGCGACCCGCTTGAAGTTCTGCAGGGTCTTTGCCCCAGAACCCGTCCAACTCCTAGCGCAACGCCGCCAGGGCTTCCGGGCCGACCTGCTAGCCGCGCCGGGTGCCCGCCGAGGCGGACCTGCACCAGACCCGCCTTGCCTGGGTACCCGCAGCTGCTGGGAGGCCGCGGGCCTGCTGGTCGGCAGAGCCCGCGCGAGCTCGGTTACCGACTGCGGCCGCTCGGCGAGCAACTCCGCGACGCGCCGCAGGCTCGGGTCGCCGAGCGCGGTCCACGCATCGACTGCGTGTTACGCGTCCGTGTATTGTGAGGTCCGAGCCGGGCTCGTCGTGAGGGTCGAGATCACTGTTCACGAGCCCGGTGTGGCGTCGCCGGTTGCTTTCGCTTGAGGTGATCGCCGCGCTCGCGGGCAACCGCCGGGTGGTTGTGACCACGCTGTCCGCGTTCGCCGCAGCCGTCGCGGGGCCGTTCGGTCGATTCCGCTCAGGGCCGGTTGGCTGATTGCCAATCCGTATCGCCGGTTGGTTAATTACCTTCGATCGGTTCGGCGAGAGGCGGCATGATGAAGCGAGCGTGGCTGCGGTCCGTGGTTGCCCTTTCCGCGACGCTGTTGACGGCTTCGGTGACGGCAGCGGCCAACCCTGCCCTGGCGGAGCCCGCGGACGTGGCGGTGCGCACTTTGGACAGTGCGGCGGGCGTCACCGACTACTGGACGCCGGAGCGGATGCGTGCCGCGACACCGCTGGACCAGCTGCTGACCTCTCGGGCGCCCACCGCGGACGTCCCCGCCGCCGGCGAGCCGCGGACCGTTCCCGGGGTCGATGCGCTGGCCTACCCGACTTCCGGAGAGCCGTGGACGGGCGGGGGAGAGGTCGCCGCGACGGCGGGCAGGGTGTTCTTCAACTTCGACGGCTCGCCCGCCTCCTGCAGCGGCAACGCGGTCACCAGCGCCAATCGCAGTGTGGTGCTGACGGCAGGCCACTGTGTTAAGTACCAGGGCAGCTGGCACACCGACTGGATCTTCGTGCCCGGATACGACGACGGGGCGGCACCCTTCGGCGAGTGGGCGGCCAGTGCCACCCTGACCACGCCGCAGTGGGAGGCGAACGAGGACATCAACTACGACGTCGGCGCGGCGGTGGTGGAGCCGGTCGGCGGCCGGTACCTGACCGACGTGGTCGGTGGGCAGGGCGTGGCGTTCAACCAGCCCCGCGATCAGGACATGTACGCCTTCGGGTATCCGGCAGCCGACCCCTACGACGGCAGCACGCTGATCCACTGCAGCGGTGCCACGTTCACCGACCCGCTGCTGAGCGACGACCACGGGATGCGCTGCGACATGACCGGTGGCTCCAGTGGAGGGCCGTGGTTCCTCGACTTCGACGAAGCCACCGGCACCGGCGTGCAGGCGTCGGTCAACAGCTTCGGGTACAGCGTCCTGCCCGGTTACATGTTCGGCCCCTACTTCGGCTCCGACGCACAGGCGCTGTACGAGGAGGCACAGTCGGCGTAGCCGCCCGGAAGGTGTCCGCGCGGTTGTTCGTATGCTGGTAGGCGTGAACTGGACTGTCGACGTCCCCATTGACGCACTTCCCTCGCTGCCTCCGCTGCCGGTCGAGCTGCGAGAACGCCTTGACGACGCGCTGACACGCCCGGCCGCGCAGCAACCGGAGTGGCCCGACGACGAGGCCGTGCACCGGGTGCGCACCGTGCTGGAGAGTGTGCCGCCCATCACGGTGCCCGCCGAGATCGACCGGCTCCGCGAGCGGCTGGCCATGGTCGCGCGCGGCGAGGCGTTCCTGCTGCAGGGCGGTGACTGTGCCGAGACGTTCGAGTCCAACACCGAGCCGCACATCAGGGCGAACCTGCGCACGCTGCTGCAGATGGCGGTGGTGCTCACCTACGGGGCCAGCCTGCCGGTGGTGAAGGTCGCCCGCATCGCGGGGCAGTACGCCAAGCCGCGTTCCAACACCACCGACGCCCTCGGTCTGCCGGTGTACCGGGGCGACATCGTGAACTCGCTGGTGGCCGAGCCACAGCTGCGGGTGCCCGACCCGGGCAGGATGATCAGGGCGTACGCCAACTCCGGTGCCGCGATGAACCTCATGCGCGCGCTGACCGGGGCGGGCATGGCCGACCTCGCCCAGGTGCACGACTGGAACAAGGATTTCGTGCGGACCTCGCCCGCGGGTGAGCGCTACGAGGCGCTCGCCTCGGAGATCGACCGGGGGCTGCGGTTCATGTCGGCGTGCGGGGTGAGTGACAGTTCGCTGCACTCCACCGAGATCTTCGCCAGCCACGAGGCGCTGCTGCTGGACTACGAGCGCGCGATGCTTCGGCTGGACGAGCCGAGCGCGGCCGATCCGACGCTGTACAACCTGTCGTCGCACTTCCTGTGGATCGGGGAGCGCACCCGCCAGCTCGACGGCGCGCACATCGCGTTCGCCGAACTCCTCGCCAACCCGATCGGGGTCAAGATCGGCCCGACCACCACACCGGAACAGGCGGTGGAGTACGTGCACCGGCTCGACCCGCACAACGAGCCGGGCAGGCTGACGCTGATCTCCAGGATGGGCAACGGCAAGGTCCGCGAGGTGCTGCCCGCCATCGTGGAGAAGGTCGAAAGCTCCGGGCACAAGGTCATCTGGCAGTGCGACCCGATGCACGGCAACACCCATGAGTCGTCCAACGGCTACAAGACTCGGCACTTCGACCGGGTCGTGGACGAGGTGCAGGGTTTCTTCGAGGTGCACCGCAAGCTCGGCAGCTACCCCGGTGGCATCCACGTCGAACTCACCGGTGAGGACGTCACGGAGTGCCTCGGCGGCGCCCAGGACATCTCCGACCTCGACCTGTCCGGTCGCTACGAGACCGCGTGCGACCCCCGGCTGAACACCCAGCAGTCGCTGGAACTGGCGTTCCTCGTCGCCGAGATGCTGCGAGCCTGATCAGGGGCAGCGCTGGTACAGCGCCGCCAGTGCCTTGCCGACGGCGTCGGCGAGCGATCCGACGTCCGGCACGGCCGAAGCGTTGGCCTGCAGTCCGACGTGCAGGCTGTCGCGGTAGGTCGACACCGCGATCCCCAGTGCCTGGTGCGGGGCCAGCGGCACGAACGGGTAGACCTCGCGCAGCCGGGCCCCGCCCAACGACAGCGGCAGTCCAGGCAGCGGCACGTTGGTCACGACGGTGTCGAACAGCAGTGGCGCGGCCCTGCCCGCGGCCCTGGTGGCCAGTCGGTGCACCCCGCAAGGCAGCCGGTTGGCCAGCACGGGAAGCGCGCCCGCGCCGCGGTAGGGTCCGCCGCGCTTGTTGCTCTGCATGGTTTCGCGCACGGCGCGCAACCGTGCCACCGGGTCGTCCACCTCGACGGGAAGGTCGCACAGGTAGCCGCTGAGCAGGTTGCCGCCGCCCGCCGTCGCGCGCCCGCGCGTGCTGACCGGCACCAGCGCGCGCAGTGTCCGGGCGTCCGGCCGCATACCGCGGTTGAGCATCCACTCGCGCAGCGCTCCGGCCAGCACGGCGAGGATCACGTCGTTGTCGGTGCCGCCGTAGGTCTTGCGTACGCGCCTGACGTCCGCGAGGTCGGCGCGGACGAACCCGAGCCGCCGCTGCCGGGAGTTGCGGGTGACGGTGGGGGAGATCGGGTAGGGCCGTGCCGCCCGCAGCACCGCTGTGGCGATGCCTGCCGATTCGGCTGCGCTGCCCAGCACCGTCGAGGCCGTGTCACGCAACAGGCGCAGCGGTGACCGCTGTGGCTGCGGTGACGGCCGGTGCGCTGCACGGCGGGCCTTCGGGCTCGGCCGGATGTCGTCGAGCAGCCCGAAGGCGGCCTCGACGGCGCCGGTTCCGTCGGTGAGCGCGTGGTGGACCTTCAGCAGCATGGCGAACTCACCGCTGGGCAGCCCACCCACCAGTTGGATGTTCCACAGTGGAGCGCGAGGGTCGAGCGGGGCGGCGATCCACTCGGAGGTGAACTCCGCGAGCGCGTCCGGGCCGTAGGCGTCGCGCAACGTCTCCACCGCGATGTGCAGCCCCGGATCGAAGCCGGGGTCGTCCCGCCAACGGGCGCCACCGAGGGGCGGCCACGAGGGTCGAACCCGCTTACGCAGCGCGGGAATGCGCGCGGCGCGGGTGGCGAGCAGTTCGCGCAGCCCGTCCAGGTCGAGCGCGGCGGGTGGCTGGAAGGTGGCGACCGCCGCCATGTGCATGGGCGTCGTGTCGCCTTCCAGACACAGAAACGCGACGTCCAGCGCGCTCAGCCGATCCGATGGCATGGGCGGTCTCCCCGCGGGTCGTTGCCGAATCGCTTGCCGTGACTACTTCACCAGTGGCACATGACGCGTGCGTGGTCGCGGTGTTACCGACCCGCTAACCCTGTTGACCGCGGCAGTGGCGCGCGGCGCACACCGAACGAATCTACGGACACCGCGTGGGGTGTGTCGATGTCGCGGGGCCAGGACCGCGCGGTCAGGGGATAACCTCCAGATGCACGGTGGTGCCACGTGCCACGAACGTGCCCGGCGAGGGGTCCTGTCCCACCACGAAGCTGAACCGGCCCCCGCCACTGTCGGCGTCGGCCGACAGCCCTGCCCTGCCGAGGATGCGCACCGCCCGATCCGTGGGCTGTCCGATCACGACGGGCACCTCCACGGCGTTGGACACGTACACGCCGACACGCCGGCCGTTGCCCGGGGTGGCTCCCGCCTGCGGATCGGTGCGGGCGACCCGTCCGGCGGGAACACCTTCCGCGAACTCCTCCCCGGCCTCGAACGGCTCGAACCCGGCTTCCCGTAGCGCCTGGAAGGCTTCCTGCTTGCTCATGCCTGCGACCTGGGGCACCGGCGTCGGCGGCGGGCCCTTGGAGACGATCAGGGTCACCTGGTCGCCGAGGTTGGCCTGGCTTCCCGGCCGCGGTTGCACCCGCACCACGGTGCCCTCGGGTACCTCGGCGCTGTACTCGTCGGCCGCCGGATCGTGTTTGGGCGTCAACTGCATGTCGCGAATCGCCTGCTCGGCGTGGTTGAGCGGGGTTCCGGGCGCGATATCCGGCACCACCGGCCTGCCGAGCGAGACCACCACGGTGATCTGCTCGCCACGCAGCGCGCGGGAGCCGTTCTCCGGCTCGGTGCGGATGACGGTGCCGCTGGGGGTGGTGTTGTGCCGTTCCTCGGTGACCATCGGGGTGAGTTCGGCCTGCCGCAGCACCTGCTCCGCCTGCTGCCGTTCCATGCCGACGACCTTGGGTACCTCGACCCACCGGCCACCCATGAACCACCACACACCCGTGGCGATACCGCCCACCAGTAGCAGGCCGACCAGCACCCACAGCGCGGTCCACAGCCCGCTGCGGGCGGTGGGCACCTCCGGCTCGGTGTCCGGGTACGCCTGCGCGGGCGCGGCGTATCCGGGGTCGCGGGGCAGGGCCTGTGTGCCGCGTGGCCCACCACCGGAGTGCGCCGCGGGCACGGTCGGCATGACCGGCATGGTGCGTTCGACGTCCGTCGGTTCCTCGACCGGCGCCGAGGGAACCGGGATCGGGACCCGCGCGATGCCCAGTTCCTGGCGAACGCGGCCGAACTCCGCCAGGAAGGCGCCCGCGTCGGCGGGCCGGGCGTTCGGGTCGCGCCTGGTGGCACGCAGCACCAGTTCGTCAAGGGCCGGTGGCAGGCCGGGGACGTCGCGGCTCGGTGCCGGGACGTCGTCGTTGACGTGCCGGTACGCCACCGACAGCGCCGTGTCGCCGGTGTAGGGCACGCGGCCGGTCAGCATCTCGTACAGCAGGATGCCTGCCGAGTACACGTCGCCCGCTGCGCCCGCCGATCCCGAGGCCACCTGCTCGGGAGACAGGTACGCCACGGTGCCGAGGATGACGTCGGCGCTCGTGGTCGACGAGCCCGCGACCGCGCGGACCAGGCCGAAGTCACCGACCTTGGCCACCCCGCCCGCGTCGCCGCCGCGGCCGATGAGCACGTTCTCCGGTTTGACGTCGCGGTGCACCAGGCCTGCCGCGTGCGCGGTGGCCAGCGCGGAGAGCACGGACTCGAAGATGGTGAGGGCCAGCGGGACGTCGAGCGCGCCACGCTGGTCGAGCAGGTCGCGCAGCGTCCCGCCGTCGACGAGCTCCATCACGAGAAACGCCCGCTTGCTCTCCGGCCCCGCCGAGGTGTCGAAGCCCTGGTCGTGTACCGCTACGACGTTCGGGTGGTGCAGCCGGGCGGCGGAGCGGGCCTCGTTCTCGAACCTATCGACGAACGTGCGGTCGTCGGCGAACCGCGAATCCATGATCTTGATCGCCACCGGCCGGTCCAGCCGGGTGTCCACGCCGCGATACACCGCGGACATGCCGCCCCTCGCCAGCAGCCCGTCGACGCGGTATCGCCGGTCGAGCAGCGTGCCTGCGAAGCTGGGTCCGGTGCTCGTCACAGCATCCGATCCTACGGTTGGGGATCCGGCGCTCACCGGGGGTGTCCGGCGGCCCTGTCGCGTTGGGCCATTAGCGTTCGGCCTGCTGCGACCGGCCCCGATTGTGGCAAGGTAGTAGGCGTGAGTGCGATCCCAGTCGCTGAAGACGTGCTCGACGCCGATGTCGCCGTACTCCCCGCGGGGGAGGTGGCAGCGCTGCTCGGGCAGTCGCCGAACAAGGTCAGGCAGATGCTTCGTGACGGCCAGCTGATCGCCGTGCGCAGAAACGGCGAGCTGATGATTCCCGCCGACTTCGTCACCGAGACGGGCGTGATCAAGGGGCTGGCAGGCACCATCACCGTGCTCTCCGACGCTGGATTCACCCGCACGGAGATGCTGCGCTGGCTGTACTCGCAGGACGAGTCGCTGCCCGGCATCACGCCGATCAACGCGCTACGCACCAGCCACGGCACGGAGGTGAAGCGGCGGGCGCAGGCGATGGCGTTCTGACGAGTCGCCGCCTCGCCGGGGTCATCCCGCGCCTCGGTCGAGCATGGGTGTTCGGCAGGGCCGCACCGACCCTGCCGAACACCTACCGCTGCCCGGCCGGGGTGATCAACCGGTGTAGGGGCAGGTCTCGCGGTACTCCTCGATCGCGAAACCACTGGGTGCCGGACACAGGAACTGCTCGTAGCGGGTGTCGTTGTCGATGAACCGCTTGAGCCACGAGATGCTGTACTTGGCGATCGTGGTGTTGGAGGTGTTGGGCGCGAAGTGCGTCGCCCCGTTCAACTCCAGGTAGGCCTTGTCCAGCGTCGCGGGCAGGCTCTCGTAGAACGGTTCCGCGTGCGTGCGCACCGAGGCGATGCTGTCGTTCTCGGCGCCGATGATGAAGGTCGGCACCCGGATCTCCGACCAGGTCTTGTCGAGGTTCCACGGCGTCAGCGGGATGGCCGCCTGCAGCGAGGGCCGGTCGGCCGACGCCTCGAGCGCACCTCCGCCGCCCATCGAGTGGCCCATGACGCCGAGCCGGTCCGGGTCGATGCGGCTGCGCACGGCCAGCGGTGCGTCCTCCACAAGGTAGTCCAGTGCGGCCAGCAGCTGGTCGCCGCGCGAGCCCGGCTGGTCGTACCTGGTGTTGGTGTCGATGGTGAACACCACGAAGCCCTGCGAGGCGATGCGTGGTCCGTACCAGCTCATGCTGCTCTCACTGGCCGTGTAGCCCGGCGCGACGGCGACGGCTCCGAACGTGCCCTCGCTGGTGTCGGTCGGGTAGTAGATGGTGCCGCCGCCGAAGCCGGGGGTCAGCGACGACACGTTCTGCTCGGCCACGGAGAACGGACCGCGGACGGCTTCGATGCTGTCCTCTGTGGGGTCAGGCCCGCGCTCGTAGGGGTTCTCCTGCGCGGTGGCTGCACCCGCGCCTGCCAGGCCGCCCGCCACGGCCAGCGCGGCGATCACGACACCGATCGCTCGTCTCGCCCGGCCGCGGGCACCCTTGCCCGGTTGGGGGACTCGGGAACGCACGTTGTCGACTCCTCTCACAGTGACGATCACCCGGCTGTCATAGCCGGCTGCGTTCGTCCGATGACGAACGGTCACTGATTCTCGTCGTGACGGCGGCGGCCGCGCATCGGTGAAATCACCGGTGTCTACTCACCGGTAGAGCTTGGCCAGCTCGACGCGGGAACGGATGCCGAGTCGCGTGAAGATGTTGCGCAGGTGGTGATCGACCGTGCGGTGGCTGATGAACAGCCGAGCCGCGATCTCGCGGTTGGTCGCACCGTCGGCGACCAGCGCCGCGACCTGTTCCTGCTGCGGCGTCAGCTCGCCACGCCCGCCTCGGGTGTCGCCACGCACCTGGTGACCGGACGCGCGCAGCTCGCGCCGGACCTGCCGCACCCAGTGCCGCGCGTCCAGTTCCGCGAACAGCTGCTCGGCCTCGCGCAGCACCTCCCGCGCCCGCCGCTGCCTGCGATCACGGCGCAGCCTCCTGGCGAACAACAGCTCGGTGTAGGCCAGGTCGTATGCCGAACCGGCCTCGGTGTGCAACGCGACCGCCTCGGCGAAATGCTCCCGCGACCGGCCCTCGTCCTCGGCAAGCAGCGCGTGACAGCGGTGCACCAACGCCATCCGCGCCGCGCCACCCGTCGTGCTCGCCCACCGTTCGAAACCCGCGAGGGCCCGCTCGGCGCTGTCCCGCCTGCCGCAGCGCACGGCGGCCTCGACGAAATGGGGCACGGCCATGACCCTGATCGGGGAGTAGCGCATGGATCTGCCCAGCGACATCCGGCGCAGCCTGTTGAACGCGTCGGCAGGGCGGTCGTCGGCGAGATCGGCACACGCCGCCGCCCACGCGGCCAGCGCGCCCGGCCTGCCCAGCCCTCGCCGCAGGAAGCCCTCGGTAGCCGCCCGCAACCGAAGCTCGGTCGCAGGCAGGTCGCCCTGCAGCGCGGCCAGCAGTGCCAGCACCGTCAGATGGCTGACCTCGGAGTTCGGCTGGCCGAGGGACTTGGCCAGCGCGAGCCCCTCCAGCGAGCTGTCGGCCGCCGCCGCGTGCCTGCCCGCCAGCAGAGCAGAAAGCGAGCGGTACACCAGCGCCCAGGGAACGTGGGACAGTTCGGCACGCTGCCTGGCACAGGCGATCGCCTGCGCGGCGAGGTCACTGGCCTTGGCCGCGTCGCCGAGGGTGAACGCCGCCTGGCTGGCGAGCGTCTTCGCCGCGGGATCGCCCGCCTGGTCGGCGAGGCGTACCACGCGGCGCAGCGGGACGGCGGCCTCGGTGTGCCTGCCACTGAACGTCGCCGCCATCGCGGCGAAATGCTCGGCCACGAGCGCGGTGTGGCCTGCGGTGTCCGTGGGCCTCCGCAGCCCCGCGGCGTCACGGGCGATCGCGCAGTAGCGCTCGTTGTCCCCCGCGAGGCAGTTCGCCTCCCCTGCCAGCATCAGCGTGGTCGCGGCGATCGCGCGGTGGGTGCCCGCCAACCGTCGTGCCGTGCCGATCAGTTCGTTGGCCGCCACGGCGGGGTCACCGCGCCGCAGTTCGATCTCTCCCGCCAGCAGCCCTGCCGTGCCCGCCAGCCCGGCATCGGCCAGCGGGGCAGCCCTTCGCAGCACGGTCCGCGCACGGTGGGGCCTTCCCGCGGCCCAGTGGTCCCTCGCGGCGCGGACGAGCCTGCGTGCGCTTGTGACGTCGTCGGCCGACAGCGCGGCGGCGCGCTCGCCGCCGCGGCGGCGTCGCGATGCCCGCCCGCTCGCCGCGCGTCCTCGGCCACCTGATTGAGTTCGCGTGTGAGTGCGGGCGACGGCGCTGTCGCCAGTGAGGCGCGGTGCCACACCCGGCGGTAGGCATGGCCGCGGCGCCTCGTGGAGTCGGCGAGCAGTGGGTGCGCCGCGCGGAACTTGCCGGGCTCGGCCGCCGCGCGCAGCGAGGCGGCAGGCAGGTCGCGACAGCGCCGGATCGCGTCCCCCTCGACGGTCAGCAGCCCGGCGGCGACCGCCTCGCGAAGCCCCGAACCGTCCTCGTCGAGCCCCACGTCGGCCACGGTGCGCCGGTCGAGCCGTTCGTCGGCGGTCGCCAGCAGCACCAGAGTTCTGGCTCGCGCGGGCAGTTCGCCGAGTCGCCGCCGCACGCGCTCGCACAAGGCGCTGCCTGCCGCCATGGCGGCAGGCGGTGCGCTCTGCCCGCTCAATTGCTCCGCGGTCACGCTGTCGGCCAGTTCGGTCAGCGCGAGTGGGTTGCCGCCGGCCAGGTCGAGCAGGCTGTCGGTGAGGTCGGCAGGCGGGTTGCCGAGCCTGTCGCGCAGCAACAGCAGCGCGGCATCGCGGGGCAACGCCCGCAGCGGCAGCGAGGGCAACCCGGCAAGTGATTCCGATCCGTCGGCACCGTCGTCGACGGTGAACACCATGGCCAGTGCGGCGTGGTCCAGCCTGCGTGCCGCGAACACCAGCGCGGCCAGCGATTCGCTGTCGAGTTGGTGCGCGTCGTCGACGCAGCACAGCGTGGGCCGTCGCGCGGCGGCCGCGACCAGCAGCGCGTGCACGGCGGCACACAGCTCCAGCGGCTCGCACCGCCTGCCGCCGAGTCCAAGTGCCCGCCGAAGCGGCGCCCGCCAACCGGTTTCCAGCGAGGCAAGCAGGTCGCTCAGCGGGCCCAGCAGCTGGTGCAGACCGGCAAGTGGCAGCTGGGACTCCGCCGCGGTGCCGTCGGCTCGCAGCACGCGAACGCTCTGCTCGCGCTCGGCGTGCTCACGGAACCGCTCGAGGAGCGTCGTCGCGCCGATGCCGGGCATTCCACGCACGACCAGCGCTCCGCCCCGACCGAGCGTGGCGTCGGCGAGCAGCCGGGTCAGTTCGGCGAGTTCACGGTCGCGCCCGCGCATCCGCGAACCTGGTGCGGGCATGCCCGCACGCACGGTGACCATCCCGACAGTGTCCCGTGCCGGTGCCGTTGTGAAAAGGGTTCGCGAACCGAACCGGCCGGTCAGCCGACGAGCGCGTCCCGCCACGCGATCCACTCGCGCAGCGTGCTCAGGTCGTAGTCGGGCCCGCCCACACCGACGGTGAACATGGTGATGCCCAGGTCGAGCAGCTGCGGGCCGGAATCCCTCGGCGCCCCGCGTACCCCGACCGACCGCGTGATCTCGGCCGGGTCGCGGCCGACGTCGGCGCAGTGCCGGTCGAGCACAGCGACCTTGTGCGCGGCGACGTCGACGTCGCCGAAGCCGTGCCAGATGTCGGCATGCTGGGCGACCAGCCGCAGGGTCTTCCGCTCACCGCCACCGCCGATCAGCACGGGGATCTTGCGGGTAGGGGGCGGGTTGAGCCTGCCGAACCGCTTCTCGATGCGCGGCAGTGCCTCGGCCAGATCGGCGAGCCTGCTGCCCGCGGTACCGAACTCGTAGCCGTACTCGACGTAGTCCTTCTCGAACCAGCCCGCGCCGATGCCCAGGATCAGCCTGCCGCCGCTGATGTGGTCGACGGTGCGCGCCATGTCGGCGAGCAACTCCGGGTTGCGGTAGCTGTTGCAGGTCACCAGCGCGCCGATCTCCACGCTGGACGTGGACTCCGCCCACGCGCCCAGCATGGTCCAGCACTCGAAGTGCTTGCCGTTGGGATCGCCGGAAAGCGGATAGAAGTGATCCCAGTTGAAGACGATGTCCGCGCCGAGTTCCTCCGCCTGCGAGGCGGTGCGCCGGATGGTGTCGTAGTCGGCGTGCTGCGGCTGCAGTTGCAGCCCGATGCGGACCGGTTTGTCTCCTGCGGTCGTCATGATCGACACCCTAACGCCGACGGCGGCTGTCGGCAGCGCCGCGAATCCGTTCCGCCGCCAGGCGCCCGGAGATCAGCACCGGCGGGATGCCCACTCCCGGAACGGTCCCGCAGCCTGCCAGCACCACGTTGTCCGCGCCACGCACGAGGTTCGCGGGCCGGAACGGTCCCGTCTGGGCGAAGGTGTGCGCCAGCGAGAACGGCGTGCCCCCGGCGAGCCCGCGCCGCGCCCAGGTGTCGGGTGTGACCACCTCGGTGACCTGCATCGTCTCCGCGAACGCGGTCAGCCCCCTCGCGGTGAGCGCGCAGAGCAACTCGTCGCGGTAGGCAGGTGCCAGCCGTGCCCAGTCGATCTCACCGGCACGCAGGTTCGGCGCGGGCGCGAGCACCGAGATCACCTGCCTTCCCCGCGGTGCCAACCCGGGGTCGGTCGCCGTCGGGCGGGTCACCAGCAGCGACGGGTCGCTCATCAGCGTGCCGTCGCGGATGATCTCGGCGAACGTCCGCCTCCAGTGCCTGCCGAAGAAGATCGTGTGGTGGTCGAGTTGCGGCCACGTCCGCCCGCTGTGGCCGTGCAGCACCACCGCCGACGGCGAGAACCGCAGCGGCACCGGGCGGCGCGGCCACCTGCCAAGCAGGGCGTACGCGGTGGTCAGCTCGGTGGCCAACACCACGTGGTCACACCGCGAGCGCTCACCGTCGGCGGTACGCACCGCCCGCACCCGCGAGCCCGACCACTCCAGCTCGCTGACAGCGGCTTCGAACCGCAGTGTCGCTCCCGCCTTCTCCGCCGCGGCCGCCATGCCTGCCGCCACCCTGCCCATGCCGCCGATCGGGTAGTAGACCCCGCCGACGGTGTCCATGTAGGAGATCACCGCGTACGCGGCCAGCGCCCGCGTCGGATCCAGCCCGGCGTACAGCGACTGGAACGAGAACAGCTTGCGTACCCGCTCGTCGCCGATGAACCGCGCCATCGCAGGCCCCAGCCTGCCGAACCCACCGAGCATCGCCAGCCTGACCAGCTCCGGGCGTAGCAGGTCGAGCGGCGAGTCGAAGTTCGCGCCGATGAACCGATCCCGCTGCACCGCGTACAGCTCGGTCAGCCAGCGCCGCAGTCGCCGGTAACCCTCGGCGTCGTCCGGCCCGGCGACCGAGCGGATCTCGGCCTCCATCGCCTCCGGATCGGTGTGCAGCCGCATCGAGCTGCCGTCGGCGAAGTGGGCGCGGTACGCGGGTTCGACGCGGCTCAGCCGCACCCACCGCTGCCTGCTCTCGCCGACGGCGTCGAACGCCTCGTCGAGCAGCTCCGGCATGGTGAACACGCTGGCACCGGTGTCGATCGTGTAGCCGGCCTCGCCGCGGTCTCCGGCCCGGCCACCCGGCCGTGCCGCTCGCTCCAGCACGGTGACCTCGTGCCCGGCGCCGAGCAGGTGCAGCGCGGCTGACAGCCCCGCCAGGCCTGCGCCGACCACCACCACCCGCTGCCCGGTGCCCGTGCGCATGGTCGCCCCGCCCTTCCCGCGTCCGAACCGTTCGCCGTCAGAATGTCCTTCTGGTGGCCCGTGCCGCCAATTCGGTCAGCCGGTCGGTGGCCGGGTCGGCGAGGGCGGCGCGGTGCAGCGAGGCCAGCCCGCTGTCGGTCAACTCCTCGATCCTTCGCTCCACCTCGGCCACGGCGCCGAGATCCACGAGCGACTGCCGCACCACGTCCACTGCCTCGTCGGTGAGTTCGGGGTCGCCGACCGCGGCGGCGAGCACCTTGCCGTCGCCTTCCCTGCCCTGCTCCCGCGCGTACCGCATGCCCAGTGCCAGCAGTAGGGTCCGCTTGCCCTCGCGAAGGTCGTCACCAGCTGGTTTGCCGGTGACCGACGGGTCGCCGAAGACGCCGAGCAGGTCGTCGCGCAACTGGAAGGCGACACCGAGGTCGGCGCCGAAGGCCAGCAACGGGTCGATCACCTCGGGACCCGCTCCCGCCAGCGCCGCTCCCAGATGCAGCGGGCGCTGCACCGTGTAGGCGGCCGTCTTGAGCCGGTCGACCCGCAGCGCCGCCTCCACCGAGGTGTCCCCCGTGGCCTGGGTGTGCACGTCGAGGTACTGGCCCGCGAGTACCTCGGTGCGCATGGCTCGCCACGCCGGCCTACCCCCGGCCAGTGTCGCCGGTGGCAGCGGCGCCTCGGAGAACATGTCGTCGGCCCACGCCAGCGCCAGGTCCCCGGTCAACACCGCCGCGGCGAGCCCGAACGCGTCGGCCGAGCCCAGCCAGCCGTTCTCGGCGTGCCGCCCGGCGAACGCGATGTGCACCGTAGGGGAACCCCTCCGGGAATCGGAGGAGTCGATCACGTCGTCGTGGATCAGCGCGCAGGCCTGGATCAGCTCCAGGCTCGCCACCGCCTGCAGCACCCCCTCGGCCTCCCCGCCGTCGGGATCTCCACCCGCGCCCCGCCAGCCCCACCACGCGAACGTGGGACGTAACCGCTTGCCCCCGCCGAGCACGAAGTCGGCCAGCGCGTCGGCGGCCGGTGCGAAGGTCGGCTCGGCCGTTCGCACCGGCCGGCCCGCGCTGCGCAGGAAATCGGCGAGCGCGCGGTTGAGGTGAGCGGGCAGATCCGCGTCGTAGTCGGGCATGGCTCCATCGTCGCAGGGAATCGGCTCGTCACTAGCATGAGCACGGTGACGTCGGTGATCGAGCGACTGCGGGGCAGGACCGCGGGTTTCTCCGTGGAGTTCTTCCCGCCGCGTGACCGCGCCGACGAGGCCGTGCTGTGGCGCTCCATCCGGGAACTGGAACCACTCGATCCGGCATACGTGTCGATCACGTACGGAGCGGGCGGGTCCAGCAGGCAGGGCACGATCCGCAGCATCGCCAGGGTCGCCACCGAGACCACACTGGTGCCGATGGCTCACCTGACGGCCGTGAACCACTCGGTCGCCGAGCTAAGGCACGTGATCGGCTCCTACGCCGCCGTCGGGGTGCGCAACATTCTCGCGCTGCGTGGCGACCCGCCGGGGGACCCTTACGGTGAGTGGGTGCCGCACCCCCACGGGCTGCGCTACGCCGAGGAACTGGTGACGCTGGTGTGTTCACTCGGCGACTTCTGCGTGGGGGTTTCGGCCTTCCCCTACGGGCACCCGCGCTCGCCCGACCTGGCCACCGACACCGCCCACCTGGTGCGCAAGTTCGCCGCGGGCGCCGACTTCGCCATCGCCCAGTTGTTCTTCGAGGCAGCGGACTTCCTGCGGTTGCGCGACCGGGTGTACGCCGCGGGCTGCGACAAGCCGATCATCCCCGGCATCATGCCGCTGACCACACCGAGGACGCTGGCCAAGACCGTCGAGTTGTCCGCGGCCGAACCGCCGAGGTGGCTGGTGGACCGGTTGCTGCCGCTGTCGGACGACCCCAAGTCGTTTCGCGCGGCAGGCCTCGACATCACCACCCAACTGTGTGAACAGCTGCTCGCCGAGGGTGTTCCCGCACTGCACTTCTACACGTTCAACCGGGCCAAGGCCACGCGCGAGCTGGTCGGCAGGCTCGGTCTGGTTCGGACACGCGCCTGACCGGTAGCGTGCGGATCATGCACGTCCACCAGATCTGTGACGCCTACGTCGACGACTTCGCCGCCGCCCACCCCGTGGCCGCGACGACGATCGGCGTTTCCGGCTACGACGACCAGCTCACCGACTACTCGCCGGAGGGCCACGCCGCGAGGGCGGCGCTCGCGCGGCGCTCGCTGCGCGAGATCGAGGGCGCGCCACCCGCCGACGAGACGGAGCGGGTCGCCAAGGCGGTGTTCAGCGAGCGGGTCGGGCTCGAACTGGAGATCCACGAGGCCGGGCTCGATGTTGCCGCGCTCAACGTCATCGAGAGCCCGGTGCAGGAGATCCGGATGGTCTTCGACCTCATGCCCACCGAGACCGAGCAGGACTGGGAGCGGATCGCCGCGCGGATGGGCAAGGTGCCTGCCGCGCTCGACGGCGTGCGAGCCTCGCTGCTCACGGCGGCCGAGGCCGGAAGGGCGCCCGCGTTGCGGCAGATCAGCAAGGTCGCGGAGCAGGCGGAACTGTGGGCGGGCATGAGTGGCGCAGCCGGCTTCTTCGACCGGCTCGCCGAATCGGCCGATGCGGTCGACGGTGTCCCGGCGACCCTGCGCGAGCGGCTGCGGCACTCCGCAAGGGTCGCGCAGGAGTCCTACGCCGAACTCGCGGGCTTCCTGCGCGCCGAGCTCGCCCCGCAGGCACCGACCAAGGACGCGGTGGGCGAGCAGACCTACCGGTTGTGGTCGCGCTACTTCACCGGCTCCGAACTGGACCTTCGCGAGGCCTACGAGTGGGGCTGGGAGGAGTTCTCCCGCATCGAGCGCAAGGCGGCGAAGGTCGCCGATCGCATCCGCCCCGGCGCGTCGCTGGCGGAGGCGGCACGGGCACTGGACGAGGACGAGCGTTACCGCGTACACGGGCAGGCGCAACTGCGGGAGTGGATGCAGCGGCTGTCCGACGAGGCGGTGACAGCACTGCGGGGCAAGCACTTCGACATCCCGGACGCGCTGACGGCGCTGGAGTGCCGGATCGCGCCGCCCGGCGGCGGGGTCGGCGCCTACTACACCGCGCCGAGCGAGGACTTCTCCCGGCCGGGGCGTATGTGGTGGTCGGTGCCCGCCGACAAGGCGGACTTCTCCACCTGGCGTGAGGTCACCACCGTTTATCACGAGGGCGTACCCGGGCACCACCTGCAGCTGGGCACGTCGGTGCACGAGTCGACGCTGAACCGATACCAGCGGCTGCTGGGATTCACCTCGGGCCACGGCGAGGGCTGGGCGCTGTACGCCGAGCGGCTGATGCGCGACCTCGGTTTCCTCGACGACGACGGCGACCTGCTCGGCATGCTCGACGCGCACCTGTTCCGCGCGGCTCGCGTGGTGGTCGACATCGGGATGCACCTGGAACTGGAGATCCCCCGCGGCACCGGTTTCCACGAGGGGCAGCGCTGGACGCCGCAGCTGGGGCTGGAGTTCATGCTCACCCGCACGATCACCGATCCCGACCACGTCTACGATGAGATCGACCGCTACCTCGGTTGGCCGGGACAGGCGCCCGCGTACAAGCTGGGCGAACGGCTGTGGCTGGCCGCGCGAGAGGACGTGCGCCGCAGGCAGGGTGAGGCCTTCGACCTCAAGGAGTTCCACTCGCGCGCACTGCGGATGGGCGGTATGGGCCTGGACACGCTGCGGGAGCAACTCGCCGCCCTGTGAGCGGCTCTGCCTGCCGCGCCGATATGATCGGCCGCATGCACCGGGTCTTCCGCAGCACCCCGCCGCCACGCTCCTGAAGCGGGGCGCGGCAACGGGTAGCCACCGCGCGGCGCGTTCGGCGCCGCGCGGTCTCTTCGGCATCCTTTCGCGGACCTGAGGACAGCTCAGGACCTCCCACGCCCCGCGTCGTCGTGTCTTGTCATCCCTTCGACGTCGGAGCGTCCACGTAATGTCCGTTTCTGCTGCCCGTGCCGCGCGAACCCGCGCCGGTGCTCTCAACCTGCTCGTTGCCGGTGTGCTGTGGGGAACCGGTGGGCTCGCCGGTTCCGTGCTCGCCACGAGGGCACACCTGCACCCGCTGGCGGTGGCGTCCTACCGGCTGCTGCTCGGCGGCGGCTTCGCGGTGGTGCTGCTGTGGATCATCGGTGGGCTGCGCACCCTGCCGCGCACCCGCACGGTGGCCCGCCGCCTGCTCACGGCGGGAGCCCTGCTCGCGCTGTTCCAGGCGTGCTACTTCGCCTCGGTGACGCTCACCTCGGTGAGCATCGCGACCATGACCACGATCGGAAGCGCGCCGGTGTTCGTGGCGCTCGGCGATGCCGTGCTCGAGCGCCGCCGCCCCAGCAACGCGACCGTGCTCTCGCTCGCGGGCGCGTTGCTGGGTCTGGTGTTGCTCACCTGGTCTCCCGACGGCGGCGGTGACCGCTGGCGGTTGGCGGCCGGGGTGGTCTGCGCGCTGGTTTCCGGTCTCGGGTTCGCGACGCTGACGCTGGCCACTCGCCGGCAGGTCGAGGGGCTCGACCCGTTGCGGACCACGGCGTTCGGCCTGCTGCTGGGCGGGGTGTTGCTGCTGCCGCTCGGGTTGTGGACCGGGATGGCGCTGCCCGCCCGGCTCGACGTGCTCGCGGTGGCGGTCTACCTCGGGGTGGTGCCCACGGCACTGGCATACCTGGCGTACTTCCGTGGACTGCGGCGATCGCAGCCGGTGCTCGCGGCGCTGGCCGCGTTGCTGGAGCCGTTGACGGCCGCGCTACTGGCGGCCGTGCTGCTGGGCGAGCGGCTCGGAGCCCTCGGCTGGTGCGGGGCCGCACTGCTGGCGGGCACGATCGCGGTGAGCTACCTGCGGCCACGCGAGTGACCATCGCTCGGTGAGTGTCCGCTTCGCGCGGGCACTCACCGCCGCCCGGTGGGGCTCTCCAGCGGCAGCGAACGCCCGAGGATCGCGAACGGTCTGGGGTCCCCGGCGAACCGGTAGTCGCGCAGCACGTCGGTGAAGCCGAGCCTTCGGTACAGCTTCCACGCCCGAGACGTGCCCTCCGGGGTGGACAGCAGCACGCGGCGTTGCGGCAGCCCGTCGACGAGCGCGCGCAGCAGGTCCTCACCGAGGCCGTGGCCCTGGCAGTCGGGACGCACATGGATCTCGGTGAGCTCGAAGTAGTCGCAGAGCCAGCGCGTGACGGCTTGTTCACCCTGGCTCGCCGCCAGCCCTCTGCGGACCTGTTCGTGCCACCACTGACCGGGCTTGCCCTGGTACCCGTATGCCAGGCCGATGAGTGCGTCACCGTCGTCGAGGACGGCCATACATCGCCACCCTGCCCGCAGCGCGTGGGTGAGCCACATGGGCGCGCGCTGCTCGGCCGTACCCGGCGGGTAGTTCATCGCGGCCACGTACACCGAGAGCGCCTCGGGTAACCGGGCGCGGAACTCCTGGGCGGTGAGCCGGGCGAACCGAGGGTCGCCGTGGCGGGTGGCGGCTGTCATGGCCCGGTCTCCTCGGGTGCCGAGGCGACGTCGGCGGCGCGTCCGCCGGTGAGCGTGAGCAGGTCCTCGAAGGTGGTCGGGAACACCGACTTCGGGTGGCCCGCGGCGGCCCACACCGTTTCGTAGCCGCGCAGCGCGGTGTCGACCAGGGTGAGCAGTCTGCTCGGGTGGCCGACGGGTGCCACCCCACCGATCGCCTGGCCGGTGTGCCTGCGGACGAAGTCGGGGTCGGCCTTGCCGACCTTGTTCGCACCGGCGAGCCGGGCGAGGGTGGTGGTGTTCGCCCGGTGAGCTCCCGAGGTCAGCGCCAGCAGCGGAACTTCGCCGTGGCCGGAAATGTCGGCGGTGAAGACGAGACTGTTGGCTATGGCACCGACCTCGACGCCCAGGGCCGCGGCCGCCAGCGCGGCGGTGCGTGCGTCGTCCGGCAGCATCCGGATGCCCTCGGCCGCGCGAAGCTGCCCCGCCTCGACGAGTGCGGCGGCGACTTTGGCGACAGCGGGATGGTCGAGGGTGCTCATAGGGCTATGAGATCACGGTACGGCCGGGGAATGCGACGCAGTTCGCCCACCGTGGACTTGAGTCCCCGTCCTTCCACCGCTAACCTGGAACTGTTCGAACATACGTTCGACATGTCGGTTCGAGGTGTGAGGTGTTCGCCGGAACCGGGTGCCCGGCGCGGTGGTGGGGGAAGCACCCCGCGCCGGGTATCCGGCGAAGACGAGCTTCGCCGAGGCACGAGATAAGGGGTGTGGGGCTATGTCCGTCGCGTTCGCGTCACGTCACGGGCCGAGGTCACGCAACGGTTCCGTACAACCGGCGCTGCCGATCGAACTTCGCCCACCGGTGGCGTCCTCTGCGGTGGCGCTGCTGGAGCAGGCTCGGCACGGCCTGGCCGAAGCCGACTGGGAGTCTCGGCCCGCGTCCGGCTTCGTCGTGGCCTACCTGTCGGCACTACGTGCCGCCGCGGCGATCCTCGTCGCCAGGGGGCGTCCGCACCGGGGCAGGGCGAAGCCGGAGAGCGTGTGGACGCTGCTGGAGTCGGCGGCGCCCGAACTGGCGTCGTGGGCCTCGTTCTTCGCTGCCAACTCGGCGAAGCACGCCGCCGCGCAGGCGGGCGTCACCCGCCGGGTGAACGAGGACGCTGCCGCGGAACTGTTGCGGCGTGCCAAGGAATTCGTGGCCATCGCCCACCGTGCCGTGCACGGCCAAGGTGGTGCGCCCGGTACCCGTGACGCGCCTGGCCGCCGAAGTCTGCCCGGTGAACGCGGTGCCCGTGGCGACCGGGTGGCGCGATGCGGAGCGGCTTCCCGGGCACGTCCTCGGCGGAGCGGTTGATGCCGGGGCGCGCGTTGATCGACCACGGTCGGTTGCTGGCGGCGATCGGGTACGAGGCCGAACTACTGCTGGAGGCCGCCCGCGCGGTTCCTCCCGAGTCGCCCGTACCGACCTGTCCGGGATGGACGGTCGGCGAGGTGGTTCGACACGTCGGAAGTGTCTACCGGGCAGCGCTCGGTTGGCTGGTGGAGGGCGGCAGGCCGAGCCGGTGGCAGCGCGATCCGGCGCGTGGCCAGACGGTGGAGAGCTACCTGCGGGACGGGCTGACCGACCTGGTCGAGGTGCTGTCCTGGCACGATCCCGCGGAACCGGCGGCGACCTGGTGGCCTGCCGACCGCAGCTACGGGTTCTGGTGCCGCCGGATGGCCCACGAGACCGCCGTCCACCGTGTCGACGTGGAAGACGCCGCCGGGCTGGAGCACTCGGAGATCACCGACGACTTCGCGGTGGACGGGGTGGACGAGGCGCTGTCGCTGTGGTTCGCCCACAAGCTGCCGATGCTGGGGTTGGGCGGAACCAGGCAGGGTGTGGTGGCGATCAACACCGGTGGGCACTGCTGGGTCGCCCGCGCCGGACCCGTGGAGACGACTGCCCGGCGTTGCTCGCCCGCCGAGGCGGCAGGTGCCGACGCAGTCGTGTCCGGTCACCCCGCCGCGGTCTATCTGTGGCTGTGGGGAAGGCAGCCGCCAGGTGCGGTGGCGGTGGAAGGCGACGAGGACGCTGTCGGGCAACTGTGGGCGCTGCTGCGGCTGGCGACGCGATGAACGCGGGTTTGTGGGGAAGCAACATCCGCGATCGCCGCATCGCCGCCGCGGCGGGGCCGCGGCGAGAACGCCACGCTCGCCCCCGCGATTGACTGACGCGGCCGCCACCTGCCCGGTGCCGTGCGGCGCTACCTGGTCGGCGCGCTGCGGCGCTGCTACCTGTGCGGTGTCCTGCTGCGGCGCTGCCTTTTCCGGTGTTCTGTGGTGAGTGGGATGCGGCGAGTCGATACGGCGGTGGTCGACGCCGAGTTGGTCGTTCGCGGTGCGCGACGGCGTCGAGGTTTGCCGAAGAGTCCCGGCCGCGATGACGATCTTCGCAAGGTACTCGGTGGGCTCCTCGGTGCCGGGTGCGCCTCGAACACCGGCCCGGCGGCGGTCCTCGACGATCACTTGAGGAACTGGTCAAGGCCGGTGTCATGCTCGACGGCAACGGCCTCGGCCCCAGCTCCGCGGGTGTGCGCGTGAAGTTCTAGGACAGGGGCAAGACCACGGTCGTGGACGGCCCGTTCACCGAGACCAAGGAGCTGCACCAAGGAGCTGGTCGCCTGCGCAGGCGCGTGTCGCGAGTGGGCCTGCCGTGCGCGGACGCCCTTGCCGCCGGGGCCGGGTGGGCAGGGGCGCAGCAGGCACTCGATGCACAGGTGCTACCGGTTGGATACCGGACGGCGGGGAGTGGCGCGGGTGGTGACCACGCCGATCGCCAAGCCGGTCAGGGTGTTTCGGTGGCGTTGCGATCGCGGCCGGATCGCTGACACCGCCGAAACACGCACGCCCTCCACCAGCAACAACGCTTCGGGATCGTGGCGGCATGGAGATTCGCCGTGCTCGCGCGCCACAGCGCCAGGGGGCAGTGCTCGGTGGCTGGCTGGAGGAAGTACCGGAAGGTGCGGTCCCCACGGTCACCTGGCGGCTGCGCATCCGCATGGAGGACCATCCTGGAGCGCTGGCCAGGGTGGCCATCCGGCTTGCCGACCTGGAGTGCAACATTCTCGGCTTCTCGGTGCTCCCGGTGCCGGGTGGCGTGCTGGACGAGATCGTGATCCGACCCGCCGCGGGCCTCACCAAGGCACACGTGGCACGCGCCATCCGCGACGAGGGCTGCGAGTGGCTCGGCATCACCGACGCGGCGGTCGAGGAACTGGTCGATGGGTCGACCGCGAGCTTGGCCACGGCTAGCCGGGTGGTCGCCGACCCCGGCGCACTCGCCGACGCCGTGCGCCGACTGCTGTCGGCGGACATGGTGACTGTGGTGCCCGCGGCGGAAGCCAACCCCGCCCGCACCGAGAACGGCCACCGAGTCGTGTTCGAAGCAGGCGACGGCAGGAGCGTCGTGGCTCGCCGGATGTGGGCGCCGTTCGTCCAACTGGAGTCGTCTCGCGTCGAGGCGCTGCTGGGGCTGCTGGGCGTGGTGCGGGAGAACCTCGCCGGGCAGATCGCGATGACCTGCGACGACGGGGCCGCCGTGGTGCTGAGGCAGGGCCAACCACGCGACGCCGGTGCCGTGTGCGACCTGCACGGCAGGTGTTCGATGAGCACCCTCTATCACCGCTACCACACCGGTATGCGGACGGTGCCGCGCCGCTGGCTGCACCGGCTGCTGTTGCCTCCGAGGGGGCTGAGCGTGCTCGCCGTCTGCGGGCGCGACGTGGTCGCCCTCGGACAGCTCGTTGCGCTGCCCGAGGGTGATTCGGCCGAGGTGTCGCTGCTCGTGGAGGACGCCTGGCAGGGCAACGGGCTCGGTAGCGGCTTGCTCAACAGGCTTGCCGTGATCGCGAGGGCCCGTGGCTACCGAGAACTGAGCGCGCTGTGCCTGCCGGGTGAGGACGGCGTCCGCCGTGCCGCATTGCGTGCCGGGTTGCGGCCCGCTGACACGCTGGACGCGAACGGTGTGCTGCGGATCAGCATGTGACGCTGACCGCCGCCCCCTCCGCGAAGGACACGTGGACGTGATCCATGTGGTTCGCCGTGGGGCTGCCGCGGTCGGCCATCGCGGACCAGCCGCTGCCGTCGTTGTAGCGCTGCCGCCAGATCACATAGGTCACGCCGAATTCGGCCTGATGTGCCAGTACGTAATCGGCCAGTGCGTTTCCGGTTTCGGTTCCGACCATGAAGTCGAGCGCCAATCCAGAGGGATGATCACTGGCGCCTGATCGATTCGCACGGCCACCCACGGAATCGACAGCGAATTTCGTCAGAATGTGATTGCCGACTTGCGCAACGTGAGGCCGGGTACCCGCGAGGTCGGTGGAGCAGGATGCGGGCGGGGGTGGGGGCGGGGCTGGTTGCGGGGCCTGCAGCGCCTGCGGGGGCGGTGCGGGCTCGGGCTCGGGCGCGGGCGGCGGAGCTGGCGGCTCCGGGGCGGGCTCCTCGCTGGTCACGATGGGTTCCGTTGTGGTGACCAGCGGCTTCGGTGGTGGTTCCTCCGTCGTCGTGCTGCTGGTAGGCGGCGGAGGCGGGGTTGTGGTCGTGCTCGTCGCGGTGGTGCTCGTCGGAGTCGTCGTGCCGGCCGCCGACCTGGACAAGGTCGGCTCGTTCGCCCTGGCGGAAGCGGCGAGCGCGGCACCGTCGGTCTGTGTCGCGTGCCACGGCGCGCCGATGATCCATACCGCGAACACGAGCAGGCTCGCGGCGACCACGCCCAGTGCTGTGGGCATTCCCCACGCCCGGGAAGAATGTGCGCGATGTCGACCGGCCATTGCATTCCTCGAATTCCAGCGACGGCAAAATCCGGCTCAGATTACGAACCGGATACATCGATGTCACGCCAAGGTGGCGTTGGACACAGATCAATAACGATGCCGGTGGAGAGAATTCAGCGAGTCCAGAACCAGTCCCGCTGCCGTGCCTCACGCATCGCGTCGCGCCTGCGTTCGGAGGTCAGCCGGTCGAGGTAGAGCATGCCGTCGAGGTGGTCGGTCTCGTGCTGCAGGCACTGCGCCATGACCCCTTCGCCGGAAACGGTGATCGGCTCGTTACGCAGATCGACACCCCGCACCACCGCGCGCTTGGCCCGAACGGTCGGAAACCACAGCTGCGGTACCGAAAGGCAGCCCTCGGTGATCTCGTGCGTCTCCTCGGACAGCTCGACGATTCGAGGGTTGAGCACGTAGCCGCGGCTGCCCTCGACGTTGTAGCTGAAAGCGCGAAGGCTCACGCCGATCTGTGGCGCGGCCAGCCCGGCCCGGCCCGGAGCGTCCACGGTGTCGAGCAGATCGTCGACAAGGCGCTTCGTCGAATCGTCGAACCGGGTCACCGGTTCGGCCACGGCCTTGAGCACGGGGTCGCCGAAGTAACGCAGCTCGCGCATCACCATGGCCCGCAGGTCCTTTCTCCAACTCGCCCGGGCGAGCTTAACCGGACCTGACCGCGGCACGGCGGGCACGGGTACGGCGATCACGCGCGCAGTCGCAGCCCCTTGGGGGTGGCGCGAAACCCTGCCTCGCGCAACACCTCCGCCAACTCGGAGGTCAATGCCTGCTCGCCGTCGGCCCGCTGCACCTGGAGCTGGCCGAGCCAACCCTCCCGGACAGCGGTGGACAGCGCCTCGGCGGCCGCGCGCAGTGCCTCACCGTCGGTGGTGAACGACAGCAGCGACCGACCGCCGCGCTCGACGTAGAGAGCGGGAGTCCCGTCCACGAGTACGGTGAGCGCACCCGCCTTGCGCGCGGGCCGGTGCTTGGTCTCGCCCAGCGGCGGCGGCCAGGGCAATGCCGCGCCGTAGGGCTGCGCCGGGTCGCCCGCCGCCAGTACCACCGCGCTGCGCTGCTTTCGCGGTCCGCCCACATCGGACAGTGCGCGCAACCGGTCCACGGCACCGTGCGCGGCGAACTGCGCGGCGCCGAGCCCCTCGACCACGTAGCCGCGGATGACCTGCCCGGAGTCCTCCATCCCGCGCAGCACCTTGTAGATGCCGGAGAACCCGCCTGCCAGTCGCTCGGTTTCCAGCGCGCCCCTGGTGAGCACCCCGTGCCGCTCCAGGAACGACTCGGTGCGGGCGTGGGCTCTGCGGGTCGGGTCGCGATCCCGCACGGGCGCCAGGCCCCACCGGCCCGCGACCGTGGGCGGCCCCGCCCGGGTCGGCATGGCGGGGCGTCCTGCCCGCAGCCGCGCGTACCGGCCGCGAGGTGCCGACCGCCGCGGTTTGTGCGCGGCGCCTTTGCCTGCCACCAGCGCCCGCAGCGGTGCCAGTGTGTCTCCCGAGACCAGGCCCGCCCACACCAGTTCCCACAGCGCGGCCGCCACGTCCGCGTCGGCCGGTGCGTCGGCGGGTGTGGTGGTGGATGCGGCGGCAAGGGTCGTGGTGACCCTGTCGACGAGCTGCCGGAAGAACAGCGCCCCACCGTCCAGTGCGGACAGGATGGCCTCGTGCAGCGGTCCGTGTTCGGTGGTGTCCTCGACGTCCGGCAGCAGGAGGTCCGCGACATCGGTCGGCGCCAGCGCGATCCAGCCGTCCCCTCCGGACAGCGCACCGCACCCGCACCAGCTCACCTCGCCCGCGGCGGTCAGTTCGTCGAGCAGCGCGGGGTAGTAACCGGGCAGCCTGCTCGGCAGGATCAGCGACTCCAGCGCGCTGGCGGGCAACGGGGCACCGGCCAGCTGCTCAACGACCGACAGCACGTCGTCGGGAGAGGGTGCCGACCGCACGCGGCCACCGATGCCGTGCCAGCTGGGCAGGAACCGGCCGAGCGCGGCCTGTTCGACGGGTTCAACCTCCGCGCGCAGCCGCGCCAGCGAGGCCCGGCGCAGCCTGCGAAGCACGCGGGCGTCGCAGTACTCGACGCCGCCTTCTCCCGGCCCGGGACGCAACTCGCCTCGCACCAGCGTGCCTTCGGAGGTGAGCCGGTCGAGCACGCCCGTCACCACGGCACTGCCCAGTCCGAACCGTTCGGCAGCCTGCGTGGCGGGGAACGGACCCCTGCCGTGTGCGTAGCGGATCAGCAGGTCGGCCAGTGGGTCAGCCACCGGCTCGGTGAACGCCTCGGGCACCCCGATCGGCAGCGCGACCCCCAGCGCGTCGCGGACCTTCCCTGCGTCCTCGATCGCGAGGTAGCGTTCCTGGCCCGCGATCCGCACCACGATCGCGCGGCGGTCGGTGACCAGTTGGGTCAGCCACTGCGACCGGACACCGCGCACGGCCGCCTCCTCGCCGGTCAGATCGCCGAGGAAACGCAGCAGGTCGGCTGTGTCCTCGACATCGCGGGCGTGCCGGTCGGGGTCGAGCCGTTGCAGCGAGCGTTCCACTTCCGCCACCACATCGGCGTCGAGCAACTCGCGGATCGTTTCGGTGCCGAGCAGTTCGGCCAGCAGTGCGGAGTCCAGCGACAGTGCGGCGGCCTTGCGCTCGGCCAGCGGTGCGTCCGTCTCGTAGAGGAACATACCGATGTAGCCGAACAGCAGGCTACGCGCGAAGGGCGACGCCGAGGGGGTCCGCACCTCGACCACCCGCACCCGGCGGGCATGCACGTCGGCCATCAACTCGCGCAGGCCACCCACGTCGTAGACGTCCTGCAACACCTCACGCATCGCCTCGAGCACGACCGGGAACCGCTCGTACTTGGCCGCGACGGCCAGCAGTTGGGAAGCGCGCTGCCGCTGCTGCCACAGCGGGGTGCGCCTGCGCGGGTCACGGCGAGGAAGCAGCAGCGACCGGGCCGCGCATTCCCGGAACCGGGCCGCGAACACCGCCGAGGTGCCCACTTCGGACACGATCAGCGGTTCCACCTCCTCCGGGTCGAAGAGCAAGTCCTCGGCACCGATCACCACCTCACCGCCTTCGGCGTCGAGTGCGTCGGGAAGCCGCAGCACGATGCCGTCGTCGGAGTGCGCGGCCTGCGCGTCGATGCCGCGGTGCTCGCGCAGTCTCGCCGCGATGGCCAGTGCCCACGGGGCATTCACCTGTGCGCCGAAGGGCGAATGGACCACCACGCGCCAGTCCCCGAGTTCGTCGCGGAAGCGTTCGAGCAGCACCACCCTGTCGCTGGGCACATGCCTGGTCGCCTCCCGCTGCTCGGCGAGGTAGCCGAGCAGGTTGCCGCTCGCTCGCTCGTCGAGCCCGGCCGCGTGTGCCCGCAGCCGCGCCGAGGCCTCGTCCGATGTGGACAACTCGCGCAGGAACGCGCCCAGCGCCCTGCCCAACTCCAGCGGCCTGCCCGGCGCGTCGCCCTTCCAGAACGGCATCCGGGCGGGTTCACCCGGCGCAGGCACCACGAGCACCCGGTCGTGGGTGATGTCGGTGATGCGCCACGAGGAGGTGCCGAGCAGGATCGTGTCGCCGACCCTGGACTCGTACACCATCTCCTCGTCCAGCTCGCCGACGCGCGAGCCCGGTCTGCCCTCCTCACCGGGCGTCATCACGGTGAACAGCCCCCGGTCGGGGATCGTGCCCCCCGAGGTGACGGCGAGCCGCTGCGCTCCCGGCCTGCCGTGAAGCTGCCCGGTCACCCTGTCCCAGGTGATGCGGGCACGCAGCTCGCCGAACTCCTCGCTGGGGTAGCGGCCGGAGAGCATGTCGAGGACGGCGTGCAGCGCGTCGTCGGGCAGCGCCGCGAACGGCGCCGCCCTGCGCACCGTGGCGGCCAGCTCAGCGACGGTGCGGGGTTCGATCGCCACCATCGCCACGATGTGCTGCGCCAGCACATCCAGCGGGTTGCGGGGATAGCGCACCGCCTCGATGGCGCCCTCCGCCATCCGCTCGGCGACCACGGCACACGACACCAGGTCGCCGCGGAACTTCGGAAACATCACCCCGGCCGACACCGCACCGACGTGGTGTCCCGCGCGACCGATTCGTTGCAGGCCGGAAGCGACCGTCGGCGGGGCCTCGATCTGCACGACCAGATCGACCGCGCCCATGTCGATTCCCAGCTCCAGCGACGACGTCGCCACCACACACGGCAGGCGCCCCGACTTGAGCTCCTCCTCCACCCGGGTGCGCTGCTCGCGCGCCATCGAGCCGTGGTGCGCCCTCGCGACCGTCGCCGTGGCAGGCTCACTCACCCCTGACGCGCCGGGGGCCTCGGCGGGAAACCGCTGCCCGCCCGACGGCTGCGTGCGTTCGGTGGCGAGCTCGTTGAGCCGGGCGGTGAGCCGCTCGGCGAGCCTGCGCGAGTTCGCGAACACGATCGTGGAACGGTGTGCCTCGACGAGTTCGAGGACCCGTTCCTCCACGGCGGGCCAGATCGAGGGTCTGCGCGGTGGGCCGCCCAGTTCGGTCGCGGCATCGGGCACGGAATCGGGCACGACATCGGGCACGGAATCGGGCACGGTCTCCGACGGCAGCGGCGCCTGCTCGGTGGGCCGCGGTGCGGCGTCGAGTTCGGCCATGTCCTCCACCGGCACCTCGACCCGGACCTCCACCGTCTTGGCCAGCGGCGGCCGCACCACCCGCACCGGGCGGCCACCCGCCAGGAACGAGCTGATCTCGTCGACCGGTCGCACGGTGGCGGAAAGCCCGATGCGTTGCGCGGGTGCGGGCAACAACTCGTCCAGCCGCTCCAGCGACAGCGCGAGGTGCGCGCCACGCTTGCCCCCCGCGACGGCGTGCACCTCGTCGACGATCACGGTTTCCACGCCGCGCAGCGAGTCCCGTGCGGAGGAGGTGAGCAGCAGGAACAGCGATTCCGGCGTGGTGACCAGTACGTCGGGCGGGGTGCGGTTGAAGGCCCTGCGCTCGGTGGCCGGGGTGTCGGAGGTGCGCATGCCGACGGTGATGTCGGGTTCGGCCAGCCCGAGCCTGCGACAGGCCTGCGAAATGCCCGCCAGCGGTGCCCGGAGGTTGCGCTGCACGTCCACGGCGAGTGCCTTCAGCGGCGAGATGTACAGCACCCGGCACCGCCGCCGGTCGCGCCGCGGCTCAGGCGAGATCGCCAGTCGGTCGAGCGCCCACAGGAACGCGGCGAGCGTCTTTCCCGACCCGGTCGGCGCCACCACCAGTGCGTGCTCGCCCGCGTGCGCGGCCTGCCACGCGCCCTCCTGCGCCGCGGTGGGCGCGGCGAAGGCCCCCGCGAACCAGTCCCTGGTCGCGGGGGAGAACAGGTCGAGAACGTTCGAGCCGTGGCTGTCCACGTACTCCATGATGCGGCGCGGTACCGACAATCCGGCCCCGAGGAGGGCGCCATTGCCGGGTGGCGTCCCTCGCACCGCCGCGGTCGTGGGAGCATCACCGCGGCGGCCGCGCTGGGTTGCGCGCTGATCCAGTGCTGGTTCCGTGCTGATTCAGCGCTGCCGACGGCGCTATCGACAAGGGGAGAGCTGTGCGGATTCTTTCCGTGGACCTCGGTACGTCCAACACGGTGGCGGTACTGTCCGCGCACGGCAGGCCACCGAGGGTGGTAGAGGTCGACGGGTCCGCGACGATGCCGTCGGCGGTGTTCGCCGAGGAGGACGGCACGCTCGTGGTCGGCCGCGACGCCGAACGAAGGGCCCGACTGGACCCCACGCGGTTCGAGCCCAACCCCAAGCGCCGGGTCGACGAACAGACCCTGCTGCTGGGTACGGACGTGGTTGCGGTGAACGAGGCGCTCGCCGCCGTGCTGCGCAGGGTCCTGGAGGAGACGACCCGGCAACTCGGTGGCGAGCTACCGGACGAGATCCGCCTCACCCACCCGGCGCAGTGGGGCCCGGTGCGTCGCAACGTGTTGCTGTCTGCCGCACGGCTGGCGGGCATGTCCGGCGCGGTCTCGCTGGTGCCCGAGCCGGTGGCCGCGGCCGCGCACTTCGCCTCGTTCCCCGGCAAGGGACTGCTGCCGGGGCAGGCGCTCGCGGTGTACGACCTCGGCGCGGGCACGTTCGACGTCGCCGTCGTCGGCGCCGCTCAGAACGGTTTCACCGTGCTCGCCGAGGACGGCCTGCCCGACCTCGGTGGGCTGGACGTCGACCAGGCACTGCTCGTGCACGTGGGAAGAGAGGTGTCGCACCGCGACCCGCAGCGCTGGCAGTGCCTGCTCCGGCCGGAGTCGACGGCCGACCGCCGCGCCCGCCGCGCGTTGCAGGAGGACGTCAGGGCCGCCAAAGAGGCGCTTTCCCGGCTGCCGCAGACGGAGGTGCCGATGCCGGAGCCGTTCACCGACGTCCTGGTGACCAGGGCTGAGCTGGAGGCACTGGTGCGGCCCGCGATGTTGCGCAGTGTCGAGTTGCTCGCCAGGACGGTGTCGTCCGCCGGGCTGACCCCCGACCGGCTCGCGGGGATCTATCTGGTCGGCGGGTCGAGCAGGCTGCCGCTGGTGGGCACGTTGCTGTCGGAGAAGCTGGGAGTCGTGCCCACCAGCCTCGACCAGCCGGAGACAGCGGTGGCACTCGGCGCGCATCACGTCGCGGCCGACGGGATCAGCATGCGAACCCAGCAGGTGGATGGTCAGGCCGCGACCGCGGGACACCCGGCACGGCCTGCCGTGGCGGCTGCCCCACCCCAGGCGACTGTCACCGCGCCCGCGCCGACCGGCGCGGCGGGTTACCCGGCGCGGCCGGGATATCCGGGGGCGCCCGCACCGCACGACTTGTCGCGACAGCCACCAGGACCTGGGTTTCCCTCCTTCTCCGCGCCACAGCAGCGGGCGACGCCGGGCGGTCGCGGGAAGCGGCTCGTCGGCGCCGCGGTCGTGGCCGCGCTCGTGCTCGCGGCCGTCGCCGCGGTGGTGTGGTGGCCGTCGTCCGCTGCCACGACCTACGCCGCCGAGGAATGCCGGACTCCGGGAAGTACCGACGAGCAGGGCTTCACCGGCTGCCTGCGGCAACTGGCAGGTGCGGTGGCGCAGCAGAACCAGTGCGGGCCGGGCACCGGCACCGGTGCCGCCGCGGCTTCGAACGAGGAGGACCTCGGTGTCACCGTGACCTGCTCGGCGCCGGGCCTGGCCGGTGCGCAGATCACCTACCTGCACAGTGAATCGGCCGAGATCATCAAGCGGTACACCGACGGGTTGCTGAACCGCACCGGAGGCGGCGAGCAGGTGCAGGCCGACTGGAGGGGCAACGCACTGGAGGGCCGATACGCGGCGGCGGCGGGCAGGAATTCGGCGGTGCTGGTGTTCACGGTCGACGATCGCCCGCTCGCGGGGTTCGTGTACCAGGTGAACGTGGCGGGCACGGGGAAACTGGCCGAGCCTGCCGAGTTGGCCGACTACTTCGAGCGCAACGTCCAGCCGGGGGAGTAGCCGCCGGTCACCTCGTCACTTCCTGCGGTTGCGGACACCGATGATCAGCACGATCAGCGCGGCGGTCACGGTGGCGATCGACGCCAGCGTCAACGCGGTGGAACCGAATCCGGAGACGTCCTGGGCCAGCCGCATGCCTTCCACTCTACGGCGACGCACGCCGCTACGCTGAGACCGATGCGCATCACGGTTTTCCGCAGGCTGATGGCGGAGGAGTTCGGACAGACCCGCGCCGAGACCCTGGCGAGCGACCACGTGCTCAGTGGCCTGGGAGGACGCACGATCGAGCAGGCGCTGGCCGACGGGGTACCGGCCAAGGAGATCTGGCAGCAGGTGTGCGGTGAGTTCGACATCCCGGCGGAGCGCCGATGACTGTGGCGGTGGCGGTGACTGTGCCGAAGAACCGGCCGAGAACCGTACCAGCAGTGCGTGTCGCGTCGACCTCGAACATCTGTTCGGCTATCGTGGTTGTCCACAGCAGGGTCGTGCCGGGGTCGACTATCCACAGATTTCCGCTTGACCCCCGAACTGTCGGACCCCGGCCGTAACGTCGGGGTCAGCACAAAACGACAGCCGACCGACAGCCAATGAGGTGGATTCCATGCCAGCAGCACCGGACAAGGGCAAGGCACTCGATCTAGCCCTTGCCCAGATCGACAAGCAGTTCGGCAAGGGGTCGGTGATGCGCCTCGGCGAGGAGACCCGGCCGCCGATCGAGGTCATCCCCACCGGCGCCATCGCGCTGGACATAGCCCTCGGTATCGGGGGACTGCCCCGCGGCCGGGTGGTGGAGGTCTACGGCCCGGAGTCCTCCGGTAAGACGACGGTCGCGTTGCACGCGGTGGCCAACGCGCAGAAGGCGGGCGGCATCGCGGCCTTCATCGACGCCGAGCACGCGCTCGATCCCGAGTACGCCAAGGCGCTCGGCGTCGACACCGACGCGTTGCTCGTCTCCCAGCCGGACACCGGTGAGCAGGCGTTGGAGATCGCCGACATGCTGATCCGCTCCGGCGCGCTCGACATCCTGGTGATCGACTCGGTGGCGGCGCTGGTCCCCCGCGCCGAGATCGAGGGCGAGATGGGCGACTCGCACGTCGGCCTGCAGGCCCGCCTGATGAGCCAGGCGCTACGCAAGATCACCGGTGCGTTGCACAATTCCGGCACCACCGCCATCTTCATCAACCAGTTGCGCGAGAAGGTCGGCGTCATGTTCGGCAGCCCGGAGACGACCACCGGCGGTAAGGCGCTGAAGTTCTACGCATCGGTCCGACTCGACGTCCGCCGTATCGAGACCCTCAAGGACGGCGGTGAGCCGGTCGGTAACCGCACCAGGGTCAAGGTGGTGAAGAACAAGGTCGCCCCGCCGTTCAAGCAGGCCGAGTTCGACATTCTCTACGGCATCGGCGTGTCGCGGGAGGGGTCGCTCATCGACATGGGTGTCGATCAGGGAATCCTGCGCAAGTCCGGCGCCTGGTACACCTACGAGGGCGATCAACTCGGTCAGGGCAAGGAGAACGCCCGCAGGTTCCTGCGCGACAACCCCGACATCGCCAACGAGATCGAGAAGCGCATCAAGGAAAAGCTCGGTATCGGTGCTCAGGTCGACGCCGAGGAGGCCGCCCCGGCGCCGGTCGAGTTCTAGCCGCCGTGCCCCTTCGAGGGAGAACGGGACGGTGAGGTAGGACGTGAGCGAGTCAGGCCGTCGTTTCGGGGGCGGCGGCTCCCGGGAGCGGTCCCGGCCGGTGGCGGAGCTGACACCCGAGGAAGCCGGGAAGAAGGCCAAGGAGATCTGCTTCGACCTGCTGGCCGCGCGGCCCCGCACCAAGGACGAACTGCGCCAGGCGTTGCGCCGCAAGGGCTTCGACGAGCAGACGAGGGAGACGCTGCTCGGCAAGCTGGACGAGGCCGGGCTCGTCGACGACGCGGCCTTCGCGCAGCTGTGGGTGCGGTCCCGGCACACCCAGCAGGGCCTCGCCCGGTCGGCGCTCGTGGCGGAACTCAAGCGCAAAGGTGTCGACAGTGACGTCGCGGTCGAGGCCGCGGGCGAGATCGACCGGGAGGCCGAGGAGCAGCGAGCCCGCGAGTTGGTGCGCAAGAAGCTGCGCACGATGGTCGACCTCGACGAGCGGACCGCCACCCGGCGACTGCTCGGGATGCTGGCACGCAAGGGCTACCCGCAAGGACTGTCCTACGTGGTGGTTCGCGAGGAACTGCGCGACGCGGGTGCGGAGTCCACCCTGCTCGACGACATCGTCCCGGACTGAGCCCGCGAGCGGGGCGCCGGAATGGGACACTGGTGCAATGACGTGAGGAGTAGCCGTGACAGCAATTCCCGAGCCTTCCGAATCGTCCAAGTCGTCTCTGCCCGGCGTGGATCACCTGCTGACCATCACCGAGTACGCGGAGCTCGGCGAGCCCGAATCGGGCTACACCGAGCTGCTGGAGGGCCGCCTGTTGATGTCGCCGAGCCCCGGACCGGGTCACAACATAGCGCTGTTCGAGCTGTATCTACAGGTGAAGCCGCAGTTACCCCGGCAGTTGATCGCCGTTCCCGACATCGACGTGGATCTTGAGCTGGCGCCACTCGGCGCTCCGGCTACGGCGCGCCGCCCCGATCTGGTTGTGGTCGAGCGTGCGGCGGTGCGGCGGGTGGATCGGGAGGGCGGGTTGCTCAAGGCATCCGACGTCCGCCTCGTGGTGGAGATCGTGTCGCCGGGTTCGACCCGGACCGACAACGTGGACAAGCGAGGCGAGTACGCCGATGCCGGAATCCCGCACTACTGGATTGTCGACATCACCGAGCCCGCCTCGCTGGTCGCCTGCCATCTCGCCGGGGAGTTCGGTTACCAGGACGGCGGCGCCGTCACCGGTGAGTTCGTCACGCATGACCCGTTCGCCGTGCGGGTGAACCTCGACGCGTTGCTCTGACGAGGCCAGAACGAGGACGATCCGGACATCCTCACTCGGCCGAGTTCCCGCTGGGCTACTGTGACCGCCGTGTCCGCGCCCACCGAGATCATCCCGGCGGTCCACGCCCGGCTGCCGACCCTCACGGGCATGCGCTTTCTGGCCGCACTGCTGGTGTTCGTGTTCCACGCGGCGACCGTGTTCGACTACCCCGACGGGGAAACCGCCGCGGACGTCGGATGGCTGACGGGCAAGCTGGCCTTTCTCGGGGTGTCCTTCTTCTTCGTGCTGAGCGGGTTCGTGCTCACCTGGTCGGTCAGAAGCGGCGACACCGCAGCGCGGTTCTGGCGCCGCCGGGCCTGCAAGATCTACCCCAACCACCTGGTGACGTTCCTGCTGGCGGTGGCGCTGCTGCTCGCACTGCACAAGCCGGTCACCGGCTGGTGGCAGAACCTGCTGCTGATCCACGCGTGGTTCCCGGACCAGGCGATCTTCAACAGCGCCAACGTGGTGAGCTGGTCGCTGGCCTGCGAGGCGGTTTTCTACCTGCTGTTTCCGCTGCTGCACCGGTGGTTGGTCCGCATCCCGTGTTCGACCCTGTGGTGGTGGGCCTGCGGTTCGGTCGTCGCCGTGCTGTGCATGCCGCTGCTCGCGCAAGCGCTGGTGCCCGCCACCGGGGGCGATCCGACGCAGCCGGGTTCGAGCCTGTCGCAGGTATGGTTTCTCTACATCTTTCCGCCGGTGTGCCTGCTGCAGTTCGTGCTCGGCATGGTCATGGCGAGGATCGTGCTTTCCGGCCGCTGGATCGGGCTGCCGCTGCCACTCGCCGCTGTTCTCCTGCTGGGCGGTTACGCGCTGGCGCTCGTCGTTCCCTACAACTTCGGCGTCAACGCCACCACGATCGTCCCCGTCGCGCTCGTGATCGCGGCGGGTGCGGTCGCCGACGTGCGCGGCACCGCGACACTGCTGCGCGGCAGGGTGGCGGTATGGCTGGGTGAGGTGTCCTTCGCCTTCTACCTCGTGCACTACCTGGTGTTGCTGCACGGCCGCGAACTCGCGGGCATCCAGGGCAGCGGCGACGTCGTCGTGGAACTGGCCGTGCTCACCGGCGCGATGGCGCTGAGCCTTTGCCTGGCGTGGCTGCTCTACGTGGGTGTCGAGCGGCCGTTCATGCGCCGCTGGAGCAGGCCGCGCGGATCGGCCCGGCCGCCACAACGCCGGCGGCAACCGGCTCGACCGCCACAGCGGCAACGTGGTCCGGTCACCGGCAGGCAGCACGGTGGTCGGGTGGCGCGGGGCGATGCCGTGCTGCCGCAGCACGGTGGCCAGGTGGCGAGCGGGCCCCGGCCGCGGGAACGTCGGTGGTGAACCGCCCGGGCGAGCCCGCCGGTGCGGTCGGAAGGCCACCGGCCACAGCGTCGCGTACGGGCGCGGCTCTTACGCCCGCCCCGCGCGGCGCTACTTCCTCGGCGCCGCCAGGCTGACGGCCTGCCGCGCCAGCTTCTCGATCGCGGCGAAATCCTTGGCCGCGATCGCGTCCTTCGGCGCCAGCCACGACCCGCCGACACAGTCCACATTGGCCAATTCCAGGTAGCGCGGTGCGCTGTCCGTTGTGATCCCACCGGTGGGGCAGAACCGTAGCGACGGCAGCGGACCTGCGATCGCACGCAGGGCCTCGACCCCGCCACTGGCCTCGGCGGGGAAGAACTTGAGCACGTCCAGGCCCCGCTCGGCCAGCCGCATGGCTTCCGACACGGTCGCCGCCCCTGGCAGCAGCGCGAGTCCGGTGTGGAGCGCCGCCGAGACCAGCCCGTCCGTACATCCGGGCGTGACCAGGAACGCCGCCCCGGCGTCGGCGGCCCGCCGCGCCTGCTGTGGCGTGGTCACCGTTCCTGCTCCGACGACCATGCCCGCCACCTCGCGCGCCACGCGGGCCACCGCGTCCAGTGCGGCCGGCGTGCGTAGCGTCACCTCCATGACGCCCACGCCGCCGCCGCGCAACGCGTGGGCCACCGGCACGGCGTCGTCGGCGTCGTCGAGCACGACCACCGGCAGCACCGGCGACAGCCTCAGCAGCTCCGAACTCGTGACCATCAGGCCGGCACCACCGCTGACTCCCGCGACCGCACGACGTGGCCGGGGCCCGACCGGTGCGAAAACACTGGCGCCTCGCTCCGCCGGGCCGACGCCGCGGCGCAGCGCGGCGAACAACTCCCGGCCGGTGCCGACCCATTCGTCCTCACCGGGTGCCGAACCCGAGGGCGCTCTCGAGGCGAGTGTCGCGGCGTCCACGTCGACCGCCAACTCGCCCGCGTCGGCGTCGACGCGAATCAGGTCGCCGTCGGCCACCCGGGCCAGCGGCCCGCCCACCGCGGCCTCCGGCGTCACGTGAATCGCGGCCGGAACCTTTCCCGAAGCTCCTGACATCCTGCCGTCGGTCACGAGCGCCACGCGGTGCCCGCTGTCCAGCAGCGAGCCGAGCGCGGGAGTGAGGCCGTGCAGCTCAGGCATTCCGTTGGCGCGAGGCCCCTGGTTACGCAACACCACCACGACATCGCGATTCAGCTCGCCCGCCCGAAACGCCAGCTGGAACTGCTGCTGGGTGTCGAACACCCGCGCGGGCGCGTGCACTGTGCGGTCGCGTGGCGCCACGGCCGACACCTTGAGCACCGCGCGGCCCAGATTGCCCCGCAGCATGCGCAGCCCGCCGTCGGGTGCGAACGGCCGGTCCAGCGGGCGCAGCACGTTCTCGTCGAGGCTGCGCGACGGCACTTCGCGCCAGGCCAGCTCGTCGTCACGCAATACCGGCTCCGCGCGGTAGCGGTGCAGCCCGGTGCCCGCCACGGTGCGCACGTCGCTGTGCAGCAGTCCGGCGTCCAGCAGCGAGGCTACGAGGGCCTGTACGCCGCCCGCGGCGTGGAAGTGGTTGATGTCGGCGCTGCCGTTGGGGTAGATGCTGGCCAGCAGCGGCACCACCGACGAGAGATCGGCGAAATCGTCCCAGGTGAGTTCTATCCCCGCCGCCGACGCGATCGCTACCAGGTGCAGGGTGTGGTTCGTGGAGCCGCCGGTGGCCAGCAGCGCCACGACCCCGTTCACGATCGAACGCTCGTCCACCACCTCGGCGACGGGTGTGTACGCCTCGCCGCCGCCGACCGCGGAGATCTCGACGATGCGCCGGGCGGCATGTTCGGTGAGCGCCCGCCGAAGCGGTGTGCCCGGGTGCACGAAGGCGGCTCCCGGCAGCTGCAGGCCCATCACCTCCAGCACCAGCTGGTTGGAGTTGGCCGTGCCGTAGAAGGTGCAGGTACCGGGGGAGTGGTAGGAGGCGGACTCGGCCCGCAACAGTTCCTCCCTGGTGGCCTTGCCCTGCGCGTACGACTGCCGCACGCGCGCCTTGTCCTGGTTCGGCAACCCGGACGGCATCGGTCCTGCCGGCACGAGGATCGCGGGCAGGTGCCCGAACGACAGCGCGCCGATGAGCAACCCCGGCACGATCTTGTCGCACACCCCGAGCAGCAGCGCACCGTCGAACATGTCGTGCGCCAGTGCCACACCCGTCGCCATGGCGATCACGTCGCGGCTGAACAGCGAGAGCTCCATCCCGGTCCGCCCCTGTGTGATGCCGTCGCACATGGCGGGGACCCCGCCCGCGAACCGGGCGACACCTCCGGCCTGCCTCGCGGCGTCCTTGAGCCAGTCGGGAAACTCGCCGAGCGGCTGGTGGGCCGAGAGCAGGTCGTTGTAGGAGGACACGATCGCGATCCCCGCGCCCTGCCGCCCGCGCAGGGTGAGCCTGTCGGGTCCGGAGCACGCGGCGAAGCCGTGCGCGAGGTTGCCGCATCCCAGTTCCGCCCGCGCCGGACCGTTGGCCGTGGCCGAGCGTGCGTCGCCGACCCGGGAGAGGTAGGCGCCGCGGGAACCCTCGCTTCGAGCCGCGATGCGGGCGGTGACATCGGCGATGACGGGGTGCAGGGGTAGCAACGTGGTCGCTCCTCAACGCTTCTCGCGGACGTGGCGGTCGACGGGTGGCCGCACCTGCGTCGCGGCGGACGTGGCAACTGACACGATACAGATGGCCCACCTTGGATCAAAATCGATTCAGAAGATCATGATTAGTGACCCCCATCACGCCCCCCACGCCGTGTGTGCTACTTGTCACACCACAGCTGGCAAGGCAGAGTCGGCCTTGGTCGGCTCAGATCCCGGGATCGATGCGAAGGGACGACACAGATGTCGAGCACGGAAATGAGCGAGCTCCGCCGCACCATCGGCAGGCTCAGGCAGTGCGTGGGCGCGCTGCGGGCGCGCTACGGCGAGGCGCCCGCTGTCCGGCGCCTCGCCAACGACGTCGAGCGGCTCGACATCGACGCGGGCGATCTCGCTCAGCAGCAGATGCCTGCCCAGTCGAAGCCCTCCGACCCGCCCGACGTGGTCAAGATTCCCGACACGCCGTACGACCCATCCTTGTGGGAGGGCGCCGACGACGAGGGCGTCGGCGGCTACCACCGGGACCAGCGGTGAGTGGGGCCGGGATCGACGACGTGACAGTCACCCGGAACAGCGCACCCGCACGAACCCGAGTCGGCATCGGCAGGCGCACGCTGCGCACCGACCGGTGGTGGCTGCAGCCACTGCTGACCACGCTGGGCCTGGCGGCCTTCGTCGGCTACGCGACCGTGCGATCGTTCATGCGCACCGGCTACTACGACGCCGAGAACAACTACCTCACACCGTTCTACTCCCCGTGCCTGAGCGACTCCTGCGTACCGGGCTCGGCTCACTTCGGCACGCCGATCGGTGAATTGCCTGCCTTCATCCCGCTGGCGTTCCTTTCGCTGCCGTTCCTGCTCGGGTTCCGGTTGACCTGCTACTACTACCGCAAGGCGTACTACCGGTCGATCTGGTTCTCCCCGCCCGCGTGCGCCGTCACCGAACCGCACGCGAAGTACACCGGCGAGACCCGCCTGCCGCTCATCGTGCAGAACGCCCACCGCTACTTCTTCTACGTCGCGTTCGTGATCGCCCTGATCAACACCTGGGACGCGATAGTGGCCTTCGGCGGCGAGCGGGGGATCGGTTTCGGGCTCGGAAACCTCATCCTGGTGATCAACGTGGTGCTGCTGTGGGCCTACACGGTGTCGTGCCATTCCTGCAGGCACGTGACCGGCGGAAGGCTCAAGCATTTCTCGGCCAACCCGGTCCGGTACTGGATCTGGACACAGGTGAGCAGGCTGAACGTGCGTCACATGCAGTTCGCGTGGATCACGCTGGGCACCCTCGCACTCACCGACCTCTACGTGTGGCTCGTGTCCACCGGCACGATCACCGATCTTCGTTTCATCAACTGAACAGTTCTTTCGAGGTGGCAATTACATGACCGAGGTCGAGCGGCACAGCTACGACGTCGTGGTGATCGGTGCCGGCGGCGCGGGTCTGCGCGCGGTGATCGAGGCAAGGCAACGTGGCCTCAGCGTCGCGGTGGTGTGCAAGTCGCTGTTCGGCAAGGCGCACACCGTGATGGCCGAGGGTGGTTGCGCGGCGTCGATGGGCAACGCGAACCCCAACGACAACTGGCAGGTCCACTTCCGCGACACCATGCGTGGCGGCAAGTTCCTCAACAACTGGCGAATGGCGGAACTGCACGCCAAGGAAGCGCCCGACCGCGTGTGGGAGTTGGAGACCTACGGCGCGCTGTTCGACCGCACCAAGGACGGCCGCATCAGCCAGCGGAACTTCGGCGGGCACACCTACCCCCGGCTGGCCCACGTCGGCGACCGGACCGGCCTCGAACTGATCCGCACCATGCAGCAGAAGATCGTGTCGCTGCAGCAGGAGGACAACAAGAAGTACGGCGACTACGAGGCCAAGCTCAAGGTCTTCGCCGAGTGCACCGTCACCGAACTGCTCAAGCAGGACGGTCGGATCGCGGGCGCGTTCGGCTACTGGCGCGAGTCCGGCCGGTTCATCCTGTTCGAGACACCGGCCGTTGTGCTGGCCACCGGTGGCATCGGCAAGTCGTTCAAGGTGACGTCGAACTCCTGGGAGTACACCGGCGACGGGCACGCACTCGCACTGAGGGCGGGCGCGGACCTGATCAACATGGAGTTCGTGCAGTTCCACCCCACCGGCATGGTGTGGCCGCCGAGTGTGAAGGGCATTCTCGTCACCGAGGGCGTGCGAGGCGACGGCGGCGTGCTGAAGAACTCCGAGGGCGAGCGGTTCATGTTCCGCTACATCCCCGACGTGTTCAAGGGCCAGTACGCCGACAGCGAGGCGGAGGCCGACCGCTGGTACGAGGACGCGGACAACAACCGCCGCACCCCTGACCTGCTGCCACGCGACGAGGTGGCCAGGGCCATCAACGCGGAGGTCAAGGCGGGCCGGGGCTCCCCGCACGGCGGCGTGTTCCTCGACATCGCCAGCCGGCTGCCCGCCGAGGAGATCCGCAGGCGGCTGCCCTCGATGTACCACCAGTTCAAGGAACTGGCCGATGTGGACATCACCAAGGAGCCCATGGAGGTGGGCCCCACCTGCCACTACGTGATGGGTGGGATCGAGGTGGACCCCGACTCCGCCGCGGCGAGCGTGCCGGGGCTGTTCGCGGCCGGTGAGTGCTCCGGCGGGATGCACGGGTCCAACCGGCTGGGCGGGAACTCGCTGTCCGACTTGCTGGTGTTCGGCCGCAGGGCCGGGCTCGGCGCGGCCGACTACGTGGAGTCGCTGTCCGGCAGGCCGGAGGTGGCCGATTCCGATGTGGACACCGCGGCGAAGCGTGCGGTGGCGCCGTTCGACCCGCCCGGGCAGGCAGTGGCGGAGGAGAACCCCTACACGTTGCACACCGAACTGCAGCAGTGCATGAACGACCTGGTCGGCATCATCCGCAAGGCCGACGAGATGGAGCAGGCACTGGGCAAGCTCGCCGACATCAGGCGGCGGATCGCGGGCGTCACCGTGGAGGGACACCGGCAGTACAACCCCGGCTGGCACCTCGCGCTGGACCTGCGCAACATGCTGCTGGTCAGCGAGTGTGTGGCGCAGGCGGCGCTGCGGCGCGGCGAGAGCAGGGGCGGGCACACCCGCGACGACCACCCGCAGATGGACGCGAAGTGGCGTAACACCCTGCTCGTCTGCGGCGCGGCCGACGGCGACCCGAGCATCCCCGACGTCACGGTGCGCGCAAAGGAACAGCAGCCGATGCGCCAGGACCTGCTGGGGTTGTTCGAACTGAGCGAACTTGAGAAGTACTACACCTCCGAAGAACTCGCCAACCACCCGGAAAGGAAGGCCTGACATGGGTTACCAGGCGAAGCTTCGGGTCTGGCGCGGCGACGACGGCGCAGGCGAGTTGCGCGACTTCACCGTCGAGGCCAACGAAGGCGAGGTCGTGCTCGACCTCATCCACCGGCTACAGGCGACGCAGGCCCCCGACCTCGCGGTGCGCTGGAACTGCAAGGCGGGCAAGTGCGGTTCCTGCTCCGCGGAGGTCAACGGCAGGCCGAGGCTGCTGTGCATGACCCGGATGTCGATGTTCGAGGAGGACGAGGTCATCACGGTCACGCCGATGCGCACGTTCCCGGTTATCCGGGACCTGGTGTGCGACGTGTCGTTCAACTACACCAAGGCCATGGAGATCCCGGCGTTCACCCCGCCGTCGGAACTGGGCCCGGGTGAGTACCGGATGCAGCAGGTCGACGTCGAGCGCTCGCAGGAGTTTCGCAAGTGCATCGAGTGCTTCCTGTGCCAGAACGTCTGCCACGTGATCAGGGACCACGAGGAGAACAAGCCCGCGTTCGCGGGTCCGCGCTACCTCATGCGCATCGCCGAGTTGGAGATGCACCCGCTCGATGTCGCGGACCGGCGCAACGAGGCGCAGACCGAGCACGGTCTCGGCTACTGCAACATCACCAAGTGCTGCACCGAGGTGTGCCCGGAGAACATCCACATCACCGACAACGCGCTGATTCCGATGAAGGAGCGGGTCGCCGACCGTCGCTACGACCCGATCGTCTGGCTGGGCAACAAGCTGTTCCGGCGCGGGCGTGACGACGGCGGCCACTGAGCAGCCGCGCCTCGGTTCGTCCGTGCCGTGACACGGGCGAACCGAGGCGCCGGGTACGCGTTACGCGCCTGCCCTGCCGGTCTCGGACATCGCGGCGTCCTCGGCCTTCCTCGAGACACCCTTGCCCCGGCTGAGCCTGCGCTCCAGGTAGACGGCGAACTTGCTGAGCAGGTAGTTCACCACGATGAACAGCACAGCGATGATCAGATACGTCTGGATCGGGTTGTGCAGGTTCTGCACGATGATGCCCGCCGTGTTGACGGTCTCCTCGAAGGAGATGATGAAGCCGAGCGAGGTGTCCTTGAGCACGACGACCAGCTGGCTGATCAGCGCGGGCAGCATCACCCGGAATGCCTGCGGCAGCAGTACCGACCCCAGGACCTGTGAACGCCGCAGCCCGATCGACTCCGCGGCCTCGCGTTGCCCGACGGGCAGCGAGTTGATGCCCGCCCGCACGATCTCGGCGATGATCACCGAGTTGTAGGCGGTGAGGCCGATGACCAGGTACCACAGCGTGGGCAGGTCGATACCGAACTGCGGCAGCACCCTGGCGGCGAAGAAGATCGCGATCACGACCGGGATGCCGCGCAGCAGTTCGATCACCCCGACGATCGCCCAGCGATACCATGCGGCCGCGGTGATCCGGCTCAGCGCCAGCAGCGTGCCGATCACCAGGGAGAACGCCATGGCCAGCGCCGCGGCGAGCACCGTGTTGGCCGCGGCCTCACCGATCAGGCTCCAGACCGCGGTGAAATTCTCGTCGGCCGGGTCGAGCCAGGGTGACCACAGTTGCGCGTCGAACTGTCCCCGTTCCGCGAGTCGAAGCACGACCAGCGTCACCACAGCCAGAATCGCGATGCCGGCGACGACACTGCCGATCGCCGTTCGCCGCCTGCTGCGCGGGCCGGGTGCGTCGTAGAGGACGCTGCTCACCGGGCGATCGCCACCTTCCGCTCCAGCCAGCCGAGCAGCAGTCCGCTCGGGATCGTTATCACCAGATAGCCGAGTGCCACCCCGGCCAGTACCGGCAGCGCGGCCTTGCCCTGCGCCGACGTCAGCTGCTGCCCGACCGCGAACAGGTCACCACCGACACCGAAGGCGCCGACGATGGCGGAGTTCTTGATCATCGCGATGATCACGCTGCCCAGCGGTGGCACGACGCTGCGCACGGCCTGCGGCATGATCACGTACGACAGCGACTGACCGAAGTTCAACCCGACCGCCCTGGCCGCCTCGGCCTGGCCGGGCGAGACCGAGTTGATTCCGCTCCGGACGGCCTCGCAGACGAAGGCCGAGGTGTAGAGCACGAGTCCGGTGACGCCGAACCAGAAGTAGGCACCGTTGATACCCACCTCGGGCAACCCGAACGCGCAGAAGAACAGCACGATGGTCAGCGGGGTGTTGCGGAACACCGTGACCCAGGAGGTGCCCACCCACCGTAGCGGCGCTACCGGTGAGACCCGGAATCCGCCGAGGATCGTGCCGAGCACCAGCGAGCCGACGAGGGCGTATGCGCAGATCTGCAGGGTCTTCAGCAGGCCTTCCGCATACAGCGGAAGGTTGTCGATGATGACGTCCACGTGGTCTCCCAACCCGAACGCGGGGCGCCCGCCGTACGGCGAGCGCCCCGTCGTGAGCTACTCGCCTCAGGCGCAGGTGCCCAGCTCAGGCAGTTCGGGGGTGGTTTCGGCCACCGTTCCGGCGGTGTCCTTCCATGCCTTTTCGTAGCTGCCGTCCTCGGCGGCCTTGCGCAGCGTGTCGTGGATGAACTCGCAGAACTTGGTGTCGCCCTTCTTGACGCCGATGCCGTAGGGCTCCTCGGTGAACGGCTTGCCGACCAGCTTGAACTGGTCCTTGTTCTCCGAGACCAGGCCGAGCAGGATCACGTTGTCGGTGGTGACGGCGTCGACCTGGCCGTTACGCAGCGCGTCGGCGCACTTGGAGTACACGTCGAAGAGGACGAGCTGTTCCTTGTCGACGTACTTCAGGATCTCCTCGGACGGGGTCGAGCCGGTCACCGAGCACACCTTGGCGTTGGCGGACTTCAGCGACTCCGGACCGGTGATCGCGTTGTTGTCCTTCTTGACCATCAGGTCCTGACCGGCCTGGTAGTACGGGCCTGCGAAGGTGACGCGCTTGGCGCGCTCGTCGTTGATCGTGTAGGTGGCGATGACGAAGTCGACCTTGCCCTGCTCGATGACCTCCTCACGGGTCGCCGAGGGAGTCTCCACCCAGTTGATCTTGTCGGCGGAGATGCCGAGTTCGGCCGCGATGATCTTGGCGATCTCCACGTCGAAGCCCTGCATCGAGCCGTCGAGGCCCTTGAGGCCGAACAGCGGCTGGTCGAACTTCGTGCCGACCGTCACCGCCCCGGCCTGGTTCAGCTTGGCCATGGTGGTGCCGGACTCGAACTTGGCCTCCTGGTTGACCGACGGGCCGGACCCGCCTGAGTTGTTGTCGGAGCCGCCACCGCACGCGGCGAGCGCGAGGCTTGCCGCTGCCATGACTGCGCCTGCGCGCAGGACTTTGCTCAACCGCATCTGTTGTGCATCCCTTCCAGCTGTTCCACTTGTCAGTGGGTCAGGATCTTGCCAAGGAAGTCCTTGGCTCGCTCGGATTTCGGGTCGCTGAAGAACTCCTCGGGTGTGGAATCCTCCACGATCTCCCCGTCCGACATGAAGAGCACCCGGTGGGCGGCTCTGCGGGCGAAGCCCATCTCGTGCGTGACGACCAGCATGGTCATGCCCTCGTCGGCCAGCGCCGTCATGGTGTCGAGGACCTCCTGGACCATCTCCGGGTCCAGCGCCGAGGTGGGCTCGTCGAACAGCATGACCTTGGGCCGCATCGCCAGCGCTCGCGCGATCGCGGCACGCTGCTGCTGGCCACCGGAGAGCTGGGCGGGATACTTCTGCGCCTGGTTCGCGATGCCGACCCGGTCGAGCAGTTCCATGGCGGTCTCGCGGGCCTGTGCCGAGGACACCTTGCGCACCTTCGTCGGCCCGAGTGTCACGTTCTCGAGGATGGTCTTGTGCGCGAAGAGGTTGAACTGCTGAAACACCATGCCGACGTCCGCGCGCAGCGCCGCGAGTGCCTTGCCCTCCTCGGGCAGCGGCTTGCCGTCGATGGCGATCTCACCGGAGTCGATCGGCTCCAGCCGGTTGATCGCGCGGCACAGCGTCGACTTGCCCGACCCCGAAGGGCCGAGGACCACCACGACCTGGCCCTTCGGTACCTCGATCGTGATGTCCTTCAGCACGTGCAGGTCGCCGAAGTGCTTGTTCACCGCCTTCGCGCTGATCATCGCTGGCGCGGTCGGCGTGGTGCTCATCTGGCCTCCATCACGGCGAGCTGCTCGGGTCACGGGTACTTCGGCGGCAGTAACCCCGGATTTAACACCCTGGAGCCGACCGCGTGCGGCAGTTGCGCCAAAACGCAACCTTCGTGACCGCTCGGCGCGGACCACACCACGCTCCCCGGAGCCGTACTGCCTGGCGTGCCCGGCGACTTTAGCCCACCCGACCCCGAAGCGGCCACGGTGAGGGCGGGTGGGCGGTTGACCTACCCTGGTAACCGATGAGCGGCGCAGGCGTTGGCAGGACCTACGAGATCCGCACCTTCGGGTGCCAGATGAACGTGCACGACTCCGAGCGGCTGGCGGGCCAGCTGGAGAGCGCGGGGTACGTGCCCGCCGCCGACGGCGAGGCCGCGGACGTGATCGTGTTGAACACCTGCGCCGTCAGGGAGAACGCCGACAACAAGCTGTACGGCCATCTCGGCCACCTGCGGCCCCGCAAGAGCGACAGGCCCGACATGCAGATCGCGGTCGGCGGCTGCCTCGCGCAGAAGGACCGCGGGGAGATCGTGAAGCGGGCGCCGTGGGTCGACGTGGTCTTCGGTACCCACAACATCGGCTCGCTGCCCGCACTGCTGGATCGCGCTCGGCACAACGCGAAGGCCCAGGTGGAGATCCTGGAGTCGCTGGAGACCTTCCCGTCCACGCTGCCGGCCAGGCGGGAGTCGGCCTACTCGGGTTGGGTCTCGATCTCCGTGGGCTGTAACAACACCTGCACGTTCTGCATCGTGCCCTCGCTGCGGGGCAAGGAACGCGACCGGCGGCCGGGTGAGGTGCTCGCCGAGGTGGAGGCGCTCGTCGCCGAGGGCGTGCTGGAGGTGACCCTGCTCGGGCAGAACGTGAACTCCTACGGCGTGGAGTTCGGCGACCGGTTCGCCTTCGGCAAGCTGCTGCGCTCCTGCGGTTCGGTGGCGGGGCTGGAGCGGGTCCGGTTCACCTCGCCACACCCGGCGGCGTTCACCGACGACGTGATCGACGCGATGGCCCGGACGCCCAACGTGTGCCACCAGCTGCACATGCCGTTGCAGTCGGGCTCGGACCGGGTACTGAAGCTGATGCGTCGCTCCTACCGGGCTTCGCGGTTTCTGTCCATCCTGGACAAGGTGCGCGCCGCGATGCCGGACGCCGCGATCACCACCGACATCATCGTGGGCTTCCCCGGGGAGACCGAGGAGGACTTCGAGGCCACCTTGGAGGTGGTCAGGCGGGCACGCTTCTCCAGCGCGTTCACGTTCCAGTACTCCAAGCGGCCCGGTACGCCCGCGGCCGAGCTGGGCGACCAGGTGCCGAAGGAGGTCGTGCGCAGGCGCTACGACCGGCTGGTCGCGCTGCAGGAGGAGATCTCCTGGGAGGAGAACCGCAAGCTCGTCGGAAGTACGGTCGAGTTGCTGGTGGCGGCAGGCGAGGGTCGAAAGGACGCGCGGACCCACCGGATGAGTGGCCGGGCACGGGACGGCAGGCTGGTGCACTTCACCCCGAGCGGTCCCGCGGTCGACGGGAAGGTGCGCCCCGGCGACATTGTCGAGGCGACGGTGACGTACGCGGCTCCGCACCACCTGGTGGCGGACGGTGAGCTGCTGTCCCACCGCAGGACCAGGGCCGGCGACAACGCCGAGGAGGGTGTGCGGCCCAGGACCGGCGGCGTGGGCCTCGGCCTGCCGTCGTTCGGGGCGCCTCGGACCGCCCAGGCCGCCCCGGAGGGATGTGGGTTGTGAACGAGTCCAGGCACGGCGACGGCAGCGGCACCGACGAGAACATCGATCGGCTTGCCGCCGACGTGAACGCCGCCGTCGGCAGGGCGGTCAGGACCGTGGAGTTGGGCCGTCGCGGTTTCGGCATCTCGGTGGCGGTGTTCGCCCTCATCATCGGCCTGCTGCTGCCGTGGGTGGACGGCCACGTGGGCTGGCAGGTGCTGGCGGGGGAGGCGGGCGCGGTGCCCAGGCTGTTCGCGGCAACCGCGACGGCGTTCGGTGTACTCGCCTCCGCGCTCGCGCTGATCACGCGTCGCTGGTGGCTGACGTGGGTGTGCGCGGTCGGCGGCTGGTTCGCCTTCGTCGACGGGGTGCTCGCGATCTGGTCGCAGCAGTCGTCCTCGGCCACCGGAGCGGCAGGCGACGGCCCCGGTGCCGGACTCGTCATCGCGGCGATCGCGATGGCCGTGGTCGCGGCGCAGTGGATGCGCGTGGCCTGGTCGCGGCACTGACCCGGGATCGCCCCTCCGCGAGATAGCAGGGGTGGCCGGGCGAAGCCGAAATATGTTATCGACATCACAGTGCCCAGCAGGCATACTGGCTACGACATACAGTATGCAAAATGGGGTGGATCAATGTCGCGATCGGCTGGTACTTCCCCGGTCAAAGAGATCCGTGACTTCTACGGTCGCCGGTACCGGGTCGGTGAGACGGACCGTGAACTGCTCGGTCGGTCAAGGGCGTGGATGCTGTGGGCGGCGTGGGCCGCGATGCTGGTGGCCAGCGCGGGTCAGTACGGCTACGGAGCGCTGATGCCCGTACTGGGCGACACCCACGGCTGGAGCCTGCAGCAGAGCGCGTGGGTGCTGGCCGTGTGGATCCTGTGCCAGAGCGGCAGCGTGTATCCGGCCGCCAGGGCGCGGGGCAGGTTGGGGCTCGCCCCGGCCGCCACGATGTTGACCGGTGCGGCGTTGTGCGCCGCCGGGCTCATCACGCTCGGCGGGTCGAGCAGCGTGCTGGTGGTGCTGCTCAACCACGGCGTGCTCGGCGGCATCGGCGCCGGACTCATCTACGGCACCTGTCTCGGCGTGGTCGCCAAGTGGTACCCGGAGCGCCCGGCGCGCACGGCGTTCGTCAGCGGCGCCTTCGCCTACGGCTCGATCCCGTTCGTGCTGTTGGCGGGCAGGTTCGCCGGGACCGGTTCCACGCGGACCTTCCTGTGGCTGGCTGGCGCCGCGGTGGTCGTGCTGGTCGGTGCCGCCGCCATGATCCTGCGCGACCCGCCGAAGCGGTGGTGGCCCGCGCACGTCGACCCGCGTGCGTGGGCGCTGGACAAGACGGTCAACCCGGGGCTTCGGCGCAACCGGCCCGCGATCCGGTGCTACTCGGCAGGGGAGATGGTCCGCTGCCGCGAGTCCGGCCTGCTCTACCTGGCGGTGACGTGCGCGGCGGCGGTGATCCTGTTCGACATCGCCTACGTCGCGGTGTTCGCGACAGCCAGTGGCTGGAGTCCCGCCGTCGGCGCGGCCGCGCTGGCCGTACTGGCAGCGGCCAGCGGAGTGACGAGGACGGCCGAGGGCTGGGCCGGTGACCGGTTCGGGCGGCGCAACGTGGTGCGCGCCGCGCTCTACACGGGCGCCGCCGCCCAGGTACTGCTGTTGACCGGTGGGCTGCACGGCCTTGCCACGCTGTTCTTCGCGGGGGCCGCGCTGTCGGGTGCGGCGGCGGGTGCCTGCTACGGGTTGCTGCCCGGACTGGTGGAGGGTCACTTCGGGGAGCGGCCCGGTTTGCCGAACTTCGGCTTGTTCTACGGGGCCAAGGCGGTCGGCGGGCTCATCGGAGTGGCGCTGGCCGGACACGTCGTGGCCGCTGACGGTTATCTGGGCGCCTTCCTCGGCGCCACTGTGCTCGGACTCGCCGGTGCCGGGCTGGTCCGCGTGCTGCGCCAGCCCGGGCGTCCGAGGCTGCTGCTGCCGGGGGTCGCGCGACCGCTGCTGTCGCGCTAGACCCGCTCGTGGCCACCGCTTGCCGTTGACAAGGTTCTGGCCGGTCGATCCAGCGGATCGACCGGCCAGAACTCTTCGCGCCCTCGCCTGCACCGAAACAATCCGGTGACCTCTGTCCGAACCGGACCGTCTCGGTCACGTACTCAACCGCCGGTCATGATGGCCTTTCGTGCGTGTTCGGCGGTTTCGGTGGGTGTTTTGCCGACTTTGACTCCTGCGGTTTCGAGGGCTTGTTGTTTGGCGTGGGCGGTGCCTGTGGAGCCGGAGATGATGGCGCCTGCGTGGCCCATGGTTTTGCCTTCGGGGGCGGTGAAGCCTGCGACGTAGCCGATGACGGGTTTGGTGATGTGGTTGCGGATGTAGTCGGCTGCGCGTTCTTCGGCGTCGCCGCCGATTTCGCCGATCATGACGATGAGGTCGGTGTCGGGGTCGTCCTGGAAGGCTTGGAGGGCGTCGATGTGGGTGGTGCCGATGATGGGGTCGCCGCCGATGCCGATGCAGGTGGAGAACCCGATGTCGCGTAGTTCGTACATCATCTGGTAGGTGAGGGTGCCGGATTTGGACACCAGTCCGATACGGCCGGGCCCGGTGATGTCGGCGGGGATGATGCCGGCGTTGGACTGTCCGGGGGAGATGATGCCGGGGCAGTTGGGTCCGATGATGCGGGTTTTGTTGCCGGTGGCGCAGGCGTGGGCCCACATCACGGCGGTGTCGTGCACGGGGATGCCCTCGGTGATGACCACGACCAGGCCGATCCCGGCGTCGATGGCCTCCAGCACGGCGTCCTTGGCGAAACGGGGCGGCACGAACACCACCGACACGTTCGCCCCGGTCTCGGCCATCGCCTGCGCCACGGTGCCGTACACGGTCAACTCGGTGCCGCCGATGCGGACCTGCTGCCCGGCCTTGCGGGCGTTGACCCCGCCCACGATGGCCGACCCCGCCGCCAGCATCTTCGTGGCGTGCTTGGTGCCCTCGGCCCCGGTCAAACCCTGCACGATGATCTTGGAATCGGTGTTCAGGAAAATCGACATCGCTACCCTCACGCCCCTGCCGCGGCCAGCTCCGCGGCCTTGTCGGCCGCGGCATCCATCGTGTCCACCAGCGTCACCAACGGGTGCGCCGCCTGCTCCAGGATGCGGCGCCCCTGCTCGACGTTGTTGCCGTCCAACCGCACCACCAGCGGCTTGGACGCCTCCGCCCCGAGCATGCCCAGCGCCTCCACGATCCCGGTGGCCACCGCATCACACGCGGTGATCCCGCCGAACACGTTGACGAACACACTGTTCACATCCGGGTCGCCCAGGATGACGTCCAACCCGGCCGCCATCACCTCCGCCGAGGCGCCACCCCCGATGTCGAGGAAGTTCGCCGGCGCCACCCCACCGTGGCGCTGCCCGGCGTAGGCCACCACATCCAGCGTGGACATCACCAACCCCGCCCCGTTACCAATGATGCCGACCTGCCCGTCCAGCTTGACATAGTTCAAGTCCTTGGCCTTGGCCTTGGCCTCCAACGGATCCTCGGCCTCGGCATCGACCAACTCGGCATGCCCGGGGTGGCGGAACGCGGCGTTATCGTCCAACGTCACCTTCCCGTCCAACGCGACGATCCCATCGTGCGGGTCCCGCACCAGCGGGTTGACCTCCACCAGCATGGCGTCCTCGGCCACGAACGTCTCCCACAACGCCACCACCACCTCGGCCGCCCGCTCACGCACCGCCTCCGGGAACCCGGCCTCGGCCACGATCTCCCGCGCCGTACCCAGATCCACCCCCACCAACGGATCCACCGCCACCCGCACCAACGCCTCCGGACGCTCCACCGCCAACTGCTCGATCTCCACCCCACCCTCAGCCGACGCCATCGCCAAAAACGTCCGATTCGCCCGATCCACCAAAAACGAAAAGTAATACTCCTCCGCAATCTCCGACGCCTCAGCCACCAACACCCGACGCGTCACATGCCCCCTGATCTCCAACCCCAAAATCGCCCGAGCAACCTCCACCGCCTCACCCGGACCCCCAGCCAACCGCACCCCACCAGCCTTACCCCGACCCCCCGTCTTCACCTGAGCCTTCACCACAACACGACCACCCAACCCCTCAGCAACCCCAAACGCATCCTCCGCCACATCCACCACAGCCCCCGCCAACACCGGAACACCATGCGCAGCAAAAAGATCCCTCGCCTGATACTCATACAAATCCACGACTTCACCCCTTCCTGGTCCGGGAATGTCGCCATGAGAATACAGTATTCTGTATGCAGTCACCAGGTTTACGGGATGCTCGCGCCGTCAACCCGATGGCCGCTGGTACAACTGGAGACTGGGAGCTATGTCACTCCCTGTAGTGACAGGTATCACCAGGTCGGAGGGTTCTGCTCATTGTATGCTGTAGGCAGTCGACCAATTAGCCGACAAACGTGGCTGTAAGCGACAGGCCATGCCGGCCACGATGGCCGTCCGACTTTTGGAGTAAACCATGCCGTCGACCGAGTTGCCGCAGCAGCTGACTGCTCGCCGGATCGACCGGCCCGTGCCACTGCGCGAGCGGGTCTACCAGGCGATGCAGGAGCTCATCATCTCCCGGCAGCTCGCGCCCGGCCAGCATCTGGTGGAAAGCGAGCTCGCCGAGATGCTCGGGGTGTCACGGCAGCCCATCCGAGAGGCACTGCAGCTGCTGAACTCCGAGGGATGGGTGGACCTGCGGCCGGGCTACGGGGCGTTCGTACACGCGCCGACCGAGGCGGAAGTGGACCAGCTGCTCGTCGTACGCGCGGCGCTGGAGTCGGAATCGGCCCGGCTGGCCGCGCTGCACGCCGAACCGGAAGGCGTCGCGGCGCTGCGCAAGATCTGCCAGCAGGGTGAGACCGCCGTGGAGGCCGACGACATCGACGCGATGGTGGCCGCCAACGCCGAGCTGCACCGCCGCGTCACGGAGCTGTCCGGCAACCAGGTGCTGCTGGACTTCGTGGCGCAGGTGGACCGACGGGTGCGGTGGTACTACACGCCCATCGCGAGGCACAGGGGCAGCCAGTCCTGGCAGGAGCACGCCAGGCTGATCGACGCGATCGAGAACAAGGACGCCGAGCTCGCCGCCCGCATCATGCGCGAGCACACCGAGCGCACCCGGCAGTCCTACCTCGAGCAGCGTGAGGACAACCCCGAGCCCGAGGTGCGGCCGGCGCAGGTGCGCTCGCGCCGGCGGCGCTCGGCGCCCCGCGTCTGACAGCGCGCTTCCCACACCGGACCAGCGGTACCGCGAATTCGCGGTGACCGTGTGATCGACGACGCCAACTCGAAGGAGGTGAATTAGTGATGCGCACCTGGAGCAAGTTCGTGCGGGCACTGACGCGTGAGCCGGTCGGGCTCAACGCCGACGGCCGCAGGCTGGGCCTCGGCCTGGCCACCGCACAGGACAAGGCCCGGCAGCAGGCCACCGCGGAGGTCGAGGACTTCCTGCGGCGGCGTGCCACCGAGCACGACCGCAGCACGACCCGGTCCTGACTGCTGTGAAGCTGCCAACGGCGTCAGCTTCTCAGTCAGCCCGGGCTCTCAGTCGGCCTGGGCCGTGGCCGTATCCGAGGTGTCCGGCTCGTCGAGTTCCGCGGCGAGCTCACGGGATCGATCCCTGCGGACCTTGACGAGGCTGGCGACCGTGGTGATCGCGAGGGTGCCGAGGATGACTGCGAGAGAGGCCAGGATGGGTACCTCAGGCGCCCACGGCACCCCGTGATGGTGCAGTGTTTCCGAGATCAGCTTCAGCCCGATGAAGCCGAGCACGACGGCCAGTCCGGTGCTGAGATACACCAGCCGGTCGAGCAGGCCGCCGATCAGGAAGAACAGCTGGCGCAGACCCATCAGCGCGAAGGCGTTCGCGGTGAACACCAGGTAGGGCTCCTTGGTGAGACCGAAGATCGCGGGAATGGAGTCCAGTGCGAACAGCAGGTCGGTCGTGCCGATCGCGATCATCACGATCAGCATGGGTGTGACCATCCTGCGGCCGTCGACCCGGGTGGTCATCGCCGCGCCGTCGTAGGTGTCGGTCGCGGGAAGGAACCGCTTGGCCAACCGCAGGACGGCGTTCTCCTTGAACTCGTCGTCCTCGTCGTCGGAATGCGCCAGCAGCTTCCAGGCCGTGTAGAGCAGGAACGCGCCGAAGACGTAGAACAGCCAGTCGAACCTGGAGATCGCCTCGGCGCCGACGGCGATGAAGGCGCCTCGCATCAGCAGTGCGATCACGATGCCGATCAGCAGCACCTTCTGCCGGTACTCCCGTGGCACCGCGAAGCTGGTCATGATGATGACGAACACGAACAGGTTGTCGACGGAAAGCGAGTACTCGGTGATCCAACCCGCGAAGAACTCGCCACCGTACTGCGGACCTGCCGCCAGGAGCACCACGACGCCGAACAGCGCGGCGAGTGAGACGTAGCAGCAGACCCAGATCGTGCACTCACGCAGCGACGGGTGCCGGGGATTGCGCGAGACGAGGTAGAAGTCGAAGCAGATGATGGCGGTCAGGCCGGCGATGGTCACCAGCCAGACCCATACGGGAAGGTTCAACGTCGCCCCAATCTGAGCAGGAGTCAGCGACCCTTCGGTGGCCACTCAGGCGGCGTCGCGCGTCGAGTGGCCACCGAACGGCCACCGATGGCCGAGGGTGGCGATGGTCAGCGTTGCGTGGCTCGGCTTCGGTCGCGGTTGGCCCTGCGTGCCTCGCGGGCCTGGTAGACCTGCTTGGCATGTTCGGCATAGGCACGGTAGACGAGCGCCGCGTCGGTGTTGCGGTCGGCCACCTTTCGCCACCAGCGCGGTGCGAGCCGCTCGTGCAGCCACAGGAAGCCGATCGCGAAACCGGCGCTCACCAGTGCCTGGTAGGCGAGGAAACCGAGCGGGTCCTCCGGCAACCTCGCGTGGCCCGTCAACAGCAACCAGGTGAGCATCTCGTGCAGCAGCCTGGCGATCGGGAACGCGATGAGCCAGTACAGCGCCATCGGCGCGAACGCCCCGATCCGGACCTTGCGATACGCGGCGAGCAGGCCGTACCCGGCGCCGAGCAGGCCGAGCGGGACACCGAGCGAGAGGGTGCTCACCAGGGCCCAGCCGACGGGCTGGCCGACAATGCCGGCCAGCCCGCCGGCGACCACGCCGGCGATGAAGCCCACGACGAACCCGGGGAAGGCGAGTTCGCCGATCCGGAGCAGGCGGGTCGTGTCCATGTCAGCTCACGACCACGCCGAACCGCAGCAGGCTGTAGAACAGCATGCCGAGGTAGAACACCGCACCGAACCCGATGATCGCGTTGGTCCACCACTTCGGACGGATCGGTTTCGGCAACATCTTGTTGTTCACCAGCAGCAACACCACGCAGTAGGCGCCCATCGCGAAGGTGGACAGGAACGCGAGGATGTCGAGCACGCCGCTGGGGCCGTCGGCAGGCCCGAACAGCAGGATGAGGATGCCGAAGATGATCACGCCCCACAGGAACGCGGCGTACAGGTGCGCCATCTTGAACTTCCGGGCACCGGGCACGAAGAAGTACGTCATGTCCGCCTGCCCGCGCGAGAACGAGTCGAACAGGCCGAGCGTGGCGTTCAACCCGATCAGCGCGATGAAGCCGAAGAACAACCCGCCGAGAATCGGGCCGCCCGCCGCGCTGAACGCATCCGACATCGCGCTCAGTGCCGCGTCGCGGTCTCCGCCCTCGATCAGGCTCTTCACGTTCGGGTTCTCCCTGGCCGCGGCCTGGGCGAGCACGGTGAAGGAGACCGTCACCAGCATCGTGATTCCCCAGAAGAGCAGCAGGGCGTCGAAGGTCACCCAGCGGCGCCAGCCCTTCCACTTCTTCATTTCCTCGGGGTCGCTGGTGTCGAACATGTAGCCGTGCGCGGGGATCTTCTCCTCCTCGCCCGCGTGCCGCAGCCCGCGGATCTGGGGGATGTGCGATCCCATGCCTGCCCCGCTGTCACGCAGGTGCAGCGTGTACCACATCTGCTGCATGCCGGAAGGGCCCGCGAAGGCGATCGAGCCGACCACGATCGGGAACCACGAGCCCGACAACGCCTCCGTTGGGAAGTAGCCGAACGCGAACATCCCGGTGATCGTGCTCGCCAGGTCGTCCCAGCTGCCCACGATCGACGCGATGATCGCTGTGCCGATCACCAGAACGCCGATGAGGAACGACAGCACGTTCTCCAGCAGGTTGTAGATGACCCGTGCCAGCGTGAAGATGACTCCGACGAGCACCAGTGCGATGCACGCTGTCACGAGCCAGGGTATTCCTGTTATCTCCTCGAACGCGGCAGCGCCTGCCGAAAGGTGGCCGGGCCAGATGTACACGAGTATCGCCGTCGCGAAGAAGAACCACATCAGTGGTTTGAACACCCTCGCGGCGCCGGTGAAAATGCTCTCGCCGGTGGCCATGGCGTACCGGGCCATCTCCAGCATCACTATCGCCTGAAGCGTGACGCCGATCAGGAACAGCCACCTGATCTCCGGGCCGAAGACGAGCACCAGCCTCGGCCACATGTAGGACTCGCCCATACCGACGCCGAGCGCGACGAGGAAGACCGTCGGGCCGAGCAGATGGATAGCCGGCGGGGCGTCGGGCAGCTTGCGAATCGGCATGGGATCGAGCCGACCGGCTCGCCACACCCGTTCATCTCCGCCCGCCTCGATGCCGGTCTCTCCGGCGCCCGAGGCGGGTACTTTCGAAGAATCCACCATTGGACCTCCAGTTTTTGCGATGTGGCTGCCCCCTGCTGACTTGCGGTGTGGTCGGCTGTGGGTGCCCGGCGAGAGAGGACGTCGCCGGACACCCACAGCCTGCTACGGGGCGCCGAGCAGGCCGGCTGCCCTCGCCCACCGGTACTTCGCACCGAGCACCGCGACAGGTCGCTCGGTGGTGTACGGGTAGGCGACGATGCGGTGATCGAACAGGTAGTCGCTGGCTTTCTCGACCTCGGTGTCGCCTGCCAACGACGCCACTACCGGCTTGTCGATGCCCTTTGCCCTCGCCTCCTCCACGACGCGTGCGGTCAGTTCGGCGAACACCATCGGTGGCGTCACGATCGTGTGCCAGTAGCCGAGGATCAGAGCGTGGATGCGCGGATCCTCCAATCCGAGCCGGATCGTCGCCTCGTAGGTCGACGGCGGCTCACCGCCGGTGATGTCGATCGGGTTTCCCGCCGCGCCGAACGGTGGGATGTAGCGGCGGAAAGCCTCGTCCAGATCCGGCGGGATGTCCATCAGCGAGAGCCCCGCTTCGACGCAGGCGTCGGACAGCAGCACGCCCGAGCCACCGGCGCCGGTGATGATGACGACGTTCTCGCCCTGCGGGGTGGGCAGCAGCGGAAGGCCCCTGGCGTAATCGAGCATCTCGTTCAGCCCGGGAGCGCGCACCACACCCGCCTGCCGCAGGATGTCGTCGTAGACCTTGTCGTCGCCTGCCAGCGCGCCGGTGTGCGAGCTCGCGGCGCGGGCACCCAGCGCGGTGCGGCCCGCCTTGAGCACGACCACCGGCTTCTTCCGGGTCATCCGCTTGGCGGTCTCGACGAAGGCGCGGCCGTCCTTGAGGTCCTCCAGGTGCATGGCGACGGCCTGGGTGTTGTCGTCCTGCTCGAAGTAGGTGAGCAGGTCGTCCTCGTCGACGTCGGACTTGTTGCCGAGCCCGACGATCGCGGACACGCCCATCTTGGTGGTTCGCGCGAAGCCCAGGATCGCCATGCCGATGCCGCCGCTTTGCGAGGTGAGCGCGACACCGCCCTTGACGTCGTAGGGGGTGCAGAACGTGGCGCACAGGTTGTTGGGCGTGTAGTAGTAGCCGTAGATGTTGGGGCCCAACATGCGGATGTTGTAGCGGTGGGCGATCTCGACGACCTCGTCCTGCAGTTCGTGGTTGCCGGTCTCGGCGAACCCGGAGGGGATCATGACCGCGGCCGGGACGCCCTTCTCGCCGCATTCGGTGAGTGAGCCGGGCACGAACTTGGCCGGGATGGCGAACACCGCGACGTCCACCTCGCCGGGGATGTCGCTGACCGAGGCGTAGGCCTTGTGCCCGAGGATCTCCTCCGCCTTCGGGTTGATCGGGTAGATCTCGCCCGCGTAGCCGCCGTTGACCAGGTTCTTCATCACCGAGTTGCCGATCTTGCCCTCCTGGTCGGAGGCACCGACGACGGCGATGGAGCGCGGGTTCATCAGCCGGTTCATCGCGCCGAGGATCTCCTCCTGCGACGGGCGGAACGGCTCGGTGACCTCGCCGGTCTCCACGAGGATGCGGATGTCGGCCGCGCAGGCCCCGTCCGCTGCGGCGAACACCGGGTTGAGGTCGAACTCGCGGATCTCGGGGAAGTCGGTGACCAGCGCGGAAACCCGCTGGATCACATCGGCCAGCGCGTCGATGTCGGCCGGCTCGGCTCCGCGTGCCCCACGCAGCACCTCGGCGGCCTTGATGCCGGTCACCATGGAGCGGGCCTGTTCGGCGTCGAGGGGCGCGAGCCGGAACGTCACGTCCTTGAGCACCTCGACGAGCACGCCGCCGAGTCCGAACGCGACGATCTTGCCGAACGTGGGGTCGGTCGTGGCGCCGACGATGACCTCGTGCCCGCCGCCGACCAACTGCTGCACCTGCACGCCGGTGATGGTGGCGGAGGCGTCGTACGCCTTGGCGTTGGCGACGATCTTGTCGAAGGCCTCCCTGGCGGCGGCGGGTCCCTCGACGCCGACGATGACGCCGCCCGCCTCCGTCTTGTGCAGGATGTCCGGTGAAACGATCTTGCAAACGACTGCCGTGCCGATCTCCTCGGCGAGCGCGGCTGCCTCGTCGGCGGTGGTGGCGAGCCCCTCGCGTGGGGTGGGAATGCCGTAGGCGTCGGCGACCCGCTTGCCCTCGGGTGCGGTCAGGGAATCCCTGCCCTGTGCCCGCACCTCGTCGAGGACCTCGCGGACGGCTGCCTTGTCCGGGGTCTGCATTCCTCAGATCACTCCATTCGCCTTGAGCTCGGCGAACCGGGTCTCGTCCAGACCCAGTTCGGACATGTAGATCTCCTGGTTGTGCTCGCCGAGCAGTGGGGATCGCTCGACGTCGACGGAGGAGTCGGACAGCTTGATGGGGCAGCCGACCGTCTTGAACTGCCCGCGTTCGGGATGGTCCACCGGCACGACCATGTCGTTGTCGGCCAGCGAGGAGTCCTCGATGATTTCCTTTGTGGACAGCACAGGGCCGCAGGGAATGTTGTGCTCGTTGAGTTTGGCGAGCACGTCCCACTTGCGGTGGTTGACGGTCCACTCCTCGATCAGCTGGAACATCTTGTCGAGCTTGTCGAGCCTCGCCTCCGGGGTGGCCCACTCCGGGTCGTCGGCGAGCTCCGGCCTGCCGATCAACTGCGTGATCGGCTTCCAGCCGACCGGCTGGACGATCACGTAGATGTAGTCGTTCGGCCCGCCGGGTGCGCACTTCACCGCCCAGCCGGGCTGCCCGCCGCCCGAGGCATTGCCGGAGCGGGGGACGGTGTCGCCGAACTCCTCGTTGGGGTACTCGGCCAGCGGGCCGTGGGCCAGCCGCTGTTGGTCGCGCAGTTTCACCCGGCACAGGTTCAGCACCGCGTGCTGCATCGCCACGGTGACCCGCTGCCCCCTGCCGGTGTGCTCCCGCTGGTACAGGGCGGCGAGGATGCCCGCGACGGTGTGGATGCCCGTCCCGGAGTCCCCGATCTGGGCACCGGTCGCCAACGGCGGACCGTCCTCGAAGCCGGTGGTGCTCATCGAGCCACCCATGGCCTGAGCGACCACCTCGTAGGCCTTGTAGTGGGTGTAGGGGCCCTCGCCGAAGCCCTTGATCGAGGCGTAGATCAGCCGCGGGTTGATCTCCTGCAGCCGCGGCCAGTCGAAGCCCATCCTGTCGATGGCGCCAGGACCGAAGTTCTCGGCGAGGACGTCGAACCGGGGAAGCATCTCGGTGAAGATCCGCTTGCCCTCGTCGGACTTCATGTTGAGCGTGATGCTGCGCTTGTTGCAGTTCAGCATCGTGAAATAGAGACTGTCCACATCGGGCAGGTCACGTAGCTGCCTGCGGGTGATGTCACCGGTGGGTGCCTCCAGCTTGACCACGTCCGCGCCGAGCCACGCGAGAATCTGGGTGGCCGAAGGTCCGGATTGGACGTGTGTCATGTCGAGAACGCGAACACCCTCGAGAGCTTTCGCCATGGTGCAAGCCCTTTCACTTGTACATGGTCTGGTTCATCGTCCCCGGCGCGTACACCTCGGGGTCGACCCACACGTTGATCAGCGAGGGCTTGCCCGATTCGCGCGCCCGTTCCAGCGCGGGCCGGATCTGGCCGGGCTCGGTGACCTCCTCGCCGTAGCCGCCGAGCATCCGGGCGAACTCGCCGTAGCGGACGTCGCCGAGGGTGTTGCCCACGCGGCCGCGGCCCTCGCCGTACTTCTGGATCTGCCCGTAGCGGATCTGGTTCATCGACGAGTTGTTGCCGATGATGCCGATGAACGGCAGGTTGAAGCGCACGAGCGTCTCGAAGTCCCAGCCGGTGAGGCTGAAGGCGCCGTCACCGAACAGGGCAACGACCTCGGCGTCGGGCCGCGCGTACTTGGCCGCGAGGACGAACGGCACACCGACGCCGAGCGTGCCGAGCGGCCCGGGGTCCATCCAGTTGCCGGGGGACTTCGGCTGCACCACCTGGCCGGAGAAGGTGACGATGTCGCCGCCGTCGCCGATGTAGATGGAGTTCGGGGTCAGGAACTCGTTGATCTCGTGCACCAGCCGGTAGGGGTCGATGGGGCTGGCGTCGGACAGTTGCCTCGGCAGCCGCTTCTCGTACGCCTGCGTCTCCACGGCGCGCAGCTCTTCCAGCCACGCCTTGCGGTTGGCGGCACCGTTGTCGACACGGCCGGAGGCCGCCTGCGTCACCGCGGACAGCACCAGCCCCGCGTCGCCGACGATGCCGAGGTCGATGTCGCGGTTCTTGCCCACGGTGCGGTAGTCGAGGTCGATCTGCACCACGGTGGCGTCGGAGGACAGCCGCTTGCCGTAGCCCATCCGGAAGTCGAACGGGGTGCCGACGATGATGATGAGGTCGGCGTTGGAGAAGGCGTAGCGCCGTGCCAGTTGCAGGTGGTGCGGGTCCTTGGGCGGCAGCGTGCCGCGGCCGGAGCCGTTCATGAACGCGGGCACGTTGAGGGTGCGGACGAACTCGATGGCGGAGTCGGTCGCCCTGCACGTCCATACCTGGCTGCCGAGCAGTACGCAGGGCTTCTCCGAGTGCGTGATCAGGTCGGCGAGCTTCTCGATGGCCTCGGGGTCGCCCGCGCTGCGGGTCGAGGCCCGGTAACCGCCGGGTCGTGGGATGCGCGCCCGCTCCAGCGGCACCTTGGCGTCGAGTACGTCGCGCGGAATCTCCAGGAACGACGGGCCGGGCGCGCCGTGGTAGCACTCGCGAAACGCCATGGACACCAGGTCGGCCGCCCGCTCGGTGGCGGGGACGGTGGCCGCGAACTTGGTGATCGGGGTCATCATGTCGACGTGCGGCAGGTCCTGCAACGAGCCCATCTTGTGCTGGCCGAGCGCGCCCTGCCCGCCGATGAGCAGCATCGGGCTCTCCGCCCGTAGCGCGTTGGCGACACCGGTGACGGCGTCGGTGGTTCCCGGCCCCGCGGTGACCACGGCGCAGCCGGGTTTGCCGGTGATCCGGGCGTAGCCGTCCGCCGCGTGCGCGGCGACCTGCTCGTGGCGTACGTCGATCACGTCGATGCCCTCGTCGACGCAACCGTCGTAGATGTCGATGATGTGACCTCCGCAGAGGGTGAAGATCACGTCGACACCTTCTGCCTTGAGCGCCTTCGCGACCAAATGTCCCCCGGAGATGAGCTCAGGGTCGCCGCCCGCGGCCCGCTGCTCGTTCGGCTGGGTGGCGCTTTCCGGCTCCGTTTTGGCCATCTGCCCCATGTGCGTCGTCATCTCCTTCAAGAACTGCTGGCTACCGCATACTGCATACCATATGGAGTTATCGTGTACCCCGAGCAACGCGTTGTCCAGACTCGGTTCCGGGTTCAGTCGCGCCAGTCGATCCGGGGCCAGTTCAAGGTCAATTCGTCGAGCCGCGCGACGGCCTCGGCTGGGCTGAGGCCCCGCCCGACCGCCACTCCGACGAGGTAGGCCGTGATCGGGCCGGCTTGCTCGGCGACGGTCCTGCCCGCGCACCTCGCCAGATCGACGATGAGTTCGCGGTCGGCGGTGTCCATGTTCGCTGTGTCCGCTATGTCGGCTACGCCGGATGTTTTGGCTGCGCCGGCCGTGGCCACCGGGTTCTGGCCCGCATTGACACCGTCAGCACTATTGACTCCGCTCGCGTCGAGGCCGAGATTCGAGCACAGCGCGGAAGTCCATTCGCGTAGTCCGTCCATGTGCCGCACCTCCCGGCGTCCAACCGTTGACCCGAGCGCCACATACCGTATACTGCATACAACTCGGCTGGCAAGTCGAGTTTTTCCGTAGACGCGATCCGTCTCCCCAGTTCTCCGCGGGCACTCCTGCTTTTCCTACGCAGATCGAGCTGACGCAAGATAACGCCAAGAACGGAGTCGACTTTGAAGGTTGCAGTTCTCGGTGCCGGCGCCATCGGCGCATATGTCGGCGCCAGCCTCCACCGTGCCGGAGCCGAGGTCCACCTGATCGCCCGCGGAGACCACCTGCGCGCGATGCGTGAATCCGGAGTCCGCGTGTACAGCCCGCGCGGCGATTTCACCGCCCACCCGCACGCCACGGACGATCCGGCCGAGGTGGGACCCGTCGATCACGTCTTCCTCGGGCTGAAGGCCAACCAGTACGCGGGCGCCGGGCCGCTGCTCGAACCGATGCTCGCCGAGCACACCTCCGTGATCGCGGCGCAGAACGGCATCCCGTGGTGGTACTTCCACGGCCTGCCGGGCCCCCACCAGGGGAAGCGAATCGAAAGCGTCGATCCCGGCGGGTCGGTCAGCGCCGTGCTGCCACCACGGCGTGCCATCGGTTGCGTCGTCTACGCCGCCACCGAGATCGCCGCTCCCGGCGAGATCAGGCACCTGGAGGGCACCCGGCTGTCCATCGGAGAACCCGACGGAACGCTGTCCGACCGCTGCAGGGAATTCTCCGAGGCCATGGTCGCGGGCGGGCTGAAGTGCCCGGTCGAGCCGGACCTGCGCAAGGACATCTGGATCAAGCTCATGGGCAACGTCGCGTTCAACCCCATCAGCGCTCTGTCCAGGGCCACGATGGCGGGCATCTGCAGACACGACGGGACGCGGCAGCTGGTGGTGGAGATGATGCGGGAGACCCTCGACGTCGCCGCCGCCCTCGGGGTGCACACCGACGTCTCGATCGAGCGCAGGCTCGCCGGAGCCGAGCGCACCGGCGAGCACAAGACGTCCACGCTGCAGGACCTGGAGAAGGGCAAGCCGCTGGAGCTGGACGCGATCCTCACCGCCGTCGTCGAACTCGCCGACCTCGCCGGTGTGGCCGTGCCGACGCTTCGGGTGGTGAACGCGCTCGCGGACCTGCTCAACACGTCCACCACGGCGGCCTCCGCACCCCCCGGGGCGGGTCAGGCCGCGGGCGTCGCCGCCCGGACATGACCGGCGGTTGCGACGCGCTGGCCAGGGCGATCGACGACGTCGTCGCCCCGGCGGCGCGCGAAGTCGACAAGCGAGCGAGGTTTCCCCGCGCCGGCCTGGCAGCCCTGGCCGGCGCGGGGGCCCTCGGCTGCACCGTCCCCCGTGCCCTCGGCGGCGGGGGCCGCACGCTGCGCGAGGCCGCCGACATCGTGTCCAGGGTGGCGGCCTCGTGCGCGTCGACGGGGACGGTGCTGCAAGCTCACCTCACCGCGGTGGCCGTGCTGGTCGAGCACGGCCCCGCGCGGCTGCTGCGGGAGGTCGCGGGCGGAGCGCACCTGCTCGGTTGCGTCATGAACCCGCTGGGCACGCTGCCCGGCGAGGCGATCGGGCGCGGGCACGTCGTCGACCTCTACGGCCAGGCGCCCTGGGTGGTCGCGGCGGGGGAGGCCGACAGCCTCGTGTGGTCGGTCGCCGAACGGCTGTACCTGGTGCCTTCGACCGCCCCCGGCCTGTTCGTCGCGGAACGAGCCGAGCTCATCGGCCTGCGCGGCACGTCCGCCACCGCGCTGCTCGCCGACCCTGTCACCGTGCCACGCGACAACCTGCTCACCACGCGCGCGACCGAAACCGTGCACGACGTCGCCTTCCCCTGGTTCACCGTGCTCGGCGCGGCCGTCAGCCTCGGCATCATGGACAGCGCGATCACCGCGACGGCGCGAGCCGTGAAAGGTGCGGGACCGGCTCCCGCCGTGCTGTCGGAACTGGCGCGGATGACCGTGCTGGCGGACTCGGTGCGGGGCATGTTCATCGAGGCCGCCTACGCCGAGCGAGGCGGCGCGCGGGACAGGCAGCGGCTGCTCGCGCTGCGGGCGGCGGCCACCCGGACCGCCGTCGGGGTGACCGACTCGGCCATGAAGGTGTGCCAGTCGGCGGCACCCCGCGGCATGGCGGAGGTCGAGCGTCAGTTCCGCGACGCCAGGGCCGCCTACGCCGTCCCGCCGACGCCGGACACGGCGCTGGAGCAGCTCGGGTCCGACCTGTACGGGGACTGACGCTCACGCGTGGTCACCGGTCGGCGACAGCCCGCTCCGCGGCCTCCAACCATTCGCGCCACTGCGCCGCCTGCTCCTGCGCCCGCTTCGCGCGCCGCTCGTCACCGGCGGCGCGCGCCTTGGCCGCCTGCGCCTCGAACTGCTCGACGCGCTCGCGGAACTGCGCGGCCCGTGCCTGTGCCTCCGGGTCGGTGCGCCGCCACCGGCTGTCCTCCGCCGCCCGTACCCGGTCCTGCACCGCCTTGAGCCGCCCGTCGAGCTCGCGGATGCGGTCCCGTGGCACCTTGCCGATCTCGTCCCAGCGTTCCTGAACCCTGCGCAGCTGCGTCTTGGCCGCGTCCAGATTGGTCGAGGGATCGATCTTCTCGGCCTCGGCGAGCAACTCCTCCTTGCGCGCCGCGTTCTCGGCGAACTCGGCGTCCCGTTCGGAGAAGGCCGCGGACCTGCGCGCGAAGAACGCGTCCTGCGCCGCGCGGAAGCGCTGCCACAGTGCGTCGTCGGCCTCCTTCGGCGCGCGGCCCGCCGCCTTCCACTCGGCCATCAGTTCCTTGTACCTGGCGGCGGTGGGTCCCCAGTCGGTGGAGTCGGTCATCGACTCCGCCTCGGCGATCAGCTCCTCCTTGCGCCGTTTCGCGGTGGCGCGCTGCTTGTCCAGCTCGGCGAAGTGGGAGCCACGTCGCCGGTTGAACGACTCACGCGCCTTGGAGAACCGCTTCCACAGCTCGTCGTCGGTCTTGCGGTCGACTCCCTTGACGGTTTTCCATTCGTCGAGGATCGACCGCAGCCGGTCGCCCGCGGCCTTCCACTGTGTCGACTCGGCCGCGATCTGCTCGGCCTCCTCCACCAGCGCCTGCTTGCGGGCGACGGCCGCCGCCCTCGCCTGCTCGCGCTCCTGCTTGGCCGCGGCCAGTGCCTGCTCGGCGTGACCGATGACGTGTTCGATACGGCCGCGCAGTGCCTCGACATCGCCCACCACGGCCGCGTCGGAGAGGCGCTCGCGCAGCTGCGTCGCGCTCGACACGGCCTGCTTGGGGTCGCCCGTCCCGGAGGTCAGCCGGGTCTGCAGCAGCTCCACCTCGGTACGCAGATCGTCGAACCGGCGGGCAAAGTGCAGCAGGCCCTCCTCGGCCGAACCTGCCTGCCACACGCCGACCGCGCGCTCACCGTCGGCCGTGCGTACGTAGACGGTGCCGTCGTCGTCGATGCGCCCCCAGCGCGACGGGTCGGCCTCCGCGACCGGCACGGCGGGTGCCTGCGGCCCGCCTGTTGTGGTGCGCACCTGGTGCGGCGCCGGGACGTCGGTGCCGTTCGGGGTGTTCTGCTCGGCCATGGCCGGCTCCTTCTCGACTGTCGGCCCGCTCGCGTCGCGGGCGCCCCGCCGTGGCGGGGCCGGGTGCTGCGTGTTCGGGGTCAAGGCCGCATTCAAACAGGTCAGCGCGCTTGTGGGTACTCGGTGCCTTACTGTGCCTCACTACGTACCTCCTTCGGCGCGCCGGGTAACCTCGGAACGCGTGATCACGCGTATCGCCGTGGTACCCCATCCTCCCCTCCTGGTGCCGGAACTGGTACCGGGAGCGGTCGAATCGACCGCGCCTGTTCGCGACGCCTGCCTGGACGCCGCGCGTGGTCTGGCGCGGGCGGCCCGGAGCTGGATCGCGGTTGGCGTGGCGCAGCGATTCTCGACCATCGGACCGGCTTCGTGTGGCACCTTCGCCGGTTTCGGGGTCGACGTGCCGGTCGCGCTGTCCTCCCGCGACGGATGCGGCACCGGCACCGGCACCGAACTCCCGCTGCCCGCGCTGGTGGCGGGCTGGCTGCGGGAGCGGGCGGGTGCGGAGTCGGTGCGGGTCGAGCTGGTTCCCGCCGACGCGACGGTGGCCGACTGCGTCGCGGTGGGAAGGCGCATCGCGGCGAGCTCGGCCGCGGCGGCGGATGCCGAGGTCGGGCTGCTCGTGCTCGGCGACGGCTCCACCCGGCATTCCTCGGCTCCACCCGGCTGGCCCGACGAGCGCGCGGCCGCCTTCGACGCGACGGTCGGTGCGGCGCTCGCAGCCGCCGACGTCCGCGCGTTGCTGGAACTGGACCCGGTCTTGGCGGCCGAGTTGCAGGCGCAGGGCCGTGCGGCCTGGCAGGTACTGGCCGGGTTCGCCGAGGCGGGCACCCGCGCGTCCGGCTGGCGGGCGCGGTTGCTCTACTCCGAGGCCCCGTTCGGGGTCGCCTACCACGTCGCGACGTGGGAGTGCCCGTGAGCGTGTCCGTTTCCCCGGTCGCCGTGGTCGGGCCCACCGCCACCGGTAAGACCGCACTCGGGGTGGAGCTGGCGCTGGCGCTCGGCGGTGAGGTCGTCAACGCCGACGCCATGCAGCTGTACCGCGGTATGGACATCGGCACCGCCAAGGCGACGGCCCAGGAGCGCAGAGGAGTGCCCCACCACCTGCTCGACGTGCTGGAGGTGAGGCAGGCGGCGTCGGTGGCGGCCTACCAGCGCGACGCCCGCGCGCGCGTGGAGGAGTTGCTCGCCAGGGGAGTCGTCCCGGTGCTGGTCGGCGGCTCGGGGCTGTACGTCCAGGCCGTGGTCGACGACCTGCGTTTTCCCGGCACCGATCCCGCGGTGCGTGCCGAACTGGAGGAGCAGGCACGAAAGTACGGCACGGAGTCGTTGTACCGGCGGCTCGCCGAGGCCGATCCCGCCGCCGCCGAGGCGATCCTGCCGTCCAACACCCGCCGCATCGTGCGGGCGCTGGAGGTCATCGAGCTCACCGGGCAGCCGTTCTCGGCCAACCTGCCCGCACCGGGAACGCCCCGCTACGGCACGGCGCTGATCGGTGTCGACCGCGCCGTGGCCGAACTCGACGAGAGGGTGGAGCTGCGGGTGTCGCGCATGTTCTCCGCCGGGCTGGTGGACGAGGTGCGCGAGTTGGAGGCCATGGGGTTGCGCGAGGGCAGGACGGCCTCGCGCGCACTCGGCTACCAGCAGGTGCTCCACGCGCTCGACACCGACGGCGACTTCGAGCAGGCCGCGGCGCGGACCGTGGTGGCGACCCGGCGGTTCGTTCGCAGGCAACGGTCCTGGTTTCGCAGGGACGACCGCATCAGCTGGTTCGACGGTGCCGACCCCGCGCTGGCCGACCGCGTGCTCCGCGCGCTCGCCCCGTAATCTTGTTCGCATGGGTGGAATCGAGTTCCTGAAGGGCCACGGCACGCAGAACGACTTCGTGCTGCTGCCCGACGCGGCCGGCGTGTTGGACCTGACCCGCGAGCGGGTGGCGGCCCTGTGCGACCGGCAGCGTGGTATCGGCGCCGACGGTGTGCTGCGGGTCGTGCGCTGCGCCGCGCTGGGAATCGAATCCGCCGCCGAGTGGTTCATGGACTACCGCAACGCCGACGGCTCGCTCGCCGAGATGTGTGGCAACGGGGTGCGGGTGTTCGCCAGGTACCTGGTGGAGAACGGACTCGAGCGAGGTCCGGAGTTCGTGATCGGCAGCCGCGCCGGCGACCGCGCCGTGCGGGTGAATCCCGACCGTACCGTCACGGTCCACATGGGAGCGGCCAGGATCACGGGGACATCGGTCGCGATCGTGGGGGGCCGGGAACTGTCCGGCGTTGCGGTGGACGTCGGCAACCCGCACCTGGTGTCCACGATGGACGACGACGTGTCCGGGCTGGAACTGCGCGACCAGCCGCGCTACGACCACGACCTCTTCCCTGAAGGGGTGAACCTGGAGTTCGTCAACGTCGTCGGCGACCACGCGCTGCGGATGCGGGTTCACGAGCGCGGCGTGGGTGAGACCCGATCGTGCGGCACCGGCACGGTGGCCGCCGTCGCGGCGACCCTGCATCTCGCCGGTACCGACACCGGATCATCCACTGTGGACGTCCCAGGAGGGACGGTGAAGGTGACCGTCGACCGCGGCGACTCCACGCTGACCGGGCCCGCGGTGTTCGTCGCCAGAGGTGAACTGGACGAGTCGTGGTGGAACAACCTCCCCTGAACCCCCGCGAGTCCCCCTGTCACGACCGCGAGTCCTGCGTTGCGGTCGGCGAGTTCTGCGGTCCCGCCCGCGAGTCCCCCGCTGACGACGGTGAGTCCTGCGTCACGGCAAGCAGTTGGTCGGCCGGGATGTCGCGCAGCAGCCGAAGCGGCGAGCACAGCACCCACAGCACGGCGGCCGCGAGCGCCACCGAGGTGATCCAGACGGTGGCGCGCACTCCCAGCCATTCGCCGAGCACCCCACCGAGCAGACCGCCGACCGGAAGCACGCCCCACACCACGAACCGCACGCTCGCGTTCATCCGGCCCAGCAGCCCGTCGGGACAGATCGCCTGCCGGTAGCTCACCTGCGCGACGTTGTACACCACGACGCCGTATCCGAACCCCGCCAGACCGAGCGCGGCGAAGCCGACCCGCCAACCCGGCTCGGCCAGCGGTACGAGCAGGTGTGCCGGCCAGGTCAGCAGCGGCACGAGCCACACGGCCCGCGCCTGCCCGACCCGGCGCAGCCACCGGCTCGCCGAGAGCGCACCGAGCAAACCGCCCACCCCTGCGACGGCGAGCACCGCGCCGACCCCCGCAGCTGGCAGTCGCAACTCGCGGCTGAGGAACAGCACCTCAACGCTGGCGAACGCGCCCCCCGCGAAGTTGCCCGACGCCGTGCACGCCGTGACGGCCCGCAGGTGCCGGTTGCCGAACACGAACCGAAGTCCCTGCCCGACCTCTGCCCGCAGCTTGATCCCGGTACGGGGACTCGGGGGCGGCTCGCTCGTCCTGATGCGCCCCAGCAGTGCCGCCGAACCGAGGTAACTCAACCCGACGGTGGCGACGGCGTTGGCCGCGCCCAGCAACTGGGCCAGCGCACCGGCGAGCCCGGGGCCGCTCACCTGCGCGACCGACTGGCTGACCTGAAGTTTGCCGTTGCCCTCCACGAGCCTGCTCCTGCCAACCAGAGACGGCAGGTAGGACTGGTAGGCGATGTCGAAGAACAGCGTGCACACGCTCACCAGCAGCGCCACCACGATCAGTTGCGGCAGCGAAAGCACACCCGCCCACCACGCCAGCGGCACCGAGAGCAGCAGCACACCGCGGGCGAGGTCGGCCCGCAGCATGAGAGGCCTGCGCCGCATCCGGTCCACCCACACTCCCGCGGGCAGGCCCAGCAGCAGGAACGCGGCGTTCTCCGAGGCGGTCAGCAGTCCCATCTCGAGCGGGGTCGCGGCCAGCGTCGTCGCGGCGAGCAGCGGCAGTGCCGTGCGCCCCACGAACGTGCCGAACTGGCTGGCGGTGTCGCCCGCCCACAACAGTCTGAAGTCCCGGTGCAACCACAGCGAGTCACGGGGCATGGTTCGAGTGTCGGCGAAGTGATTGGAAAGTGTCAATCACTTATCCTTGGCCGGTGAGCACGCGGCGGAGGAAAGCGACGGAGGCCGAGGCGAACGCGCTGGCGTCCGGAATACGGATGCGGATCATCCGGTTGACCTACTCGGAGGCGCTGACCAACAAGGAACTCGCCCAGCGGCTTGGTCGCGACCCCGCGACGACGCTGCACCACGTGCGCAAACTCGTCGATACGGGTTTTCTGCGACCGCAGCCACCGCGAAGCGGCAACCGGGGAGCGCGGGAGATCCCGTACCTTTCCACCGGCCTGTCCTGGCAGTTGGACAACGCCGACAGCGAGGGTGTGCGTGAGGCGATGCTGGAGGCGTTCCTGGCCGAGGTGGCGCAGACCCCGGGGGGCGAGCTGGACCAGTCGCGGCTGGTCGTGCAACTGGACGACGACGAGCGCGAAGAGTTCCGGCAGCGCCTGCGGGACCTGCTGGACGAGTTCGCCGCCCGCCCTCGACGGCAGGGAGCGCAGCGGCTGGCGGTGTACCTGGCGCTGTATCCCAGTCGCTAAATGGCTCGTTCCATCCCGCAGGACGTGGGACGATAGGAAGACGATGACAGAACCGACACACACAAGCCTCGGCCGCCTCGAAGAGTTCGACGGCCTCGACACCGTCGCCGACGTCTCGACGGGTGAGCTGGAGCTGGAGGAACGCGCCTCGCTGCGTCGCGTCGCGGGCCTTTCCACCGAACTGGCCGACATCACCGAGGTCGAGTACCGCAAGCTGCGCCTCGAGCGGGTTGTGCTCGTCGGAGTGTGGACCGAGGGAACCGCGGCGCAGTCGCAAGCCTCGCTCGCCGAACTCGCCAGGCTCGCAGAGACCGCGGGCTCGCAGGTGCTCGAAGGCCTCGTGCAGCGCAGATCGAGGCCGGATCCGGCCACCTACATCGGGTCGGGCAAGGTGCGTGAACTCGCCGACGTGGTGGTCGCCACCGGCGCCGACACCGTGATCTGCGACGGCGAACTCTCGCCCGGGCAGCTGCGGCAGCTGGAGGCGAAGCTCAAGGTCAAGGTCATCGACCGGACGGCGCTGATCCTGGACATCTTCGCCCAGCACGCCCGCTCCAGGGAGGGCAAGGCCCAGGTCGAGCTGGCGCAACTGCAGTACCTGATCCCCCGACTGCGGGGCTGGGGTGAGTCGCTGTCCCGGCAGGCAGGCGGGCGTGCAGGTGGGGCCAACGGCGGTGTCGGGCTGCGCGGCCCCGGTGAGACCAAGCTGGAGACCGACCGCAGGCGCATCAGCAAGCGCGTCGCCAAACTCAGGCGTGAGATCGCCGCGATGGACACCATCCGGGCCACCAAGCGTGGGCGAAGGCTCGCAAACGAGGTACCCGGCGTCGCGCTGGTCGGCTACACCAACGCGGGCAAGTCGAGCCTGCTCAACGCCATGACCGGTGCCGGGGTGCTGGTGGAGGACGCGCTGTTCGCCACGCTGGATCCCACCACGCGGCGGGCGATGACGCCGGACGGCAAGGCCTACACGATCACCGACACCGTCGGGTTCGTCCGGCACCTGCCGCACCAGCTCGTCGACGCGTTCCGCTCAACGCTGGAGGAGGCGGCCGACGCCGATGTGCTGGTGCACGTGGTGGACGGCTCGGCTCCCGCGCCCGAGGAGCAGGTCGGCGCTGTTCGTGAGGTGCTGGGCGAGATCGCCCGGCACCGTGGAGAGCCGCTCCCGCCCGAACTGCTGGTGATCAACAAGGCGGATGCCGCCGACGAGGTGACGCTGACCCGGCTACGGCACCTGATGCCGGACGCCGTGGTGGTCTCGGCGAACACCGGTCAGGGAATCAACGTGCTGGTCGAGGAGATCGCCGGGCGGCTGCCGAGGCCGGAGGCGGTCGTGGAGGTGGTCGTGCCCTACACGCGTGGCGAACTCGTCGCACGGGCACACGCCGACGGCGAGGTGCTGGCCGAGGAACACACGCCAGAGGGAACCCGGCTGCGTGCGAGGGTGCGCCCCGACCTCGCCGCCGCGCTGGAGGACTACATTACGGACGGTTCAGCGGTCTGACGGATACCGTAGCGGGCGTGAGTGTGCGTGGTCTCATGCTGCTGCTGGGAGCGACGGTTCTCGGGCTGGTCGCGTCCGGGTCCACTGCGGCCAGGGCGGACGAGCCGGTCACGGTGTGCGCGATCGACGACCCGCGGCTGGCCGAGTTGTCCGGCCTGACTGTCCACGAGGACCGGTGGTACGCCGTCAACGACGGCGGCAGTCGGATCGAGGTTTTCGTGCTCGACCGCGAGTGCCAGGTGCGCGACGTCATCGTGAGCCCGACGGACCCCTACGACGTCGAGGATCTCGCCGTCGCCCCGGACGGCACGCTGTGGCTGGGCGACACCGGGGACAACCGCAAGCAACGCCAGACCGTCGCGCTGCACGCGGTGTCCCCGCAGGGGGGATCCGTGCTGTACCGGCTGACGTACCCGGACGGGCCGCACGACGCCGAGGCACTGCTGCTCGATCGGGCAGGCAAGCCGTACATCGTCACCAAGAGCAGCATGGGGCAGTCGGCGGTGTACACCCCACGGGGGGAACTGACCAGCCCGGGCCCCACGCCGCTGGAGCAGGTCGGCACCCTCGGTTTCTCCACCACCGACACTCCTGGTGGCCCGGTCGGTACCGTGGGCACGATGGCGGTCACCGGTGCCGCGTCCACAGCGGACGGCAGCGTGCTCGCCCTACGCACCTACACCGACGCCTACCTGTACCCGGCTCCGGACGGGGATGTGGTGGCCGCCCTTCGACGACCGCCGATCCGGATTCCGCTTCCGGGCGAGCAGCAGGGGGAGGCGATCGCGTTCACCGATGACGGCACACTGCTGTCCGCGAGCGAGGGCATCGGCAGCCCGGTGCGAGCTGTTTCCGGGGCGACGGCTCGCGTCGGCGACGCGACCGTGTCGGCGACACCGAACCCGCCTGCCGACAACGGCGGGGACGGTGGGGGAACGACAACGCGGTTCGAGGCCGAGGCCGGAGCCGACGGCGCGTCCGTCGGCGTGGAAGCGGGCGGCGAGCCGGAGCAGGACGGCAAGGGTATGCAGACACTGCCGGGCATCCTGCTGGCGATGACGATCGCCGGTCTCGCCATGCTCGGCATCAGCAGGGCGCGCCGCTGAACCGTTGGCCGGCTCACAGCCGCCGCAACACCGCCACGACCTTGCCGAGGATTGTGGCCTCGTCGCCGGGAATAGGTTCGTACGCCTCGTTGTGCGGCATCAGCCAGACATGCCCTTCCCTGCGCTTGAACGTCTTGACCGTCGCCTCGCCCTCGATCATCGCGGCGACGATGTCGCCGTTGTCCGCGGTCGGCTGCTGCCGTACCACCACCCAGTCGCCGTCGGTGATGGCCGCGTCGATCATCGAGTCGCCAGCGACCCGGAGCAGGAAGACGTCGCCCTCGCCGACGATGTCCTTGGGCAGCGGGAAGACGTCCTCGATGGCTTCCTCCGCGAGCACCGGCCCGCCCGCGGCGATGCGGCCGACCAACGGCACGAAGGCGGGCTTGGGCATCCGATCGGTGTCGACGGTCTGCTGGTCGGCGTCCGCGGCGAGCACTCCCACCGCTCTCGGCCGGTTGGCGTCGCGGCGCAGGTAGCCCTTGCGTTGCAGCGCGCGCAGTTGGTGTGACACCGAGGACGTGGAGGTCAACCCGACCGCCTCACCGATCTCCCTGACGCTCGGCGGGTAGCCGTACCTGTCCACCCAGGTCCTGATGACCTCCAGGACCTTCTGCTGGCGTGGCGTCAACGTGTCGTCGGGGTCCTCGATGTCGGGAAGGGCATGTACCTTGCCACCTTCCTCCTTCGTCGTGCGTGCCACCGCGTCGCCTCCCAGTCGAGGGGCGCGGCCCGCAGGCACGGCGCCCCTTTGGTGCCCCTTGTAGTGCTTGTCCACTCTCGACGCTAGCCCGCCGTGCCGGTGATTTCAAACGTCTGTTCGATCGACACGCCGACAGGTCTCGATTTTGTCGGCTCCCGGTGGTACACATTCGCACGGATGTTCGATAGCACGGGTGTTCGAGGAGGTTGCCATGTCGGTTCTGGTCGGCGGGCGGGCCCGCGAGATCTGGCACGTCCGTTGCGCTACCACCCCGAGGGCACGAAGGGTGGAACCGGTGCGTCCACCCACGAGGCCGCCGCTGGTGCCGGGAGGCGGCAGGCAACGGGCGCTCGGTCGTTGCGAGGTCCGCCCTTCGGCTCCGCCGCGCTGGCTGTGGCTGGTGGCGCTCGCGGTCGCGGTGGCCGCAGTCGTCGCCGGACTCGGGCTCCTCGCGGGGACGATGAATGGGGCTGCCACGGAGGTCGGGACGGGGCACGCGCCGCCGCGCACCACCGTGGTGGCGCTCGCGCCGGGCGATACGCTCACGGACGTCGCCGCCAGGTACACCTCCGGTGGTGAGCTCTCCGCGGTGGTGGAACATATCAAGCGGCTCAACGGTCTGTCCGGTGCCGAGATCTGGGCGGGAATGCCGCTGGTGGTGCCGGTCGGGGATTGAGCGGCGGGCTCGCCGGGTCCGCTCGTCAGGCGTCGTCTCGGCCCGGGTATGTCCGTCGTCACCTCACCCGCCATGGGGGTGCGGCTTGCGTGTGCTCTCGCGGCCTCTTAAGGTCAACCCCAACATGTAGTAGTTACATGGCTGTAGTTGCTCCACAAGTTGGGGTAGAATCGTAGAAGTTGTCCACAGCTCGTCGGTGGTTCACCCACCGCGTGTCCACAAGAACGATCACCAGGCATCGCGGCCTTGTGGTCCGAGCCCGGCCGGGGCGTCAGCGAACAGGGAGGTGGTCGGCGGTGCGCTGCCCGTTCTGTCGGCATGCCGATTCCCGGGTCGTCGACTCCCGTGAGGTCGACGAGGGACAGGCGATCAGGCGTCGCCGCTCGTGCTCCGCGTGCGGCCGCCGGTTCACCACCTCGGAAACGATGGTGCTCGCCGTGGTCAAGCGGTCGGGGGTCACCGAGCAGTTCAGCCGGGAAAAAGTGGTCAACGGGGTCCGGCGCGCCTGCCAGGGCCGTCCTGTCGACGACGACGCCCTGCAGCAACTCGCGCAGCGCGTCGAGGAGTCGATCAGGGCCGCGGGCGTCGCGGAGATACCCAGCCACGAGGTCGGCCTCGCCATCCTCGGCCCGCTACGCGAACTCGACGCCGTGGCCTATCTGCGATTCGCGAGTGTCTACCGCTCCTTCTCGTCGATCGAGGACTTCGAGAAGGAGATCAGGGACCTGCGGGAGGCCATCGCGGCCGCCGAGGCCCAGCCGGACCAGAGTTGAGTAAGCGCGGCGGGCGAATGCCGTTGCCGCCACTGCGAACGCGGGAGTGGGAGTCATGACAGAGACCGTGGGGGCCGACACCGGACAGGCCGGTAAGCAGTCGAGGAAGCGCCAGTCCGGCGCGGGCGCCAAGAAGGGCCTGCGCATCCAGCGTGTCTTCACCACGGAGGGGGTGCACCCCTACGACGAGGTGCGGTGGGAGAAGCGCGACGTCGTCATGACCAACTGGCGCGACGGCACGGTGAACTTCGAACAACGCGGCGTCGAGTTTCCCGAGTTCTGGTCCGTCAACGCCACCAACATCGTCGCCAGCAAGTACTTCAGGGGCGCCGTCGGCAGCCCGCAGCGCGAGCACAGCCTGCGCCAGCTCATCGACCGGGTGGTCAAGGCCTACGTCAAGGCTGGCACCGACCACGGGTACTTCGCGGGCTCGGCAGACGCCGAGGTCTTCGAGCACGAGTTGACGTGGATGTTGCTGCACCAGGTGTTCAGCTTCAACTCGCCGGTCTGGTTCAACGTCGGTACCTCGTCCAAGCAGCAGGTGTCGGCGTGCTTCATCCTCGCCGTCGACGACACCATGGAGTCGATCCTCAACTGGTACAAGGAAGAGGGGCTGATCTTCAAGGGAGGTTCGGGCGCCGGACTGAACCTGTCCCGTATCCGCTCCTCGCGAGAACTGCTGTCGTCGGGAGGTACGGCTTCGGGACCGGTGTCGTTCATGCGTGGCGCGGACGCCTCGGCGGGCACGATCAAGTCCGGGGGCGCCACGCGCAGGGCCGCCAAGATGGTCGTGCTCGACGTCGACCACCCCGACGTCGAGGAGTTCATCGAGACCAAGGCCAAGGAAGAGCACAAGGTCCGGGTGCTTCGCGACGCCGGGTTCGACATGGACCTCGGCGGAGCCGACATCGCATCGGTGCAGTACCAGAACGCGAACAACTCCGTCCGCGTCTCCGACGAGTTCATGCAGGCCGTGGAGACGGGCGGGCAGTTCGGGCTGCGCGCGCGGATGACCGGTGAGGTGATCGACCGCGTCGACGCCAAGTCGCTGTTCCGCAAGATGGCCAAGGCGGCCTGGGAGTGTGCCGACCCCGGACTGCAGTACGACGACACGATCAACGACTGGCACACCTGCCCGGAATCGGGCCGGATCACCGCATCCAACCCGTGCTCGGAGTACATGCACCTGGACAACTCCAGCTGTAACCTCGCCTCGCTCAACCTGCTGAAGTTCCTCGCCGACGACGGCAGCTTCGACGCGCCGACGTTCGCCAAGGCGGTGGAGTTGGTGATCACCGCGATGGACATCTCCATCTGCTTCGCGGACTTCCCGACCGAGGCGATCGCGGAGACCACCCGCAAGTTCCGCCAACTCGGCATCGGCTACGCCAACCTGGGCGCGCTGCTGATGGCCACCGGCCACGCCTACGACTCCGAGGGCGGGCGAGCACTCGCCGCCGCGATCACGTCGTTGATGACTGCCGTGTCGTACCGGCGCTCCGCCGAACTGGCCGGCGTCGTCGGCGCCTACGAGGGCTACGCGCGAAACGCCGAGGCACACCAGCGGGTGATGCGTAAGCACGCCGCGGCGAACGAACTCATTCGCACCCACCACACCAACGACGTGAATGTGCGTGCGCTGGCGACCCAGGAATGGCAGCGCGGGATCGAGGTCGGCACGGCCAGCGGCTGGCGCAACGCCCAGGCCAGCGTGCTGGCCCCCACCGGAACCATCGGGTTCATGATGGACTGCGACACCACCGGTATCGAGCCGGACTTCTCGCTGGTGAAGTTCAAGAAGCTCGTCGGTGGCGGTTCGATGCAGATCGTCAACCAGGCGGTGCCGCGCGCCCTGCGCTCGCTGGGGTACCAGGAGGAGCAGGTCGAGGCCGTCGTCGACTACATCGCCGAGCACGGGCACGTCATCGACGCGCCGGGGCTGCGTCCGGAGCACTACGACGTGTTCGACTGCGCGGTCGGTGAGCGTTCCATCGCGCCGATGGGGCACGTTCGGATGATGGCGGCGGTGCAGCCGTTCCTGTCCGGCGCGATCTCCAAGACGGTGAACATGCCGGAGTCGGCCACCGTCGAGGAGGTCGAGGAGATCTACTTCCAGGGCTGGAAGCTCGGGCTGAAGGCGCTGGCGATCTACCGGGACAACTGCAAGGTCGGCCAGCCGCTGTCCACGGGCAAGAAGGAGCAGCCGGACAGCGAGCCCGAGCGGGTGGTGGAGTACCGGCCGGTGCGCAAGCGGTTGCCGAAGAAGCGGCCGAGCCAGACCGTGTCGTTCACCGTCGGGGGCGCCGAGGGCTACCTGACCGCCGGTTCCTACCCTGACGACGGGCTGGGCGAGATCTTCGTCAAGCTCGGTAAGCAGGGGTCCACCCTGGCCGGTGTCATGGACGCGTTCTCGATGTCGATCTCGGTGGGCCTGCAGTACGGCATTCCGCTGGAGTTCTACGTCTCCAAGTTCGCGAACCTGCGATTCGAGCCCGCGGGCATGACCGACGACCCGGACGTGCGGATGGCCACCAGCGTGCTGGACTACCTGTTCCGCAGGCTCGCGCTGGACTACCTGCCGTACGAGAAGCGGGCTCAGCTGGGCATCTTCACGGCGGACGAGCGTTCGGCGCAGGTGGAGGCGGACTACGCGGGTTCGGCGGAGAACGTGGACCTGGAGGCGTTGCGCAGCAGTGTGGACGCGAGCGGTTCCCGGTCGGTGGAGGATTCCACCACCTCAGCGCGAGAAGGGGACAGCCGCGAGGCGCACACCACCACCGAGTTGGTCGAGTTGCAGCTCGGAAAGGCAGCGGATGCGCCGTTGTGCATGACGTGCGGGACGAAGATGCGGCCTGCCGGGTCGTGCTACGCCTGCGAGGGCTGCGGCGCCACCTCCGGTTGCAGCTGACAGCCGGAGGTGGCCGAAAGCCGACCAGCCGTTGCGGCGAGGGTGCCGGTGGGCGACCGGCACCCTCGCCTGTCGGGTTCGCGGGCGCGACCGGTCACCGGGTGCGGGTCGCGTCCGTACCTGCGGGCTCGGGTTCGCGGTCTCGCCAGCCGAGTCGGCGACCGCGTACCCGCGCCAGTACGACGAAGGCGAGCACGGTCAGCAGCAGGTACGCGGGTACCAGCAACACCGCGTCCTGGGTGTTCAGCTGCACCGACCAGCCGGCGTCACGGGCATCTCCGAGTAACGTCACTCGGTTGATCGTCAGGAACGTCAGGTGCAGCGCGACACAGGTCCACAGCGACCCGGTGGCGATCCTCGCGACGAGCAGGGTGAACCCGAAGACCGAGAGCAGGATGGCGTAGGAAACCGGGTCCTCGCCCGGTGGGGCGAACGCCGGCGGCCGTACCGGACCGCCGAGCAGGCCGTTGACCAGCGCCTGCACCGCACTCGCGGCAGCAGGGGTGAGTAGGAACAGAACTGTGGTGGCCACAGCGGCCGTCCACCTGCGCAACCGGGCATTGAGCGTTCGGTAACCGTAACCACGGAACGCGAGTTCCTCCGGTACGGCCTCCAGTAGCAACGCGACGAGCGTGTTGGTGAGCAGGAACGTCGCCAGCGCGAGCCAGTCGACGGCTCCCCAGCGCAACCAGCCGAGGCCGGTCCCCGCGGCGAACACGACGGCGGCCGCGGCGGCGGTGATCAGTACCCCGGACGCGAACGCGCGGGCGGCATGCCGGGCGCTCAGGCCCAGCCCGGCCAGTGAGCGCCGATCGAAGCGGGTGCGAAGCAGAACGATCAGCGGCACGGTGATCACGAAGCAGGTGAGTGCGACCGACAGTCGCAGCGCGAAGCCGTCGATCCCGAGCCTGGCGTGGACGACGTCGCCGACGGCGCCCGCCGTTCCCAGCCCGACCGCCATCGCCCCCATCGCGAGTGTCGCTCGTGCGAACACGCCGGCTCGCCCGGTATCGGCGCGCGCCACATCGGTTGTCGACATGAAATCTCCCCAGTGCAGTTTTTCGGTCAATCGTATGAAAACGATGGTGGCAGCATAGGGCCTGCTGTCGTCCCAGGGAGAGCCGGTGCCCAAAGTCGTCGATCACGAGCAGCGTCGCCGAGAACTCGCCCGTGCCGTGTGGCAGGTGATTCGCGAACGTGGCATCGAGGCGGCATCGGTGCGCGCTGTCGCGGCCAAGGCAGGCTGGTCGCACGGTTCGGTGCAGTACTACTTCTCGACCCAGGCCGAACTGCTCAACTTCGCCATGAGCGTGATAACCGACGAGGCCGAGCAGCGCGTCGATCGAATGCGATTGCCCACCGACCCGATCCAGGCCGCGCTGGCGGTACTGGAACGGCTGCTGCCGCTCGACCCGGATGCCAGGACCGCGAACGAATTGTGGGTGGCCTTCCTGTCGCGGGTACTGGTCGATCCGGCAGCCCGCGAGCTCAACACGGCAGGCAACGAGCGGCTCGCCGGCCTGCTGCGGGACCAACTGTGGCGGCTCGACAGCGCCGGGCTACTACCCGCGGGCTTGGACCTGGAGTTGGAGGCCGACAGGCTGCACGCACTGTTCGACGGGATCGCCTTGCAGGCGGTCACCGACCCCGCTCGGATGACACCGGCGTTGGCCAGGAAGGTGATCGGGTACCACGTCGAAACGTTGCTACGAAGCGGGGGAACGCGATGAGTTCGATCCTGGTCACCGGTGGCACCGGGACACTGGGCAGGCACGTGGTGCGACATTTGCTCGACGGCGGCCACGACGTCACGGTGGCGAGCAGAAGACAGCCGAGCACCACCGGCCCGGTGCGGACGGTCCGCGTCGACTACGTAGGTGGCACCGGTCTCGACGAGGCCGTGGCGGGCCGCGACGCGGTCGTACACTGCGCCACCGACTTCCGTGGCGAGGAGCGGCTGGCCGGTTCCGTGGTGTCGGCCGCGCGCCGCCGCGGCTGCGGTCACGTCGTGTACATCTCGATCGTCGGGGTCGATGCGCTGCCCATCAGCTACTACCGGGGCAAGCTCGCCGCGGAACGGCTGCTGGCGGCCTCCGGCGTCGGGTGGACGGTGCTGCGCTCGACGCAGTTCCACGATCTGGTGGCGCGGATCCTGTCGACGCTGGCCCGTTCGCCGCTGCTACCGGTGCCCGCCGGGGTGCGGGTACAACCCGTTCACGCCCCCGAGGTGGCCTCCCGACTCGCCGAGCTGGCCTGCGGGGAGCCTGCCGGCCGGGTAGGCGACATGGGTGGGCCCGAGATCCGCCCCTTCGCCGACCTGGCCCGTGCCTACCTGCGGGCCACCGGGCGCCGACGGGCGCTGCTGCCGTTTCGGTTGCCAGGCGCGGCGTTCCGCGGTTACCGCGAGGGTCTGCATCTCGCGCCCGCCGACGCCGTCGGCACCGTGACCTTCGAGCGGTTCCTCAGCGGGCGCTGAGATCGCTCAGCCGCTGCCACAGGAACTCGAAGACCAGCGCCCACTTGAACGCCAGCTGCGCGTTGTCGGCCGCGGCGCCGTGCCCGCCCTCGATGTTCTCGTAGTAGCTCACGTCGTGGCCGTACTCCCGCATCCTGGCGACCATCTTCCTGGCGTGCGCAGGATGCACCCGATCGTCGCGGGTGGACGTCACGAACAGCACCGGTGGATAGTTCTGTCCCTTTTCGACATTGTGGTAGGGGGAGTAGGCGCTGAGATATGCCCAGTCCTGCGGCTCGTCCGGGTTGCCGTACTCGGCCTGCCACGAGGCGCCCGCGAGCAGCAGGTGGTAGCGCCGCATGTCGAGCAGCGGAACCTGGCTGACCACAGCCCCGAACAACTCGGGATGCCGGGTGAGCATCACACCCGTCAGCAGGCCGCCGTTGCTGCCTCCCTGAATACCGAGCCTTCCGGGTGTGGTGATGCCCCTGGCGACGAGGTCGGTCGCGACCGCCGCGAAGTCCTCGTACACGCGCTCCCGGTTGGCCTTGACGGCCTGGGAGTGCCAGTCGGGCCCGTACTCGCCGCCGCCGCGCAGGTTCGCGACGACATACGTTCCGCCCCTGGCCAGCCAGCCCCTGCCGATGACGCCGCTGTAGGACGGGGTCAGCGAGACCTCGAAGCCGCCGTAGCCGGTCAGCAGGGTCGGGCCGTCGCCCCCGCCGGCGGGCCGCACGACGAAGTACGGGATCGAAGTGCCGTCACGCGAGGTCGCGAACAGCTGCTGGGTGCTCATGCCCTCGGAGCTGAAGAATTCGGGCGCCCGCTTCAGGGTCTCCAGCTCGGTCTCCGCCTCCCGCGGCCGCTCGCCGTCGAGCACGCCCCGCACCAGCGCCGCCGGTTCGGTGAACCCGGATGTCTGCAGCAGGAACTCGTTGTCGCGGTAGGGCTCGGTGTCGACCAGCGCGACCGTCCCCACATCAGGCACGCCCAGCAGCGGTCGGTCCAGCCAGCGGTCGGCGGTCGGCGTGAGCACCCGCAACCGGGTGGTCACATCACTGAGCGTGCCGATGACGAGGTGGTCGCGGGTCCAGGCGTGGTAGTCGAGGCAGGTGTGGGCGTCGGGCTCGAACAGCACGGTCATGGTGCGCTCGCCCGCGAGGAAGTCGGCCAACCTCGCGGCCAGCAACGCCCCCGGCGGGTGCTCGGTGTCGCCGACGCGCCAGCTGGAGCGCGTACGCACCAGCAGCCACTCGCGGTACACCGATGTGATCGCGTCCTCGGGCACGTCGACGCGAGTCAACTCCTCGCCGGTTCGAAGATGCAGCTCGCCGCGGTAGAAGTCGATGCTGCGGCGCACGAAGTCGCGCTCCCAGCCAGGGGTGGCGTCGTGGAACCCGCGCACGGCGACGTCACCGGGTTCGCCCTCGAACACCAGGCTCGCCTGCGAAAGCGGCGTGTCCCTGCGCCATTCCTTCACCAGACGCGGGTAACCGGACGTGGTCAGCGAGCCGTCGCCGAAGTCCGTCCCCACATAAATGCGGTCCTCGTCGATCCATGCCACGGAACCCTTCGCCTCGGGCAGCTCGAAGCCGCCTTCGACGAACTCCGCGCGTTCCAGATCGAACTCGCGCACCACCGTGGCGTCGGCCCCACCACGTGACAGCTCGACCAGACACCGGCTCAGGCTGGGGCGCAACACGGTGGCGCCCTGCCACACCCAGTTCTCGCCCTCGGCGGCGGCGAGTGCGTCCACGTCGATGAGCACTACCCAGTCGGGTTCCGGCTTGCGGTACTCCTCCAGCGTCGTGCGCCGCCACAGCCCGCGCGGGTGGGCCGCGTCCTGCCAGAAGTTGTAGAGGTGGTCGCCACGCCTTCGCACGTGGGGAATCCGGTCGTCGGCGTCGAGTACCTGCCGCAACTCCTCCCGCAGCGTCTCGAACCGCCGCCCCCTGGTGAGCGGCCCCACGGTTTCCTCGTTGCGCGCCCTGACCCAGTCCAGTGCGGGCTCGGAGGTCACCTCCTCCAGCCACAGATACGGATCGTCGTCGACGGGAGTGGTCACCTCGGCCATGTCCCCAGTCTGCCAGCTGTCCGGGCGCTACCGTCCGGGCTCTGCGCACCGCAGCTGGTCGTGGCTAAGCTGTCGTGCACTGTGCGAAGCAACGACGACACCGACCAGCCACGCAACTCACCACTGGCGATAGCGGGTGTGCTGCTGCTGGTGCTCGGCACGGTGGGCGTCATCGGCCTGTCCGGCAGGGCCACGCAGCCGGTGGCCGGAGTCGCGATCGCGGTCGCGCGCCCGAGCGGGGCGGTTGTGGCCGCGCCGCCCGACGCCGCACCGGCGGGTGCGCTCGCCGATCCACTGCTGGCAGGCGCGGTGCGGCTTTCGCCCGGTTCCTGCGAGCTGCCCAGGTTGGGCCGCGCCGCCACACGAATGCGAGCCTTCTACGACGCGATGCTCGACTGCCTGGACAGCGGCTGGCGTCCCGCGCTTCGCCAGGCGGGTGTGCGGTTCCGCGCCGCGGGTCTGGACGTGACCTCCGAGGCGACCAGCGACTGCGGAAAGACGCCCGACGAGGAGCAGGCGACGGCGTTCTACTGCGGTGCCGACAGGATCATCTACCTGCCGCGCGACCGGCTGCTGCGCTACATCGGTCTGTACGAGCCCGCCCACCTGGCCGTGCTGGCGCACGAGTACGGCCATCACGTGCAGAACCTGAGCGGCACCTTGGGTGCGGTGGAGGAACTGCTCGCCGATGTGCGCGCCGGTTCGCCGCGCGAACTGGAGCTGACTCGGCGGATCGAGTTGCAGGCGAACTGCTTCGCGGGGTTGTTCCTGGCGAGCGTGTCCGGTCGGGGCAGCGTGACCCCGCGGGAGGCGGCGCGGGCGGTGGACGACTTCGGCAACAGCCTCGACAGCCGGACGCACGGCACGGCGCGCAACCAACTGCGCTGGGCGCGGGCCGGTTTCGAGGGCCGCACCGCGAAGGCGTGTGACACCTGGAGCGCTGCGGCCGAGGACGTCGCCTGAGCCAGGTGGCGAGGGTTCGTGACCTTTCCGGCGAGGCGTGCGCCCACTAGCCTGATGTGAGGCAGTTCACTTCGGGTGGGAGGAGAGTTCATGCGGATCGCTGATCTGCTCCGGCGCAAGGGTTCGATGGTCGCCACCGTCACGCCGCGTACCAGGGTGTCCGAGTTGCTGGCCAGGCTCGCCGAACACAACGTCGGCGCGCTCGTCGTCGTCGACGGAGCCGGTGCCGTCGCGGGCATCGTGTCCGAGCGCGACGTGGTACGCCGCCTGCACCAGCACGGCCCGGACCTGCTGTCGCGTGAGGTCGGCGACATCATGACCACCGTCGTGGCGACGTGCGGCCCGCAGGACTCGGTGGACGAGCTCAGCGCGCTGATGACGCAACGCCGCATCCGCCACGTTCCGGTGCTGGTGGACGGAACTCTCGCGGGCATCGTCAGCATCGGTGACGTCGTGAAGTCACGGATGGACGAGTTGGAGCAGAACCAGGAACAGCTCGAGGCCTACATCGCGGGCGGACGGTTCCACACCTGAGCAGTGTTGACCCGGGCCTGTTCGGTCCCGACGGGCACCCGATGCTCCCGGTGACACGGCAGCGGGGCTTTGCGCCGTTCCGGTTGCGCGGCGCTCAGCGCAGGCACTGCGTGAGTTGGTCGAGGATGTCCACGATCCGGCCGAACTGTTCGGCGTTGGGCACGTGAGGCGCGTCCACGGTGTGCACGTCGAATCGGTTGTGCGGGGTGAGCCGGTCGGCCTCGGCGATCATTCGGTCCTGCAACTCGATCGGGATGATGCGGTCGCGGGTGTGCCTGATGTAGGTGCGCGGGATGCGGCCCCACGTGTGTGCCCGCACCTGCGAGTTCTCGCCGCTTGCGGTGGCCGATTCATCGGGGTGCAGGGCCGCGAGCGTGGCGTGGAACTCGGCGTCGGTGGCGCCGGCCATCAATGCCTGCCGCAGCCCGGCCAGCGCGTCCGGGTCCGCGGTTCGGTAGTTGGACCGCACGGCGCCGATCTCCGCCGGGTCGGCGACGATCACGGCCGCGAGGTTGCCCGCCAGGCTGTTCTCGCCTTCCGGCGTGGCGAGGTAGTCGTCGGCGGAAGCCAGGTCGACGCAGCAGAACGCGGTGTCGTAGACGATGCGAGCAATGAGATGCGGCACCGTGTTGCCGACCCGGTCCAGCGTCGCGCCACCCATGCTGCCGCCGTAGAGGATGACCGGGCCGAACTCGGCGACCCTGCGAACCACCTCGACCGTGGCGGCGGTGAACTCGTCGAGGCCGATTCCGGCCATCGGGGAGGGCCGGGTCGCCAGTGACTCCGGCTGCTGCGGGCACTGGTAGTCGAGCGCGAACTGGGGGTCGGTGACGCTGTGGCCGGGCAGGCTGACGCCGACGGTCCGATGTCCGCGCAGCGCGAGCTGGTCGATGCCGCCGGGCATACCGCCTGCCCCTGAGACGGTCACAAACGTCGGTGTCACGCGGCTCGCCGCGCGGGCCCGCGCGGTTGCGTCGCCGGCGACGGTGAGTCCACCGGCCGCGGCGGCCGTCGCGGCCGCACGCAACGCGCTTCGTCTTGGGTGCTTCAGGTTCGACATGACCCGAGTACAGTGCATCGGCGCTGCCGGTGCCTGCATGAGGTCCAGACCTCACCCGGACGGATGCCGGATCAGCCCGCCGCCTCGGTGAGCGCCGGGGCCAGCGCGGCGACACCGGCGGTGACGGCGGACCTGGCCGTGGCGAAGCTCGTGCCCGGCGGTTGCAGGGTCAGCAGCACCACGTGGTAGCGACCCCGCGGGCCCACGGTTCCCGTCGTGTTGAGCACGATCCCGTTGTCGACGCGCATCCAGCCCTGCTTGATCGCCCACTCACTGTCGGGCAGGGCAGCCGGGATACCGAAGAACTGGTCGAACCCGTCGGCTGCCACGCGGGTGGCTTCGCCGAGCGCGTTCAGTACGAACTCCCGGGCCGCTTCCGGCATGCCTGTCGTGAGGTAGTCGTAGACGGCGAGCACGTCCCTCGGTGTTGTCCTGGTCATCTCCCACTGCCGCGCGATTCTCGGCGGGACGGTCGCCTCGAGACCGATCAACTCCGCCGTCTCGGTGACGATCACCGGACCCCCACCCGCTGCCCACAGCGACGAGGCGACCCAGTCCGCGCTTCGGGACAGCAACGCGACAAGGTTTTCGCGGTGCTGCCCGCGTGGCAGGGCCCAGCCGGCATCGCGAAGGCTGTCGGTCACGATCAGCAACTTGACCACCGACGCCGTGTAGAACTGCTCGTCGGCGTTGATCTCGGCGACGACGGACTCCGCGAGCCGGTCGTAGACGGCCAGGCCCACCTTGCTGCCGGGTGCGTGCCCTGAGACCGCTGTGGAGACCGAATCGGCCAGCGCGGCGCGTTCGTCGCCGCTGAGCGGCGACGGCGGGTTGCCGGGGGTTTGCGTCGTGCTGGGGGCGAAGTCGCGTGAGCTGGACTCCGGCCGTGCAGGCGCGATCGGGGTGGTGGCGTCCTGGCGGGCGGATGGGGCCATCGGCAGTGACACGGCCGCCACCGCGGCGATGAGGACCGCCACCAGCAGCCCGACAATCACCGTGCGTCGGCTCATATCTTCATGAAATCACCCAAAAGGGGCAAGGCGTGTCACCTTCTGGTAAAGCGTCTTTTCGGACGGGGACCAGCTGGCGTGCCGGACTGCTCGACGGTCCCCGCCTTTCGTCGGGTACGCGCCGGTCTTCCTTGACACGACCCGGTGACGACGGGAATGGTCGTACCACTTCGCTCGCTGTCCTGCTGGGGGTCACGTGAGAGCCGCGCGCCTGCCGCTGACGTTCGTCGCCGCGATCGCCGCCACCCTGCCACTCGCCCCGGTCAGCGCCGTGGCGCAGCGGCCGCCGACCCCGGTGTTCGTCGACGGCGAGGCGCAACCAGTCTTCGCCACGGACGACGTCGTGCGAGAGAGCCTGTGGGTCGAGGCCGAGGTGGACAGCGACCGCGACGGCGCCGACGACCAGGTCCATGTCGAGATCGCCCGGCCGCGCGCGACGCAGGACGGTCTGCGTGTCCCGGTCGTCTACCAGGCCAGCCCCTACTACGCGGGCGGGAACGACATCACCAATCACGACGTCGACGTCGAGTTGTACGTTCCCGGGAAGCCCCGGCCCCAGATCACCTGGCGTTACGAGGACTACTTCATCTCGCGAGGGTTCGCGGTGGTCTACGCCGAGTCACTCGGCAGTGGCCTTTCCACGGGCTGCCCGACCACAGGGGGCCGCAACGAGACGCTCGGCGCGAAAGCCGTTGTCGACTGGCTCAACGGCCGCGCGCGGGCACGCGACGCCGCCGGACGGCCGGTGATGGCCGACTGGACGACCGGAAGGACGGCCATGATGGGCGTGTCCTACAACGGCACGTTGGCCAACGCCGTCGCGAGCACCGGGGTGGAGGGGCTGGAGACGATCGTCCCGATCGCGGCGATCTCGAACTGGTACGACTACTACCGCGAGAACGGTGCCGTCGTGGCGCCGGGCGGCTACCAGGGTGAGGACGCGGACGTGCTGGCCGAGTACGTCTACACCCGCGCCGACCGCGACGTGTGCCGTCCGGTCATCGACGAACTGGCCGCCGAGCAGGACCGGCTCACCGGTGACTACAGCGACTTCTGGGACGATCGAAACTACCTCGACGACGTGGACCGGGTGCGTGCTTCCGTGCTCGCCGTGCACGGGCTCTCCGACTGGAACGTCACCGTGAGCCAGGCCGCCAAGTGGTACGCGGAACTGAAGCGGCACGGTGTCGAGCGCAGGCTCTGGCTGCACCAGTCCGGGCACACCGATCCCTACCACCTGCGCCGACAGGAGTGGCTGTCCACACTCAACCGTTGGTTCTCCCACTACCTGTACGGCGTGGACAACGGCGTGACCTCGGAGCCGAAGCTGACCATCCAGCGGGAGGACGGGTCGTGGACCCAGGAACCGGACTGGCCCGCCGCTACGGTCGGCCAGGTCGCCCTGCGTCCCGGTCCGGGCGGAAACGGCCGCGGCGACCTGGGGGTGGGCCGCCCCGGTCGCCCGGTGTTCGAACGCCTCACCGACGACGCCACGAAGACGGTGGAGGAACTGGTTGACGCGCCGTCGTCACCGAACCGGCTGTCGTACGCGACGACCCGAGCACGGCGACCCGTCCGACTGAGTGGAACGCCGGTCGTGGATCTGCGGATCGCCTTCGACCGCCCCGCCGCCAACGTCACCGCCGTCCTCGTGGACAGGGCACCCGACGGTACCTCGCACGTGATCACTCGCGGATGGACGGACCCGCAGAACCGATCGGACATCGGGCGCACGAAGCCCATCCGACCCGGTTCGTCATATCGGGTGTCGTTCGAACTGCAGCCGCAGGACTACGTGCTGCCCGCGGGCCACGCGTTGGAGTTCGTGCTGCTGTCCAGCGACCACGACTTCACGCTGCGGCCGAAGCCGGGCACCGGCCTGGCGGTGGATCTGGCGCACACGTCGGTGACGGTCGGGGTGGTCGGCGGTGCGGCGCGACTGCGGGCCGCGTTGTAGGCGGGCTGTCCGCGGCCGCACCGCGGGTCCGGACGGAGCCGCGAAGCCTAGCCCACCGCACCGACACTTTCCGGCCGCACCACGGCATCTTCGTCGACTTGTTCAACCCCGCCCACCCTGTCCACAGATTTCCCCCTTCGCCCCCTCACCCCGCCAACCCCGCGCATGGTGGAACCATGACCACTCCCTCCACAGCGGGCACCGTGAAGGTGGACCTGCGCAACCCAGGACAACTGCTCGCCGCGATCCCGCACCTGCTCGGGTTCCGACCGGCCGACTCGGTGCTCGTCATCGGCCACCGAGGTGAGACCGGCAACCGCATCGGCAACGTGTTGCGGGCCGATCTGCCGAACCCCGACGAGGACGTCGCGCTCGCCGTGCGGCTGAGAACCCCGCTGCTGTACGACGATTCCGTCGGCGTCACGATCGCGATCGTGGGCGGCGGGCACGACGGCGAGAACGCCACCGGGCCGCCCCGTCGCCAACTCGTCGACACGATCACCGACGCGTTCGCCGAAGCCAACCTGTGCGTGATGCATGCGTTGTGGGTTCCCGAAATCCAGGATGGGGCCCGCTGGCAGTGCTACGAGGACTCCACCTGTACCGGGCGGCTGCCCGATCCGAACTCGACCGTTCTCGCGGCGGTGTCGGCACACGCCGGCCTGATCACCTACGGCAGCCGTGAAGCGATGGAACGCCAGCTCGACCCCGTGGACCCGGCCGTGCTGGCCCGCCGATCGGCGCTCCTGGACGAGATCGCCGACAGCCGGCCCGACGGACCCGGACAGTACCCCGACGACTGTCCGGCTCCCGCGGACCCGGTCGAGTGTGGCCGCGCGGTGGTGCGCGCCGCGCTGGCACGGGCGCACCGGGGCGACTTCGAGTTCTGCGACCGGGAGGTGGTCGAGCTGGCGCTGGCGCTGGAACGTACCGAGATCCGAGACGCCTGCCTGGCCACCGCGCTGCCACCGGCCGGTCCGCGCGCGGTCACGGCCGAGCGACTGTGGCTGGCGCTGACCCGGGAACTGCCCGCACCGGAACGTGCGCAGGCGGCGACGCTGCTCGGCTACTCCGCGTACGTGCGCGGCGAGGGCGCACTCGCGGGCATGGCCGTGGCCAGGGCCAGGGAAGCCGATCCCGGACACGTACTGGCGCAACTGCTCGCACAGGCGCTCGACCACGCACTGCCACCCGAGACCCTCGCGAAGCTCGGCGCGAGCACCGAAACCGACCCACTGTGGGAACCGGGAGGGCCCTGACCATGCCGGCCCCGGGGAACCGGGGTTATGCGCGGCCGGTCGCCTTCCGCTCCTGGGCGAACCGCCACGCGTCGGCGACGATGTCGACCAGTTCCGTGCGCTGCGGCTTCCAGCCCAGCCGCTCGCGTGCCTGCTCGCTGGAGGCCACGAGTACCGCGGGATCCCCGGCACGGCGTTGTGCCACGACGGCGGGAATCGGGTGCCCGGTCACCTCCCGGCAGGCGTCGATCACTTCGCGTACCGAGAATCCGGTGCCGTTGCCCAGGTTGAAGATCTGGTGCTCGCCCGGCCGTGCGCGAGCCAGCGCCAGCAGGTGCGCGTCGGCCAGGTCCGCGACGTGGATGTAGTCCCGGACCGCCGTGCCGTCGCCGGTGGGGTAGTCGTCGCCGTAGATCTGCACCTGGTCCCGCTCACCGGTGGCTACCTGCAGGACCAGCGGGATCAGGTGCGTTTCGGTGGTGTGGCGTTCACCGAATCGCCCGTACGCGCCCGCCACGTTGAAGTACCGCAAGCTGACGGCCGCGAGTCCGTGCGCGCGGGCGTAGCTGGTGATCGCGTGGTCGATGGCCAGCTTGGTGGCGCCGTAGGTGTTCGTGGGCGCTGCCGTGGCGCTTTCCGGGATCGGACTCGACTCCGGCTCACCGTAGGTGGCGGCAGTGGAGGAGAACACCAGGCGAGGCGTGCCGTGGGTGCGCATCGCGTCGAGTAGGCGAAGGGAGTTGAGCACGTTGCCCCGCCAGTAGCTGCCCGGGTCCTGCATGGACTCTCCGACCAGCGATTTCGCGGCGAAGTGCAGGACGCCGTCGAAGCCGTCTGCGAGCAGGGTGCCTGCGACCTCCGCGGCGTCGCCCTGGACGAAACGGGCGCCGTCCGGGACGGCGTCGGCATGGCCGGTGGACAGGTCGTCGACGACGGTGACCTCGTGTCCCGCCTCGAGCAACCGCGCCGCGCACACACTGCCGACATAGCCTGCGCCACCGGTGACGACCAGTTTCATCGGGATGCTCGGCGTCGTGATGTCGGTGGGCATTGGCTCGAGGCCCTTTCTCGGGAGAAGGTGATTGCTGCGATCGATTACTGCGATTGTCGGAGTGCGATTGTCAGAGTAGGGCGACAGTGTGCCCGCACGCCGTACCGGGATGGCGTGCGGGGGTGGTCGCCTCAGTCGCGACCGGCGCCTGCCGAAGGCACGACGGTGAAGAGGCGGGGTCTGCGTAGCCCCGCGCGCTCGAACCCGGCTGTGACGGCCTGCTCCACGTCGCGGAGATGGCGGTGGCGTACCAGCGCGATCGCGGACCCACCGAAACCGCCGCCGGTCATCCGCGCTCCCAGCGCGCCCGCCTGCCCGGCCAACTCCACGGCGAGGTCGAGTTCCGCGCAGGACACGCGGTAGTCGTCGCGCAGGCTGTCGTGCGAGGAGTTCAGCAACGGACCGATCTCGTCGGCGCGCCCCTGGCGCAGCCGAGCGACGACCTCGAGCACCCTGGTGTTCTCGGTCACCACGTGCCGCACCAGCGGGCGAAGGTCTTCGGGCAACGACCGCAGCGCGTCGGGCAACCGGTCGACGTCGATGTCGCGCAGTGAGGCCAGCCCCAACGATTCGGCGGCGCGCCGGGTGTCGCGCCTACGGTCGCCGTACTGGGACTCACCGAGAGTGTGCTTGACGCGGGTGTCGATCACGAGCACGCGAAGGCCGCTGCCGTCGGTGTCGAACGGCACGTGCTCGGCCTCGCCCGAGCGCACGTCGAGGAACAACGCGTGACCAGCTACGCAGCACATCGAGGCCGTCTGGTCGAGCACACCCGTCGGCACACCGACGAACTCGTTCTCGGCGCGTTGTGCCCACCTGGCGATCTCGGCCCGGCGGGCCCGGTCCGGTTCGTCCCGGCCCGCGATACCGAGCAGGGCGAGGGCGACCGCACATTCGAGGGCGGCCGAGGACGACAGCCCGGCTCCGGTGGGGACGTCCCCGGCCACGACGAGGTCGGCGCCGCCGGTGACGCCGTGCTCGCGCAGCACCCACGCGACACCGGCAAGGTATGCCGACCAACCCGACGGGTGGCCGGGTCGAAGGTCACCCGTTAGTACCGGCTCCGCGCGCTGGACGCGCCCGTCGGCGCCCAGTGTGGCGAAGGTCAGCAGCTGGTCGTCGCGGGGCGCCGCGGCCGCGGCGATGCGGTTCGGCAGCGCGAACGGCAGCACCAGACCGTCGTTGTAGTCGGTGTGCTCGCCGATGAGGTTCACGCGCCCAGGAGCGGACCAGACACCGTGTGGCTCGCGGCCGTGCACCGACCGGAAGGCGTCCTCGGCCAGCCGCGGAGGTGGCGCTGTGCCCTGTGGCCTCGTGCTCACCGAGCCTGCGCGAGCACCGCGTGCAGCACCGACGCGGCGACCTGGGCGGAGTGCTTGTCGTCGGAGACCTCGACGGTGGTGCCCGCGCCGTTGATCCGGCCGACGTTCACCGTCCGGCCCGGCACGATCCCGACGGACTTCAACTCGGTCATCAGGTCCTCGTCGAGTTGCACGTGCTCTGCGATCCGGCGGATCTCCACCTTGCCGCCGCCCGAGCGGGCGACGTCGTCGAGCCGCACGAGGTCGGACTCCGCGGGTGGCGCGGGTTCGCCCGCGCCGAGCTTGTCCAGGCCGGGGATCGGGTTGCCGTACGGCGAGGTCTTGGGCTGGCCGAGCAGCTTGACGAGCTTTCGCTCCACAGCTTCGCTCATCACGTGCTCCCAGCGGCACGCCTCGTTGTGCACGTGCTCCCACTCGAGGCCGATGACGTCCACGAGCAGGCGCTCGGCGAGCCGGTGCTTGCGCATGACCGCGACCGCGAGCTCCCGGCCGTGGTCGGTGAGTTGCAGGTGCCGGTCGTCGGCAACCACCACCAGACCGTCTCGCTCCATCCGTGCCACCGTCTGGCTCACGGTGGGGCCGCTCTGCTGCAAGCGCTCGGCGATACGGGCCCGCAGCGGCACGACGCCCTCCTCCTCGAGCTCGTAGATGGTGCGCAGGTACATCTCCGTGGTATCGATGAGATCGTTCACGCCTGTCCCCTTTGCTCGCCATGCTCATCGTAGTGGCTGGACGTGACGGGGGCCGCAGGCGATCAGGCAATTGAGCAGCGGATGAACAGCGGCCCGTGCTGGCGCGACGCGGGTGCGTCGGCCGCACCCGCGCGGGCAGGATGGGCGTATGCACCCCGTCATCACCACAACGGAACTGGCCGCGTCGCTCGAAGCCGATCCTCGGCAGCGGCCCGTCCTGCTCGACGTGCGGTGGCGCCTCGACGGACCACCCGGCATCGAGTCCTACCGCGCGGGGCACCTGCCGGGCGCGGTGTTCGTCGATCTGGACACCGGACTGTCCGGCCCGCCCGGCGCGGCGGGCAGGCACCCGCTGCCCGAACCGGCCGAGCTGCAGCGGACCCTGCGGGCGGCGGGGGTGCGCACGGCACACCCCGTCGTGGCCTACGACGACGGTGACTCCTCCGTGGCGGCGCGAGCGTGGTGGCTGCTGCGCTGGGCCGGGCACGACGAGGTGGCGGTGCTCGACGGCGGCTTCGCCGCGTGGCAGGCGGAAGGCAGGCCGGTCACCACCGCGCGACCACGACCGGAACCCGGAGACATCGAGGTCCGCCCCGGCGCCATGCCGGTCCTCGACGCCGACGCCGCCGCGGCCATCGCCCGCGACGGGGTACTGCTCGACGCGCGAGCGCCCCGGCGCTACACCGGAGAGACCGAGCCCGTGGACCCCCGTCCCGGCCACATCCCTGGCGCGCTGAACGCGCCGTCGTCGTCGCACGTGGACTCGGGTGGCCGCTGGCGCGAGCGCGCCGAACTCGCCGCGCGCTTCGCCGCGCTCGGTGTCACGGCGGGCACCCCGGTCGGCGCCTACTGCGGCTCAGGCGTCACCGCCAGCTCCGTGGTGCTCGCTCTCGAACTCGCAGGACATGACCAGCCGGCCGCGTTGTACGCCGGATCGTGGTCGCAGTGGTCGGCCGATCCCGCTCGGCCCGCTGTCACAGGGCCGCGGCCGGGCTAGGCTCGACTCCCATGTCACGTTCGGCCGTCGTCTGGGACCCCGCACTGCTCGCCTACGACCTCGGCGGTGAGCATCCGTTCAACCCGATTCGACTCGACCTCGCCATCCGGCTCGCGACCGCGCTCGGCGTGCTCGACGACGTTCCCGTGCTGGCACCGGAGGCCGCCGACGAGGAAGCGCTGTACCGGGCGCATACGGCCGAGTACGTGTCAGCGGTCAAGCAGGCGCCGATGGCGAGCTGGCAGGTGGGGCACGGCCTCGGCACCGAGGACAACCCGATCTTTTCCGGCATGCACGAGGCAGGCGCGCTGGTCGTCGGCTCCACACTGCTCGGCGCGCGACGCATCGCCGAGGGCAGGGCCGACCGGGCCGTGAACATCGCGGGCGGGCTGCACCACGCGATGTCCGACCACGCTTCCGGCTTCTGCGTGTACAACGACTGCTCGGTGGCGATCTCGTGGTTGCTGGACAACGGCTTCGACCGTATCGCCTACGTCGACACCGATGTGCATCACGGAGACGGCGTGCAGGCGGCCTTCTACGGCGACCGCAGGGTGCTGACCGTCTCGTTGCACCAGCACCCCTTCACGCTGTTCCCCGGCACCGGGTACTCCGCCGAGACCGGCGTCGAGGCGGCGGAGGGCTACGCCGTGAACGTCCCACTGCCGCCGCGAACCAAGGACGCGGGGTGGCTGCGAGCCTTCGACGCCGTCGTCCCGTCACTGCTGGCCGAGTTCCGGCCGCAACTGCTCGTCACCCAGTGCGGTGTCGACTCCCACGACGAGGACCCGCTCGCCGACCTGTCGCTGACGGTGGACGGCCACCGCACGATCTACGCCACGTTGCGCGAGTTGGCCAAGACCTACGCCGACGGCAAGTGGCTGGCGGTGGGCGGCGGCGGATACCAGCTCATCAGGGTGGTTCCCAGGTCGTGGACCCACCTGCTGGCCACGGTGCTGGACCGCGACATCGACCCCGTCACGCCGCTGCCGGCATCGTGGAGCGACCACGTCCGCGGGCTGGCGCCTCACGCCGAGCTACCGCTCGCGATGACCGACGGTGGTGACACGGGATTCTCCAGCTGGGGCGACGGGCTCGACGACGCGGTCGACGCCGCCATCCGCGACACCCGCCGCGCGGTGTTCCCGCTGCACGGACTGGACCCCGACGACCCGAGAGACTGACCCGAGAGACTGAGGCAGCGATGACGGCAGGCACTGAGCACACCGGTCGCGACCCGTTCGACTATCCCAGGCATTGGGAAGCCGACGTGGTGCTCGCCGACGGCGGCACCGTGCACCTGCGGCCGGTGGTGCCTTCCGACGCCGACGGGCTCGTCGCGCTGCACGGGCGGTTGTCGGAACGCACCCGGTACCTGCGCTACTTCGGCGCCTACCCGCGCATCCCGCCGCGCGATCTGGAGCGGTTCTCCACGGTCGACCACCACGACCGGGTCGCGTTCGTGGCGCTGCTCGGCGACGACATCGTCGCCGTCGGCCGCTACGAACGGCTGGACGCAGGTTCGGCCGAGGTGGCGTTCGTGGTGGACGACGCCCACCAGGGTCGCGGTCTCGGCTCGATCCTGCTGGAGCATCTCGCGGCGGCGGCATCGGAGAGCGGGCTGCGCCGTTTCGTCGCCGAGGTGCTCGCCGAGAACACCGCGATGATCCGGGTGTTTCGCGACGCCGGTTACCAGGTGAGCCGTGCCTTCGAGGAAGGCGTGGTGCACCTGGAGTTCGACATCGACCCCACCGAGGAGTCGCTGGCCGTGGCGAGGGCGAGGGAGCAGGCGGCCGAGGCGCGCAGCGTGCACAACCTGCTGCATCCACGCTCGGTCGCGGTCATCGGCGCTTCCACCGACCCCACCAAGATCGGCTATGCGGTGCTGTCCAATGTGCTGGCCGCCGACTTCGCGGGCACGGTCTACCCGGTCAATCCCGAGCACTCCTCGGTTCGCGGTGTGCGGGCATATCCATCCGTCGTGGATATTCCCGACGCCGTCGATCTCGCGGTCGTGGCCGTGCCCGCCGACCAGGTGGAGGCCGTGCTCGACGGTGCGCTGGCCAAGGGGGTCAAGACACTGGTGATCGTGTCGGCCGGGTTCGCAGAGGCAGGCCCCCACGGACTGCACGCCGAACTGCGGCTGGTCGGAGAGGCCAGAGCGCACGGAATGCGCGTCGTGGGGCCGAACGCGCTCGGGGTGCTCAACACCGATCCCGCGGTGCGGCTCAACGCCACCCTCGCGCCGCGCCTGCCCAAGCGCGGGCGCACCGGGTTCTTCTGCCAGTCCGGCGCGCTGGGCATCGCGATCCTCGCCGACGCGGAGTCGCGGGGCCTGGGCCTTTCGACGTTCGTGTCGGCGGGCAACCGTGCCGACGTCTCCGGCAACGACCTGCTGCAGTACTGGGAGACCGACCCGGCGACCGATCTGGTGTTGCTGTACCTGGAGTCCTTCGGTAACCCTCGCAAGTTCGCGCGGCTGGCTCGCAGGCTCGGCCGCAGCAAACCGATCGTGGCGGTGAAGTCGGGACGGCACGCTGTGCGGCCACAGCTGGCCGCCACTTCCACCGAGATCGACGAGTCCAGCGTGCAGGCCCTGTTCGAGCAGGCCGGGGTGGTGCGGGTGGACACGCTGGCACAACTGTTCGACACCGCGCTGGTGTTCGCACACCAACCGCTGCCAGCGGGTTCGCGCATCGCGATCGTCGGGAACTCCAGCGCCATCGGATTGCTCGCCGCCGACACGGCGCGGGCACAGGGGCTGCGGCTGGGCGTCGACCCGGTGGACGTCGGCCCGCAGGCCGGTCCCGAGGAATTCGCCGCCGCGGTCGGCGAGGCGCTGGACTCACCGGAGGTGGACGCGCTGGTCGTGGTGTTCGTCCCGCCGGTGGCGATTCCGGGCACGGCTTACGCGCGGGCACTTCGCGACACCGTGGTGGCGCGCGACGACGGCCAGGGCAAGCCGATCGTGTCGACCTTCCTCGCCGCGGAGGGCGTTCCCGACGAACTGGCCGTGGTGTCGGACGACGGGGCGCCGTCGTTCGGATCGATCCCCTCCTATCCCAGCCCCGAGCGGGCGGTGAACGCGCTCGCCAGGGTGGTGCGCTACGCGGCGTGGCGGGAACGGCCGCAGGGCACGGTCGTGCGGCCCGCGGGCCTGCACCCGGAGCGCGCGGGCGGGATGGTGCGGCGGCTGCTGGGTGAGCACGACGTCGAGCTGGCCGTCGACGACGTGGTGGGGCTGCTCGACTGCTACGGCATCCCGGTCGTGCCGTTCCGGGCGGTGGGCGCGGAGCAAGAGGCCGTGGAGGCTGCCGCCGAGCTGGGATACCCGGTGACACTGAAGTCGATCGACGACACCCTGCGGGGCAGGGCCGACCTCGCCGGTGTGCGGCTCGACCTGATCTCGGAGGAGTCGGTACGCGCGGGCTACCGGGACATCCGCGAGGTGTCCGGGACCGAGCGGATGTACGTGCAGCGGATGGCACCGAAAGGTGTTTCCTGCGCGGTCGGGCTGCAGGACGACCCGTCCTTCGGAACGCTCGTCTCCTTCGGGCTTTCCGGGGTGGTGAGCGCGCTGCTGGGCGACCAGGCGTTTCGCGCGGTGCCACTCACCGATGTGGACGCGGCGACTCTGGTGCGTGAGCCGAGAACCGCACCGCTGCTGACCGGTTACCGGGGAGACGAGCCTGCCGACCTGGAGGCGCTGGAGGACCTCGTGTTGCGGGTCGCCGCGCTCGCAGAGGACAACCCGGAGGTGCGCTCGCTGGTCCTCGACCCGGTGCTGGCCTCGCCGGAAGGTGTGTTCGTGACCAACGCCCGAGTCGTTTTGGGTCACCCGCCCTCGCGGCCCGACACCGGGCCCCGCAGGCTGCGGCAGATCAACGCCCCCGACTAGCCTCCTGCCGCGACGAGTCGGCTGAAGGCGCAGGTTTCACCCGCTCAGACCCGGCACGTTCAGCGGCGCCGCATCGCTCCAGCCTGGCACGGTGCGCTCGGTCAGGTGCGGCCGGGCCCGGGCAGCGGTGCGTGGCTGCCACCGGTACAGCCGCGCGGGCTCCCGGGCCGGCTCGCCTCGCAAGTACACCGGGACCCGCTGCTGTCGTGACAGCAACCGCGCCGCGGCGAACGGCCCGCCGTGCACCGGGGAGTAGGCCACCTCACCGGCGTCGTTTCCCTGCTGGGTGGTCAATCGCCAGCCGGGCAGTTCGGTGCCTCCTTCGGTCATGGCCGCGTGCCGGACACAGGGGAAGAAGAAGGCGACCGGCCAGTCCACCACCGCGCTGCTGCCCGGCGGTAGTAGCGAGTTCATCGGCGACAGCTCGGGGCTGCGTGGCACGCTCACCGCCAACGGTTCGCCGCCCGCGGCGACGTCGAGCCGCACCCGGGCCGCGCCGCCGGGCGCCATGACCCGGACGTCGACGGTGTCGCCACGTTCGGTGCTCACCGGTGCGGCGACCTCGGTCTCGGTGCTCGTGCCCGGCCCGGCGAACCGCGCGGTGATTCGCCCCGCTCGCCCGTTGGTGGTGACCACCACGGGCAGGTCGCCGTCGCGTTGGGCCTGGCTGAGCCGGAACCATCCGGTTCGAAACGCCGGCCCGGTTCCGTCCCCGGTCGGTTCCGCGGGTGCCGCCAGCCACCCCGGCAGCACGGCACCACCGACGGCGAGCTCGGGCCGGTCCGTGGCGGTCGGGCCCGCGCCCGCGGCGGGTAGCGCGCCCCTCCGTGGGTCGGCCTCCACCGCGAGCGCGTCGGCGAGGCCGCAGCTGTCGCCCTGTGCCGCGGCGAGGTTGTCGGAGGCCATGGTGTAGCTGTCGGCTCGCGCGAGGCCGGCCTTGCCGAAGGAGTAGAAGCTCAGCCCGACCGTCGCCACCATCAGCAGGGCGGTGAGCAGCGCGGGACTCGGCAGCCGTGACGATCCCGGAAGTGCCCGCCTGCCGCCGCTTCGCCGCCACGCCGCGACGATCGCGAGCGCCACGGTGAGGGTGCCGCCCATAGTGAGTGCCAGCGTGGCCAGTTCGACGCCACCGAGTTGCGGGGTGATCGTGCCCCATGTCACGCCGTCGTTGGACAGGTAGGGCCATTCGTTGCGGCCCGCCAGTACGAGTGAGCCGACGACCGTGGTGACCGCCAGCCCGGCGAGCAACTCCGCGGTGTGCCAGTTCCTCGACCGTGACCAGGTGTGGCAGGCCACCACGAGCACCGCTGCTCCGATGCCCGCCAGCGCACCGAAATGCTGTGTCCACTTCGTCGGGGTGAACGTCATCGTCGCCAGCGCGACGGTGAACGTGGCCGTCAGCCGGATCGCGACCGGGCGCGACAGCCCTGGCAGCTGCCTCGCCCGCCGCCGCGACAGTGTCCACATCAGCGCTGCCACCCCGGTCAGCGTGAGCAGCACCGCGGCCCTGCGCGGCAATGAGCCTTCGAACGAGTCGAATCCGAGCAGGTGCGCGTAGCGCTGCGGCTCCTGGTACCAGGGCAGATCACCGCCGATGAGGGTGCGGACCCGGACCGCCTCGACAACGGCGGCCAGTCCCTGATCGGCGAACATCGGCAGCGCCGCGACCCCGAGCGCGGCCAGCGGCACCACCACCCGTGCCGTCACGCTCAGGTCGGTGCGGGTCCTGAGCAACCGAAACAGCGGCACCGCTGCGCAGCCGAGCGGGGCGAGCGCCATGATCCCGCCGGGCGTGACCGCCGCGGTGACCGGGGCGAGCGCGACGGCCAGCGCGAGCGGTCGGATCGTCCATGTGGCGATGGCCCGTTCGACCAGGTAGAAGACCGCCAGGGTGCCCACCGCCACCCAGGGTTCGGGCCGCAGCCCCAGGTTGAACGGCAGCCACCACACCAGCAGCGCCGTGGCCGCCAGCCACGGCACCCACCGCTGGCCACCGAACCGGCCGAGCCGTGGCAGCAGCAGTCGCGACAGCAGCCACCAACTCGACAGCAGCAGCAGCGTGGACGGCACCCGTAGCCACAACGCTTCCACCGACACCTGCGACCACAGCCGGTAGGGCTCGTAGATCCAGCTGAACGGGGCTTCCGGCGCGTTCAGCCAGCGGTAGGCGTTGCCGAGGAAGCCGCTGTGCTCACTGCCACGCACGATCCCGGCGATGTAGCCGTCGTCCACGGTGACTGGCCCGATGAACTGCCACACCACGGCCAGCGCCGCCACCACGCCGTCCACAGCGCGAGGACGCCACCACCCTCGGCGCGAACCCGTGCGGGAGTGGCCCCGGTGGGCGCGGTCGAGCCTGCCAACGGCGGCGAGCATCGCGCCCAGAGCCAGCAGGCAGGCGATGCCGAGAGCCAGCTTCGCGGAACTCGGCGCGGTCTGGAAGCGGGTGTCCGCGACAAGGTCCAGTCGCAAACCATCCACTGTGGACGAATCGGTGAAAGCTCCGGAGACGGCGGGGCGAACGTCGGCGTCGACGCGGGCGACGATGTTGCCGTCCTTGCGCAGTTCGGTGCGCCGATGATCCGAGTGCACCTGCCAGGTGCACTCGCCGGCCGCGGGCACGGCCTGTTGCGCTATTCGGGTGCCGTAGCTGCTGATCCGCAGCATGCCGTCGTCCTCGACCACCCGGAGTCCGGGCAGCGGCGCGGCCGCTGGGTCAACCCTGGGTGGTGTGGTGGACAGCACCACGTGCGGTCCCGGGCCGGACGCACTCGCCGCAGCCACGGCAGCGCACGAGAACGTCGCCTCCAGTGTCAGCGGTTGGTAGGGCAGCAGCGGCATGGCCGTCGCGGTGTCCGCCGACCCTGGTTCCGGCCAGTGGTAGCGCGCGGTTTGCTGTTCCACGGGCGCGAGCGGGAACGCCAGCGCGCACAGTCCGGCAACCAGGCCGAGTAGGGTCGCTAGCCGACTCCGGCGGCGTGCGCTCGCCGAACGCGGGACCGAGCCGGTTTCCACCCGAACGGGCGTGGAATGCAGGGAGAGCACCGGCGCAGGCTAGTGCGTGCCGGGCGGCAATTCAGCCGAGCCGCGGCCCGTCGCCACAACTCCTTTTGCTCACGGCACAAGTTCACTCGAGTTCGTTACACATCCCTCACTCGAAAGAGTAGAGCTTGCCGGATGGCCGCTTCGCAAGTAGCAGCCGCTTCGGTGTTGTGGTCGACTTCGGTTTCGTCGGTGCCGCGCTCGCCGAACCGTTCGAGCCGACCGTTTCCACAACGACCACCACAGCGACGAATCACAGCGACCACCGCAGCAACGAATCACGGGGACCAAGCCGCATGCTCGAAGAGAAGGAAACCGCGCTCGCCACCACGGAGATCACGCAGATCACGGAGGGCGAGACGACGCGTGCCGACATCGTGCAGCGCACCTTCTTCGCCGGTCCCACCGCCGATACACCGCCGGACATGTACTGCCGCGTGGAACGCGGATCGGCCGCCAGGGAACGGGATCTGCTCACTATCGCCGCCTTCTCCGTGGTGTCCACCAACACCTACTTCGGACGATTCTCGGCCAGCTACTGGCAGCGCTGGACCACGGCCGACGAGGTCGTGGTGACGGCGCTGGTGCAGGGCGGCGGAACCATCTCGATCTGCGCGGGAGACACCGAGGGCGACAGCCGCATCGTGTCCACCACCCGGGTGTCCTCCGCGACCTGGGAACTGGTGCGGCTGCGCGCCGACGTCGACAGGTTCCTCGACGGGGGAGCGCTGTGGCTGCGAGCGCAGACCACCGACGACCGGCTGGCGATCTCGCACGTTCGCTGGTCCACCAGCAGCGTGCCACGTCGCGACCGGCGCAGCACGGTGGTGATCTGCACGCACAACCGGGCCGACTACTGCGTCGAGACGCTGCGGGCGCTGTCCGCCGACGCGGAGACACTCGACCACATCGACGCGGTCTACGTCGTCGACCAGGGCGATGACCCGGTGGAAGCGCACGCCCGGTTTCCCGTTGTGCAGGGCGAACTCGGCAGCAAGCTGCGTTACCTGCGGCAGGGCAACCTCGGCGGAGCGGGCGGATTCACCAGGGGGATGTACGAAACCATCGCGGTCGAGCGGACCCGCGAGACACATGTGCTGTTCATGGACGACGACATCCGGTTGGAGCCGGACACGCTGATCAGGGTCACCAAGTTCGCCAACCACACCGTCCAACCGGTGATCGTCGGCGGTCAGATGTTGTGCGCTCTGCATCCTGACCAGCTGTACGCCGACGCCGAGGGAATCGAGCCCAACGCCATCAGGGCCGGGGTACCTGCGACCGAGGAACTCGTGCGCGCGAGCATGATCGAGTACAACCAGGACAGGTACGTCGATCCTGCGTACAACGCGTGGTGGTGCTGCCTGGTGCCGCCCGAGGTCGTCGATTCCATCGGGCTGCCGCTGCCGCTGTTCTTCCAGTGGGACGACGTCGAGTACGGGCTGCGTGCCCGCGCGGCGGGCTTTCGCACCGTCACGCTGCCCGGCGCCGCCGTGTGGCACAGCGATTTCCACTGGCGCGCGTGGGACGACTGGAGCCGCTACTTCCATTTCCGCAACGGGCTGATCGTCACGTCGTTGCACACCGACTTCGACGTACCCGCTGTCACCAGGTTCCTGTTCCGGGAACTGCTGCACTACCTGATCTCGATGCGCTACGGCCTGGCCGCCACGATGATCAAAGCGGTCGAGGACTTCCTACGCGGACCGCAGGTGCTTTCCGACGGCGGCGTCGAGGTCGCTGCCGAGATCCGCAAGCTGCGCGCCGAGTATCCCGAGACGGTGAGCCAACCGGTTCCGGAGATGCCCGGTCTGCCGTCGAACACCATCGCGATGACCAAGGCAGCAGGCACCCCGTCCAGGCCCTACGCCGTGGCGGCCAAGCGGCTGGCGAGCCAGCTGGCGAACCGCCCCAGAGCGGCCGGGTTCGTCTCGGCGGAGGACGGCAAGTGGTGGCACGTGTCGCTGCTGCGCACGGCGATCGTGACAGACCCCTCCCAGGAGGGGGTGCGGGTGTACCGGCTGGACCGCGAACTGATGCTGCGGCTGGCGCGGCGCGGCATGCGGGTGCTGTGGCGGTTTCGCACCCACGCAAGGCAGGCACAGCGGCAGTACCGCATCGCCGCGGCCGACCTGTCCAGCTTCCAGACCTGGAAGCGGCTGTTCAGGACCCGTTGAACCCGACCTCACCCGGTTGTCCCCATCAGGTGAAACAAGGAGCGATCGTGCTCGAACAGATCCGGCACTCTCTGCGCGGGAAACTAATCCGCGTCGTGGAAGACGCATTCGGACCGCGATACGAGGCCTCGCTGAACCACGCGGTCGACCGCGTCGTATCCGCGATACAGGAGGCCGAACACCGCTCGCGCCGTGACCTCGAGGTGGCTGCCGACAAGGAGGCCGTGGCCAGCAGCGCAAGGTTCGCTCTTGAGCAGATGCCGACCGCACCGGTCTTCCATCATCCACAGGCGACGCTGGAACACGCACTGGAACTCGCTCCCGGCTCGGGGTTGGCACTGGAGTTCGGCGTCCACACCGGACAAACACTTGAGATCATCAGCAAGGCCAGGGAAGGGCAGCTCGTCTTCGGATTCGACTCCTTCCTCGGCCTGCCGCAGGACTGGCGGACACACTTTCCCGAGGGCACCTTCCACCTGGACTCGATACCGGAGGTGCCGGGTGCGCGACTGGTGGCGGGCTGGTTCGAGGAGACCCTGCCGCGATTCCTCGCGGAGCACGACGAGCCGGTGGATTTCGTGCACGTGGACAGCGACCTGTACTCATCGGCACGCACCGTGCTCGAACACGTCGGGCCCCGGCTCTATCCGGGCAGCGTGCTGGTTTTCGACGAGTACTTCAACTACCCGGGCTGGCAGCGACACGAGCACAAGGCGTGGCTGGAGTTCGTCGCCGCATCCGGCGTCGGGTTCCGCTACGAGGCCTACACGGCGAACAACGAACAGGTGGTGGTCAGCATCACCGATGTGCCGGGTCAGAAGCCGGACGGGTCGAGCGAGTAGACGTAGCGGGAACCGGGGTACTCGGTGAGGCTCCACAGTTGCCCTTGTGGCCCCCGGTAGGACAGGTCCTCGGGGCCGACCGGCTGCGCATCCGAGTGTTGGACCGGTCCTTCGCTCGCCGTGAACGTGTACACCGAGCCACGGGCGCTTGGACCCGCGCTCGCCGACACGAAGAACTCGTCGCCGATCGCGGTGGCGCCCTGCATGCTCTTGATGTCGACCCGGTAGGCCTCACTGCCGTGCGTGAGGCCGTCCTGCGATTCCTTGAACTTTCGGTCGGTGTAGTCGATCGGGAAGCGAACGACCCGGGTGCCGGTGCCGTCGGCGCCGTACTCGCAGACTATGACGCTGTCGGGGGAACTGGTGCGGTCCAGTGAGGCCGCCGAGAACCGCAACCGCGACGCGCCACCCTCGGTGGAGGCGGTGAATCGCTGCGCCTGTGGCAACACGTAGCGGTAGTTGAACGCGTGGTAGGTGCCGTCGGCCTGCCTGCCGACCTTGGTCTTGTCGCCCGTCGACACCCGCCAGAGGCGCCGGAGGTCGAAAGCGCGGAAGCCGCCCCAGGTGTCGGCCACGTAGAGGTAGTGGTCGTAGGCGAAGATCCCGCCCGCGTGCACGGTGACCGGGCGGAAGTCGGGACGACCCGAGGAGTTGGTGTAGGGCTGCACCAGCAGGACGTGCCGGTACCTGGGTGCGGCAGGGTTCTCGTAGTCCACGAAGGACACCCGAACACCCTTGTCGGTACCCGCCCCCTTGTAGTACCAGCTGACGAACAGCGCGGTACGGCCTTCGTAGCTGCCGCTGCCGTACGCGTCGGCTGTGGAGCTGATGCCCTGCGGGTACCAGTCGTTCGTGGTGTTGTCGCCCGGTTCCCAGCAGAAGGCCGCCACCTGATGGGCGGCGGCGGGGTCGCAGCCGCTGGTGGTGGCGAAGCGGTTGGCACTGTCGAGCACGGTGGGCACCGACGCGGCAGGCAACATCTCGTCCAGCGCGGAGATCGCGCCATTGTAGGGCCCCTCCTCGAGCCGGAAGTCGCTCGCCGTGATGGCCGTCGGGTCGGCCCGCGTGGTGGGGGCCGCGAGCGTGGTCGCCGCGACGGTGGTGGACGCGGTGAGCGCGAGCAGGGCGAGCCGCAGTCCTCGACTTGGCATGCGTCCACGCTAGGGTGCGGCGATGTCAGGAACAATCGACCATTGAGACGACCCGGTCAACAGTTCACGATCGAGCCAGCAGCGAGCCGAGTTCGCGCAGGTGCGCGGTGGCGCCGCCGAGCAGGAACTCGTGCCGCTTGGCCGCAACGAAGTAGCGGTGCACCGGGTGCTCGACGTCGATGCCGACACCGCCGTGGACGTGCACCGCGGTGTGGGCGACGCGGTGCCCCGCCTGCGCCGCCCAGTACTTGGCCGTGGCGACCTCCTGCTCGACCGTGGCCGTCTCCTCGGCGGTCGCGGTGTGCTGGCCGGATTCGGTTTCGGACAGTCGCCATGCCGCCTGCCACAGCGTCAGCCGCACCGCCTCCACGTCGATGTGCGCGTCGGCCAGCCGGTGCCGCACGGCCTGGAACGAGCCGATCGGCTTGCCGAACTGGACCCGCTCGGCCGCGTAGGCGGCGGTGAGCTCCAGCGCGCGCTCCAGCACACCCAACTGCAGCGCGCACACGCCGACGGTGCCACGCAGCCGGAGCCGTTCGGCCGCGCGCGCCTCCAGCACGGCGCTGACCGGGGTTCGGTTCGCCTCGACCAGCGCTGCGTCGGCGTGGTCCACCGACCGCTGCGGTGAAACCGCCAGACCCTCCGCGCCGGTCTCGACGAGCGCGACCAGTTCACCGTCGGCGCAGCGGGCAGGGACGAGCAGCCCGTCGGCGAACGCGGCGTGGGGCACCGCGGTCTGTGCTCCGGACAGCTGCCAGGTCGCCCCGTCGCGTTGCGCGGTGAAACCCGTGGGCCAACCGGTGTCGGGCAGCGCGACGGCGAGCACCCGCTCGCCTCGCAGCACCGGCACCAGCCAGCGTTCGAGTACCTCGCCGTGCCCGAACTCGGCGAGAGCGGAGGCCGCCATGGTGATGGTCGGCAGATAGGGGACGGGCGCGACCGCCCTGCCGAGTTCGATGAGGACGGAGCACTGTTCCAGCAGGCCGAAACCGCCGCCGCCGACCGAGGAAGGCAGCGCGGCGTCGAGGATTCCCGCCCTGGCCAGCTTCGTCCACAGTTCGGCGTCGAAGCCGCCTTCGCCGTGCGGCCCGAGCGATTCGGGGGTGACGCTGTCGGTGACGATGCGCCGGGTGAGGCCTGCGAGATCTCGCTGTGCCTGCGTGAGGGAGAAGTCCATTGCGAACCCCTTGCCGGTGGTTGTGACGAGTGGGCTGGTCAGCGGCTGACGGGCAGGCCGAGGCTGGTCGCGGCGACGATGTCGCGCTGCACCTCGTTCGTGCCGCCACCGAAGGTCAGGATGAGCGCGGAACGGTGGGCACGCTCGATCCGGCCGCGCAGTACCGCGCCCGGCGAGCCCTCACGCACCACGGCGGCGGCGCCGAGTACCTCCATGAGCAGCCGGTAGGCCTCCGTGGCCAGTTCGGTGCCGAACACCTTGGTGCCGGAGGCATCGCCGGGTGACAGTTCGCTCTTCTCGGCGGCCCACGCGATCTTGAGGTTGCGCAGGTTCAGGTACTCCGCGTGCGCGTGCACCCTCGCGAGGTGGATGCGTACCCATTCGGCGTCCAGCACCCTGCTGCCGTCGGGCTGTTCGGTCTCGCGCGCCCAGTCGATCACCTCACGCAGGGCCGCACGCAGCGGTGCCGCCGACGTGAGCGCCACCCGCTCGTGGTTGAGCTGGTTGGTGATCAGCGGCCAGCCCGCGTTCTCCTCCGCGATCCGCGCGGAAACCGGTACCCGCACGTCGGAGTAGTAGGTCGCGCTGGTGCCGGGGCCCGCGACGGTGTTCACCTTCGTCCAGGAGAAGCCCTCCGCGTCCGTGGGGACCACGAGGATGCTCAGCCCCTTGTGTCTGGGGGCGTCGGGATCGGTGCGGGCGGCCAGCCAGACGTAGTCGGCGTACTCGATCAGGCTGGTCCACATCTTCTGCCCGTTGACGACGTAGCAGTCGCCGTCGCGTACCGCCCGGGTGCGCAGCGACGCCAGGTCTGTGCCGGCCTCCGGCTCGGAATAGCCGATCGAGAAGTGCAACTCGCCCGCGGCGATCCTGGGAAGGTAGAACGCCTTCTGCTCCTCGGTGCCGAACCGCATGATCGTGGGCCCGACGGTGTTGATCGTCAGGAACGGCACGGGCACCCCCGCGACGGCGGCCTCGTCGGTGAACACCAGCTGGTCCAGCATCGAGCCGTCCTGCCCGCCGTACTCCTTCGGCCAGCCCAGCGCCAGCCAGCCTGCCCGGCCCAACTCGCGCACGATCTCCTTGTAGACCGTGCCGTCGCCGTACTCGCCGCCCGGTCCCGCGAGCGCCTCCCTGCGGGTGTCGGTCATCAGTTCGGCGAAGTAGGCGCGCAGTTCCTCCCGCAGCCGCCGTTGTCCCGGTGCGTCGCTGATCCGCATCTGACCCTCCCGCTCGTGCGTTGGACGTGGTGCCGGGCTTGCCGCCGGGTGCCGCCGCGATAGTGTAGAACAAGTTCTATTTCGTGAGGAGGCCGATATGCGGATCGAGGTCAACAGGGACCTGTGTGAGGCCAACGAGGTGTGCATCGGCATCGCGCCAGCCGTCTTCGAACTCGATGACGACGAGGAGCTGCGGGTCATCCAGCAGGAGGTGCCCGCCGCGGAGGTGGAGCGCGTGTCGCGGGCGGTGGCGTCGTGCCCGAAGAACGCCCTCGTCGTCCGTGACTGATCTCGCTTCGGGCGGTATTGCTCGCTGGCGATAACGAGTTCTATCGTCCGGCCATGGTGCGGGCCAGCGAGGTGGCCCGCCACGAACCTTTGGACGGCGGTCGCGGTGGCCCGGCGGCATTCGGCATGCCCGGTGACGGCGATCCCGCGTGTGGAAGGCGGTTGAGGCGGCGCATGAGCACCAGTCTTGAAGGAACCTGCGCGATCGTGACCGGAGCGGGCGCGGGCCTCGGTCGCGCGGAGGCGCTGGCACTGGCCGCGGCGGGAGCGTCGGTGGTGGTCAACGATGTCTCCGCCGACGCGGGCGGCGTCGTCGACGAGATCGAGGCCATGGGTGGCAAGGCCCTGCTTGTCACCGGGGACGTGTCGCAGCGCGCCACCGCCGACGCGCTGCTGACCTCGGCCGTCGAGCACTTCGGCGGACCCCAGATCGTGGTGAACAACGCCGGTATCGTGCGCGACCGCATGCTGTTCTCGATGTCCGACGAGGACTGGGACAGCGTCGTAGGGGTGCACCTGCGCGGGCACTTCCTGCTGTGCCGTGGCGTGGCGGCGCACTGGAGGCAGCAGTCCAAGGCCGAGGGCGCGCCGGTGTACGGCCGTATCGTCAACACCGCTTCCGAGGCATTCCTCGTCGGACCGCCCGGCCAACCCAACTACGCGGCCGCGAAGGCGGGCATCGCCGCGCTGACCGTCTCGGCGGCGCGCGGACTGGCGCGCTACGGGGTGCGGGCCAACGCCATCTGTCCCCGCGCCCGCACGGCGATGACAGCGGCCGTGTTCGGTGCCGCCCCCGACGAGGGCGTCGATCCGTTGTCGGTCGACCACGTCGCGCCACTGGTGGCGTTCCTCGCCTCACCCGCGGCCGCCGACATCAACGGACAGGTGTTCGTGGTGCACGGCGGGATGGTGGCGTTGCTGAAGCCACCGGAGGTGGAGCGCCGGTTCGACACCGAGAGCGCCACCTTCACCCCCGAGGAACTGGCGAGCACCGTGGGCGCCTACTTCGCCGACCGCGACCCCGAGCGCATGTTCGCGGCGAACGAGATCCTGTCGCTGCCGTGACGCGCCGAGGTTCCCGCACCGCCTCAGTGGCGCGGGAACCTCGCCGGTAACCTTCCCGCGTGTCTGTCAACAACGACGAGCCCGCTACGCGAGGGGGGCCCGTTCCGGACAGCCCGGCCAAGGCGGTCGTCGTACCGCCACGACCGGACCTGATCGAACCGGTCCCGCTGACGACGCTGGTCGCACGCGCCGACGCCCGCCTCATCGCCGACCAGGGCGTTGACGACGTCACCCTCACCGGTGCCACGCTGCGCGCCCAGCACGTCCTGCCGGGCGACCTGTTCGCCGCCCTACCCGGTGCCAGGGCTCACGGCGCCGACTTCGCGGCGGCGGCGATCGCGGCAGGCGCGGCGGCCGTGCTCACCGACCCTGACGGCGCGGAACGGCCCGCGTTGCGTGACGCCGGTGTGCCGGTTGTCGTGCACACCGACCCCAGGGGCGTGCTCGGCTCGGTCGCGGCCTGGATCTACGGCGAGCCCTCGCTGCAGCTGTCGGTACTGGGCATCACCGGCACCTCCGGCAAGACCACCACGACCTACCTCGTCGAGTCGGGCCTGCGTGCCGCCGGCCTGCACACCGGGCTCATCGGCACGGTCGAGACCCGCATCGGTGGCGAACGAATGCCGAGCGCGTTCACCACCCCGGAGGCTCCGGACCTGCAGGCGTTGCTGGCGGTCATGGTCGAGCGCGGGGTCACCCACGTCCCGATGGAGGTCTCCAGCCACGCGCTGGCGCTGGGCAGGGTGAACGGCACGCGCTTCACCGTCGGCGCCTTCACCAACCTGTCGCAGGACCATCTCGACTTTCACCGCGACATGGACGACTACTTCTCGGCCAAGTCGCTGCTGTTCGACGGCCGCTCCACCAGCGAGGTCGTCGTCGTCGACAGTGCGTGGGGGCAGGCGCTGGTCACGCCGCGGACGGTCACCGTGTCGACCGAACCGGGCACCGACGCGAGCTGGCGAGCCAGCGACATCGCGATGACCGACACCGGCGAGCAGTCCTTCGTCCTGTGGGGCCCCGACGGCCGCACGGCGACCGCGACCCTGCCGCTTCCGGGTGAGTTCAACGTGGCCAACGCGGTGCTCGCCGCCGCGATCCTGGACACCGTCGGCGTCTCGCTGGACGACATCGTTGCCGGACTGGCCACGGTGGAGGTTCCCGGCCGGATGGAGCGGGTGTATCTGGGGCAGCCGTTCACCGCGGTGGTGGACTACGCGCACAAACCGGCCGCCGTCACCCAGGCGCTGCAGGCGCTGCGCGCCCGCACCCGGGGACGCATCATCACCGTGTTGGGCTGCGGAGGCGACCGCGACACGGCCAAACGGCCGATGATGGGTGAGGCGGCGGTCCGAGGCAGCGACCTGGTGATCGTCACCGACGACAACCCGCGCAGCGAGGACCCGGCCGCGATCCGGGACGCGATGCTCGCGGGCGCGCGCACCGTCAGCCCGGCACAGGGCGGGGAGGTGCTCGAGATCGCCGACCGGCGGGAGGCCATCGCCGCCGCGGTCGCGCGCGCGGGCGAGGGCGATGTGGTGCTCGTCGCGGGCAAGGGACACGAGACAGGCCAGGAGATCGGGGGCGTCGTGCACCCGTTCTCCGACCGGGACGAGCTGGAGGCGGCCATCCGAGACAGGCTCGAGGTGGGTGTGTGATCGCGCTGACCCTCGCCGAGATCGCCGAGATCGTCGGCGGCAGGCTGCACCGTACCGACGGCGGCGAGCGGGTCACCGGCTCGGTGGAGTTCGACTCCCGCAGGCTCACCGCGGGCGGGCTGTTCGTCGCGCTGCCCGGCGAACGGGTGGACGGTCACGACTTCGCCGCGAAGGCCGTGGCCGGTGGCGCGGCGGGCGTACTGGCCGCCCGTGAGGTGGCGGCCCCGGCCGTGATCGTGCCGCCGCTACCGCCTGGAAAGGCGCACGAACGCTCCGTGGCGCTGGTGGCCGACAGCGACGGGTCGGGGGCCGCCGTGCTCGCGGCGCTGGCCAAGCTGGCCCGGTACGTGGTCGACACCCTCTCGCGCGACGGCCTCACCGTCGTCGGCGTCACCGGATCGTCGGGCAAGACGTCCACGAAGGACCTCATCGCGCAGCTGCTCGAACCGCTCGGACCCACCGTCGCGCCGCCGGGGTCTTTCAACAACGAACTCGGTCACCCGTGGACGGCGTTGCGCGCCGACACCGAGACCCGGCACCTGGTGCTGGAACTGTCCGCCCGAGGCCCCGGCCACATCGCCGAACTGGCGGCGGTGGCACCGCCGCGCATCGGAGCCGTGCTCAACGTCGGCAGCGCCCATGTCGGCGAGTTCGGCTCACGCGAGGGCATCGCCCGCACCAAGGGTGAACTCGTCGAGGCACTTCCGCAGGACGGGGTGGCGGTGCTGAACCTGGACGATCCGCTGGTCGCGGCCATGGCCGAGCGTACGAAGGCGCGGATCGTCGGTGTCGGCGAGAGCCGGGAGGCGACCGTGCGAGCCGAGGACGTGCGGCTGGACGAGCACGCCCGCGCCTCGTTCCGGCTGGTGGCCCCGCAGGGCGAGGCCGACGTGAGGCTGTCGCTGGTTGGCGAGCACCACGTCGGCAACGCGCTCGCCGCCGCGGCCGTCGCGCTGGAGCTGGGTTCCCCGGTCGCCGACGTCGCCGGACACCTGTCCGGCGCGCAGCGGCGCTCGCAGCGCCGGATGGAGGTGGCCACCCGCGCCGACGGACTGACCGTGCTCAACGACTCCTACAACGCCAACCCCGAGTCCATGCGTGCCGCGCTGAAGACGCTCGCCTCGATGACCTCGGGCGCAGGGGCGCGGAGACGATCATGGGCGGTCCTCGGTGTCATGGGCGAACTGGGTGCCGATAGCGTGTCCGCGCACGACGAGATCGGGCGGCTCGCCGTCCGGCTCAACATCAGCAGGCTTGTCGTGGTCGGTGAGCAGGCAGCCGCCATGCACCACGGAGCGAGCCACGAGGGTTCTTGGGGAGAGGAGTCGGTCCTGGTGCCCGACACCGACGCCGCGATCGCTTTGCTGCGCGAGCAGTTGCGGCCCGACGACGTGGTCCTGGTCAAGGCCTCCAAGGTCGCCGAATTGTGGCGAGTGGCCGACGCGCTGCTCGGGGAGGGCACGGCGTGATCAGCATCATGATCGCGGCCTCCATGGGGCTGCTCGTCTCGATCCTGCTCACCCCGTACCTGATCCGGTTCTTCTCCAAGCAGGGTTTCGGCCAGGAGATCAGGGAAGAGGGGCCGGAAGGGCACAGGTCCAAGCGTGGCACGCCGACCATGGGCGGTGTCGCGATCATCGCCGCGATGGTGGTGGCCTACTTCACCGCCCACTTCGCGGACTGGCTGCGCGACTCGACCAACGACGGCCCGACGGCCTCCGGGCTGCTCGTACTGTTCCTCGCCGTCGGGCTGGGCATCGTCGGCTTCCTCGACGACTTCATCAAGATTCGCAAGCAGCGCAACCTCGGACTCAACAAGACCGCCAAGCTCGTCGGCCAGTTGCTGGTGGCCGTGGCCTTCGCGGTGCTGGCGCTGCAGTTCGCCGACGCCAACGGGCTGACGCCGGCCTCACAGAACCTGTCCTACGTGCGCGACCTCGCGCTCATCTTCTTCCCCGTCCCGGTGTTCATCCTTTTCACCTACCTGTTGATCTCGGCGTGGTCGAACGCGGTGAACTTCACCGATGGCCTCGACGGACTCGCGGGCGGCGCGGGAGCGATGGTGCTGGCGACCTACGTGGTCATCTCCTTCTGGCAGGCGCGGTTGAGCTGCGTGGAGGCATACCAGCCCGCCTGCTACAACGTGCGTGACCCGCTCGACCTCGCCGTGGTGGCGGCCGCGGCCACCGGTGCCTGCGTCGGCTTCCTGTGGTGGAACGCCGCACCCGCGAAGATCTTCATGGGCGACACCGGCTCGCTGGCGCTGGGCGGGCTCGTCGCGGGCCTGTCCATGACGACCCGCACCGAGTTGCTCGCCATCGTGATCGGCGGCCTCTTCGTCGTCGAGATGATCTCGGTGGTGCTGCAGATCGCGGTGTTTCGCACGACGCGGCGCAGGCTGTTCCGGATGGCACCGTTTCACCACCACTTCGAGTTGGCAGGGTGGGCCGAGACCACGGTGATCATCAGGTTCTGGCTGCTGGCCGCGATCTGCTGCATGTTCGGGATCGGCCTGTTCTACAGCGAGCAACTCGGACTCGGGGGCGGGTGAGCCGCGCCATGGACCTCGCCGGGACGCCCGTCCTCGTCGCCGGTGCCGGGGTGACCGGCAGGTCGGTCGCCCGCGCGCTCGCCGAGGCAGGCGCCGACGTCACGGTGACCGACGGCGACCCGACCCGGCTGTCGGAACTCGACGGCATCGGCGTCGCCCTCGCGGCGGGACTCACCTCGCCGCCCGAGGGCACCCGGCTCGTGGTGACCAGCCCCGGCTGGCGACCGACAGCCCCGTTGCTCACGGCGGCCGCGGCCGAGGGTATCGAGGTGATCGGCGACGTGGAGCTTGCCTGGCGTGTCGGGCAGGGGCTTTCCCGCCCGCCCACCTGGCTGGCGGTGACCGGCACCAACGGCAAGACCACGACCGTCGGCATGCTGGAGGCCATGCTCCTGGAGGCGGGTGCCAACGCGGTGGCGTGCGGCAACGTCGGCTTTGCCGTGCTCGACGCCGTGCTCGCCGGGCACGAGGTGCTGGCCGTGGAACTGTCCAGTTTCCAGCTGCACTGGTCGGCCACGCTCGCGCCGCTGGCTTCGGTGGTACTCAACGTCGCCGAAGACCACATCGACTGGCACGGCTCGCTTGCCGAGTACGCCGCGGCCAAGGGAAAGATCCATCGCCGTTCCGGCACGGTGGTGCACAATCTCGCCGACCCCTGGTCGCGCAGGCTCGCCGACGAGTTCGCCCCCGAGTCCGCGAGCCGGGTCGGGTTCGGCCACGGCGCACCCCGGGCAGGGGAACTCGGCGTGGTGGAGGGTTTGCTGGTCGACCGCGCCTTCGGCGCCGATCCCGAGCACGGTGCCGAGGAACTGGCGCACCTTGCCGACGTGCGCCCCGCAGGGCCGCACAACGTGGCCAACGCGTTGGCGGCGGCCGCGCTTGCCCGCGCCTGGGGCGTCGAACCTGACTCTGTGGGACGCGGGCTGCGGCGGTTTCGGCCGGGCGCGCACCGGGCCGTCGAGGTGGCCGAGGTCGAAGGAGTGCGCTACGTCGACGACTCCAAGGCCACCAACCCGCACGCGGCCGAGGGATCGCTGCTCGCGCACCCGAAGGTGGTGTGGATCGCGGGTGGTCAGCTCAAGGGCGCTTCGGTGGACGGACTCGTCGCCACCGTGGCAGGCAGGCTCCGCGGAGCGGTCCTCATGGGGGTCGATTCCGACGTTGTCGCCGCGGCCCTGGCGCGACACGCCCCGGATGTCCCGGTGCGGCGGGTGGGTTCGGGTGACGATGAGCCCATGGCCGTCGCGGTGAACGAGGCCCGTGCCCTGGCGATTCCCGGCGATACCGTGCTGCTCGCACCCGCCGCCGCGTCGCTGGACATGTTCCGTGACTACGCCGAGCGCGGCGACGCGTTCGCGGCGGCGGTGCGAACGCTGAGCAGTGACACACCGCGGGTGGCGGGCAGGAGTGACCGCTGAGGCGCCCGGACAGCGAAGGGGCGGACAGGTGACGTGGCTGAGCGTCGGAGCGGGCGCACCCGTGCACCGGCGGGGAAGGTGGCGTAGGCGGTGACGGGCGTCGACGCGCGCGAAGACCGGCGTCGTTCACCCCGGCGCACTCGGCAGCGCGCCGAGCGGGGATTCGCGGCGGTGCGCACCGCGTTGACCGCATGGCTTTCCCGGCCGCTCGCCGACTTCCACCTGATCCTCGCCATTTGCGGAACACTCGGCGTGATCGGCATCGTGATGGTGCTCTCGGCGTCGTCGGTGACGTCCTACAGCCCCGACAGCGACGGCAGCGTTTACGCGCTGTTCCAGAAGCACCTGATGTTCGTCGGCATCGGCGCGGTGGCGTTCTGGCTGGGCGTGCGGGTGCCGCTTCGGCGCATCCGCGGCCTTTCCTCGACCGCCATGGTGCTGTGCCTGACCCTGCTCGCGCTGGTGCTGACCCCGCTGGGTACCAACCTCAACGGCTCGCAGGGCTGGTTCCTGCTCGGACCGCTGTCGCTGCAGCCGGTCGAGGTGGCCAAGGTGGCGCTGGCGTTGTGGGGCGCGCACATCCTCGTGGTCAAGTACGACCTGCTGCACCAGTGGCGGCACCTGCTGGTGCCGGTGGTCCCTGCTGCGTTGCTGATGTTCGCGCTCGTCATGGCGCAACCCGACCTCGGTGGCACGATCACATTGGGCGTGGTGCTCATCGCGCTGCTGTGGTTCGCGGGCGCGCCCAAGCGACTGTTCGCCGTGGTGTTGCTCGGCGCCGTCGGCGGCGCGATCGCGCTGGCACTGGTGGCCGAGTATCGCTTCGACCGCATCATGTCGTTCCTCAACCCCGACGCCGACCCGCTGGGCAAGGGTCTGCAGGCCAACCAGGCGCTCTACGCACTGGCCGACGGCGGGCTCTTCGGCAAGGGACTCGGGCAGGGCCAGTCGAAGTGGATGTACCTGCCCAACGTGCAGCACGACTTCATCTTCGCGCTGATCGGCGAGGAACTGGGGTTTCTCGGCTGCCTCGTCGTGATCAGCCTGTTCGGCCTGCTGGCCTATGTCGGGCTGCGGATCGCCATGCGAAACCTGGACCCGTGGATCCGCATCGTGGCGAGCACGCTCACCACGTGGCTGGTCGCGCAGGCCGCGGTCAACATCGGCTACGTCGTCGGCCTGCTCCCGGTCACCGGCGTGACGCTGCCGATGATCTCCTACGGCGGCACCTCGCTCATCGTGACGATGCTGCTGTTCGGCATACTCGCCAACTGCGCGCGACACGAGCCGGAAGCGGTGGTGGCGCTGCGGACGCAGGGGCCAGGTAAGTTCGGACGCCTGATGCGGCTGCCCGCGCCGGACCCGTACCGGCCACCTCCCAAACGGCGAAGCACCGGGCGGGGCGCCAGGAGCGGGCGCCCAGCCGGGCGCGGCGCCCGCTCGGCGGCACCCGACCGCAGGCGAGCGGGCCGGGAGTACGGTCGACGGGGGACGCCGCGCGGTGGCACGAGAACGAAGGCGCCGACGCGGAGGGGTCGCAGATGATGAGCCTGACGAGCCGCTGGGATGGACGGACGTGACCGAGGAGAGGTCCGGCGACGCGACGGCGTCGCGGGAAGCAGCAGGCAGCGCGGCCGGGCACGCGCGCGGTAGTGGGCCGACCGTCGTGGTGGCGGGTGGCGGAACCGCGGGGCACATCGAGCCCGCGCTCGCCCTCGCCGACGCCGTGAAGCGGTTGCGGCCCGACGCCAACGTCGTCGCGCTCGGCACGCCCCGGGGCCTGGAGAACCAGCTGATACCCGCACGCGGCTACGGGCTGGAGCTGGTGCCGCCGGTGCCGTTGCCGCGCAAACCCACGATGGAGCTGCTGCGGCTGCCGCTGAAGGTGCGCGACTCGGTCAAGCGCACCAGGCAGGTCCTCGACCGCGTGGGAGCCGACGTCGTCGTCGGCTTCGGCGGCTACGTCGCGCTGCCCGCGTACCTCGCGGCCAGAGGCCGGATACCGATCGTGGTGCACGAGGCCAACAAGCACCCCGGACTGGCGAACAAGGTGGGCGCCCGGTTCGCGGCGAGGGTCGCGGTCGGGGTGCGGGGAACCCCGCTTCCGGGCGCGGAGGTGGTCGGCATACCGCTGCGCCGCACCATCACCACACTCGACCGGGCGGGGCTGCGAGCCCGTGCCAGGCAGCACTTCGGGCTGGACCCGGACGTGCCGGTGTTGCTGGTCTTCGGCGGCTCGCAGGGGGCTCGCTCGCTGAACACCGCCGTGTCCGGCGCGGCACGCGAACTCGCCGACGCCGGTGTCGGCGTGCTGCACGCCCACGGACCCAAGAACACGCTCGCGGTGCGGGAGTTCGACGGCGGCCCCGCCTACGTGCCGGTGCCGTATCTGGAACGTATGGACCTCGCCTACGCCGCCGCCGACCTGGTGTTGTGCCGATCCGGCGCGATGACGGTGGCCGAGGTGTCCGCCGTGGGGCTGCCTGCCGTGTTCGTGCCGCTGCCGCACGGCAACGGCGAGCAGGAACTCAACGCGCGCCCCGCCGTCGAGGCAGGCGCTGCGTTGCTCGTCGAGGACGAGCGGCTCAGCCCTGCGAAGGTGTCCGAACTCGTGGTACCGCTGGTGACCGACGCCGAACGGCTGGGCAAGATGAGCGCGGCCGCCGTCGGGCTCGGCCATCGCGAAGCCGACGAGGTGCTGGCCAGGATGGTGCTGGAGCAGGCAGGTTCGCACGCGAACGCGGGGGGAAACGAGGCCGGGGGACCATGACACCACAGACACCGGGAACACCACAGACACCGGGAACGGAGCGGACCGACCCGCCGCGGCTTCCCGAGCCGCTGCGGCGGGCGCACCTGATCGGCATCGGCGGTGCCGGGATGAGCGGCATCGCGCGCATCCTGCTGGCTCGCGGCGGGCGGGTTTCCGGCTCCGACGCCAAGGACTCAAGGGCGTTTCTGACCCTGCGTGCGCAGGGCGCCAGGATCGAGGTGGGCCAGCGGGCGAGCAATCTCGACGCGTTCGAGGGCGGCCCCACCGCCGTGGTCGTCTCCACCGCCATCAAGGAGACCAACCCCGAGCTCATCGCGGCACGGGAGCGTGGCATCACGGTGCTGCACAGGGCGCAGGCACTCGCCGAGCTCATGCGCGGTCATCGGGTGGCCTGTATCGCGGGAACCCACGGCAAGACGTCGACCACGTCGATGCTGACGGTGGCGCTGCAGCACTGCAGGCTCGACCCGTCCTTCGCCATCGGCGGCGACCTCAACGAGTCCGGCGCCAACGCCCACCACGGTGAGGGCGGGCTGTTCGTCGCGGAGGCCGACGAAAGCGACGGGTCGTTCCTGGCGTACGAGCCTTCGGTGGCCGTCGTGACCAACATCGAGCCCGATCACCTGGACCACCACGGTACCGAGGAGGCGTACGTGGCGGTGTTCGGCGAGTTCGTGCGCCGGATCGAGCCGCACGGCGCGCTCGTGGTCTGCTCCGACGACCCGGCGGCGGCGGCGCTGGCGGCACGCGCGGAGGCGGACGGGCTACGCGTGTTGCGCTACGGCCGCGAGGCAGGCGGTGAGCAGGACGCCCGCGTGCTGGACTACACGCCCGGTGAGGACGGCGGCAAGGTCCGCGTCGCGCTGCGCGGCGAGGAACTGGAAATGGCGGTCGCGGTGCCGGGCGAGCACATGGCGTTCAACGCGGTCGCCGCTCTGCTCGCGGGCGTCGAACTGGGTGCGCCGACCGACGGGCTGGTCGAGGGCCTCGCCGCCTTCGGCGGGGTGCGCAGGAGGTTCGAGTTCAAGGGCCGCGCCGCCGACGTCCGGGTCTACGACGACTACGCGCACCACCCCACGGAGGTGGCGGCGCAGCTGCGGGCGGTGCGCCAGGCAGCCGGGCTCGGCAGGGTGGTCGTGGTGTTCCAGCCGCACCTGTACTCGAGGACGGCGGCCTTCGCCTCGGAGTTCGCCGAGGCGCTGGGCCTCGCCGACGAGGTCGTGCTGGTGGACGTCTACGGTGCCAGGGAGGAGCCGGTGCCCGGGGTGACCGGCGAACTCATCGCCGAGCGGATCACCGGCGCGGCGGTGCACTACGAGCCCGCGTTCGACCGGGCCGCGGCGCTGGTCGCCGACCTGGTGAAGCCGGGAGACCTGCTGTTGACCATGGGCGCGGGCGACATCACGCAGCTCGGCCCCGAGATCCTCGCCGAACTCGACCGGCGCGCGGGCTGAGGAGCGACGCACCGTGGCCACCACCGGGCGACGCTCGCCGGGGCAGCGGCGACGGCGGACGGTGCCCTCACGCGACGCAGGCGAGCACGGCAACGCCAACGCGGGCGACACCGGACCCGACGAGGAGCCGGCACGGACGGAGCCGACCACCCGAGCGCGGCCCGCCGGGCCGTCCCGGCGTTCCCGGTCGGGCAAGTCGGGCAGGCCCAGGTCGGGTGGTTCGAACTCCGGCGGTCGGCCGTCTCGGCAACTGGTGCGGCAACGCAGGCAGGTACTCGCGCTGAGCGTGCTGACCGTGCTCACCATCGGTTACCTGCTGTACTTCACCGAACTGGTGGGGGTGCGCTCGGTGGAGGTGGTCGGCGCGAACGAGGTGCCCGCGGATCGGATTCGTGAGCTCGCGGCCGTACCCGCCGGGCAACCCATGTTGCGGGTGGACACCGACGAGGTCGCGATGCGGGTGAGCAGTCTGCCAACGGTGGCGTCGGTGGAGGTCTCGCGGTCCTGGCCGTCGACGATCGAGATCGCGGTCACCGAGCGAAGGCCGATCGGGTTCTACGACACCGGCCGGAAGCTGTACCTGGTGGACCGTGGCGGCTTCGTCTACAAGGAGATCGGCGAGCCGGTCCAGGGGCTGCCGAAGCTGGAGCTGTCGAAGGTGGGGCCCCACGACGCCGCCACCCGCTCCGTCGCGTCGGTGTTGGCCGACCTACCGCCGCAGCTGCGCGAGCAGGTGCGGTTCGCCAGGGCCGAGACACCCGGCAGCATCGAGCTGGCCCTCGCCGACGGCCGGATCGTGCGCTGGGGAGACGCCGAGCAGACCGGGCGCAAGGCGAAGGTGCTCGCCGTGTTGCTGACCAGGGCGGGCGAGGTGTACGACGTTTCCAGCCCCGAACTGCCCACAGTGTCCTGAGCATGTCCCGAGGTCCTGAACATGTCATGAGCATGCCCGAGGATCGCTGCCGGTTCGTCCGCGTGGCCGAGCGCGCGTGACACACATGTGTCGAATGACGTTCGCGACACTCGGCGTGGCTGCTGGATTCGTGGCCGCGCGATGCCTACCGTCCTGCAGCAACGTTGGTAGTTGACATAACTCTAACCCTCAACTTGAGGTCGAGGTTATCCGGGTGTCCCCGGTGAAGGTGCCGCCCGAGACGTCGACATCCAGCGCGAGGCAGGAACAGCACCACCACGATCAGGAAGGCGAGTCCGATGACGCCCCCGCACAATTACCTCGCGGTGATCAAGGTCGTCGGTATCGGCGGCGGCGGCGTGAACGCCGTGAACCGCATGATCGAGGTCGGCCTGAAGGGTGTCGAGTTCATCGCGGTGAACACCGACGCCCAAGCCCTGCTGATGTCCGACGCCGACGTGAAGCTCGACATCGGCAGGGAACTCACCCGAGGTCTCGGCGCGGGTGCCTCCCCCGAGGTGGGGCAGAAGGCCGCCGAGGACCACAGGGAAGAGATCGAGGAGGTCCTCAAGGGCGCCGACATGGTGTTCGTGACCGCCGGGGAGGGTGGCGGCACCGGTACCGGCGGCGCACCCGTTGTCGGCCAGATCGCCCGCAAGCTGGGCGCGCTGACGATAGGAGTCGTCACCCGGCCGTTCTCCTTCGAGGGCAAGCGAAGGGCACGGCAGGCCGAAGACGGCATCCAGGCGCTGCGCAACGAGTGCGACACGCTGATCGTGATCCCCAACGACCGACTGCTGCAGCTCGGCGACATCGGCGTCTCGTTGATGGACGCCTTCCGCTCCGCCGACGAGGTGTTGCTCTCCGGTGTGCAGGGCATCACCGACCTGATCACCACGCCCGGCCTGATCAACCTCGACTTCGCCGACGTGAAGAGTGTCATGTCGGGAGCGGGCAGCGCGCTGATGGGCATCGGTTCCGCGCGCGGCGAGGGCCGTGCCGTACAGGCCGCGGAGAAGGCCATCAACTCACCGCTGCTCGAGGCCTCGATGGACGGCGCGCACGGTGCCCTGCTGTCGATCGCGGGTGGCTCCGACCTGGGCCTGTTCGAGATCAACGAGGCGGCGTCGCTGGTGCAGGAATCCGCGCACCCCGAGGCGAACATCATCTTCGGCACCATCATCGACGACTCCCTCGGCGACGAGGTTCGCGTGACGGTCATCGCGGCCGGCTTCGATGCCGGTGCGCCCACGCACAAGAAGCTCGATCCCGGTACCTTCGGCAGCCGCGGCTCCACCACCACCGCCGAGGCGGGCCAGGTCGGTGGCGGGCACACCGCGTCGGGGCAGCACCGGCTCTCCGGAACGGCGGCCGAGCCGGACCCGGGTGCGCCGACCTCGCCGATGCCCCGCACGCAGCACGCCGGGACAGCCGGCACGCCGCAGTCCGGTTCGCTGCCGCCCCAGCAGGGCACGAGCGGCCGCGGCTACCAGCAACCCTCGACGCAACGCGGCCAGGGCAGCCTGCCGGGCAGGGCGTTCCCGGTGAGCGACGACCCCTCCGACGACGACGTGGACGTCCCACCCTTCATGCGCCGCTGAACCGGCCGAGTCCAGCCGGGAGCCCGGGAGGGCCCTCGGCGTGGTACTAGTGGGTCAGCACGATGAAGGGGTTCTCGGTTGCGCATCAGGCGGATCGTCACGACCAGGGAAGGCGGCGTCTCGAAGCCGCCGTTCGACTCGTTCAACCTCGGCGACCACGTCGGAGACGACCCCGCCGCCGTCGCGGCGAACCGGCGCCGCCTCGCCGCCGAACTCGGCCTTTCCCAACACGATCTCGCCTGGATGGAACAGGTCCACGGCCGTACGGCGACGATCGTGGACGGCACCGAGCAAGCCCCGGCCGAGGCGACCGACGCGCTCGTGACCGACCGACCGGGCATCGCGTTGGTCGCGTTGGTCGCCGACTGCGTGCCGGTGCTGCTCGGTGACCCGGTGGCCGGTGTGGTGGCCGCAGTGCACGCGGGCAGGGTGGGGGCACGGGTCGGTGTGGTGCCGTCGGCGATCGAGGCGATGCGCTCGGTCGGCGCCGAGCCGCACCGGATGGAGGCGTTACTCGGCCCCGCCGTCTGCGGTGCGTGCTACGAGGTGCCCCAGGAGATGGTCGACGACGTGGAGGCACACCTGCCCGGCAGCGCCTGCCGCAGCCGTAGCGGGACACCGGCGCTGGACCTGCGCGCCGGGTTGTGGCGCCAGCTCGCCGACCTCGGGGTCGGCAGGATCGGCGTCGACCCGAGGTGCACCGTCGAGGACCCCACCCTGTTCAGCCACCGGCGGCAGCAGCCGACGGGGAGGCTGGCCGCGATCACCTGGTTGGAGGAGTGACGGTGCGGCGCGAGGCCGAACTCGCCGACGCGCTGGCCGCCGTCCGCGACCGCATCGCCAAGGCCTGCGCCGCGGCGAACCGGTCACCCGATGAGGTGCGATTGCTCGCCGTGACCAAGACCTTTCCCGCCGCCGACGCGGCGCTGCTCGCCGACCTCGGCGTCACCGACCTCGCGGAGAACCGTGACCAGGAGGCAGGCGCGAAGGCACGCGAGGTGGCGCGGCTGCGCCCCGGGGCGGCGATCCGCTGGCACATGGTCGGGCGGCTGCAGCGCAACAAGGCCCGTTCCGTGGCGCGGTGGGCGCAGGAGGTGCAGTCGGTGGACTCGCCGCGCCTGGTGGCCGCGCTCGCTCGCGCGATGCGGGCGGCGCTGGACGCGGGCGAGGCGCAGCGGCCACTGGACGTGTTGCTCCAAGCCAGCCTGGACAACGATCCCTCACGGGGCGGGTGCCCGCTCGATGAGCTTGCTGAGCTGGCCGATCAGGTCACCCACAACAGTGAGATTCTGCACTTGCGGGGCCTCATGGCCGTCGCGCCGCTCGGCGCCGATCCGGCGCCCGCGTTCGAACGGCTGGCGCGCGCCGCCGAGCGCCTTCGCGCGAACCACCCGCAGGCCACCGAGTTGTCCGCCGGGATGAGCGGCGACCTGGAGGCCGCGATCGCGCATGGCTCGACCTGTGTGCGTGTCGGAACCGCGCTGCTCGGGCGTCGCGGTCTAGCCTCGCCGTAGAGAGGTTGACCACGACGACTTTCGTCGGTGCGACCGAGCGTCAACGGTGGGGACCGCTATCGCGGAGGGCGAGGGAGTGGCATGAGCGCGCTGCAGAAGCTGAAGGCCTACTTCGGAATGGTCCCTGCCGAAGACGACTACGACTACGAGTACGACGACCGGCGCGGCGGCTACTCCGACGACGACTACGACGGCTACGGCGAGCGCTCCTACAAGGAGACGCAGCCACGCAGGCCACGGCCGCGCTACCACGTGATGGACGAGTTCGACGACCCGGAGCCCCCGCCCCCGCGTACCCGCCGCCGGGTGGAGGCCTCGGAGCCGCCCGTGCACGGCTCGCTGGCGGTCGATCGTCAACCCGATCCGGTGGCCAGGCTGCGGCCGGCCTCCGAGCCTGCCCGCCAGCCCGCGCGTGACCCGTTGAGCCGCATCATCACGCTGCACCCGACCAGCTACGTCGAGGCGCGGGAGATCGGTGAGGCGTACCGGGACGGCACCCCGGTGATCATCAACCTCACCGAGATGGAGAACGCCGACGCCAAGCGTCTCGTCGACTTCGCCGCGGGCCTGGCCTTCGCGCTGCGCGGCTCGATGGACAAGGTCACCAACAAGGTGTTCTTGCTCTCACCCCCCGACGTGGATGTGACCGCGGAGGACCGCAGGCGCATCGCCGAGGGCGGCTTGTTCCTACGGCACTGATCCCCCGTTCGGACGTGTGGCAGAGTGGAGCTGTGGAAGCGGTCCGCTTGATCCTGTACTGGCTGCTCTTCGCCTTCTGGCTGCTGCTGATGGCGCGCATCGTGGTGGAGCTCGTCAGAGCGTTCGCCCGCGACTGGCGTCCGGCGGGCGGAGTTGCGGTGACGCTCGAGACCATCTACACAGTGACCGACCCACCCGTTCGACTCGTCCGTCGGATTATTCCGATCATGCGGATCGGCGGCGTCGGGCTGGACCTATCGATTATGGTGCTGCTGTTGGTTGTGTTCATACTGATGCAACTGGCGTATCCCGGGTAACGGGGAATCGGGGATGCGTCCGGCAGGCCATGGAGTGCGTGAGGTGATCTGATGTCGTTGACCCCTGCTGACGTGCATAACGTCGCGTTCAGCAAGCCTCCAATCGGCAAGCGGGGCTATAACGAGGACGAGGTGGACGCCTTCCTCGACCTGGTGGAGACCGAGCTTGCGCGGTTGATTGAGGACAATAACGAGCTGCGGCAGCAGGTCGAACAGCTCGATGCCGAGTTGGAATCGACTCGTAGCGAGCTGGAGTCCGCCAAGGCCGCGGGCGCACAGCAGCACATCCCCCGCGACGAGACTCCGTCGCGCAGGCTGGCGCCCGTGCCCCCGCCGACCTCGGCCATGGAGCAGACCCAGACCCACGGGTTCATGGGCGACAGCGGCGAGCCCAACGTGCAGGCCGCGAAGGTGCTGGGGCTGGCACAGGAGATGGCCGACCGGCTCACCGCCGAGGCCAAGACCGAGTCGGACAGCATGCTCGCAGAGGCGAGGACCAAGTCCGAGCAGTTGCTCTCCGACGCCAGGTCGAAGGCCGACTCCATGGTCAACGAGGCGCGTACCCGCGCGGAGACCATGCTCAACGACGCACGCACCAGGGCGGAGACGCTGGAGCGGCAGGCGCGCGAGAAGGCGACCAACATGGATCGCGAGGCGCAGCGCAAGTACACCGAGACGATGAACAACCTCAACACCGAGAAGAGCTCGCTCAACAAGAAGATCGAGGAGCTGCGCACGATCGAGCGCGAGTACCGTACGCGCCTGCGCGGGTTCCTCGAGTCACAGTTGCGCGAACTCGACGACCGTGGCTCCGCCGCACCCGCGTCCGCCTCCTCCGGCTCCAGCCAGTCGAGCACGAGCGGCGGGAGCAGCACCGGCCAGGGCTACTCGTTCGGTCCAAGGGCCGAGGCAGGCTGAGTTCAGCCGGGTCCGGCTGAGGCAGGTCCGGCCACTCAGGTCACCGAGGTGCACTGAGGTCGCTGTGGTCGCTGTCCTCTGACGGACTGGTTGTCCGGTCGATGTCACGCATCGGTACGGTTCCGACACTCGCTGGAGGGTCGGAGCCGTTCCTGCTCGGTTTCGTGTTGTAATTCACCGTGCTCTACATCGTCCTCATCCTGGTACTCGCCGCGCTCGGGCTGGTGGTCGCCGCGCTCGTGACGGCAAACTCCCTCTGGGCGTGGATCTCCATCGGGTTGTCCGTGCTGGCGGGTGCTTTGCTCGTCGTCGACTGGTGGCGCAGGAGGTCGGCGGCGGTCACCGAGTCCGGCTCGTCGGAGGCCGCCGAAGCCGACGGTGAAGGGGACGGCGAGCCCACCTCGACGGAGGAGGGCAAGCCGGAACCGGCCGCCGAGTCGGCAGTGGGGTCGGAAGGGGCTTCCGCGGCCGAGCCGACCGCCACAACGACCGGCACGGCACGAGCTCCACGCACGGGCACCGTGGAGGAGCGCGACGGCGAGCCCGCCGAGGAGGAGACCGACGCCGCGGACCTGCTCGTGGTCTCCGAGATGGACGCCGAGGTACTCGTCGTGGACGAACACCCGCGCTACCACCTCTCGGGATGCGACTGGTTGCAGGCGAGGGCCACCATTCCGCTCGCCGTCAAGGAGGCCCGCGAGTTGGGCTTCACCCCGTGCGCGCGGTGCGGGCCGGACGCCACGCTCGCGTCCCGGCGCCGGGGCAAGCGCACCTTCCGCAAGTAGCACGGGTCCGGTCACCAACGGTTGCCAGTGACCCGTTAATCTGGGCAGTACAAGGCGACGATCCGGCCATCACCGGGGAGCTTCCGGAAGAACGGGCGACAGCCTCAGTAGAACCGGACGGCAGCGGCCCGTCACAGCCGTCGAACGAGAGGTCCACGCCCTGGGCGTGGGCAAGCGGGGTGGTACCGCGGAACGCGCGCGGAAGAGGCGCCGTGTCGTCCCCGTGTGGGCTCGCGTACGCGAGCCCGTGCGAGACAGCCGAACCGCGAGGAGCGCACCCCGATGTACCCCAAGGCTTCCTTCGGCGCGCAGCCCGCCGACCAGGTGCCCGCCCAGCCGTCGTTTCCCGCGCTGGAGAAGGATGTGCTCGGCTACTGGGAGGCCGACGGGACCTTCGCCGCCACCGTGGAGGCCCGCGAGCCGGGCACCAACGGAAGTAACGAGTACGTCTTCTACGACGGCCCACCCTTCGCCAACGGGCTGCCGCACTACGGGCACCTGCTCACCGGGTACGTCAAGGACATCGTGCCCCGCTACCAGACCATGCGCGGCAGGCGGGTCGAGCGTCGCTTCGGTTGGGACACCCACGGGCTTCCCGCCGAACTGGAGGCCGAGCGCCAGCTGGGCATCACGGACAAGTCGCAGATCGACGACATGGGCATCGCCGAGTTCAACCAGGCGTGCCGGGAATCGGTGCTGCGCTACACCGGCGAGTGGCGGGAGTACGTCACCCGGCAGGCGCGCTGGGTCGACTTCGACCACGACTACAAGACGCTCGACGTCACCTACATGGAGTCGGTGATCTGGGCGTTCAAGCAACTGTGGGACAAGGGCCTCGTTTACGAGGGCTACCGGGTGCTGCCGTACTGCTGGCGCGACGAGACTCCGCTTTCCAACCACGAACTGCGCATGGACGAGGACGTCTACGCGAGCAGGCAGGACCCCGCTGTCACCATCGGCTATCGCGTCGAGGGCAACGACAACGAACTCGACGGCGCCTACCTGCTGATCTGGACGACGACCCCGTGGACGGTGCCGTCGAACCTCGCCACCGCCGTGCACCCCGACGTCGACTACGTGCTCGTGGAGCAGGAGGGCTCGGGCGAGCGGTTCCTGCTCGCTCAGGCCCGGCTGGCCGCCTACGCCAAGGAACTCGGCGAGCAACCCCGTGTGCTGGGCAGTTACAACGGAGCCGACCTGCTCGGTACCCGGTACGCCCCGCCGTTCCCGTACTTCGTGGGCCACGAGAACGCTCACCGGGTGCTCGCCGCCGACTACGTCACCACCGACGACGGCACCGGCATCGTCCACATCGCGCCCGCCTACGGTGAGGAGGACAAGGCCGTCACCGACGCGGCGGGCATCACCCCGGTGACGCCGGTGGACTCCAAGGGCCGGTTCGACGCGCAGGTGCCCGACTACGAGGGCCAGAACGTCTTCGACGCCAACGCCAACATCATCAAGGATCTGAAGAACGGCACCGGCTCGGCCGCGCGGCAAGGTGCGATCCTGCTGCGTCACGAGACCTACGAACACTCCTACCCGCACTGCTGGCGCTGCCGCAACCCGCTCATCTACCGGGCGGTGTCGTCGTGGTTCGTGGCGGTGACCGAGTTCAAGGACCGTATGGTCGAGCTGAACCAGCAGATCACCTGGTACCCCGAGCACGTCAAGGACGGCCAGTTCGGCAAGTGGCTGGAGAACGCCAGGGACTGGTCGATCTCGCGCAACCGTTACTGGGGCACGCCGATCCCGGTGTGGATCAGCGACGACCCGAACTACCCGCGTGTGGACGTGTACGGGTCGCTGGACGAGCTGGAGCGCGACTTCGGGGTGCGGCCCACCGATCTGCACCGCCCGCACATCGACGAGCTCACCCGGCCCAACCCCGACGACCCGACGGGGAACTCGACCATGCGCCGGGTGCCCGACGTGCTGGACGTGTGGTTCGACTCCGGTTCGATGCCGTTCGCCCAGGTGCACTACCCGTTCTCCAACGCCGACTGGTTCGAGCACCACTACCCGGGCGACTTCATCGTCGAGTACATCGGCCAGACCCGTGGCTGGTTCTACACGCTGCACGTGCTGGCTACCGCGCTGTTCGACCGTCCCGCGTTTCGCACCTGCGTCTCGCACGGCATCGTGCTCGGCTCCGACGGGCAGAAGATGTCGAAGTCGCTGCGCAACTACCCGGACGTCACGGAGGTGTTCGACCGTGACGGTTCCGACGCGATGCGCTGGTACCTCATGGCCAGCCCCATCCTGCGCGGCGGCAACCTGATCGTCACGGAGAAGGGCATCAGGGACGCGGTGCGTCAGGCCGTGCTCCCGTTGTGGAACTCCTACTACTTCCTGGCCCTGTACGCGCGGGCGGAGGGCGTCGAGGGCCGGGTGCGCACCGACTCGGCGCACGTGCTCGACCGCTACATCCTCGCCAAGACCCACGAGCTGGTCACCGACGTCGGGGCCGCGCTCGACAACTACGACATCGCCGAGAGCTGCGCGCTGGTCCGCAATTTCCTCGAGGTGCTCACCAACTGGTACGTGCGCCGCTCGCGGGACCGGTTCTGGCAGGGCGAGCGAGACGCGATCGACACGCTGCACACGGTGCTGGAGGTCGTGTGCCGTACGGCGGCGCCGCTGCTGCCACTCACCACGGAGGCCGTGTGGCGTGGACTGACCGGAGGGCGATCGGTGCACCTGACCGACTGGCCGCTGGTCGACGAGTTGCCCGCGGACGCCGCGCTGGTGACGGCGATGGACCGGGTGCGGCAGGTGTGCTCCTCGGCGCTGTCGCTGCGCAAGGCCAACAAGCTGAGGGTGCGGCTGCCGCTGGCGAAGCTGCTGGTGGCGGCCGAGGACGCGGAGCCGCTGCGCCCGTTCACCGACATCATCCGCGACGAGGTGAACGTCAAGTCGGTGGAGCTGACCACCGATGTCGCCGCGCACGGGGAGTTCGAGGTCGCCGTGAACGCCAGGGCCGCTGGGCCGAGGCTCGGCAAGGACGTGCAGCGCGTGATCAAGGCCGTCAAGGCGGGCGAGTGGACAACCAGCCCGGACGGCGCCGTGGTGGCCGCCGGTGTGGAACTGCTGGACGGCGAGTACGAGCGCAGGCTCGTGGCCAAGGACCGGGGCGCGGCCGCCGAGTTGCCCGGCGGTTCGGGGCTCGTGCTGCTCGAAACCGAGGTGACGGCCGAACTCGCGCGGGAAGGCCTGGCACGTGACCTGGTGCGGGTGGTGCAGCAGGCGCGCAGGGACGCCTCGCTCGACATCGCCGACCGCATCGTGCTCACGGTGGACGCCCCTGCCGACGTCGCCGAGGCCGTGCGTGCCCACGAGGCGTTCGTCGCGGGGGAGACGCTGGCCGCGGACGTTTCCTACGCCCCGGTCGCGGACGGGTTCTCCGGCGCCGTCGGCGACGGCGTCAAGGTCACCGTCGCCGTGGCGAAACGGTAGCGCCCGGCACCTCGGACACGGTTACCGCGTATGGGACAGTCTGCGGTTCGCGGTGCGGGTCAAGCCCGGTGCCAAGCGCGACGCCGTGGGCGGGGTGTGGGACGGCGCTCTCGGCGAGGCGCTCGTGGTGTCGGTGCGGGCCCGCGCCGTCGACGGTGCCGCCAACGATGCCCTGTGCCGGGTGCTCGCGGCCGCGTTCGCCGTTCGTCCGCGCGACGTGGCCGTGGTGAAGGGACTGCGTTCCAGGGACAAGGTGGTCGAGGTACGTGGCGCGCCGGAGGGGTCGCAGGACCGGGTCGGCGCGCTCAGAAACTCTATTGTGGATAGCTGAACGAGGCTGAGACGCGGGAGGTGACATGGACGACCTTCCCGTGATCCTCGGTGCCGGTGCCGTCGTCCTACTCGCCTCCGTGGTCGCGGTTCGGTTGTCGATCCGGCTCGGCCTGCCGTCACTGCTGCTGTACCTCGGTATCGGCGTCCTCATCGGAGAGGCCGGTTTCGGCGTCGAGTTCGACAATCCCACGCTGACCCAGAGCCTCGGTCTCGCGGCGCTGGTGATGATCCTCACCGAAGGTGGGATCACCACCCGATGGTCGGACATCAGACCGGTGCTCGGGCCCGGCATCGCACTGTCCACAGTGGCGGTCGGTGTCACCGTCGCGGTCACCGGTGCCGCGCTGCACTGGCTGTTCCAACTGGAGTGGCGGACGGCGCTGCTGTGGGGTGCCGTGCTCGCCTCGACCGACGCGGCCGCGGTGTTCTCCGTGTTGCGCACAGCGGGCATCGGTAAGCGGCTGTCCGGAATCCTCGAACTCGAGTCCGGCCTCAACGACGCGCCCACCTACATCGCGGTGGTGCTGCTGGCCACCGGTAGCACCGTCGACTGGACGGTGCCGCTGCGGGTGATCTACCAGCTACTGGCCGGAGCGCTGATCGGGCTGGCACTCGGCTGGCTCGGCGCGTGGGCGTTGCGCAGGGCCGCGTTGCCCGCCACCGGGCTCTACCCGCTGGCCGCCGTGGCGGTGTGCGTGGCCGCCTTCTCCTCTGCTCAGCTCGCGCTGGCCTCGGGCCTGCTCGCCACCTACGTGGCGGGCGTCGTGCTCGGCAACGCGCGGCTTCCGCACCGTTCCGACACGCTCTCCTTCGCCGAAGGGCTGGGCTGGCTGGCCCAGATCGGCCTGTTCGTGCTGCTCGGGTTGTTCGCCTCGCCCAGCAGGCTGCTCGACGCCGTGGTACCCGGGCTGGTGGCGGGAGCGGTGGTGCTGCTCGTGGCAAGGCCGGTTTCGGTGGTGCTTTCGGTCGCAGGCTTCCGGGTGCCGTGGCGCGAACAGGTGTTCCTGTCGTGGGCAGGGCTTCGCGGTGCCGTGCCGATCGTGCTGGCCACCATTCCGCTGGCGGAGGGGATCGCGGGCGCGCAGCGGCTCGTCGACGCCGTTTTCGTGCTGGTGATCGTGTTCACCCTCGTGCAGGCAGCGTTGCTGACGCCGCTGGCGAAGCTGCTGGGGGTCGCCAAACCCTCCGAGCCCAGGGAACTGGAGGTTGACGCCGCGCCGCTGGACGAACTGGGAGCGGTGCTGCTGCAGGTCCGCATCCAGCAGGGCTCGCGGCTGCACGGTGTGTACCTGGCCGAGTTGCGGTTGCCCTCCGGGGCCGGGGTCAGCCTGGTGGTGCGAAGGGGTGCCGGATTCACCCCGCAGGACACCACCAGGCTGCAGGAGGCGGATCAGCTGCTCGTGGTCACCACCCAGCGGGCGAGGGAGGCCACCGAGCGCAGGCTGCGGGCGGTATCCCGCGCGGGCCCGATCGCGAAGTGGCGGGGCGAGTCGGGAGACTGACCCACCGGTGCTGCCTGCGAGGCCGGTGGCGCGGCAGTGGACAATGGAGCGGTGAGCGCAGAGCAGCAGCCGGAATCCACTGCCGCGGCCGAACAGTCGCAGTCCGACCCGCCGAAACGGCGCGTCGTGCTGCTGGCCGTGGTAGCCGTGCTCGCCTACGCCGTCGACCTGATCACCAAGATCGTCGCGACGGCGACGCTCGAGGGAGAGCCGCCGCTGCGCATCCTCGGCGGCGCGGTGTACCTGCAGCTGGTGCGCAATCCGTACGCCGCGTTCGGCATGGATTTCGGGGGTACCTGGATTCTCGCGCTCGTCGCCATCGCGGTGGCGGCGGCGATCATCTGGTTCGCCAGGCGGCTGCGCTCGCCGGGTTGGGCCGTCGGGCTCGGCCTGATCCTGGCTGGTGCACTGGGCAACCTCACCGACCGCGTGTTCCGCGCGCCCGCGCCGTTGCAGGGGCATGTGGTCGACTTCGTCTCCGTGTTCGCGCCCAACGGCGAATTCTTCCCCGTGTTCAACGCGGCGGACTCGGCGATCACGGTCGGCGCGGCCGTCGTCGTGCTGCTCGCCGTGCTCGGCAGGGACTACGACGGCACGCGGGTGCGTAGGTCCAGGCACCCGGAGGAGCGTTCGTGAGCACACGGATGCTGCCCGTACCGGAGGGGCTCGACGGTATGCGGGTGGACGCCGGGCTGGCCAGGCTGCTCGGGCTGTCCCGCACCGTGGTCGCCGAGTTGGCCGAGTCGGGTGAGGTGCTGCTCGACGGCCGGCCTGCGGGTAAGTCCGACCGGCTCGCCGCGGGCGGGTTGCTGGAGGTCCGGCTACCGGAGCCGGAGCAGCCCGCGGCAGTGGTCGCCGAACCGGTCGAAGGCATGCGGGTGCTCCACGACGACGAGGACATCGTGGTGGTCGACAAGCCCGTCGGGGTCGCGGTGCATCCCAGCCCCGGCTGGACCGGACCGACGGTGGTGGGCGGCCTGGCAGCCGCGGGCCTGCGCATGTCCACCTCCGGCGCCGCCGAGCGGCAGGGCGTGGTACACCGGCTGGACGCGGGCACCACGGGCGTGCTGGTGGTGGCCAAGAGCGAGCACGCCTACACGGTGCTGAAACGGGCGTTCAAGGAACGGAGCGTTCTCAAGGGCTACCACGCGCTCGTGCAGGGGCATCCGGATCCGACCAAGGGCACCATCGACGCGCCCATCGACCGGCACCCGCGCCACGACTACAAGTTCGCCGTCGTGGCGGGTGGCAGGCCGTCGGTGACGCACTACGAGGTGATCGAGGCGTTCCGAGCGGCTTCGCTGGTTGATATCCAGCTGGAAACCGGGCGGACCCACCAGATCCGCGTGCATTTCGCGGCACTGCGGCACCCGTGTGTCGGCGACCTGACCTACGGCGCCGATCCGGTGCTTGCCCGCAAACTGGGGCTGACCCGGCAGTGGCTGCACGCCCGCACGCTTGGTTTCGCACACCCCGCCGACGGCCGGTGGGTGGAGTTCAGCAGCGAATACCCCGCCGACCTGGCGGCCGCGCTCGAGACGTTGCGGGCGCAGGCCTGACGTCAGGTCTCGATCGACCAGGTCAGCGAGCGTTCGTCGGGTTCCGGTCGGGGACTCCACCGCACCGACACGACACGCAGCCCCTCGGCCACCACGTAGACGGTGTGGCCACCGCTGGTCTCGCCGGGTGCTACGCCGATCTTGTGCGGTGGGCGCGATGTCAGTGACACGGGCGCCTTGGTGATCGCCTTGCCGTCCGCGGTGATCAGTTCGAGATAGTTGTCCGGCAGCGAGGCGAACGGGACCTTTCCTTCGTTGGTCACCTCGGTGTGCACGACGATCGCCCGCTCACCAGCCTCGAGCCGGTAACCGGCGGCGCCGAAGAGGAAGTCGGCGGGGTCTTGCACCTCCAGCAGTTGGATCGCGAGTTGCTCGCCTTCCAGACCCTGGGTGTGCAGCACGTCGCCCGCGCGGCCGGTGCGAGCCGACGGTGTCCCGCCGGACGGGGCCGGCCGCTGGTCACCACGTGCCCACAGCGCACTCTGCGGGGGACCCCACGTGCTCATGGCCGGATCCGGCGGCTGCGCGAGCTGCGGTGGCTGCGGTGGCTGCGGTGGCTGCGGGAACTGTGGTGGCTGCGGGGACTGTGGTGCCTGCGGGGACGGCACCGGGTGGGGGTGCGGTGACTTCGGCGGATGCGCCGGCGGCCCGGCCGGGTGCCCCGCGGGGACACCAGGAGGTGCGTAAGGACCGCTCGGCGCTCCCTGCACCGGATAGGCGCCGCTCGGCATGCCTCGCACCTGGTAGGCGCCACTTGGCGTGCCCTGCACCGGATAGGCACCGCTGTGGGTGCCGTGGACCTGCCCGGGCTGAGCATGGCCTCCGGGGCCGTGGATCGGTGAGTTCGCCAGCGCGGCACGTAGCCCGTTGGGATCGCTTTCGACCCCGACCAGTAGCGGAAGCCCGGCAGCGGAGAGATTCACCAGCCGGTAGGCGACTTCCCTGGGATCCATGCCCAACCTTGCCGCGAGTTCGTGCACCGCGGCCTTGCCCACCTCGGCGAGCGCGGCGAGCAGGCGTGCGTCGACGGGATCAGTCACGGCCACGGTTCGAAGCGTAGCCGGACAGTAGGCTGTCGCCATGACCGCTGTCACCGCGCTGGCCGACGAGTTCATCGAGTTCCTGTTCGACGTCGATCCGCTGTGGCCTGCCGTGCTCGGCATGGAGTCGAGCCGCACGGGTCTGGGCGACGTGAGCGAGCAGGCCGAGCGGGCACAGCGTGGCGCCCTGGAGCGGTTCGTGCAGCGTGCGCGGGCCCTGCGGCCCGAGCAACCGAAGGAGCGCACCACACTCGACGTGCTGGTCAACCAGGCGGGCGCACGTATCGACGAGATCGACACGCGACTCGTCGAGTTCACGATCAGCGATCTGTTCGTCTCCCCCGCGGCGGGCCTGCTCACCCTGCTGCCGATGATCGGTGTCAGCGACCCCGAACAGGGCAGGGCCCATCTGGAGCGGCTCGCCGCGATCCCGCGGTATCTCGACCGGGTGGCCGACCGGCACCGAGCGGGAGTGGCGGCGGGGCGGTTGCCCGTCGCTCACCTCGTGCGAGCCGCGAGCGAGCACCTCGGCCGCTATCTGGCTGAACCGGCCGACGACCCGCTGCTGCGCCAGCAGGCGCCCGACGAGGAGTTCGCGAAGCGGCGTGCCGATCTGCTGACTGACGTGGTGCGTCCGGCCTTCGCGCGCTACCGGGACGTGCTCGACAGTGAGATCGCGCCGCACGGCAGGTCGCAGGAGCGGCCCGGCATGTGCTACCTGCCGGACGGTGACCGCGGCTACGCCGCGCTGGTGCGAGTCCACACCACCACGGACCGCTCCCCCGAGGAGTTGCACGCGACCGGGCTGGAACTGATCGAGGCGTTGGCGGGGGAGTATGCCGAGATCGGCGAGCGGGTGTTCGGCACGAGCGACCTGGCCGAGATCTTCGCCAGGCTGCGCACCGATCCGGGCTTGCGGTGGAACAGCGCGGAGGAGTTGCTGGACACGGCCCGCTCGGCGATCACCCGCGCCGAAGCGGCCGCGCCACAGTGGTTCGGTCGCATCCCGCCGCAGCCGTGTGTCGTCGAGCCCGTTCCCGCCGCGGAGGCGCCCGGCGCGCCCGCCGCCTACTACCTGTGGCCGTCGGCGGACGGGTCGCGGCCCGGGACCTACTTCGCGAACACCCACCAGGTCACCGACCGGTTCCGGCACACTGCGGAGGCGATCGCCTTCCACGAGGCCGTGCCGGGACACCACTTCCAGCTCAGCACCGCGCTGGGGCTGTCGGACCTGCCGCTGCTGCGCAGGGTCGGCAACTTCAACGCCTACACCGAGGGCTGGGGTTTGTACTCCGAACGGCTCGCGCACGAGATGGGCCTTTACTCCGACGACGTGGCGCTGCTGGGGATGCTGAGCACCGACTCGATGCGGGCGGGCAGGCTGGTGGTGGACACCGGACTGCACGCCAAGGGCTGGAGCAGGCAGCAGGCCATCGACTTCCTCGACAGCAACACCCCGATGCCACATGTCGAGATCGTCGCGGAGGTCGACCGCTACATCGCGCACCCGGCGCAGGCCCTGTCCTACATGGTGGGCAGGCTGGAGATCCAGCGGCTGCGGGCCGAGGCGCAGCGGGCGCTGGGGCAGCGATTCGACGTCCGCGCCTTCCACGACCTGGTGTTGGGCGAGGGCGCGCTGCCGCTGTCGGTGCTGGCCGACGTGGTGAGCGCCTGGGTCGGGGCTACCGCTTCGAGGTGAGCCGGGCCGACACCAGGATCGACTCCGGGTGCCGCGCGCCGGGGTCCGCGTGGCCGGGCGCGGTGAGCAGTCGCAGGTCCGGGTGGCGGGTGTGGGCTCGTGCCTTGGCGACCGCGGATTCGGCGGGCAGCCGCTCGATGCCGAAGACGGTGAACACGGCCGTGCTGCCATCGGCCCGTCCCACCGCGACCTTGTCGCCGGGGCGCAGTTCGGCCAGCCGGAGGAACACCGCGCGCTCGTAGGCGAAACGCACATGCCCGATGAGCACCGACGCTCCCCGCTCACCGGGTGTTCTGGTTTCCTCGATCCAGCCGACGGCGCGGGCATGGCCGGGCACCTCGGTGACGCCGGAGGGTGAACGACGGAGTTCGATCACCGAGTCGGTGTCGACGTCGATGGCGGGGATGCGCAGCCGCACCGGGATTCCGGGTGGAAGTGGGTCGTGTGCCGGTGGTGGCGCCGCCGAGGCCAGTGTCTCGGTGCCTGTGCCCGCCGCTTCGGAGCCGGACGTGACATCGGTTGGCTCTCCCATCGCGCCGGACCGTGCGAGCGAGATACCGGTGAGCACCGCCGCGAGGGTTATCGCGACGGCCGCCGCGGCCGCGCCAAGCCGTCCCGTGTCGTCGGCGTGCTTGTCCGCGGTCATCGCCACCTGTCACCGCCTGCGCGACGGGTGGCGTGATCGGGCCACATGGGCTCCCCCTCCGGAAACGGTCCCTCGACGCCTACAGATCGCGTTCACCCGACCGCGCTGTTACCTCGAACTGGATGACACGGTTAAATGTCACCCAATTGGGTTATCCAGTCGTTATCGGGCACGGTCGACTGGGTATGGCCTGATCCGACCGATGCGAAAGGTGCGAGGCGGTGAACGAAGCGGCGACGACGGGTGTTCTCGATGTGGGCTGCTTCAGTGCCCGCCTAACCGTGGTGCGGAACGGGGACAGCCGCCTTCGGCCGGTACTGAGTCACAAGACTCGGCTGCATCTCGACAGGGCTCTCGACCTGGCGGGACGGCTGCGCCCCGAAGGCATCGACTCCATCGTCGCCGCCGTGCGCACCGCCAACCGCGTCGCCGCACGCCACGGCGTGTCCGACATCTTTCCGCTTGCCACCTCTTCCGTCCGCGACGCGCGCAACGCCGACGAGGTGGTCGAACGAGTCCACTGCGAGACCGGAACCCACCTGCGGTTTCTCAGCGGCACGCGGGAGGCGCAGCTCTCCTACGTCGCGGCACGGCGCTGGTTCGGAGCCTCGGCCGGGCCGCTGGCCGTGGTCGACATCGGAGGTGGAACCGTCGAACTCGCCGCGGGCCATGGCAGCGATGCCGAGTTCGCACTGTCGCTGGGGTTGGGAGCTCGCGAGGTCACCAGGACCTGGTTCGGTGCCGACACCGCGTCGGCGACAGCGGTCGCACGACTGCGGGCCCACGCGCTGGAGCACGTCCGTGACGCGCTGGGCAACGCCGAGCACCAGTTGCACGGCTATCACACCGTCGGCAGTTCCAAGGTGCTGCGCCAGCTCGCGCGGCTGGCTGGAACGGCTCGCCGTGGCAGCCCCGAAGGCGAGTTGCGTGTCGAGGACCTGCGTGAGTGGATTCCACGGCTGGCCGCGATGCCCGCCACCCGCCGCGGCGAACTGCCGGGGATTTCGCGGCCGAGGGCTCGGCAGGCGCTCGCTGGCGCTGTTGTCGCCGAGGCACTGCTCACGGTGTTCGGTGGTCGAGCCAGGATCTGTCCCTGGTCCACGACGCAAGGACTGCTGCTGACCATGGTCGAGCAGCGCAGGCCGCAGCACCGCGGGCCGAGCCGATCCGTCGCGTGAGGCAGGCATGCCGGAACTTCCCGATGTCGAGGGTTTCGGCCGCGTGCTCACCGAGCACGCGTTGAGCGACCCGGTACGCGATGTGGAAGTGCTCGACAAGCAGGTACTGCGCGGTGTCGAGCCTCGACGGTTACGCGACAGCGTGCGCGGGCACCGCTTCGGCAGGCCGTGGCGGCACGGCAAGTGGCTGGTCGTTCCCTTCCGCGACGAGAAGCCCTCGTTGTTGTTGCACTTCGGCATGACCGGATCACTCGAATGGGCGAAACCGGAACAGCCTCGGCATCGCCACGACCGTGTGGTGTTCCGCTTCCCGGACGGCGAGTTGCGCTACCGCGACATGCGCAAGCTGACCGGCCTGCGGCTGGCACGCGACGACACCGAGCGCAGGGACGCGCTGGCGGACCTCGGTCCTGACGCGGCGGAGGTGTCGCGAACCCAACTCGCCGACGCGCTGAGCGGAGTGCGACGCAGGCTCAAACCGGCGCTCGTCGACCAATCCGTCGTCGCCGGGCTGGGCAACCTCCTCGTCGACGAGATCCTGTGGCGGGCCAAGCTCAACCCCTACCGTTCCACCGCGACCCTGCGGCCCGCCGATGTGGCGCGACTACACGCGCGGATGACGACCGTTTTGAAGCAGTCGGTTCGGGAAGGTCGCGTGCCACCACATCCTTCGTGGCTGACCGGCCGCAGGGACGACCCCTCGGGCAGTTGCCCCCGGTGCGGCACACCGTTGCGGCATGCCCGCCTGGACGGCAGAAGCACGGTCTGGTGCCCCAACTGCCAGCCGGAATGAACAGCGAACCACGACGTGCCGTGGAGGCCGGATATGCAAGCTGACAACGCGAATCCCCGCGAGCCCGACCCTGGCGCGCCGGACATCCCCCGTCCCGGTGACCGCGACCTCGGGTTCGACACCGACGAGGTGCCCGAGCCGCCGAACAAGGACGAGGTGCGGCCCGACGACGATGTGAACCCCGCGGCGGGCACCGTCGAACCCCCGGACTGACCAAGGGGCCGTCCGCCGAGACGCACGGTCGCAGGCGGCGGTGTTGCCACCGGGCGGGCGGCGTCAGCGCCGCGCACGTCCCCTGCGTCGTGTGGGCCCGCGCCCTGCCGGCTGCGCAGGTCGTTCCACGGGTTCCGGGTCCGGCAGCGGCAATGCCGTCGGCTCCTCGCACACCGTCACGGGATTGCCGTAGTGCTTGATCGTGAACGGCTTGCCACTCAGCAGTCGGTAGGTCGCCAAGTCGGGACGGATCTCCACGGCGAAGCGGGAGTCGCGAAAGCACATCCGGAAGGCGATACGGTCGAGCGCGGCGGGTAACCGCGGCTGAAACGCCAGTTCACCGCCGTGGTCGCGCATCCCGCCGAATCCGGCGACCGTGGCAAGCCACGAGCCCGCCAGGGCCGCGATGTGCAGCCCGTTGCGGACGTTGCTGTGCAGATCGGCCAGGTCTGTCATCGCGGCCTCGGCCAGATAGTCGTAGGCCAGGTCGAGATGCCCGCATTCCGCCGCGAGCACGGCCTGTGTTCCCGCCGACAGTGACGAGTCACGCACGGTCAACCGCTCGTAGTAGCTGAAGTTGCGCTTCTTCTGTTCCAACGAGAACACGTCGCCACGCAGGTGCATGGCAAGCACGAGGTCGGCCTGCTTGACCACCTGCTTGCGGTACAGGTCGAAGTACGGGTAGTGCAACAGCAGCGGGTAGTTACGCGCGGGTGTTGCCGCGAAATCCCACTTGGCGTGTTCGGTGAACCGCTCCGACTGCGGATGTACCTCGAGCATCTCGTCGTACGGGACGCGCATCTTTCGCGCGGCTTCACGCCAGCCGGCTATCTCGATGTGGTCGACTCCGAACAGCTCGGCGATGTCGGGATGCCGGTCGCAGGAGTCCGCGGCCGCGCGCAGATTCCGCTGCGCCATCAGGTTCGTGTACACGTTGTTGTCGACCACGGCGGTGTACTCGTCGGGCCCCGTCACCCCGTCGATGCGGAAACCGCCGTGCGGGTCGTGGTGCCCGAGTGAGATCCACAGCCGGGCGGTCTCCAGCAGCAGTTCGGTGCCGTACTGGCGCTCGAACTCGGTGTCGTTGGTGGCGTTCAGGTACCGCACGAGCGCGTCGGCGATGTCGGCGTTGACGTGGAACGCGGCCGTACCCGCCGGCCAGTACGCCGAACACTCCGCGCCGTCGATGGTTCGCCACGGAAACGCCGCACCCCTGCGGCCGAGTTGGCGTGCCCTGTCCCTGGCCTTGTCCAACGTGGAATGCCGCCATCGCAGCGCGTCCCTGGCCGTATCCGGCAGCGTGTAGGTGAGCACCTGGAGCACGAAGCTCTCGGTGTCCCAGAAGGCATGCCCGTCGTAACCGGGGCCGGTGAGGCCCTTGCCCGGGATCGCGCGGCTCTCACCGCGCGCCCCGGCCTGCAGCACATGGAACAGCGCGAACCGGATTGCCTGCTGCAGTTCCGCGTCACCGTCGAGTTCGATGTCAGCGGTGTCCCAGAACCGGTCCAGGAACTCTCGCTGCTCGGCGAGCATGCCGTCCCAGCCGGTCTGCAGTGCGCCTGCCAGCGCCGCGTCCACTTGAGCGCGAAGCGCCGGGATGGAGCGCTGCGCCGACCAGCCGTATGCCAGGTACTTGGTGATCTGCAGCCTGCCGTTCTTGGGAACGTCAACGGCGATGGTCAGCCGTGCCAGGTTCTCCTCGACCTCGATGTCGGTGCGCAGACCGTCGCTTGTCTCGATCTGGTGGTCCATCGCGGCTGCCATTCGCAGCCCGGAACGCTTCGTACGATGCACCAGCACCGCCCGGTAGTCCTCCGCTTTGGCGTACTCTCCGGCCAACGGTGACTCCAGGGCAGCGGCCACCCGAGGGTCCGCGGCGTCGGACTCGATCGGCTCGTTGGTGAGCATGTCCGACTGCGCGACCAACTGCACCTCTCCGTCGAGCGGCTCCACCTCGTACCTGATCGCGGCGACGGCCCGCTGGGTGAACGACACCAGTCGCTCGGTGCGCACGCGCACTCGCCGCCCTGTCGGTGACGTCCAGTCCGTTTCGCGTCGCAGCGTGCCCGACCGAAAATCCAGTACCCGATGGTGTGCGGTGGCGTGGCCGTAACGCATGTCCAGTGGCTCGTCCTCGACGAGCAACCGGATGATCTTCCCGTCGCTGACGTTCACGACCGTCTGCCCGGCCTCCGGGTATCCGTACCCGGCTTCGGCGTAGGGCAGTTCGTGTTCCTCGTAGAACCCGTTCAGATAGGTGCCGGGAAGACCGCGTGGTTCCGCCTCCTCCAAGGTCCCTCGCATACCGATGTGGCCGTTGGACAGCGCGAAGGTCGACTCGGTTCGCTGGAGCTGCTCGACGGACAATCCCTGCCAGCGCAGCTCCCACGGTGCACACACGTAGCCGCGCTCCACCTCGGTCAAGCGTGCACCTCCAGAAGTTCGGCGAGGTCGTCCACCACAACGTCGGCGCCGTCGGCGCGTAGCGCCTCGGCCTGGTCGGCGCGGTTGACGCCGACCACGTAGCCGAACCCGCCGGCCTTGCCCGCCTGTACACCTGCCCGTGCGTCCTCGAACACGGCGGCGTGTGCGGGCGCCACGCCCAGCAGGTCGGCGCACGCCAGAAACGAATCCGGCGCGGGTTTGCCGCGTAAGCCCTGCTCCTTGATGGTGACACCATCGACACGGGCCCGCACGAACCGGCTCAGCTTCGCCGCGTCGAGTACCTCGGCCGCGTTCGCCGACGACGTGACGACCCCGATGGCTATTCCCGCCTCCCGCACGGCCTCCAGGTAGCGCACAGATCCTGGAAAGGGAGTGATGCCGTCCGCCCGCATCACCGCCAGGACGCGCTCGTTCTTCCGGTTGCCGATGCCGTGCACCGTCGCGGTGTCGACCGGGTCACCCGGCGTGCCCTCCGGCAGCTCGATCCCGCGCGACGCCAGGAACGTGCGAACCCCGTCCAACCGAGGCCTACCGTCCACGTAGTTCGCGTAGTCACGTTCGGTGAACGGATCGTGCGCTTCATCACCGCGATCCCGCAGAAACGAGTCGAAGATGGCTGGGCAGGTACCGGCCCATCTCGTAGTGCCCGATGGTCGCCCTGCTCTTGCCGATCCGCCTGGCGATCTCGCTCTGGTTCGGATTGGGGCTCGTCTCTCGCAGCTTCTTCAGGCCCTGGGTGAAGGCCCATTCCGCGACAACATGACTCACCTCGACCAAGGGCGTCACCTTTCACTCCGGGTGAGCGGCCACGCGTCACCCGAACAGGCCACACCAATCATGTAGCGCGCTAGTTTGTAGCGCGCTACATTGGTCGTGGCTACGTACGGTTGGACGCCTGTCACGTTAGCCCCCGGTGACGCCGGTCGTGGCAACACCCTCGCACCGCGACGGCGTCGCCGGTCCAACCATCCGACTTCGACTGTGGGGAGAGCTATGTCCGGAGGAACCCGGCGGCGATCGGTCCATCGCGCCGTCACCGGCGGCGGGAGGTGCCGGTCGTGGCGCTGAGCGGTGCGAGTGACTGGACACCGTTGGCCTGCGCCGTGACGGACACCAGGGAACGGGCGGGCCGCTACGCGCCGAGTGACCGCCGCGAGGAGGCGGAAGCCGCCCGGCGGGAGGCCGGCTACGTGGAGGCGTGGGAGGCAAGGCGCAACGGCCGGTTCGTACGGCTGTGGGTGCTCAGGGTGCGGGTCGAGGTGGCCGCTCTGGACTGGACCGACGCTCGGTGGCGGCTGTGCGGCTACCTTCGCCGCCCCTACCATCGCGTCGGCGACGCGCCGGTGCTGTACGCGCTGGGCAGGCCGACACTGCGGGAGGGCAGTGTCGCCGGGGTCGATGTCGACTACCCGTTGGAAGCGCTGGATCACCGGCAGGACCGCGCGCCCTTCGGCGCGTTCGAGCGTGCTCACGTCGACCAGTACGTGCGGGCGTTGCGGGCGGCGAGGGCGCGGGCGCTCATCCCGGCGGAGCGGCCGGACTGGCCGGAATGCGCAGCCCCTGGGGAGGGTCACTGGCCCGCGAGGTCTGGGGTGCCCGACCACGTGCGGCTGGGGCTGTGGCGTTGCTGTCATCAGGTGCTGTTCCTGGCAGGGCCGGGCGAGGCCGAGTCGAGGGCGCAGGAGCTGGCCTCGACGATCGTCAGCCACACCGGCTGCCCGCTGGGTGTCGTGGCCGCCTTGGAGCCGGACGACGGCCATGCCGCAGCCGACGGGCGCTGGGTGCACCCGGCGTGCACGCTGGGGCCCGCGCGGGTGGCGGCGTTGTGGGACGACTACGACCTCGCCCAACATGACGTCGGCGAAACCGCCGCGCTCGCCGACGTCTACGCGTATGCCGCCGAGCGCGTGCGGATGAGTTTCGAGCGCGACGCCCGGCGCCACTCCGTCAACTGGAATGCGGTGGAATGCAAACCTATGCAACGGCAATGACATGACGTATGCTGAAACGTGAGCCGAACCGGCGCATGTTTCATGTTATGCCGTGGCTCGCCCGGGCACCTCTGACCCTCCCCAAGGTGTCCGGCTGCATGGGCGCCCCGGTGCTGAACCCCCAGCGGCACCGGGGCGCTTGCCGTCCGAGCGGCGTAGCGCACTGCGTCGATCAGGCGAAGTCGGGCTTAACAGTTACCGACGGGTAGTGACATGGCGTAGCGCTTGGTGCAATGTGCGCTGTCGTGAAGTCGGTGACTCGAAGAGATGTACTGCGCGCAGGCGGCGCGCTCGCCGCGGTGACAGGTGCCGGGGTGCTGGGTGGCCAAGCGCACGCGGCCCAGGCCGGGCGGGCCGGAGCACCTCCGTTCGCGCACGGGGTGGCGTCGGGAGATCCACTGCCGGACGGCGTGCTGCTGTGGACGAGGGTGACCCCGACACCGGAGTCCGTCCCCGGTTCCGGGGTCGGTCCGGACGTCACGGTGTCCTGGGAGGTGGCGCTGGACGAGCGGTTCACGGCGATCGTCGCGGGCGGCGCGGCTCGCACCGGACCGGGTAGGGACCACACCGTCAAGATCGACGTCGCCGGGCTGCGGCCTGCGACGTCCTACTGGTACCGCTTCCGCTACGGCTCGGCCGTCTCCACGGTCGGCCGCACCCGAACCGCACCCGCCGACGGCAGCGCGGTCGACCGGCTGCGGCTCGGTGTGGTGTCGTGCGCCAACTGGCAGGCCGGGTACTTCGCGGCGTACCGGCACCTGGCACAGCGCGACGACCTGGACCTGGTTGTCCACCTCGGTGACTATCTCTACGAGTACGGACCGGGCGACGACGCCGCGGCCGACGCCGTGCTCCGGCCGCACGATCCGCCGCTGGAGATCACCACGCTCGAGCACTACCGCCGCAGGCACGCCCAGTACAAGACCGACCCGGACCTGCAACAGTTGCACGCCCGCGTGCCGTTCGCGGTGACCTGGGACGATCACGAGTCCGCCAACAACGCCTGGTCCGGCGGGGCAGAGAACCACACCGAGCCGGACGAGGGGACGTGGGCGAGCCGCCGCGCCGCCTCGCAGCGGGCCTACGCGGAATGGATGCCGGTGCGCTACGAGCCGGGCGGCAGGCTGTACCGCAGGCTGACGTTCGGCACGCTCGCCGAACTGTCCATGTTGGACCTTCGAACCTATCGCAGCGAGCAGCCAGCGCATCCGTTCGACCCCGGTATCGCCGACCCGGACCGCACCATTACCGGCGCGCAGCAGCTCGACTGGCTGACCTCCGGGCTCACCACGGCACAGGCGCAGTGGAAGCTCGTCGGCAACTCGGTGATGATCTCGCCCGTGCGGTTCCCCTCAACTCTGTCCACAGCAGAGCTACACGCGCTGTCGCAGCTCACCGGGCCGGTGACGGGCGTACCGATCAATGTGGACCAGTGGGACGGCTACACGGCGGACCGGCTGAAACTGTTCGCCGCGCTGCGTGACAACGGAGTGCGCGACACCGTGTTCCTCACCGGCGACATCCACACCTGCTGGGCCGCCGAGCTGCCGTCGGATCCGCTGACCTACCCGCTCAACCGTGCCTCGGTGGGAACCGAGCTGGTCTGCACGTCGGTGACCAGCGACAACATCGACGACATCCTCGGCGTTGCGCCAAGGACCGCGTCGCTGGCCCTCGAGGCCGCCATCCGGGTGGCCAACCCGCACGTCAAGCACGTCGAGTTGGACTCACACGGCTACTCCGTGGTCGAGGTGACGCCCAGCGCGGTGCGGATGGACTCCTTCGTCCTCGCCGATCGCGAGGACGCCGACAGCGCGGTGCGGCGGGCCGCGTCGTTTCGGGTCGACGCCGGAACGCAGCACGTCGTACGGGTGTGGGAGGAACTGTGACGGCGGGATCGACGAGCGGCACGGCAGCGTTCAGCAGGCGCCGCTTCCTCACCGTGGCCGCGGGCACCTCGGCGGCGGTGGTGCTGTCCACCGCCGCGGCCAGGGCCGCCCGCCCGCCCGTAGGGCCGAGGGTGTACGTGCTCGTTGTCGACGGGTTGCGTCCGGAAGAGGTCGACCCGGTGCTGACTCCCAACCTGCGTACGCTGCGCGACTCGGGTACCCACTTCACCGCCGCCCGTTCGCTGCCGGTGATGGAGACCATCCCCAACCATGTGATGATGATGACCGGGTTGCGCCCCGACCGTTCCGGTGTGCCCGCGAACTCGGTCTTCGACCGCGCGCTCGGCGAGGTTCGCACGCTGGACCGGGCCAGCGACCTGCGCGCGCCGACACTGCTGGACCGGCTGGCCGCGCAGGGACGGGTGACCGGCAGCGTGCTGAGCAAGGAGTACCTGTACGGCATCTTCGGTGAGCGGGCCAGCGTGCGTTGGGAGCCGTCCCCGGTGGTGCCGGTCAGCGGGCACGCGCCGGACGCGGCGACGACCGACGCGCTGATCGCCATGGTGGAGGAGTCGGACCCGGACCTGGTGTTCGCGAACTTCGGCGACGTCGACCGGGTCGGCCACGTCGACCTCACCGGCACGACGTTGCGGGCGGCCCGCACGGCCGCGCTGTGGTCCACCGACCTGCTGATCGGCCGCTTCGTCGACCGGCTGCGCCGGTCAGGGCGGTGGGACTCCGCCGTGCTGCTCGTGCTCGCCGACCACTCGATGGACTGGTCGCTGCCGCACCGGGTGGTGTCACTCGCGCCGAGGCTCGAGGCCGACCCGCTGCTGGCGGGCAAGGTGGCGATCGCGCAGAACGGCGGCGCGGATCTGCTGACTTTCACCGGACCCGCCGGGCAGCGTGCCGAGGCGGTGGCACGGATGCGGGAGGTGGCGCTGGCCACCGACGGGGTGCTGTCGGCGCACGAACCTTCCCTGCTGCGGCTGGGGCCGGAGGCGGGCGACCTGGTGGTGTACTGCCGCGCGGGCTGGCGGTTCACCGACCCGCGGGTGTGGTCGAACCCGATTCCCGGTAACCACGGGCACCCGGCGACGGAGCCGATTCCGTTCTTCGTCGCAGGCGGGCACCCCGCCGTGCGTGCGGGCAGCGCCTCCTCGGCTCCCGCGAGGACCGTCGACGTGGCGCCCACGGTGGGTGCGCTGTTCGCGCTCGCCGAACCCGAGGGCGGCTACGACGGCACGGCCGGGCTGGAGGCGTTCGAACTCGCCGCGCTCGCCGGTCGCTGATCGCCGAGTCTTGGCCGGGGCGGCGAACCGCCCCGGCCAAGACCGGCTGCCTGCACTCCCTGCGACGTCACCGGGACGGGGTAGCTCTTCCGGTTCCACTTGTGCACCCATCAGGACGGTCGCATGCTTGGTCGCATCGAGATCGGCTCGGCGTGAAGGGCGGCCCGGTGACTGCGACCCCAACCCTGATCGGGTCGGTCAGGCGTGCGCTGCACCTGCTGGACGCCGTGGGCGCCAGCGACCGGCCCGTCACCGCGAAGAGCCTGGCCCGCGTACTCGACCTTCCGCTGCCGACGACCTACCACCTGCTGCGCACCCTCGTTCACGAGGGCTACCTGCTCAAGCTGCACGACGGGTACGTGCTCGGCGACCGGGTGGACGCACTCGGCAGGCGCAGCCCGGTGCAGACTGCGCTGGCCAGGACCCGGCCCGCGCTCGCGGCGCTGCGTGACGAGTTGCGCAGCGCCACCTACCTGTCGCTGTACCAGGACGGTGAGATAGAGCTGGTCGACGTGGCAGACGGTCCCCGAATGCAGCGGGTGGACCTGTGGGTGGGCGTGCACGAGGCAGGGCACGCCACCGCGTTCGGCAAGTGCATTCTGTCCTGTCTGGACACCGCGGCCCGCGCCGACTACCTGGCCCGGCACCGCCTCGTCGACCTGACCCCGCACACGGTCACCGATCGCAGGGCGCTGGAGCAGCGGTTGAGTCTGGGCTCGGAGATCAGCGGCGAACGGGAGGAGTACCTGCTCGGCACGGCGTGTGTGGCGGTTCCGGTACGCGCGCCCGGGGTGCTCGGCGCGGTGGCCATCTCGATGCCCGCCCGCCGCTACACGTCGGCGATCAGCGGCGCGGCAGCCATGCGCAGGGCGGCGAACCGGCTGTCGAGAGCGCTGGCGATCGCGCCGAACCAGGCCGCGCTCACCGGCCCGGATGCCCGCTGAGCGGGCGGCCCGAAGCGTTATCACCATCTGAAATCCGCGCCGTTGCCGTGTGCTCGCACCGGGCGGACAGTGAGTATCCCGACGTCAGGGAGGTTTCATGGAACCACAGGTCAGAGTCGATCTGTACGACATGATGGTGCTCATCCGCACCTTCGAGGAAGCGATCCTGCGGGAGTACCACGCTGACAAGAAGCCGGTGTTCGACATCGGGGCGGGTGCGATCCCCGGCGAGATGCACCTGTCGGCCGGGCAGGAGCCGGTCGCCGCGGGCGTGTGCGCTCATCTCACCGGCGACGACGCGGTGACCGCTACCCACAGGCCCCACCACTTCGCCATCGCCCACGGCGTGGATCTGCGCCGGATGACCGCCGAGATCTTCGGCCGCGTCGACGGTCTCGGCAGGGGCAGGGGCGGGCACATGCACCTGTTCGACCCGAACGTGCACTTCTCGTGCTCGGGGATCATCGCGGAGGGTTACCCGCCCGCGGTGGGGCAGGCACTGGCGTTCCAGCGCAAGGGCACCGACCGGGTCGCCGTCGCGGTGACCGGTGAGGGCGCGGCCAACCAGGGCGGTTTCCACGAGGCGCTGAACCTGGCGTCGCTGTGGAAGCTGCCGGTGGTGTTCGTGATCGAGGACAACGACTGGGGAATCTCGGTGCCCCGCAGCGCCTCGACGTGCGTCACCTCCAACGCCGTGCGCGCGGCCGGCTACGACATGCCGGGCGAGCGCGTCGAGGACAATTCGGTCGAGGCGGTGCACGAGGCCGCGGGCAAGGCGATCGCCCGTGCCAGGGCGGGGGAGGGACCCAGCCTGCTCGAGGTGCACACCCTGCGGCTGTGGGGTCACTTCGAGGGTGACGCGCAGGCCTACCGCACCGATCTGGAAGGAGTGCCCGGCCGCGACCCCGTCCCCACCTTCGAGGCGAGCCTTCGCGCCGACGGTCTGCTCGACGACGACGGGGTGCGCGCGGCGCGGGAGCGCGCCACGAAGCGTGTGGAGGACGCCATCGCGTTCGCCAAGAACAGCCCGCAACCGGAGCCGGCATCGGCACTCGAGTACGTGTTCGCGTGAGGGCAGGGAGCAGCAAATGACCGTGACCGAGGCGCCTTCGCGCCGCAAGCTCAGCACAGCCAAGGCGATGGTCGAGGGCATCGCACAGGAGATGGAGCGCGATCCCGGCGTCTTCCTGCTCGGGGAGGACGTGGGCTCCTACGGTGGCATCTTCAGCTCCACGACCGGCTTGCTGGACCGTTTCGGCCCGCAACGGGTGATGGACACGCCGATCTCGGAGACCGGGTTCATCGGCGCGGCCATCGGTGCGGCCGTGGAGGGCATGCGGCCCGTCGCCGAGTTGATGTTCGCCGACTTCTTCGGCGTTTGCATGGACCAGATCTACAACCACATGGCCAAGATCCACTTCGAGTCCGGCGGCAACGTCAAGGTGCCGATGGTCATCACCACGGCGGTCGGTGGCGGCTACTCCGACGGCGCGCAGCACTCGCAGTGCCTGTGGGGCACGTTCGCGCACCTGCCGGGGATGAAGGTGGTCGTTCCCAGCACGCCCGCCGACGCCAAGGGTCTGATGATCTCGGCGATCCGCGACGACAACCCGGTGGTGTACATGTTCCACAAGGGGGTGATGGGGCTGCCGTGGATGGCGAAGAACCCCCGTTCGGTGGCACCGGTGCCGGAGGAGGAGTACGAGGTACCCATCGGCAAGGCGAACGTGGTGCGGCGGGGGCGCGACGTCAGCATCGTCACGCTGTCACTGTCGGTGCACCACGCGCTCGACGTGGCCGACGAACTCGCCGGTGAGGGGATCGAGTGCGAGGTCGTGGACCTGCGCAGCCTCGTGCCGATGGACACCGACACCGTACTCGAGTCGGTGGCTCGCACCGGGCGGCTGGTCGTCGTCGACGAGGACTACCTGTCGTTCGGGCTGTCCGGCGAGGTGGTGGCACGGGTCGCCGAGCGTGACCCATCGGTGCTCAAGGCGCCGCCCGCGCGGGTGGCGGTTCCGGACGTACCCATTCCCTACGCGCGCTCGTTGGAATACGCTGTGCTGCCCACGCCGGCCCGAATTCGCGCGGCTGTCGAAGAAATGGTCGGCGCATGACCGATGTGGTTTTTCCGCAGGTTTCGGCGGAGGATCCGAATGCGGAGGGCGCCGTGGCTACCTGGTTCGTCGCCGACGGCGAATCCGTTTCCGAGGGGCAGCTCATCGCCGAGGTGGCGGTGGACAAAGTTGATATGGAGATCCCGGCGCCGTCCTCGGGGGTGCTGCGGCTGCGGGTGCAGGAGGGCGACGTGGTCCGGCAGGGCGCTGTGATCGCAAAGATCGAGTAACAGTCTGCGCCCCGAGTGTGGACACCGCCGGTGCACGACAGTGCACCGGCGGTGTTCGACTGTGCAATTGTTGTCCTATGCGCAACATGTTGCTGGATACGCTACGAACTCAAGTGGCCGACGAGATGTCAGGCTGGCGGACTAAAGGAACCGGTCAATACCGACCCAAAGTAGAGTTTTCGGGCACCTGCTCCGCCGAACGGGTGACCTTGTTGTCTGGCACACAATCGCTTGGTGTTGCTGTCAAGAGGCCAACGACTTTCGGTCGAAACAGCGCGACGACCACGCAGTATGCCTGTCCTGGGAGTCGGTCGGCGGTGTGCGCGTTGCGCCCAGCGGTACGGATGCCGCCCACCCAAAGTTATACGTGGGGTGAAACCGCACGTCACGCAATTGACCCATTGATACTTTCCTGTCGGGATCAATAGATTGAGTGACGGCGGTTTGCGGAGATCATCGACGCGGATGCACCGCAATCCCGCCGAGTCGGGGTGAGGGATCGAGTCCGTCGGACTCGGGCACCAGGCTGCGCTCGACGCATGTTGCAGGCCGCAATTACGCCGACCGCGAATTTAGCCAGTCGCGGGCCTGCCTTTTCGCGCGCCCTTTTCCGGCTTGCCAAAAAGGCGCGCGCCGACAGCGAGGAGGAATGCCGACCGTGTGAAAGCGGATTCGTCGAGAATCGTCGAAAAGGAGCTGTGTGTCCGGCCGAACGTGGAAGGAAGCGCAATGAATGATTCTAGGTCCGGCCCAACCGAGGTGACATCGGCCGGCATCGTGGACAACGACCAGGCTGAGATCACGGCCCATCCCGCGCAGGCGTTCGGCTCGGACCCGCTGACCGTGCGGGACACCGATCACTACACGAACGAGTACGTCAAGGGCTTCGTCGAGAAGTGGGACGACCTGATCGACTGGAAGAAGCGCTACGAGAGTGAGGGCAGCTTCTTCGTCGACCTGCTCAAGTCACGCGGCGTGAAGTCGGTGCTCGACGTCGCCACCGGCACCGGGTTCCACTCGGTTCGCCTCATCGAGGAGGGCTTCGACACCGTCAGCGCCGACGGCAGCGCCGAGATGCTGGCCAAGGCCTTCGAGAACGGCCTCAACTACGGCGGCCACATCCTGCGCGTCGTGCACGCCGACTGGCGCTGGCTCAACCGCGACGTTCACGGCGAGTTCGACGCCGTGGTGTGCCTTGGCAACTCCTTCACCCACCTGTTCTCCGAGCGGGACAGGCGCAAGGCACTGGCCGAGTTCTACGCGGTGCTCAAGCACGACGGGATCCTGATCCTGGACCAGCGCAACTACGACGCGATCCTGGACAACGGGTTCTCCAGCAAGCACACCTACTACTACTGCGGTGAGGAAGTCACCGCGGAGCCGGAGTACGTCGACGACGGCCTCGCGCGGTTCCGGTACCAGTTCCCGGACGGCTCGCAGTACCACCTGAACATGTTCCCGCTTCGCAAGGACTACGTGCGCAGGCTGCTGCGCGAGGTCGGGTTCCAGCGGGTGGAGACCTACGGCGACTTCCAGGAGACGTTCACCGCCGAGGACCCTGACTTCCTCATCCACGTCGCGGAGAAGAACTACGTGAATTCCGGTGATGAATCGGCGAACTACTCGACGGTCGTCAACGTCGCGCGGGACTACTACAACTCCGACGACGCGGACAACTTCTACTACACCATCTGGGGTGGCGAGGACATCCACGTCGGCCTCTACCAGACTCCTGACGAGCCCATCGCGCCCGCCAGCGTGCGCACCGTCGAGCGGATGGCGGGCAAGCTCGGGCTGAGCGCCTCCAACCGGGTACTCGACATCGGCGCGGGCTACGGCGGCGCCGCCCGCTACCTCGCCAGGACCTACGGCTGCAGGGTCACCTGCCTCAACCTCAGCGAGGTCGAGAACGAGCGCAACCGCGCCTACAACGCCGAGCAGGGACTGGCCGACCTCATCGACGTGGTCGACGGCTCGTTCGAGGACCTGCCCTTCGAGGACAACGAGTTCGACGTCGTGTGGTCGCAGGACGCCATGCTGCACAGCGGCGACAGGGTCCGGGTGCTGCAGGAGGTCACCAGGGTCCTCAAGCCGAGGGGCCAGTTCGTCTTCACCGACCCGATGGCGGCCGACAACTGCGACAAGGCCGCGCTGCGGCCGATCCTCGAGCGACTGCACCTCGACAGCATGGGCTCACCCGGCTTCTACGAGCGCGAGCTGCACCGGCTCGGGATGAGCTCGATCGAGTTCGAGGACCACACCCCCCAGCTGGCGACCCACTATGGTCGGGTGCTTGAGGAGACACAGCGGCGTCACGACGAGCTCTCCGGCAGCGTGAGTGACGAGTACCTGACGCGGATGAAGACGGGGCTGAAGAACTGGGTCGAGGGCGGCCGCGCGGGCAACCTCGCGTGGGGCATCTTCCACGTTCGCGCCTGAGTTCGAAATTTCCTCGCCGACAACAGACAAGGATGCATTGTGACTGCTAATCGAAGGCTGTTCACCAGCGAGTCCGTGACCGAGGGTCACCCGGACAAGATGTGCGACGCGATCAGTGACACGATCCTGGACGCGATGCTGGCCGCCGACCCGCGCAGCCGCGTCGCCGTGGAGTCGCTGATCACCACCGGGCAGGTGCACGTCGCCGGTGAGGTCACCACCGACGCCTACGTGGACGTGCCGAGCCTGGTTCGCGAGACGGTGCTGGAGATCGGTTACGACTCCTCGGCGAAGGGGTTCGACGGCGCCTCCTGCGGGGTGAACGTGGCGATCGGGTCGCAGTCGCCCGATATCGCGCAGGGTGTGGACACCGCCTACGAGACGCGGTTGGAGAACGCGCTGGACGACCTGGACAAGCAGGGCGCCGGTGACCAGGGTTTGATGTTCGGTTACGCGTGTTCGGACACGCCGGAGTTGATGCCGCTGCCGATCGCGCTGGCGCATCGGTTGTCGCGGCGGTTGACCGAGGTGCGTAAGAACGGGACGGTGCCGTATCTGCGTCCGGACGGTAAGACGCAGGTGACCATCGAGTACGCGGGTGAGCAGCCGGTGCGGTTGGACACGGTGGTGATCTCCAGCCAGCACGCCGAGGGCATCGACCTCGACAAGATGCTCGCCGTCGACCTGACCAAGCACGTCATCAACCCGGAGATCGAGTCGCTCGGCCTCGACGCCGCCGAGCCGAGGGTGCTCATCAACCCCACCGGCCGGTTCGTGGTCGGCGGGCCGATGGGTGACGCGGGGCTGACCGGTCGTAAGATCATTGTGGACACCTACGGTGGGATGGCGCGGCACGGTGGTGGCGCGTTCTCGGGTAAGGACCCGTCGAAGGTGGACCGGTCGGCGGCGTACGCGATGCGCTGGGTGGCCAAGAACATCGTCGCCGCGGGCCTGGCCGACCGCGCCGAGATCCAGGTGGCCTACGCGATCGGCAAGGCGGCTCCGGTGGGTCTGTTCGTGGAGACCTTCGGCACCGAGAAGGTCGCGCCGGAGAAGATCCAGAAGGCCATCGACGAGGTGTTCGACCTGCGGCCCGCCGCGATCATCAGGGATCTGGACCTGTTGCGGCCGATCTACGCGCAGACCGCCGCCTACGGGCATTTCGGGCGCGGCGACCTGGACCTGCCCTGGGAGCGCACCGACCGGGCACCCGCGCTCAAGGACGCCGCCAAGGCGTAGCGTCTGCCCGACGCCCCAACCAAGCGGGCGGGTCCGTCGGCGGCGGTTTCTCCCCGCCGCCGACGGACCCACCGCCACGCGCACCCGCGCGGACACCGGCGTCTTCGCAAGCCGCGAGCCAACCGCTGGGTAGGCTGCGGCCACCGGAGAAGCCCCACAGCCACAACAGGAGGAGTGTGCCCGAATGCGCATAGCGGTGACCGGCTCCATCGCGACCGACCACCTGATGTCCTTCTCCGGCAAGTTCAGCGAGCAGTTCGTCGCCGACCAGCTGGAGAACGTGTCGCTGTCGTTCCTGGTGGAGGACCTGGAGATCCGGCGGGGCGGGGTGGCGGCGAACATCTCGTTCGCGCTCGGCCGGATGGGTCTTTCTCCCGTCCTGGTCGGCGCCGTCGGCCACGACTTCGACGACTACCGATCCTGGCTGGAGCGGCACGGCGTGGACACCAAGTCCGTGCACGTCTCCGCCGACAAGCACACCGCCCGCTTCCTGTGCACCACCGACCAGGCGCAGAACCAGATCGCCTCCTTCTACGCGGGAGCGATGAGCGAGGCCAGGGAGATCGAGCTGCAGGCCGTCGCCGACCGGGTCGGCTCCCTCGACCTCGTGGTCGTCGCGCCCAACGACCCCGACGCCATGCTGCGCCACACCGAGGAGTGCAGGCAGCGGGGCATCCCGTTCGCCGCCGACATCTCCCAGCAGCTGGCGATCATGCCGGGCGAGGACGTCAAGCAGCTCGTCGAGGGCGCGACCTACCTGTTCACCAACGAGTACGAGAGTTCACTGCTGCTCAAGCACACCGGCTGGTCCACCGACGAGGTGCTGGACCGCGTCGGTACCTGGGTGATGACGCACGGTGGCCGTGGTGTGCGCATCGAGGGCCGTGGCCACGACCCGGTGTCGATCAACGCCGTTCCCGATATCGAGCCGGTGGAGCCGACCGGTGTCGGCGACGCCTTCCGCGCCGGGTTCCTGTGGGGAATCAGTCGTAAGATGACGATGGAAAGGGCTGCCCAGGTGGGTTGCGTACTGGCGAGCATCGTTCTCGAGACGGTAGGGCCGCAGGAGTATCCGCTGGACCGTGCGGACTTCTCCAACCGCGCGGCCAGGGCGTACGGCAACGACGCCGCGGCCGAAATCGAGTCGAAGTTGCGGGTGTGAGTATGGAGAGCCGCTTTCTCGCCGAACTGCAGCGGCGAGTCCTCGTCGCCGACGGCGGGATGGGGACCGCGCTGCAGGAACACGACCTCACGCTGGACGACTTCGCCCAGCTCGAAGGCTGCAACGAGATCCTCAACGAGACCAGGCCCGACGTGGTGGCCTCGGTGTACCGGGGCTTCCTCGAGGCGGGCTCCGACGCCATCGAGACCAACACCTTCGGGACGAACCTCGCGAACTTCGCGGAGTACGACATCGTCGATCGCATCAGGGAGCTGGCGGAGAAGGGAACGTCGCTGGCCCGGCAGTGCGCCGACGAGTACTCCACCCCGGATCGCCCCAGGTTCGTGCTCGGCTCCATCGGGCCGGGCACGAAACTGCCGACGCTGGGACACATCACCTTCGCCGAGCTGCGCGACGCCTATGTGGACAACGCGCTCGGCCTGCTCGACGGCGGCGCCGACGTGGTGCTCGTGGAGACCTCGCAGGACCTGCTGCAGACCAAGGCCGCGATCATCGGGGCAAAGCGGGCGATGCAGCGGGCGGGCCGTACCGTACCGGTCATCGCCCAGGTGACGGTGGAGCAGACCGGCACCATGCTCGTCGGCTCGGAGATCGCCGCCGCGCTCACCGCGCTGGAACCGCTCGGCATCGACCTCATCGGCATGAACTGCGCCACCGGTCCCGCCGAGATGAGTGAGCACCTGCGCGTGCTCTCCGACCACGCGCGGGTGCCGATCTCGGTGATGCCCAACGCGGGCCTGCCCGAGCTGGGCCCCAACGGGGCGGTGTATCCGCTGCGGCCGGACGAGCTCGCCGAGGCACTGGCCGGCTTCGTCACCGAGTTCGGCGCCAGGCTCGTCGGGGGCTGCTGCGGCACCACCGCCGAGCACGTCCGAGCGGTACGCGAGGCTGTGGCCGACCTGTCACCCAAGGTGCGCACGCCGGAGATCGTGCCCTCGGTGTCGTCGGTGTACCAGTCGGTGCCGTTTCGGCAGGACGCCTCCATCCTCAACGTCGGCGAGCGCACCAACGCCAACGGCTCCAAGGCGTTCCGTGACGCGATGCTGGAGCAGCGCTGGGACGACTGCGTGGAGATCGCCAAGTCGCAGACCCGCGAGGGCGCGCACATGCTCGACCTGTGCGTCGACTACGTGGGCCGTGACGGCACCGCCGACATGTCCGAGTTGGCCTCCCGGCTCGCCACCGCGTCCACGCTGCCGATCATGGTGGACTCCACCGAGGCCGAGGTGGTGCGGGCCGGGTTGGAGCGGTTCGGCGGCCGGTGCGCCATCAACTCGGTGAACTACGAGGACGGCACCGAGCCGGGCGGGCGCTACGACGAGGTGATGCGGCTTGCCGTCGAGCACGGTGCCGCCGTCGTGATCACCTGTATCGACGAGGAGGGGCAGGCCCGCACGGCGGAATGGAAGCTGCGTGTCGCCGAGCGCGCCATCGAAGATCTCACCACCAACTGGGGTATGGACAAGTCGTCGATCATCATCGACACCCTGGTCTTCCCGATCACCACCGGTCAGGAGGAAGTCCGCAAGGACGCCCTCGAGACCATCAACGCGATCCGCGAGCTGAAGCGCCGCCACCCGGATGTGCAGACCACGCTCGGGCTGTCCAACGTCTCGTTCGGACTGAACCCGGCGGCGCGGCAGGTGCTGAACTCGGTGTTCCTCAACGAGTGCCGGGAGGCCGGGCTGGACTCGGCGATCGTCAACTCGTCGAAGATCCTGCCGATGAACAAGATCGACGACGAGCCGAAGCAGGTCGCGCTCGATCTGGTCTACGACCGCCGCGCGCAGGACTACGACCCGCTGCAGAAGCTGATGTCGCTGTTCGAGGGCAAGACCGCGTCCTCGACGCGCGCCTCGCGAGCCGAGGAGCTGGCGAAGCTGCCGCTGCTGGAGCGGCTGGAGAAGCGCATCATCGAGGGTGAGTTGAACGGCCTCGAGGACGACCTCGAAGCGGCGATGCGGGAGAAGGACCCGCTCGCCATCATCAACGAGAACCTCCTCGCGGGCATGAAGGTCGTCGGCGAGCTGTTCGGTTCGGGCCAGATGCAGCTGCCGTTCGTGCTGCAGTCGGCCGAGGTGATGAAGACCGCGGTGGCCTACCTCGAGCCGTACATGGAGAAGGACGACTCCGGCGGCAAGGGCAAGCTGCTGCTGGCGACCGTCAAGGGCGACGTGCACGACATCGGCAAGAACCTGGTGGACATCATCGTGTCCAACAACGGCTACGACGTCGTCAACATCGGCATCAAGCAGCCGATCAACGCCATCCTCGATGCCGCCGACGAGCACAAGGTGGACGCCATCGGGATGTCCGGGCTGCTGGTGAAGTCCACGGTCATCATGAAGGACAACCTCAAGGAGATGAACGCGCGCGGTGTCGCGGACAAGTATCCGGTGCTGCTCGGCGGCGCGGCACTGACGCGGACCTACGTCGAGAACGACCTGGACGAGGTCTACGACGGCGACGTGCGCTACGCCAAGGACGCCTTCGAGGGCCTTCGGCTGATGGACCACGTGATGGCCGTCAAGCGTGGCGAGGCCGTCGAGGAGGACGCCGAGGAGAAGGCGCGCAGGCAGGAACGCAAGGAGCGCAGGAAGCGGTCGCTGCGCATCGCCGAGAAGCGCAAGGCCGAGCAGGGCGAGGAACCGTCCACCGACGACACCACACGGTCCGATGTGGACGCCGATGTCCCGGTGCCGACCCCGCCGTTCTGGGGTTCCAAGGTGATCAAGGGTATCGCCACGGCCGACTACCTCGCGCTGCTGGACGAGCGTGCCACGTTCTTCGGCCAGTGGGGCCTTCGAGGGGCGAAGAAGGGCGAGGGCCCCTCCTACGAGGAACTCGTCGAGACCGAGGGCAGGCCCAGGCTGCGCGCGTGGATGGACGAGCTGTCCACGGCGGGAATCCTGCGGCACGCCGCGATCGTCTACGGCTACTTCCCCTGCTACTCCGAGGGCAACGACCTTGTGGTGCTGGACAAGGACGAGCCGGACGCGCTGGAGCGGCTGCGGTTCACCTTCCCGAGGCAGCGCAGGGACCGGCGGCTGTGCCTGGCCGACTTCTTCCGGCCGAAGGAGAAGGCGGAGCAGACCGGTCAGGTCGACGTGCTCCCGCTGCAACTGGTGACCATGGGGCAGCCGATAGCCGACTACGCCAACGAGTTGTTCGCCAAGGACGCCTACCGCGACTACCTGGAGATCCACGGTCTCGGGGTGCAGCTCACCGAGGCGCTCGCGGAGTACTGGCACCGGCGGGTGCGTCAGGAACTGCTGTTCCCTTCCGGCTCGGCGGTCGCCGAGGAGGACCCCGACGACGTGCGGGAGTTCTTCAAGCTGGGCTACCGGGGCGCGCGGTTCTCGCTCGGCTACGGCGCCTGCCCGGATCTGGAGGACCGCGCGAAGATCGTGGAACTGCTCGAACCGGGCCGCATCGGGGTGGAGCTGAGCGAGGAGTTCCAGCTGCACCCGGAGCAGTCGACCGACGCGATCGTCGCGCACCATCCCGAGGCCAAGTACTTCAACACCTGAGAATGTGGCGCGAGTCCACGACGAGGAAAGGAAATCATGAGCGCGAAGTTGCAGAAGGTGGACGGTCTCGAGTTCGCCGTCGCCGACCTGAAGCTGGCCGAGGCCGGTCGGCACCAGATCCGGCTGGCCGAGCACGAGATGCCGGGCCTGATGGCGACTCGCAGGGAATTCGCGGCCGCCAAGCCGTTGAAGGGAGCCAGGATCGCGGGCTCGCTGCACATGACCGTGCAGACGGCCGTGCTGATCGAGACGCTGGTGGAACTCGGCGCCGAGGTCAGGTGGGTGTCGTGCAACATCTTCTCCACGCAGGACGAGGCCGCCGCGGCGGTGGTCGTGGGTCCTGACGGCACGCCGGAGCACCCCAAGGGCGTCTCGGTGTTCGCGTGGAAGGGCGAGACGCTGGACGAGTACTGGTGGTGCACCGACCAGCTCTTCCAGTTCGGCGACCAGGGCCCGAACATGATCCTCGACGACGGTGGCGACGCGACCCTGCTGGTGCACAAGGGCGTGGAGTTCGAGGCCGCGGGCGCGGTGCCCGAGCCGAGTGAGGACGACCCGGAGGAATACAAGATCGTCCTCGCCACGCTGCGCAACAGCCTCGCCGCCGACGCCAAGCGGTTCACCCGGATCGCCAAGGACATCAAGGGTGTCACCGAGGAGACCACCACCGGCGTGCACCGGCTGTACGAGTTCGCCAAGACCGGCGAGTTGCTGTTCCCGGCGATCAACGTCAACGACTCCGTCACCAAGTCGAAGTTCGACAACAAGTACGGCTGCCGCCACTCCCTTGTGGACGGCATCAACCGGGCGACCGACACGCTCATCGGCGGCAAGCTGGCCGTGGTGTGCGGCTACGGCGACGTCGGCAAGGGCTCCGCGGAGTCGCTTCGCGGCCAGGGGGCTCGTGTCGTGGTCACCGAGATCGACCCGATCTGCGCGCTGCAGGCCGCGATGGACGGCTACCAGGTGACGACGCTGGAGGACGTGGTGGAGACCGCGGACATCTTCGTCACCACCACCGGCAACTTCAACATCATCACCGCCGAGCACATGGCGCGGATGAAGCACCAGGCCATCGTCGGCAACATCGGGCACTTCGACAACGAGATCGACATGGCGGGCCTGGAGAAGACACCGGGCATCAAGCGGGTGGAGATCAAGCCGCAGGTCGACGAGTACGTCTTCCCCGACGGCCACTCGATCATCGTGCTCAGCCAGGGCAGGCTGCTGAACCTGGGCAACGCGACCGGCCACCCGAGCTTCGTGATGTCCAACAGCTTCACCAACCAGGTGCTGGCGCAGATCGAGCTGTTCACCAAGCCGGGCGAGTACGACAAGCAGGTCTACGTGCTGCCGAAGAAGCTGGACGAGAAGGTGGCCAGGCTGCACCTGGACGCGCTCGGCGTGAAGCTGACCAAGCTGACCAAGGAGCAGGCGGCCTACATCGGCGTCGACGTCGAGGGTCCCTACAAGCCCGACCACTACCGCTACTGAGCGAACCGGTGTCGCCAGGGGCCGCCGCGCGGCGGCCCCTGGCGACACCGGCGCACACTGCCCGAGACGGACGAGACAACGGGGGTTTTTACAGGTGCGCAGGGTCGTCGATCGGCTGAACAGCGCTGGGTGCCCGACGTTTTCCGTGGAGTTCTTCCCGCCGAGGGACGAGCAGGACGAGGCGATACTGTGGCGCTCGATCCGCGAGCTGGAGCCACTGGATCCCGCCTACATGTCCATCACCTACGGCGCGGGCGGCTCCAGCCGAGAAGGCACCATCCGCAACATCGCTCGGGTGGCGACCGACACCACGCTGGTGCCGATGGCGCACCTCACCGCGGTGAACCACTCGGTGTCGCAGCTGCGCAACGTCATCGGGCACTTCGCCGCCGTCGGTGTGCACAACATCCTCGCGCTGCGCGGTGACCCGCCCGGCGACGTGATGGGAGAGTGGGTCGCGCACCCGGAGGGTCTCAACTACGCCGAGGAGCTGGTGCGGCTCATCCGTGAGCTGGGCGACTTCTGCGTCGGGGTGTCGGCGTTCCCCTACGGCCACCCCCGCTCCGCCGACCTGGAGACCGACACCCACTACCTGGTGCGCAAGCTGCGCGCGGGCGCCGACTTCGCCATCGCGCAGCTGTTCTTCGAGGCGGAGGACTTCCTGCGGCTGCGCGATCGGGTATCGGCGGCGGGCTCCGACGCGCTGATGCTGCCCGGCATCATGCCGCTGACCACACCGAGGACCCTGCACAAGACCATCGAGCTTTCCGGCGCCACGCCGCCGCGCTGGCTGCTGGAGCGGCTCGAGCCGCTTTCGGACGACCCGAAGGCCTTCCGCGCCGAGGGCCTGAACGTGATCACCGAACTGTGCGAGCGGTTGCTCGCCGAGGGTGTGCCCGAGCTGCACTTCTACACCTTCAACCGGTCCAAGGCCACCCGTGAGCTGGTGGATCGGCTGGGCCTGCGCTCGCCGGAACCGCAACTCGCCCTCGCGGGGCGTCCCTGAGCGGGTGGTGACCGTTCAACGGCGAGCGGTCACCACCGTCTCCACCGCGCGGGCGGGCCATCAGTGCTCGTGCACGATGACGCCGCGGATGTTCTTGCCGTCCACCAGGTCCTGGAACCCCTGGTTGACCTGCTCCAGGGTGTACTTGGTGGTGACCAGCTCGTCCAGCTTCAGCTGACCCGCCTGGTACAGGTCGAGCGCCTTGCCGATGTCGTACTGCGGGTTCGAGGAGCCGAACAGCGCACCCTTGATCGTCTTTTCGAACAACGTGAGCAGGCTGCCGGAAACCTGCACCGTGATCTTCTCCGGGTTCGCCAACCCGGTGATCACCACGACGCCGCCCTTGCCGACCGCGTCGAACGCCGCCGCCACCACCGACTCGTCCACCACACCGACCGTCACCAGCGCCTGGTCGGCCAACTGGCCCCTGGTCATATCCACGATCGCGGCCTGTGCCTCCTCCGCCGTTGCGAAGGCGTGGGTAGCGCCGAACTTCATCGCGGTGTCGCGCTTGAACGCGATCGGGTCGACGACGACGACGTTCTTGGCACCCGCGTGCGCGGCGCCCTGCACCGAGTTGATCCCGATGCCGCCGATGCCGTAGATCACCACGGTGTCGCCGGGCCGGACGCCGCCCGCGTTGATGGCCGTGCCCCAGCCGGTGGGCACCCCGCAGCCGACGAGCACGGCCACGTCCAGCGGCAGGTTCTCGTCCACCTTGACCACCGAGGCCTGGTTGACGGTGCCGTACTGGGAGAAGCTGCCGAGCATGCACATGGCGCCGTAGTCGACTCCGCCGGAGTGCAGCCGAAACGTCCCGTCCGGCATGCAACCCTCGCTGATCGTGGCGCCGAGGTCGCACAGGTTCTGCCTGCCGGTCGAGCAGTAACGGCAGTGGCCGCAGCTGGGGATGAAGCTGCACACCACGTGGTCGCCCGGCTTGACCTTGGTGACGCCCGCGCCGACCTCCTCGATGATGCCCGCGCCCTCGTGGCCGCCGACGATGGGGAACCGGGGCGGGATGTCACCTTCGGACATGTGCAGGTCGGAATGGCACAGCCCGGCCGCGACGAAACGGACCAGGACCTCGTCGGTCTTCGGGCCTTCCAGGTCCAGCTCCATGATCTCGAACGGGCGGTGGAAGCCAGTGAGAACGGCTGCCTTCGTCTTCACCGTGACCCTCCTTCGGGGATGCCTGCACGCGCGGCCCTGAGCGCCGGAACCGACCCTGGCAGCCGGTCACGGTGAGAGCAAGAAGGTATCCGCCTCACGGAAGTGCGCTTCCCAGCGGCGCGCGAGACGCTCGCGCCGCAGTGAGGCGGCGTGCCGGGCGCGAGCGCTTCCCAACCGCGCCCGAGACGCTCGCGCATGGAAGGAAGCGTTTCGACGCTGGCGGGAGCGGCGCGGTCCCGGTTGGCTGTCGTGACATGACCGCCGAACTGCTCTTCGCCGCGACCCTGCTCGCGACCCTGATCTGCGGGCTCGTCGCGGGGGTGTTCTTCGCGTTCTCCTCGTTCGTGCTGCGCGCGCTGGCTCGGCTGCCCGCGGCGCGGGGGATCGAGGCGATGCAGTCGGTGAACCGGGTGGTGCTCAACCCGCTGTTTCTCGGGGTGTTCGTCGGCGCGGCGCTGCTCGGCCTCGCGCTCGCGGTGGCGGCGGTGTTGCGGTGGGACCACGACGGCTCGGCGTGGTCGCTGGCAGGCGGCCTGCTGTACGTGTTCGGTGCCTTCGTGCTGACCGGGGTGGTGCACGTACCGCGCAACGAGGCGCTGCTGCGGGTCGATGCCGAGAGCGAGGAAGGTGCGCGGCTGTGGGCGCGGTACGTGCCGGTGTGGGGTGCGGCCAACCACGTCCGCACGGTGGCCGCGCTCGCCGCCTCGGCGTGCTTCGCGGTCTCGCTGGCCACCGTGTGACCGAGTGACGGCGTTCAGCGCCACTTCGGCCCGGCGCGAACGAGTTCGGCGATACCGTCCTCGACACCGCGGGCCAGCGCGTCGGCGTCGGGCACGCTGTGGGCGTCGGCGGTCACCCCGATCGACAGCGTGTCCCCGTAACTGAGTACGGCGATACCGGTGCGTAGCCGCAGTCCGATGGGAACGTAGGGCAGCAGCCGCACGATCCGGTCGTCGCCGAACAGCCGGAACTGCTGCCTCGGGCCGGGGATGTTCGTGACCACGGTGACGATGTTGCGTTGCGGCAGCCGCGCGGCCGTGCGCACGGCCCACGACAGCGGCGGGAACGGGCCCTGCCGGGCGAACCCGAGCAGCGACGAACTCACCTGCGCTTCCTGGCTGTGTTTCAGCCCCGCCAACCGCTCGTGCACGACGCTCAGCCGCTCGACCGGGTCGGCGACGTCCACCGGCAACAACGGCAGCAGCCACGACAACTGGTTGCCCGCGCCGGGCGGTCGCCTCGCGGTGCGTGCCGAGACCGGAACCAGTGCACGCAGCAGGTGCGGGTGGACCCGCTCTCCCCTGCGCAGCAGCAACTCGCGGAACGCGCCGCTCACCGCGGCCAGCACCACGTCGTTGACCGTGACCCCGTGGCGCCGCGCGACGGCGGTCACGTCGCGAAGCGGCGCCTGCCCGATGCGATACCTGCGTTGCCGCCCGATCGGTCCGCTCAGCGACGAGGGCGCCACCGGCACGAGGACGCGGGCCAGCGTTGCCAGCCCGCGCGCCGTCGCCGCCACCGCCTTCGCGACCCGGTCCGGACGGCGCAGCGCCTCGGCGCAGCGTCGCGCCTGGCGCAGCGGCGGCGCGGCCAGGCCGCCGAGTGCGGTGACGGCCCGCCACAGCTCACCGGGACCGGGCGGCGGCGCGGGCCCGGGCGACTCTGCTTGTTCCGGCGCTGCTTGTCGCGGCGGTTCGGCGGCGAGAACCGCCGCGAGCAGTGCGAAACCGCCGACCGCATCGGCGAGGCTGTGGTGTGCCCTGATCAGCAACGCCCACCGTCCGCCCGCGAGGCCCTCGACGATCCAGCACTGCCACAGCGGGCGATCGTGGTCGAGCCGGTCGGACATCACCATCCCGACCAGGTCCGCCAGTTGCGTGTCGTCGCCCGGAGCGGGCAGAGCCGCGCGCTTGACGTGGTAGTCGAAGTCCACGTGGGTGTCCTCCCACCACGGCCTGCCGAGGTCGAACGGCACCCTGCGGACGCGCTGCCGGTGCCTGCTCACCGCGGACAGCCGGGGTCGGAGCGACTCGACGAACCGTTGCCGCGGCGGCGGCGAGCCCTGCAGGACGGCGATCGCCGCGATCTCCAGAATGGCGTTGCGGTCGGCGATCTCCGCGTCGAGAAAGGCCGCGTCCAGCGGGCTCAGCCGCCTGCGGCCCTGCTCGACGGCCCGCCCCACGGCGTCCGGGCTACTCATCCGTTGGCTCCGGCCTGGAACAGCACCCTGCGTGCCAGCGAGACGGCGTGGTCGGCGAACCGTTCGTAGTAGCGCCCCAACAGCGTCAGCTCCAGCACGGCCTCGACATCGAGATCGTGGTCGGCGCACAGCAGGTCCCGGTACAGCGAGGAGACCAGCCGGTCCATCTCGTCGTCGTCGCGGTCGAGTTCGTACGCGGCCTCGGTGTCGTGGCTTGCCATCGCGGCGCGCACCTTCGCCATCAGCCGCTGCGCCGTCTCTCCCATGGCAGCGACGGTGGGCCGTACCGCGGCGGGCAGCGCCGGTCGAGGCGCCATCCGAGGCACGAGTTCGGCGACGTGCCTTGCCATCGTCCCCATTCGCGCCAGATCCGCGCTCATCCGCAGGCCCGCCACGATGGTGCGCAGGTCAGCGGCCACCGGCCGAAGTTCGGCCAGTATCCCCACCGCCTGCTCGTCGAGCCGGTGGTGCAGCGCCACGATCGACTCCTCGTCGGCCACCACCGTCCGTGCCAGCTCCGCGTCACCCGCGACGACCGCCGTGCTCGCCCGGTTCATCGCGCCCTCGGCCAGCCGGGCCAGCTCGGCCAGCCGGGTCGTGAACGCCGTGAGTTGGGCGTCGTGGGAGTCGCGGGACTCGCGCATGTCGGCAAGGTAGGAGCGGCACGCGGGCCGCTCACAGGGCCCAACGTCGCACGGCGACGGGACGTGGGGCCCTGTCCGCGACCGCGCGGGCTACGCAGGGTGGAGGCATGACGGTGCGGGTGGGTCGAGGGTCCGGCAGGGGGCGACGGTGAGGGTTGTCGCCGCCGTCGGCGGTAACGCGTTGCTGCGCAGGGGTCAGCGCGCCGACGAGGCCGTGCAGCGACGGAACCTGCACGGGGCGGTGGCGGCGCTCGCCGAAGCACTCGGCGGCGAGGAACTGGTGGTCGTGCACGGCAACGGTCCGCAGGTGGGGCTGTTGGCGCAGGAGAGCGCGGCGGACCCGGCACTGCGGCGACCGTATCCACTGGACTCGCTCGTCGCGCAGACGCAGGGCATGATCGGGTACTGGCTCGCGGCCGAGTTGGACGCGGCACTGCCGGGCCGGGAGGTCGCGGCGCTGGTGACGCGCGTCGTGGTGCGGCGGTCGGACCCGGCCTTCGCGCTGCCGACGAAGTTCATCGGCCCCGGCTACTCGCTGGCCGACAGCCGGGCGCTGGAACAGCAGCGCGGGTGGACGTTCCTTCGCGACGGGCGGCGCTGGCGCAGGGTGGTCGCCTCGCCCGACCCGGTACGCATCGTCGAGCAGCCGATCGTGGAGCGGCTGCTGGAGTCGGGCGCGGTGGTGGTCGCCGCGGGCGGCGGTGGCATACCGGTGCTCGACGACCCCGGCTGTCAACCGGGCGCGGTGGAGGCGGTGATCGACAAGGACCTCTCCGCGGCGCTGCTGGCGCGTGAACTGAAGGCCGATGCGCTGCTGCTGCTCACCGACGTGGCCGCGGTGCAGCGCCGGTTCGGCACCGGACAGGCGGAACCGGTCGCGGAGGCGACGGTCGCCGAACTGGTCGCACTCGGGCTGCCGGAGGGTTCGATGGCGCCGAAGGTCGAGGCCGCTCGCCGGTTCCTCGCCTCGGGCGGCACGGTGGCGGCCATCGGTGCGGTGGAGCAGGCGGGCGAGGTGCTGGCCGGCGCCGCGGGCACGCGGGTGCGGATGTGATCGGCCCCGGCCCCGGCCCCGGCCCCGGCCACGGCAGGAACCGTTCAGCGCCGGACAGCCCGGTTTCCGGTGAGGCGCGCGACGAGGACGCGGATTCCGTGGTCGAAGGTGTGCCACCGCGGCAGGGCCGCACGAGCGAGAACGCGGTCCTCGTATCGGAGCGGGCAGGCGAGCCCGACGCCGGTGATGGTGTAGCCCGCCTCCTCGGGGAACTCCACGGTCACCGGTTTGCCGTGTGCCAGGCGTTCCAGCCGAGGATCGGTGCCGGTGGGCACGACGACGTCCCCGCCGGGGCTCACCACGCACAGCAACGCCAGTGCTGCCGCGTCGGCTACCGTCACCACCACCATGTGGCCGCGCGGCGGCCGCGTGATGACGCCGAGGCACTGCTGATGGCTCAGGGTCTGCCAGCTCGGTGTCTGGCTCGGTGTCGGCGAATCCATGCTCGCTCCGTTGGTTGCGCGGCGACTACGGCAGCGGCGGGCATTCCTATGTCGATGGTCGGCCGAGGTACCCGCGCGGCATCCGGTTGTCCGGTAGTTCTCGGAGATTCCCTTGCTGCGCCGAGTGAAACAATGGGACTAGGGTTGAGTCGGCGGGGCCGACGGCGTGCGAGGTGCAGATGACGATCCCAATGGGCGCAGGCGGGCCGAGCCCGCCGGGACCCGGATTCAGGCCGGCATTGTGGGGATACGACCGCGAGCATGTCGATCACTACGTGCACGGAATGCTCGAGGAGCTGCGGCTGCTGGCGTCCGACCGGGACGCGGCGGCCGACTGTGTGCAGCGACTGGCCGAGCGGTTGGAGGCGCTGCGTTCGGAGAACGACAAACTTCGCGGACGGCTCGCCAGAGTCTGCAGGGAACCATTGGAGACGGACGGGCTTTCGGAGCGGATGCTGCACATGGTGGAGCTCGCCCACGAGGAAGCCGCCGACATCATCGCGGGCGCCGAGGCGGCGGCGGAACGAAAACGAGCGTTGCAGCGCAGGCGAGCGCGCCGGCTGCGGGCGCGGCACAGGCGGTTGCTCGCCGAGCTTCAGCAACGCCGGATCGAGCAGGAGGCCGAGCATCACGAGTTGATGCGCAGGGTGCAGTCGCAGGCGCAGGCCGCGGCGGAGCAGGCGCAGCGGCAGCGGCGGGAACTGGACGAGCGCGCCACCCGCAGGCGGCAGGAACTGGAACGGGATTTCGCTGTCGCGCTGGCCGCACGCAGGGACGAGGCGAACAAGGCCATCGCGCAGAAGGAGGCCGCGGCGAGGGCGCATGCGCAACGGCTGATCGAGCAGGCCACCCGCAGGGCGGAGCGCATCGTCGCCGAGGCGACGGACCGGGTGCACGCGCTGGAGGGGATGCGCAGGCGGCTCGCGGACGAGTTGAACGGCGCCCGTGCCGCCCTTGCCGACGCGTTGCCGCTGACCGAACCGCTGCCGGAGGAGGACACCGCCTGCGAGGAGGAGTCGGCGACGTTGCCCTCGCCACGTACCAGAGGGCCTGCGGTGTCCAGCGCCCCTTGACGGTAGGTATCGTCGGCGACTGACCGTGGCGCGGAGGAGGTCGAGCCGATGGCACAGCCGTGCGTGCTGCTCAAGTACGGGGAACTGATGTTGAAGGGGCGCAACCGCGGCCGCTTCGAGCAGTACCTCCTCGACGGGGTGCGGCGCGTCGTCCGCGGCGAGACCGACAGTGCCGACGGCGCCGATGGCGCTGCTGGCGCCGCCGATCACGCCGACGTCGCCGCCGGGGCGCCGCGCGGCCCGCGCGTGCGGATCTCCCGTCGCGACGGCGTGCTCGTGCTCGCGGGCGGACTGCCGTTGCCGGAACTGGTGGAGCGCGCGCAGCGGGTTTTCGGCGTCAGCGTGGTGCAACCCGCGCTGCGGGCGGGCAAGACCCCCTCCGACGCGGCGGATGCGGTGCTGCAGGCGCTGGCGGAGCGGTTCGGCACACCCGAGCAGAGCGGGCCGCGCCGGTTCGCGGTGAAGGCGCGCCGCAGGAACAAGGGCTTCCCGATGGGTTCGGAGCAACTCGCCGCCTACGTGGGGCAGCGGGTGTGCGAGCAGTGGGGGTGGCCGGTCGATCTGAGCGAGCCCGAGGTGCGGATCTCGGTGGAGGTGGACCGGCGCGAGGTGTTCGTCTCGCTCGAGCGGCACCGTGGTCAGGGTGGCCTGCCGGTGGGTGCCAGCGGGCGCGCGCTGGTGTTGCTGTCCGGCGGGTTCGACTCACCGGTCGCGGCGTTTCGCGCGATGCGGCGTGGGCTGCGGTGCGACTTCGTGCACTTCACCGGCGCCCCCTACACCGACCCCTCTTCCGCGTACAAGGCCTACGCGCTGGTCAGGCAACTGGATCGGTATCAGGGAGGTTCGCGGCTGCACGTGGTGCCGATCGGCAACGCGCAGCGCGCCATCGCCACGGCGGGCGCGGCGCAGTTGCAGGTGGTGGCCCAGCGCAGACTCATGGTGCGCACCGCGGACGCGCTTGCCGCCGAGTTGGGCGCGCAGGCGCTGGTGACGGGTGACAGCCTGGGGCAGGTGTCCAGCCAGACGCTGAGCAACCTGGCCACGGTGGAAGCCGCGGCTCAGTTGCCGTTGCTTCGGCCGCTGCTGGCGTGGGACAAGGACGAGATCATCGCGGAGGCGCGGCGGATCGGGACCGCGGACATCTCCAAGCTGCCCGACGAGGACTGCTGCAGCCTGCTCGCGCCGCCGCGAGTGGCGACCAGGAGCACGGCCGAGCAGCTGGCAGGCGTGGAGCGCAGGCTGGACCTCGACGAACTGGTGCCGAAGCTGCTGGCCGACGTTCAGGTGCTGGCTCCGGCGGGCTCGTAGCTCACCCGGCTGCGTGCGTAGCGGCCGGGTGGAACGCCGACGAGCCGGGTGAAATGCCGGTTCAGGTGCGATTGGTCATGCAGGCCCGACAACGCGGCGGCTTCGGCGGGGGAGTGGCCCGCGAGCAGGTGCCGCCTCGCGAGGTCCACCCTGCGGCTGGTCAGGTAGCTGTGCGGCGGGATGCCGTATTCGCGGCCGAACGCCCGCACCAGATGGGCCCGGTTCGCGTGCAGCCGCGTGGCGGCCTCGTACAGGGTGATGCCCTGCGTGACGTGTGCCTCGAGCAGTTCCCGCAGCCGCGCCGCCAGCCCCGGGTCGCTGCCGGTGTTCAGCGTTGCGTTCCCGCCCGGATCCGGCTGCACCTGCCGCGGGTGCCCGCGCAACCGCTCCACTACCAGCGCCAGCCTGCTCTCCGCCTCCAGGTGCTCGGTGCGTGTCGCGAGCGCTTGGTGAACCTGGTGCACCCGGTGCCGCAGCAGCGGATCGGCCAGCACCGGCCGGTCCACCGCGGCACCGATCAACCGGTCGCAGTCTCGCCGAACACGTCGCGTTCCAGGTAGAGCACACGTTTGCGGAATCCGCCGCGCCGTGCCGCCCTGCCGTCGTGCGCGACATCGGGAGGCAGCAGGGTCACCACCGCCCTGCCCGCGCCGTGCTCGCGGCGGTGCAGGTCGTATGCCACCACGCCTGCGTCGACGACGAGCAGCGTCCACGCGTCGTGGGTGTGCGGTGGGTAGGTGTGCCGGGGGAAGCTGGCGTGGAAGACTTCCCGCACACCCCGCACCGACGGCCGCCACGCGGTGACGGTGCCGGTGGCGACCCGATCGCGAGAACCCATGCGACGAACGTACAAGACGAACTCGTCGCCGAAGCGGCACAGTCGGCGGATGGCGAGCATGGTGAAACAACACGTTCCCGACCGACCCGACACCAAGATCGCGGTGCTGCTGCGCGAAGACCTGTTGAGCTGGCAGCGGCTCAACGTGTGCGCGTTCCTCGTCAGTGGGCTGGCGGCCAGCCAGCCACACCTGGTGGGTGAACCGTACCTGGATGCCGACGGCAACGAGTACCTGCCGATGTTTCGGCAGCCGGTGCTGGTGTTCGAGGGCTCGAAGGAAACCCTCCCGGCGGCGCACGGTCGCGCGCTGTCCAGGGGGCTGCGCCCGTCGGTCTTCACCGCGGACCTGTTCGCCACCGGCAACGACACCGACAACAGGGCAGCGGTGCGTGCGGTGCCCGCCGCCGCGCTCGACCTGGTGGGACTTGCGGTGCACGGGCCGAGGAACGCGGTGGACAAGGTCTGTAAAGGCGCGCGGATGCACCCCTAGTGTGGGTGCATGGCTGAGCACAGGGTGGTGCTGGTGCGGCAGTGGGACCAGCAACTGGGCGGTTCCGGATGCTGCGGGCGGCTGGACGGCGAGGCGGTGCGGGAACTGCACGGCCATGCCGAGCAGCCATACGCCCACTGCCGCACGGACATGGAGGCTGTCGGTGCCGTCTACCGGGCGCTGCGGTCGGTGTTCCGCGCCGACGAGGTGGAGCTGACCGTTGTCGACCCGCGCAACACGGCATGGATGCTGCCCGCCGTGTGGCGCGACGCTCGCCGCAGGGGGCTGCGGTGGCCGGAGGCGTTGCGTCAACTCAACGCGGCCACCAGGGCCTGCGCCGTGGTCTGTGACGGGCTGGTGCTGGACTGCGGCACGGAACCGGAACAGGTGGTGGCGGCGGTGGAGGCCGATCTCGCCTGCCGCGGTCGAACCGCGGGCGGGAACCCGCTGTCGCGCGACGGCTGAGCAGCACCGGGCTCCGGTCGGGGACGGCGAACCCGTCGCCGCCCCCGGCCAGCAAACCGGCCGGCCAACCGACCAGGAACTCAGTCGCGGGAATCGCCGAGCAGCACCGGCAGGCTGCTCGCCGAGTTGGAGAAGAACGACGGCACCGGCCGCAACTGCTCGGGATCCACCGCGAGCCGGATGTCGGGGTAGCGGGCGAACAGTTCCGGCAGCGCTATCTGTGCCTCCATCCGTGCCAGATGCGCGCCAAGGCACAGGTGCGGGCCGCCGCCGAAGGCCAGGTGCTTGGCTGGCTTGCGGGTGATGTCGAACCGGTCGGCGTCGCTACCGTGCTGTGCCGGGTCCCTGCCGACGCCGCTGTAGGGGGCGAGGATGGCGTCGCCCGCCGGGATCGTGACCCCGGCGATGGTGATGTCCTCCCTGGGGTAGCGGGCCGGGAAGTTGCCGATCGGCGCGTCCCAGCGCAGCGTTTCCTCCACCACCGCCGCCCAGGTGTCCACACCCGCTGTGCGGGCGATCGCCAGCTGGTCGGGGTGGGTGAGCAGCGCCCGCACGCCGTTGACGATCAGGCTCAGCGTCGTTTCGTGCCCCGCCGTCAGCAGCAGCCACAGCGTGTCGACGAGTTCCTCGTCGGTCAGCGACTCGGCGTCCTGCTCCTGCGTGGCGATCAGCGCGCTCGTCAGGTCGTCGCCCGGTTCGTCGCGGTGCAGCTGCACGAGCCGGTTGAGCATCTCGTGGCGGTCGCGCTGGGTGCGAACGACTTCCTCCGGGGTGGTGTCGGTGCGGAAGATGCTGTCCACCAGTTCGCGCAGCCGGGGCCGCCAGTCCCACGGCACCCCTACCAGCTCGCAGATCACCTGCATCGGCACGGGGTAGGCGTAGAACTGCCGCAGGTCCACCGAACCGTCCGCCGCCGCGTGCCCGGGCAGCTCGTCGAGCAGGGTGTTGATGATCTCGGTGATGCGCGGCCGCAGCTGCTCCACCCGGCCACGGGTGAAGGTGCGCGTGACCGGCCTGCGCAACCTGAGGTGGTGGGAGTCGTCGGCGGTGACCATGTTGGTCACCTTGATCATCCCCACCAACGGCCAGTCGTCGGTGATCTCACCACGCTGCACGGCGCTCCAGTTGCGCCAGTCCTTGCTGACCCTGGGATCGGTGACGAGTTCGGCCAGTAGTGCGTGCTCGGTGACGGCCCATACGGGCACCTCTCCTGGGAGGATGACGCGCACGACCGGGCCGAGCTCGCGCATGCGGGCCGCTTCGCCGTGGTGGTCGGCTCCGGTGGGGTCGAGTCGGATGACGGGGACCTGCGAGGCCACGGCGTCGGTCATCGAGAATGCCTCCTGATTTCAGGCGTGCGGGATCGGGCCCGTCCTGGTGAACCGGACGGGCAGGCTGGCGGGGCAACGGGTCCACGGCGAGGGCAGCAGCGTGATGTCCTCGGCCGGTACCGACAGCACAACATCCTGTAGTCGGTGCAGGGCGGTGTCGACCGCAATGCGGGTGATCATCCGGCCCTGCCGCTGCGCGGGACAGGCGTGCGGTCCCGCGCTCCATGCCAAGTGTGCTCGGTTACCCACCTCCAGCCACGGGTCGTTGGTGTGCACCCTGGAATCTGCGTTGGCTGCCGCGAACCCGAGAATGAGCGCGTCGCCCCTGCGCACGGGCTGGCCCGCGACCTGGCAGTCGGCGAGCGCGTACCTGGCGGGCATGTTGGACATGGGCGGGTCACGCCACAGCACCTCGTCCAGCGCCTCGTCGATCCCCAGCCTGCCACCCCGCAGCCGTCCGGCGAAGCGTGGATCGGTGAGCATCAGCCGCAGTGTCTGTGCGATCCACGTGGTGGTGGTCTCGTATCCTGCCGAGATCATCAGCACCATGGATTGCTGCAACTCGAAGTCGTTGCGCAGGTTGGGGTGGCGCAGGAACGCCGTCGCCAGGTCGTCGCTCGGGTCGGCCCTGCGAGCCTGGATGGTGTTGGTGAGGATTCGCTCCAGATTCTGGTTGCCTGCCTGGGAATCCGCACCGGATCCGAAAAGGGCGATCAGCGCCTGCCTCAGCTGGTGGCCGAGGTCGGTGCTGAGGCCGAACATGCCCGCCACGGCCAGCATCGGCACCACGGCCGCGTACTCGGTCACCAGGTCGGCGGTGCCTCGCGGGGCGAACGTCGCGATCAGTTCGGTGCACGCGGCCCGGATCATGCGGCTCATCTTGTGCTCGTCGAGGCCGGCGAGGCCGTCGTCGAGCGGTTCGCGCAACCTGCGGTGCTTGTCGCCGTCGGAGAAGTAGGCGTTGTCCCGCGGGAACATCATCGGCCCGAGCCCGGAATCGGGGGAGACGACCTGCTCGGCGTAGAGCCGCCAGTAGTGCGGGTTGCGGGAGAACAACCGCTCGTTGCGCACGATCTGGCAGATCTCCGGGTGCCCGAGCACGAGCCAGGCGTTGATGCCCGGTTCCAACTCGACCGGTGCGACCTGGCCCCACTTGGCACGCAGTTCGCTGTAGGCAGCCTGTGGATCGCGGCAGGTGGTGGTTGCCGACAGCGGGGTGAGTCCGGTGAGTTCGGACAGTGTCGGCTGGTGGGGCTGCGACGGTGTCATCGTGCGTATGCCTTCGAGGGAGCGGGAAACCGGAGGGCGTGCTCCACCAGGGTGATCAGTGCGGCCACTGACGATTCCTTCATCCTGGCGTCGCAGTACATGATCGGTGTCTGTGGCAACAGGTCCAGCGCCTCACGCAACTGGTCCTCTTCGTACCGTGGCGCGTCGGGGAACTGGTTGACCGCGACCGCGAACGGCATCGTGGTTCGCAGCTCCAGCTGGTCGAACACCTCGAAACTGTCCTCGATGCGGCGGGTGTCGACGAGGACGAGCGCCCCGACGGCGCCTTCGGCCAGTCCCTCCCACAGGTTCCAGAACCTGCGCTGTCCCGGTGTACCGAACAGGTACAGCACGACGTCGGGGCTGACGGTGATTCGGCCGAAGTCCATCGCCACCGTGGTGGTCGTCTTGTCGTCGAGGCCCGCGACGGAGTCGACGCCGATGCTGGCCGTGGTCATCGTTTCCTCGGTGCGCAGCGGCTTGATCTCACTGACCGAACCGATCAAGGTCGTCTTGCCCACCCCGAACGCGCCGACGACGAGGATCTTGACCGACTGCTCGACGGTGTGGGCCACGTACCGGTCAGAGTTTGCGGAGACCATTGAGGACCTTCTCCAGGATTTCTCGGTCGGGCAGGACATGTCGCTGCGGAGCCGATCTGAGCACCAGGTGTCCGGTGTCGACGAGGTCCGACGCGAGCACGACGACCACGCTGACCGGCAGGTCGAGGTGCGCGGCGACTTCGGCCAGCGACAGCATTCCCCGGCAGACGTCCAGTATCGCCCGCTGTTCCCTGCTCGCCATGATCGGCAGTTTCGCCTCGGGATTGGCGATCAGCAGTGTCTCCGGCCGGATCGTGTTGCGCGAAGGATGGGCACGGCCGGAGGTGATGACGTAGGGCCGTACCGGCCGATCGCGGTAATCGTCCGAACTGCCCATGGTCAGCTGCCGCGGGTCGGCGTGCTCAGTGTGCGTTCACCGATCTGTAGCACCTGTGCCTGCATCTGCTGTGCGATCAGCGCCGGGTCGATGACCGGCTCGGTGACCACGGCCAGCCGGGAACCGTCGCCCGCGCCACGGACGAACAGGAAGCCGCCGTCGAACTCCACCATCACCTGTCGTGGGCTGCCGCCCGTACCGAACTCCTCACTGATGCCCTGTCCCAGTGAGGTCAGCCCGGCGCAGGCGGCGGCGAGCTTGTCGGCGATGTCGGGGTGGGTGTGATCGGTGCGCACCTTCAACAGGCCGTCGGAGGTGAGCACGACGGCGTGCCGCACACCCCGCACGCTCCTGATCATGTCCAGCATCCAGCTGTTGTCGGAAGCGGGGACGGCCATTACTCCTCCGAAGTGTTGTCAACGTCGGCTGATGAATCGGTACGCGCCGCACCCGTCGGCAGGCCGGGCGAGGAGCGCAGGAACGCACCCATCCACTGGCCTGCCTGCTCGGCGGTCTGCGTGCTGTGTGTGCTGGCGCGGGTGTTGCCCGGCCCCGGCCATTCCACATCGGAGTCGACGGTCTTGGCAGGGGCCTCGCCACGCCGCGAGCGCCGTTTCGGCAGCGAGGACAGGTTCCCCTCGACGGTTCCGGTTGTCCTCGGTTCGGGCTCCTCACGCCGCTCGGGCTCCCGGTGCCGGGGTGGCTCGGCCGGTCGCGGAGGCTGCTTACGGGTCAGAGCGTGCTCGCCGACCGTCGCCGAGCCGCCGGGCGGAATGGTCTCGACCAGTTCCGAGGGCACCAGCGTGATGGCTCGCACGCCGCCGTACACCGATTCCGTCAGGTCCACCCTGAACCCGTAGCGGCGCACGTACGCGCCGACCACGGGCAGACCCGTCTGCGGGATCTCGCCCAACTCGGCCAGCCCGACCGGGCGCCTGCCGGAGGCGATCTCGCGGGCCTGTTCCAGCCTCCTGTCGTCGAGGCCGACCCCGCAGTCGTCGATCTCGATCACCGCACCGCGCTGCACGTGCCGCAACGTCACGAGGACGTTGGTGGTGGGCGGCGAGGACTGGGTCGCGTTGGCCAGCAGTTCGGCCACCAGGTGGATCAGCGGTTCCACGACGCGCGGCGAGACGGCGACCCCCGGGTCTCCGGAGATCTCGACCCGCTGGAAGGCGGTGATCCGGCCCGCCGCGCCTCGCACGACGTCGGCGATCGGCAGCGGCTCGTGCCACTGCTGTCCCGGCCACTCGCCGCACAGCGCGGCAAGCGTCTGCGCGTGCCGCGCCTGCTGTGCGGCCGCGTGGTCCACCCGCATGCTGGTGTGCAGGATGTCGGGGTCGCTGGGATGGCGCTGCACCATCCGCGAGGCCTCCTCCTGCAGGCGGTGTGCCGAGGTCTGCGCCTTCCTGGCGAGCGCGACCACCGCGGCGTGCACGGCGTCCTGGCGGCCCTGTTGATCGTCGCGGAGCCGGTCGAGCACCGCGGCCGCCCGGTGCAGCAGTGCGGCCGGGCGTCCCGACGGGGACAGTTCGGGCAGCGGCGGTGCGGCGGGCGCGCCCTGCGCGAATGCCTCCACCTGTTCGGCCATGGACTCCAGTGCCACGCCCTGCTCTCCCGCCACCGCCTGCTGGTTGCGCAGCGTGGCTTCGTGCGCCCGTAGCGCGCGGTCGGACACCGCGGCGTGTACGCCCAGCGCTGCCACGGCCAACACGCCCGCGGCCAGCAGCAGCGTGTCCTGCAGCGCGCTGCCGTCGGCTGCGAGCAGGAAGATCGAGGCGACGACGACGTAACTGACGGCGACGCCGGTGCACAGCCACAGGATCGGCTGTCGGGTAGGGGGCCTTGTCGACGGAAGTGTCATGATCACCCAGTTGTCGAAGAAGCGAAGATGATTGGTGCGTCTCGTCAGGTGGGACCACGTACGCGAGGCGAACGGGTCGAACTCGCGAGCATCCCCGTTGTCCGGGTCTGCCTCCCCAGTACGTCAACCAGCTCGGACCCTACCCACCATGATCGTCGTTGTTGCCGCGAATCCCCACAGTGCTACCGACTCGCCTCACTCCCGAACCGCCGGTGACGTCGCGTCGAGGCGGCGATGCGGGCCTGCCGCGTGCCACCCGGCCAGGGCCTGGCTTGACCGCTGGTCACGACGGACAACTCGCTTCCCCAGTAATTGATCATGAGCATCGGCGCTCGGCAAGCCGGAGTATAGATCAACAGTGGGCGAAGTCAATCGACTACACAGCGTCTCCGGTCCGGTGACGGCCCAACCGCTGCCGCGTTGTTGGTACCGTCCCTTCGTGGGGAATCTCCGATCAAGGGTGTTGTCGTGGTTCGCGCGCGCCTACCTGGCGCGCGCTCGCAGGAAGGGCCTCGACCTGTCGAGGATGTCGCTGCTGCCTGACGGCGCCCTGCTGCCGCTGCGGCGGGACGGCCTCGATCCCGTCGCCGAGTTGGGGACGCGAAGGGACAGCGAGCCGGTCTCCAAACTACCGCTGCCGGTAGGGCTGGACGTGTGGCTCGTCACCGGCCACGAGGAGGCCAAGGCGGTGCTGGCGGATGCCAAGTCGTTCAGCAACGACTTCGGCAACCTGGTCGGCAAGGCGGGCACGGCCGCCGACGACAATCCTGGCGGGCTGGGCTTCGCCGACCCTCCCGCGCACACCAGGCTGCGCAAGCTGTTGACGCCGGAGTTCACGATGCGAAGGCTGTCGCGGTTGAAGCCGGGCATCGAGACGATCGTGGCGCAGCGCCTCGACGCGATGGCGGCCGCGGCGGAGCCCGTCGACCTCGTCGAGCAGTTCGCGCTGCCGATCCCGTCACTGGTGATCTGTGACCTGCTCGGGGTGCCCTACGACGACCGTGAGGAGTTCCAGCGGCACGCCGTCGCGCGCTTCGACCTCTTCGGTGGCGCGGGCGCCTCGCTGGGCGCGATCTCGGAGTCGCTGGAATACCTGCGTGGCGTGGTGCGCCGCGAGCGGGAGCGGCCGGGCGACGGGTTGCTCGGCATGATCATCACCGAGCACGGCGACGAGGTCAGCGACACCGAGTTGGCGGGACTCGCCGACGGGGTGCTCACCGGTGGCTTCGAGACCACCGCGAGCATGCTGTCGCTGGGCGCCCTCGTCCTGCTCAACGATCCGGACACCTTCAAGCTCGTTCGCGACGACGACGACGCGGTCGCGCCGGTGGTGGAGGAACTGCTGCGCTACCTGACCGTGGTGCAGGTCGCCTTCCCCCGCTTCGCGCGTGAGGACGTCGAGGTGGGCGGGGTGCGGATCGGCAAGGGCGCCATGGTGCTGTGCTCGCTCAGCGGCGCCAACCGCGACCACGTACTCGGGGCCGGCATGGAGGAGTTCGACTCCGGCAGGGAGCCGACCTCGCACCTGGCGTTCGGTTACGGGGTGCACCGCTGCGTCGGCGCGGAACTGGCCAGGATGGAACTGCGGGCCGCCTATCCCGCGCTGGTGCGCAGGTTCCCAGGGATGCGACTCGCCGTGCCGCCGCAGGAGTTGACCTTCCGGAAGGCGTCGATCGTCTACGGGGTGGAGTCACTGCCGGTCACGCTCGGCTGAGCCCGCCGAGCGCACCGGGCGCGGCTCTTGCCGGGGCTGGGTCCACCGGCCACCGGCCCACCGGACCCGCTGAACCCACAGGGCCGGGGTCGGTCCACTTCGTGGCCGGGCGAGTGCGGTCAGCCACGCGAACCTTTGGGCCCGCGCCGCCAGCCCGCCGTAGGAGCCTTCAGCCGCCTGCCATCGCGCCAACGATGAGCAGCGGTTCGGTGCCTGCCAGCACCGGGGCGGGCAGCGCGGTGTCGTGCGGCTCGTGGGAGAGGTCCTCCTCGCAGGCGAAGAAGCGCACGAACGCCCTGCGCCGCAGCGTCACCTGGTCGCGCACCGTGCCGCGCAGCGCAGGGTAACGCTCCTCGAGCGCGTCCAGTACCGAACCCAGCGTGGCGGTGCCCGCGATCTCCAGCCGTACCTCGCCGTCCACGCGCGCGAGCGTGCGCAGGTGGGTGGGCAGTGCGACGCGGATCATGGCAGCGACTGCACCTCCACCGAGAGCACGGCGGGCAGGTCTCGCACGATCGGCGTCCAGTGCGCCCCCGAGTCCGGTGACACGTACACCTGGCCACCCGTCGTGCCGAAGTAGATGCCGCACTCCTGCAGGGTGTCGACGGCCATCGCGTCGCGCAGCACGTTGACGTAGCAGTCGCGCTGCGGCAGGCCCTCGGTGAGCGGCTCCCACTCGTGGCCGCCGGTGCGGCTGCGGTAGACACGCAGGCTGCCGTCGATCGGGAAGTGCTCGGAGTCGCTCTTGATCGGCACCACGTAGACGGTGTCCGGCTCGTGCGCGTGCACGTCGATGGGAAAGCCGAAGTCGGTCGGCAGGTTGCCGCCGATGTCGTGCCAGGTCTCGCCGCCGTCGTCGGTGCGCATCACGTCCCAGTGCTTCTGCATGTACAGCACGTCGGGCCGCTGCGGGTGCATGGCGAGGTTGTGGACGCAGTGGCCCACCTCGGCGTCGGTGTCGGGGATGCCGTCGGAGCGCAGCCCCTTGTTGATGGGCCGCCACGACTCACCCGCGTCGTCGGTGCGGAACGCGCCCGCCGCCGAGATGGCCACGAACAGCCGTCCCGCGTCGCGCGGGTCCTGCACGATGGTGTGCAGGCACATCCCGCCCGCCCCCGGTTGCCAGGAGGACGCCGAATCGTGGCGGCGCAGCCCCGGCAGTTCCTGCCACGTCCAGCCGCCGTCGACGGAGCGGAACAGCGCGGCGTCCTCCACGCCCGCGTACACGGTGTCCGGCTCGGTCAGCGACGGCTCGAAGTGCCACACCCGCGCGAACTCCCACGGGTGCTGGGTGCCGTCGTACCACTGGTGCGTGCCCGTGCCGCCCTCGTAGGCGAACTTGTTGCCGACGGGGTTCCAGGTTCGGCCGCCGTCGTCGGAGCGCTGCACCACCTGCCCGAACCAGCCGCCGGACGGCGCCGCGTAGATCCGGTCGGGATCGCTGGGCGATCCCTTCATGTGGTAAACCTCCCAGCCCGCGAAGTGCGGCCCGCTGATGTCCCACTGTTGTCTCTTGCCGTCCGAGGTCAGGATGAACGCTCCTTTGCGCGTCCCGACCAACACTCGTACCCCGGTCATGCCGTCTCCCTCCGACCCTGGAGGCAGAATGTAACAGTGGCCACTTCTAAAAAACAAGTGATAGATTTGAAAAGACAACTTACAACTTGTGGAGTTGATCCGATGGCCACGCGGCGCAGCTACAACGACATGTGCGGGATGGCTCACGCACTCGATCTGGTGGGGGAGCGGTGGGCGCTGCTCGTGGTGCGCGAGCTGTTGCTGGGCCCGAAGCGCTATTCCGACCTGCGCGCCGACCTGCCCGGCATCAGCACCAACGTGCTCTCGCAGCGACTGTCGGACCTGGAGCGGGAGGGTGTCGTGCGCAGGGCCAAGCTTCCGCCGCCAGCCGCGTCGGCGGTGTACCAGCTCACCGAGTGGGGACAGGAGTTGGAGCCGGTCGTCTGCGCGCTCGGCCGCTGGGGGTTCCGCTCGCCGAGCTGGCGTCCCGGAACGAACCTGAGCACCAGTGCGTTGATCCTTTCGCTGCGCACCAACGTGCGAGACACCGCGGGCGAGCCCGCCATGCGCGTCGGCCTGCGCATCGGCGAGCACACCTTCCGCGCCGAGGTGGCGAACGGCACCTTCACCGTCGTGCCCGCCACGGCGAACGAACCGGACGTTGTGCTCGAGGCCGACGAACCGAGATCGCTGGCCGTGCTCGTCTACGGCGCGGGAGAGCTCGACACCGCCGTGGCCGAAGGCACGGTGCGGTTCAGCGGCGACCGCGACGTGGCGTTGCGCTTTGTGTCGCTGTTCGCGCTGCCCGAGACCGCCGCCCCCAGCGCGGCGGTCAACGGCTGAGTTCGAAGACCGCCGCGAGCCCCTGCCCGCCGCCGATGCACATGGTTTCCAGCCCGTAGCGAGCATCTCGCCTGCGCATCTCCCGCAGCAGGGTGGCGAGGATACGGGCCCCGGTGGCGCCGACCGGATGCCCGAGCGAGATACCCGAGCCGTTGACGTTCAGCCGATCGAAGTCGCTGTCGGTGAACTGCCACTCCCGCGTGCACGCCAGCACCTGTGCAGCGAACGCCTCGTTCAGCTCGATCAGATCCAGCTCGGCGAGCGTGAGACCGGCGCGAGCCAGCGCCTTTTCCGTCGCGGGCACCGGGCCGATGCCCATCGTGCGTGGCGGCACTCCCGCCACGGCCCACGACACCAGCCGCGCGAACGGCCGCAGCCCCAACTGCTCAGCCTTGTCCCTCGTGGTGACGAGGCAGGCCGCGGCGCCGTCGTTCTGGCCGCTGGCGTTGCCCGCCGTCACCGTCGCCTCCGGGTCGTCGCCCGCCATGATCGGGCGCAGCCCGGCCAGTCGCTGCACCGTGGTGTCGGCGCGCGGATGCTCGTCGCGCGAAACCGTGGTGTCCGGCTTTCCACGCTTGCCCGGCACCGTCACCGGCACGATCTCCTCGGCGAACCTGCCGTCCTCGATCGCCGCCACCGCGCGCCGGTGCGACTCCAACGCGAGCTCGTCCTGCTCGGCGCGCGAGATTCCGTACTCGCGGCGCAGGTTCTCCGCGGTCTCCAGCATCCCACCGGGCACCGGATGGTTCGCGCCGCCAGCCGTCACCCTGGCCCTGGCCAGCCGGTCGTGCAGCCGCACACCGTCGCCGCGCACGCCCCAGCGCATCCGGTCGGAGTAGAACTCCACGTTGCTCATGCTCTCCGCGCCGCCTGCCAGCACGAGTTCCGCCGCCCCCGTGGCCACCCGCATCGCCGCGTCGAGCACGGCCTGCAACCCCGAGCCGCACCGCCGGTCGAGCTGCAGGCCCGGCACCTGCACGGGCAACCCGGCGTCCAGCGCGGCGACCCTGCCGATCGCGGGTGCCTCACCGCTTGGATAGCAGTTGCCGAGAACGACGTCGTCGATGGTCGCCGGGTCGACAGCCGTGCGGCTGACGAGTTCCTCGATCACCCGCGCCGCCAGCGCGGTCACCGGCACGTCGGAGAACATGCCGCCGTAGCGGCCCACCGGGGTACGGATCGGCTCGCAGATCACGACGTCGGTCATCCGCTTTTCGTACCACGGGTGACGCGGTCGCGGCGGCGCCGTGGCCCACGTCACCGCGATTGACCGCTCGCCAGGTGCGCCGGGATGATGACTTCGCGATGGCTGCTGCGAAGGAACGGCGTTGACCGCCCGGCTGCCGGGCAGGCTCGCTGCCGTGGCGGCGCGGCCGGCACCGCTGTTCGTCTACGGAACGCTGCGGTTCGCCGCGGTGCTCCAGGCGCTGCTCGGGCGGGTGCCCACCGCTGCCGCGTCGGCCGCGGAGGGTTGGCGGGCGGCCGCACTACGCGGACGGTGCTACCCCGTGCTGGTGCCAGGGTCCGGCAGGGCGGACGGGCTGCTGCTGACAGACCTGGCGCCGAACGAATGGCGCGTCATCGACGAGTTCGAGGACGACTTCTACGACCTCACCGCACTCACGTTGACCGAGGGGCAACAGGCGTACTGCTACGCCTGCCCGCACGTGCCGTGGCAGGAGCTGGACGGCGACTGGGACGCCGAGTCCTTCGCCCGGCGCGCCCTGCCCGGTTTCGTCGCCGAATGCAGGCAGTGGCGCGCCGGGCCGTGCTGACACCGCACCCTCTCGCGGTCACCGCCGATCGAATGCACGGCTGTGCATGGACCTGGTCCGGGCGGGTAGTCGAGGACGGAAGGCACATCGCCGAGCAGGGAGTGCGAAATGAAAGCCGTTGTCTACGAAGGCCCCAACCAGATCGACATCGAGCAGGTCGAGGACCCGCGGATCGAGCAGCCGACCGACGCGATCGTGAAGATCACCTCCACGGCCATCTGCGGCTCGGATCTGCACATGTACGAGGGCCGCACGGCAGCCGAACCGGGAATCGTGTTCGGCCACGAGAACATGGGCGTGGTGACCGAGGTCGGTTCCGGCGTCGAAACCGTCCGGGCGGGCGACCGGGTGTCCCTGCCGTTCAACATCGCCTGCGGCTTCTGCCGAAACTGCCTCGCGGGCAGGACCGGGTTCTGCCTGACGGTGAACCCCGGCTTCGCGGGCGGTGCCTACGGCTACGTCGGCATGGGCCCGTACAAGGGCGGGCAGGCCGAGTACCTGCGGGTGCCGTTCGCCGACTTCAACTGCCTGCAGCTGCCGCGAGGTGAGCAGCACGAGGACGACTTCGCGATGCTGGCCGACATCTTCCCCACCGGGTATCACTCCACCGAGCTGGCCGGTGTTTCGCCGGGTGACACCGTCGCGGTGTACGGCGCGGGCCCGGTCGGGCTGATGGCCGCCTACTCCTCGATCCTGCGTGGCGCCTCGCAGGTGTTCGTCGTCGACAAGGTCCCCGACCGGCTGCGGCTGGCCGAGGAGATCGGGGCGGTCCCGATCGACTTCACCCAGGGCAGCGCGCCGGAGCAGATCCAGGAGCGCACCCTCGGCGGCACCGACCGTGGTATCGACGCTGTCGGCTACCAGGCCACCGTCCCCGAGGGCGAGGAGCAGCCGTCGGTGGTGCTCAACGACCTCATCGAGACGGTGCGCGCCACCGGTTCGCTCGGGGTGGTGGGGCTGTACCTGCCCAACGACCCCGGTGGTCCCAGCGAGGACGCCAAGAAGGGCAGGCTGCTGGTGGACGTGGGCCGCTTCTTCGAGAAGGGCCTGCGCATGGGCACCGGCCAGGCCAACGTCAAGGCGTACAACCGCCAGCTGCGCGACCTCATCATCGCGGGCAGGGCACGGCCCAGCTTCGTGGTGTCGCAGCGCCGCCCGCTGGAGGAGGCTGCCGATGCCTACGCGCGCTTCGACCGTCGCGAGGAGGGCTACACCAAGGTGCTGCTCAAGCCGTGAGCATGCCCGGGGCGGTACGGCCACGTGACAATGGGCCATGACCGCCACCGACGTATCCACCGGGTCCGCCACTCTCGGCACGGCCGCACAGCACGCCACCCGCAGAGTTCCGGTTTGCGCACCCGGCGACAGCGTCGCCGACGTACTGGACCGGCTGCGGGGGCGGCGGTTCGACACCGCCGCGCTGGCGGCCGTGTGCGAGGGTGAGCGACTCGTCGGCCTGACCACCGTCGAGCGGCTGCTCGCTGCCCGGCCGAAGGCCGTCGTGTCCGAGGTGATGGACCCCGACCCGCCGGTCGTATCACCGGACGCCGCGCAGGAACGCGCGGCGTGGGCGGCCGTGCGGCACGACGAGCCGGGGCTGGCGGTCGTCGACGAGGACCGGCGGTTTCTCGGGCTGATCCCCGCGCAGCGGCTGATGGGGGTGCTGCTGGCCGAGCACGACGAGGACCTTGCCCGGCTCGGCGGTTTCCTCGGCACCGCCTCGGCCGCGCGGCAGGCCACGGTGGAGCGGGTTCCGCGCAGGCTGTGGCACAGGTTGCCCTGGCTGCTGCTCGGGCTGACCGGCGCCATGCTGTCGGCAGGAGTGGTGGGGGCGTTCGAGAGCCTGCTGGACCGGCAGGTGCTGCTGGCGTTCTTCGTGCCCGCCGTGGTGTATCTCGCCGACGCCGTCGGCACGCAGACCGAGACTCTCGTGGTGCGCGGCCTTTCGGTCGGGGTGCCGGTAGGTCGGGTCGCGCTGCGCGAGGCTGTCACCGGTGTGTTGATCGGGCTGTTGCTCGCGGCCGGTGCGCTGGCGCTGACGGTCGTGTTCTGGGGCGACCTCGCGGTCGCCGTCGCGGTGGGGCTGGCGTTGTTCGCCGCGTGCGCGGTGGCGACGCTGGTGGCGATGGTGTTGCCGTGGCTGCTGTCCCGGTTGGGTACGGACCCGGTCTACGGGTCCGGCCCGCTGGCCACCGTGGTGCAGGACCTGCTGTCGATCCTGATATACCTGGCCATCGCTTCAGCCGTGGTGCCCTGACCCGCGAGTCCCCCGTTCCCGTCGGCGAGTCCCCCGTTCCCGTCGGCGAGCCCCCCGCTCTCGCCCGCGAGTTCCCCGGTGCGGTCATGCGGTTGAATGTCACGCGACGAATCCGGGTCACCACACTGGGAGGTTGTCGTGTCGGACGCACCACGAGACGTCGAGCGGTTCTACTCCACCTCGGAGGTGGTCGCCAAGTTGCGGCGCCTCGCCGACGCCCTGGAGTCGGGCAAGCCGTTCCGGATCCAGATCGCGGGCGAGCGCATCAACGTTCCGGCGGGCGCGCAGTTCTCCGTCGAACACGAGCGCGGTGCGGTCGAGGAGGAGGTCGAGTTCCAGCTCAAGTGGAAGCTCACCGAGCAGGACGACACACAGAACGAGCAGGTGGTGTAGACCTCACGTGCGCGGGTGGCCGCCTGCCCGGGCCGCTCGCGAGGCCCGGTCGCCGCGACAACGTTTCGGCGGCCGACGGCTACGTCCGGATGTCACCCACGAGCAGCGGTTGGTTCAGCAACTGCGGAGTGAAGAGCACACCCGTCATCCTGGCCGCCACCGCGAAAGCCGAAGCGATCGGGAACTCGGGGCGTTCACCGTCCTCCTCCAGCGGATCCAGGCCGACCTCGCGCAGCAACGGCACGAGCCGCTCCGGTTCGCTGCCGTATCGCTGGCTCGGCACATCCGGCAGCAGGCCCGTGATGACGGTGCCGTCCACCGCGTGGACGAAGTGGTCCTCGGCGTAGTCATGCCGGTTGATCGCCACGACCTCGCTGGACAGCGACAGCCCGGTGATCACCTCGGGCAGCGTGCCTTCCCACCCGTACGGCTCGATCGCCACGCTCCATTCGCCGCAACGGACCACCCCGACGTACCCGCTACCGCTCGCACCTTGTGTCTGTTCGACGTGCCTGCTGACCACCTCGATGAGATCGTCGAACGTCATCCGCTCGCCCTCGGGTGAGGGGGCGCCGAAGCGGCGCAACACCTCGCGCGGAGCGAGCTGGTGGAAGAAGGAGACGCAGAAGATGTCGTCCAGCGGGTTGTCGCCGTCCAGCCACGTGAGCTGCGCCAGGGGATCGGTCACCGTACCTCCTCGATCGACTCGGGCAACATTGGCAGACAGCAGGCGACAATCCTCGGGCGGGCGTGATCCGGTTGTGCCCGGGCGGTACGTGGCTGCACATCCGTAGTCGGGAGCGCAGAACTCGCGGACGGGAGCGGGGGACTCGCGGACGGGAGCGGGGGACTCGCGAGTTGTGGTCAGCGGTGGTGGGCCAGCAGGGCGTGGGCCTCGTCGGCCCCCGCGGCGGGTTGGGTGTGCACAACCGCCTTGGCCAGCCGGGGAATGGCGTGCAGCAGGTCGTGCTCCACCTGGTGTGCTATCAGATGAGCCTGGCGCACCGTCAGCTCGGCCGCGACCGTCACCGCGAGTTCGGCGTGCAGGCTGTGCCCGATCCAGCGTATCCGCACCTCACCCGCGTCGAGTACACCCGCCACACCCAGCGCCGTCCGCTCGGCTTGCTCGACAGCCGCGGGGTCCACCGCGTCCATGAGTCTGCGCAGCACTTCCCTCGCCGCGTCGCGCAGCACGAACAGGATCGCGACCGTGATGGCCAGTCCGATCAGCGGGTCGGCGAGCGGGAAACCCACGGCCACCCCGGCCGCGCCGAGCACCACGGCAAGCGACGTGAAGCCGTCCACGCGCGCGTGCATCCCGTCGGCCACCAGCGCGGCCGAGCCGATCTGCCGCCCGACCGTGATGCGCCAGCGCGCGACCAGTTCGTTGCCCGCGAACCCGATCGCGCCCGCGAGCGCCACCGCCCACAGGTTCGTGACCGGCTGCGGGTCCAGCAGCCTGTGCACCGACTCGTATCCGGCCAGCACGGCCGAGGCCGCGATGATCAGGACCACGACCAGTCCCGCCAGGTCCTCCGCGCGCCCGAGACCGTAGGTGAAGCGCCGGGTGGCCACCCGCCTGCCGAGTACGAATGCGATCGCCACCGGCACCGCGGTCAGCGCGTCGGCGACGTTGTGGATCGTGTCGCCCAGCAGCGCCACGGAACCGGTGAACAGCACCACCACCGCCTGTACGGCCGCGGTGACCAGCAACGCGACGAAGGACCAGCCCAGCGTGCGCATTCCCCGCCTGCTGGCCTCCAGCGCGGTGTCGATCCGGTCGGCGCTGTCATGGCTGTGTGGCGTCAGCAGGTGGCGAAGGCCCGCCACCACCGAGCGCACGCCACCCGCGCGCTCCCGACCGTGGCCGTGCCCGTGTCCGTGCTCGTGCCCTCGACCCATGAAGCGAACCCTCCGTTCCGGCGTTGCCCTTGCCAGCTTGGCGAACGACGCGCAATCATGCAAGCATGCGCGCGCACGACGACGTCTCCGGGGGCCTGCGGGCCGAGGCCGATCGGTTCGCCGAGGCCGCGCAGGTACTGGCGCTGCTGGCCGACCCCACCCGGCTGCAACTGCTGAGCCTGCTGACCACCGAGCAGGACGTCAGCACGCTCAGTGCCAGGGTGCCCGCCTCGCGCTCCTCGGTGTCGCAGCACCTCGGCCGGCTGCGGCTGGCCGGACTGGTGCACGCGCGCAAGGACGGCAGAAGGGTGCTCTACCGCGTGGCAAGCGATCACCTGAGCGCGCTGGTCGCCGAGGCACTGGACTACGCCGATCACGTCACCCTCGGCATCCCGCACCACCGCCGCGACCGCTGAGTCACGACAGTGGGGAAGGGCCCGCACCGACCGCCGTGAGCAGCAGACCCGCCAGCGGCCCCAGCGCCAGCGACACCACCGCGGCGACGTAGGCGGTGACCGAGGGCCACGCCGCCGCCGGGACGGCGGAACCTCGGCCGTCGCGGCTCACCGCGGGCGCGACCCAGCGCAGGTAGTAGAACAGGCTCGCCACCGTGTTCACCACGGCCACCACGACGAGCCAGCCGAGGCCGGCCTCGAAGGCGGCGGTGAACACCGCGAGCTTCCCGGCGAAGACCCCGGTCGGCGGGGTGCCGACGAGCCCGAGCAGGCACACCACCAGGCTCAGCGCCAGCCAGGGCCTGCTTCGCGCCAGACCCCGGTAGTCGCCAACGGTGCGGGCGGCGGGCACGGCGGCCACCACGGCGAACGCACCGAGATTGGTCACCGCGTACGCGATGAGGTAGAGCAACAGGCTGGGCAGCGCCAGCGCGGTACCCGCCGCCGCCACCGCCATCAGCAGGTAGCCGACCTGGCTGATCGTCGAGTAACCCAGCAGCCTTCGCACGTTGTCCTGGAAGAACGCGGCCAGGTTGCCCAGCGTCATGGTCGCGGTCGCCAGCACCGCCAGCAGCATTCGCCAGTCCACTCCGGTGGCGGCGAGCGGCTCCGCGACGAACCGGTAGACCGCCACGATCGCCCCGAGCTTCGGGATCGTGGTGACCAGCGCTGCCACCGAAGGCTTGGCGCCTTCGGCCACATCGGGCACCCAGAAGTGCGCGGGGACCGCCCCCGCCTTGAACAGCGGCCCTGCCAGCAACAGCACGGCACCGGTGGCGAGCGCGGCGGTGGCCGAGCCCGGCAGGGTCTGCGCCAGCAGCGGGTACGCCGTGGATCGGCCCAGTCCCAGCAGCACCGTCAGGCCGAACAGCATAATCACCCCCAGCAGCGCGCCCATCAGGTAGTACTTCATCGCCGCCTCGGTGCCGGGTGCGTCCTTGGCGAACGCGGTGAGCGCGTACAGCGGGACGCTGGCGAGGAGGTAGGCCGCGGCGAGCAGCAGCAGGTCGTTCGCGCCCGCGAGTACGACCGCGCCGAGCGCTCCGAGCAGCAACAGCACCACGAACTCGGTCTCGCGCCGATCACCGCGCACCCCTGGGGCGGCCAGCGCCAGCACCAGCGCCACCGAGCCGAGCACCGCCACGCGCACCGTGGCGGTGGCCACGTCGAGCGCGTAGGCGCCCTCGAACACGGTGGTGTGCTCGCCCCAGAACGCCACCGCCGCCACCGCGCCCGCCGCGCAGCTCGAGAAGGCCAGCGCGCGCACCAGCCACTGCCGCCGCCGGGGCAGGAAGGAGCCCAGCAGCAGGCCGAGCACGGCGCTGCCGGTGAGCAGCAGTTCGGGCAGCAGCAGCCACAGTTGCGTCAGCATCGTCGCCCTCATGTCAGCGACTCAGCAGCGAACCGAGGGTGCGGGCGGCGGGCTCGATCGTGTCCAGCAGGAACCGCGGGAACAACCCGATCACCACGGCCAGCGCCATCAGCGGGGCGATCGAGACCGTCTCGGCCACGGTGAGGTCTGCGACGACCCCGCCGGTGGCCGACCGGGGCGCGCCGAGGAACAGCCGTTGGTATGCGCGCAGGAACAGCGCGGCCGTGACGAGGATGCCGAGGAAGGCCAGCGCCGTGGCCACCGGCGCGCCCGCGAGCGAGCCGGTGAAGATCTGGAACTCCGCGATGAACCCGGAGAAGCCCGGTAGGCCGAGGGAGGCGAACGCGGCGAGCGCGGTCAGCCACGCGAACCTCGGGGCCCGCGCCGCCAGCCCGCCGTAGGAGCCCATGTCGTAGGTGCGTCCCCGTTCGAACAGCACGCCCGCGAGCAGGAACAGCGCACCGGTGATCAACCCGTGGCTCACCATCTGGGTCACGGCTCCGGTGACGGCGAGGTCGTGCGCCTGCGCGTTCGATCCGGCGAGCAGACCCGCCGCGCCGACCGCGAGGATCACGTAGCCCATGTGGTTCACCGACGTGTAGGCGATCATCCGTTTGAAGTCGCGCTGGCTGAGCGCCACCAGCGCACCGTAGAGCACGCTCAGTACCCCCACCACCACGATCACGGGCGCGTAGTCGCGCCAGGTGGCGGGCAGCAGCGGCATGGCCACGCGCACGAACCCGTAGGTACCCAGCTTCAGCAACACCCCGGCCAGGATCGCCGAGCCCGCCGCTGGGGCCTCGGTGTGCGCGGGCGGAAGCCAGGTGTGGAACGGCACGGTGGGCGTCTTGATCGCCAGCCCGATCACGATCGCCAGCAGCACCAGCACACCGAAGGTGCCCTGCCCGGCGAGCGGGTTGAGTTCGGACAGTCGCACGATGTCGAACGTGCCCGGGTCCGCCGCGACGTACAGCCCGATGAAACCCAGCAGCAGCGCCAGCGAGCCGACGAAGGTGTAGAGGAAGAACTTCAGCGCCGCGCGTGCCGCGTCACGATGCCCCCAGCCGGAGATGACGAAGTACATGCCCACGATGGACAGATCGAAGAAGACGAAGAACAGGATCAGGTCCAGCGCAACGAACACCCCGAGGCACACCGTCTCCAGGAACAGGAACAGGAACAGCGCCACGAACGCCCTGACCCGGTGGGTCTGCCGCAGCGAGTACACCGCGCACGCCAGGAACAGCACCGCGGTCACCGCCACCAGCGGCAGGCTGAGCCCGTCGACGCCGACGTGGTATCCGGAGTCGACGGTGGGAATCCAGCGCCGGTTCACCTCGTACCCGAAGCCGGAGGCGCCGGGGGTGTAGGCCACCCACAGCGTCACCACCAGCGCCACCTCGACGGCGGTGGCCACCACCCATGCCCACCGCACCACGGAGTCGCCGAGCCGGGGCACCGCCAGCAGCACCACCGCGACCGCCAGCGGCCAGAACACCACGATACTGAGCACGCTCACCTCACCGCCGTAATCAGGATCAGCAGCGCCGCCAGCGCCGCCAGCGCCACGAACGCCTGCGCGTAGTACTGGTGCAGCTGCCCCGTCTGCGGGCGCTTTGCCAACCGGCCGAGCGTGCGGAACAGCCGGGTCACGGTGCTCACGGCCGAATCGAGCGACCATTCCAGCCGGTTGTCGGTGAGCCGGGCCAGTGCCGTGCCGAACGTGCCGACGGCACGCACGCCGCCGTCGACCACCCGGTCGTCGAACCGCGCCAGCGCCCGCGTCCCGCTCAGCGCGGGCGCGACGATGCCGAGGTAGGCCAGCCGTTCCAGGCCGAACCAGTCCGCGAGCCGCCGTTGTGACGGCACGTCGCCGAGCCTGCGCACGACACCGGCCGCCGCGGCGGCCGCCACCAGCGCGATCCCGGCGGAAAGCAGGTACTCCCACCACACCGGTGTCGGCAGCGCGACGCCCGCCACCACATCCGCGTAGGCGGTCCACACGCCGTGCACGGCGAGCACGCCGAGCAGTGCCGCACCCGCCGCCAGCGGTGGCAACGGGTATCGCTGTGCCGCCGCCACCGGCGGACCGGGTCGGGTCTGCGGTGGCGGAGCCAGCACCAGCACGGCCGCACGCGCGGCGTAGCCCGCCGACAGTGCCGAGGCCGCGAGTCCGAGCAGGTACAGCGGCGTCGACTCGTGCAGCGCCACCGCCAGCACCTGGTCCTTGGTGGCCCACATGGACAGTGGTGCCAGCCCGGCGAGGCAGGCCGCGCCGACCACGAACGAGCCGCCCACGAGCGGGTAACGTCGAGCGGCGCCACGCAACCGCCCCAGGTCCCGGGTGCCCAAAGCGGTCAGCCATGCACCAGCGGCCAGGAACAGCAGGCTCTTGGTCACCGCGTGGGTCACCAGGTGCGCGCTGCCTGCTGCGATGCCTCCCGCCCCCGCGGCCACCACCATGAACCCCAGTTGCGCGCACGTGGACGCGGCCAGCAATTGTTTGAGGTCGGGCTGCGCGAGCGCCACCGCGCCCAGCGCCAGCGCCGTGACCATGCCGACCCAGGTCACCACCGAGGCTGCCCAGCCCGTGGCGGCCAGCAGCGGCTGCATACGCAGCAACAGGTACGCCCCGGCGGCCACCATCGTCGCGGAGTGCAGCAGCGCGGACACCGGGCTGGGGCCGTCCATCGCTCTGGACAACCAGAAACTGAACGGCAACTGGGCGGACTTGCCGAGCGCTGCCAGCACCACGCCCGCCGCGACGGCGTCGCGCCACCCGCCCGGCAGCGACGCGAGCCCCGCCAGCGCCAGGCCGTCCGCTCCGCCCGCCAGCGCCGCGCCCGCCGCGAGATAAAGGCCGAGGTCGGCGGCCCTTGTGGTGAGGAAGGCGATGTTGCCCGACTCGACGTTTCGGTCGCGCCGCCAGTGCAGGCCGATCAGCGCGTAGGACATCGCACCCATCACCTCCCACGCCATCAGCAGCGACAGCAGCGTGGTGGCGGTGACGGTCACCAGCATCGCGGCGACGAACACCAGCAGCAGCCCGAAGAACCGGGGCCGGGCCTGGCCCGCGCCGAACTCGCCCGCGCCGGACACCAGCACGGCGAGCGCCACCACCGTCACGGTCACCACCATGACCGAGGAGAGCCCGTCCACCCGCAGCCCGAACGAAATGCCCTCCAAATAGGACACCGAAGCCGAGGGCCTGACGACGGCGCATGCGATCGCCAGCGCCGACGACAGCACGGCCGCGACGAGTGCCACCGCAGCCGCGGCCCGGTCGGCGCGCCTGCCCCACACCAGCAGGCCAACCCCCGCCGCGAGGGGAACGGTCACCAGCGCCCACAGCATCCGCCGTCACTCCCGCAGATCCGAGGCCATGTCGGTCATGTCCACGTCGCGGGCGCGAAACAGTGCCGTGGTGACGGCGAAGCCGACGGCCATCTCGATGGCCATGGCCGTCACGGCCAGCACCACCAGTACCTGACCGTCCGGGCGAACGGGGGAGGTGAAGTACCAAAACCCCGCCGCGCCGACGATCACCGCGTTGAGGATCAGCTCCAGCCCCATCATGATCATGACGATCGACTGCTGCGACAGCGCCCCGTAAAGCCCCACGCTGAACAGCGCGGCCGCCAGCAACAGGTAGTCCTGCAGGCTCACCGGCCGACACCTCCCGGCGTCGGGTCGTCCGGCCTGCGCCGGTCGAGCCGGTCGCCGTAGCGCTCGTAGCGGCCACGGTGGGTGGCCAGCACCACGGTGGCGACGATGGTGGCGAACAGGCCGAGCCCGAGCACCATCATCACCAGCATCTTCGAGCCCATGAGCGCTTCGCCGAGCGCGTGGGTCGGCTCTGCAGGCGGCCGGGCGGGCGACCGCGGCCAGTCGACGAGCAGGATGCCCGTGGCGAGCACGGCGAAGGTGCTCACCGCGATCGCCATCGCGCCGCGTCGGTTGTGCACCATCGTCATCGGCATCAGCCCGGCCGGGTTCATCATGTACATGACCATGAAGACCGCCATCACCAGCATCTCCATGATCATCATGAGGATGACGAGCACGCCGAGGTAGGTCAGGCCCACCAGCAGCAGCGTGACGGCGGCCAGCACGAACGACAGCAGCAGCGCGAAGGTCGCCCTGGCCATCGAGTCCACCCGAAACACCAGCATGCCCGCGCCGACGGCGCCCGCGGCACACAACCAGAACGCGACCTCACTCCACACGACTGCGCTCACCCGCCTTCCACGAGCACGACCACGGCGACGACGAGTGCCTGCACCAGGGTCAGCGGCACCAGCACCAGCCAGGACAACTCCTCGAACCTGTCCATGCGAATCGTCGGTACCCTGCGGCCGAGGAACACCAGCGCGGCCAGCACTGCCGCCGTCTTCACCAGCGTCCACAGCCAGCCCCGTCTTCACCAGCGTCCACAGCCAGCCAGGCAGCAGCGGCCCCAGCCCGCCACCGAGGAACAGCGGCACCGACATCGCCGCCCCGGACACCAGCAGCAGCCAGCGACCGGACACGAACACCAGCCGGTCCACTCCGGACAGTTCGGCCAGCACGCCGCCCGCGGTGTCGCGGCCGAGCGGATGGTCGAACGGGCGGAAGAACGCCATCGCCAGCACCGAGACGAGGAACACCACGAAGGCGACCGGCATCCATACCACGAACCACAGGTCCCGCTGCGCACCCACGATGTCGGCGACGCGCAGCGAGCCTGCGCCGAGCGCGGCCGTGGTGAGCGCGAACATGTGCGGGAGTTCGTAGGCGAGCCCCTGCGCGAGGAACCGGTAGCCGCCCACAAGGGCCATCGCGGAGTTCGCGCCCCACCCCGCCAGCCACACAGCGGCCCAGGCGACCACCTCCATCGCGTTGAACCACACCACCCCCACCGACAGGTCGCCGACCGCCCACCGCCCCAGCGGTGTCACCAGCGACGCGAGCACCGCGGCCGACAGCAGCGCGATGCCCGCGGCGCGCCACAGCAGCGTGTCGGCCGACCGGGTGCG